>NZ_AKJE01000069.1 GCF_000282495.1 Pseudomonas sp. GM79
GGTGGCCCGCCCCTGCCGGTACCGGCCTTGGGCACGCTGGTCGGGGTGATCTGCGGATACGGTGTCGGAGTGGCGGTGCCGGGTGAACCGGGTATCGGCGCGGGACTGGTGGGGATGGTTTGCAGCTCTTGGGCCTGCACTGCAGTTATCGAGAGCGCGGCCAGGGCAATGACCGTTAGAATGGTGCGCTTCATCAATGGCTCCGTTGGCCTTGTGGTCTTTTTGCAGGCTACTCCCAACTGCGCGCGTTTGCCTTCCTCCATCTGTCAATTTCTCCTCAAGAGCGCCCCATGAAACGTTTCGTTCTGCTCGACACCACCCCCATCCCTGAAAACGGCGGTGCCCTGTGCCTGTTCGAATACGGCGAGGACTTCGTTATCAAGATTCAGGGTGGTGACGGCGGGCAGTTGATGAATACTCGCATGCACGGCTCCGAAGATGCCCTGGCCGAAATTCCCTGCCGCAAGGTCGCCGGCCGGCCGAATTCGCGAGTATTGATCGGTGGCCTGGGCATGGGCTTCACCCTCGCCTCGGCGCTCAAGCATTTGGGCAAGACGGCTGAAGTGGTGGTCGCCGAATTGGTGCCCGGCGTGGTGGAGTGGAATCGCGGGCCGCTGGGCGAAAAAGCCGGCAACCCGCTGCTCGACCCGCGCACGGTGATCCGTATGGAAGACGTGGCCAAGGTGCTGCAAGCCGAGCCACAAGGTTTCGATGCGATCATGCTCGACGTCGACAACGGCCCCGAAGGTCTGACCCAGAAGGCCAACAGCTGGCTCTACTCCGCCGGTGGCCTGAGCGCGTGTGCCAAGGCCTTGCGGCCAAAAGGCGTGCTGGCGGTGTGGTCGGCCAGCGCCGACCGGCAGTTTTCCGACAAGCTGAAAAAGGCCGGCTTCAAGGCCGAGGAAGTGCAAGTCTTCGCCCATGGCAACAAGGGCACCCGCCACACCATCTGGATTGCCGAGAAGCTCAAGGGCTGAGCGTGGGCCTGTCATCACTTATTTACTAGGCCGCGTTGCGCCTGAAAACGAGCCAGGCAAGGCGCAGTCCGCTGGTAATGGTCGCTCCCTTGCCAAGGACTGCAACGCAGCCTGGCTCGTTTTCAGGCACAACCCGAAGGGCCGGTCTGCTGTGGCGCGGCCTAGTAAATAAGTGATGACAGGCCCTACACTCACGTCATAACCGTCATTAGTCTTTTTACAAAGGTGAACCCATGAGTTCGTCCACCCCAACCAACACATCGAAGCTGGACCGCATCCTCGCCGATAACCAGCGCGACAAGGAAATGGGTTACCGCGACAAGGCCCTGAAGATGTACCCGCACGTGTGCGGCCGCTGCGCCCGTGAATTCTCCGGCAAACGCCTGAGCGAACTGACCGTGCATCACCGCGACCACAACCACGACAACAACCCTCAGGATGGTTCGAACTGGGAACTGTTGTGCCTGTATTGCCACGATAACGAGCACTCACGGTATACCGATCAGCAGTATTTCGACGAAGGCTCGCTGAGTACGCCGAAGATTGCCAAGGCGACGCACAACCCGTTTGCGGCGTTGGCGGGGTTGATGAAGAAAGAAGATTAAAGATCTTCGGTGCCTGCGCTGGCCCCTTCGCGAGCAAGCCCGCTCCCACATTGGATCTCGGGTGAACATAATATTTGTGAACACCCGAGATCCAATGTGGGAGCGGGCTTGCTCGCGAAAGCGATCGAACAATCACCACCAATCTACAATCTGACCACCCTCCCCCAATCCCCGTATAATCGCCGTTTTTTCCCCGAAGGCACCCCGCTCGTGGCAGACAAACGGTACAGCTGCATTGGTTTGTATAATCCCAAATCACCGGAGAACGTCGGTTCGGTCATGCGCGCCGCCGGCTGCTATGGCGTGGCGTCGGTTTTTTACACCGGCAAGCGCTATGAACGCGCCGCCGATTTCGTCACCGACACCAAGCGAGTCCACTACGATATCCCGCTGATCGGCATCGACGACCTGAAGAAAATCCTGCCCTTAGGCTGTGTCCCGGTCGCCGTGGAACTGGTCGACGGCGCCCGCTCGCTGCCGGAATACACGCACCCGGATCGCGCCCTCTACATCTTCGGCCCCGAAGACGGTTCGCTGGATAAAGAAATCCGCGACTGGTGCGAAGACGTGGTCTACATCCCGACCACCGGCTGCATGAACCTGGCGGCCACCGTCAACGTTGTGCTGTACGACCGTATGGCCAAGGGCAACAACACCCGCTCGGGGCCGAAATTCCGCTGAAGTGCCGCATATTCAATGGAACAAGCCGTTCGCCCAGGCAGTCAGCTAAATATCTATTGCTGAAGCAACCCTTCCCTGCCTGGAGACCGATCATGCGCGAGTTCAATCCTGTAGAACGTATCGAAACCACCCCGTTCCAGAGCCCTTCCGAACAGAACGTTCATGGTTGGGAACGCGCCGGCTCCCTGGCGGGTGGTGTGGTCATGCTAAGCAAAGGTCTGCGACGCGGCGGCGTGTTCGGATTGATTGAAATAGCCATTGGCGGCATGGCCCTGGCCCGGGGAATCACTGGGCATTGCTCGGCGAAAAGACTGTTGGAAAAGAACCGTCAGGACATGGAAAACGCACGCGCGAGGATCGAGCGCGCCGGGGATGAGCTGGCCCGCATGAAAGCCAATGCAGAAGCAGCGACCAGCACGGCGACCGTGACGGGAAATGATTCGTTGAACTCGCCGAAGGCTGGGGTCTGATCCGGAATCGATGCAGAGGCTCAGTGCCTCTTCGCGGGCAAGCCCGCTCCCACAGGATTTTTGGCGTACACAACATGTGTGAACACCGCCAATTACTGTGGGAGCGGGCTTGCCCGCGAAGGCGGTGCTACTGAAGCAACCCGGTATCGAGCACCTTGGAAGACTCGCCAATAACGCTTTGCGCGAGCTGAATGAATTCCTTGGTGTCCACACTTTCCAAATGCATCGCCCCACGCAGCACATCATCGAGCGAGCGCTTGTTGCGGGTTTTCAGGCGAATCTCGCGGTCCAGTTCCTGTAACAACACCACCGCTTTGGCCACCTGCGCCGGGTTGATCTGTTCACCGCGCAACGTCGTGACTTTTTGGCTGGCTTTGGTCAATTTGCTTTGCAGGCTCTCATACCGCTCATCACTCATCCCGCCTGCGCGGCGCACCAGTTCGATGGCGTAATACTCAGCAAACCCTTCGCTGATCCAGTCGCTGCGCTGGCTGTCGTTGATCCGCGCGAACACCTGAGCCAATTCGCGCACCAAGGCACTGGTGCCGCTTTCACTGACCAGCGGCAGACGGCTATTGAGGTAGATCGATTCATGGGCGCCCAAGCTACCGCGCCACATCGGGTCGTTGGCGCCGACAATCAGCAGTTTGCTGGGGTGACGCGGAAAAACTGCCTGCACTTGCGGCCAGACAAAGGTCAGCAGCGTCAGCACATCCATGCGATGCATGCCCTGACCTTGAGGCGAGGCGACGGTGACTTCGGTTTCCCCCAGCCGCGCACGACGACTGCCGAGATGGCCGGCGAGCATCCAGCCAGTGGGACGGTCGAACAGACGCGAGGCATTGTCGATCCGGAACCTGTTCTTGCCAATCCGCGGCCAAGCGGTTTCGACGCTTTTCCAACCGGTGGGTAATTCGAATTCAAGGCGTGAAACCAGTTCGATGCCGTCCTGCTGATCGAGTTTGGCCGCAGGCACCAGGTCATCGCCACGCATCAGCGCCCAGTTCGGCGTCATGCGGGTATCGAAGCTGCCGCTCTTGCGCCCATGGCTAATGCGCACGCGGTAGGTCAGGCTGGCCTTGTCGGCGGCCGGGCGCCAGACACCACGGGCCTGTTTGCCGGGGGTGAGTTGCCATTGGCCATCAGCCTTAAAATCACTGTAGTGACTGCCCTCGCCCAAGTCGAAATCCAGACTGCGCACCGCCGAGCCCTGGGCCAGGGTCAGGCGCACTTCGGCCTGATCGCTTTGCGGCAGCAGGCGCACGTGATAATCCAGATCGACTTTCTTCGCCGCCCACACCGGCAAACTCAGGGCCAGCAGCCCGACAGTCAACGCCAGCCGCACTCCCACAGCCATACACACTCCTAGTGTGGCGAGCGAGCTTGCTCGCGCCGGGCTGCATAGCAGCCCCAAATTCTTCTAATCACTGCTGATTTTGTGAGTGCTACGCACTCAAGCGGGAGCAAGCGCCCTCGCCACAAAGCAGTGGGAATTAACCCGCGCGAAAAATCAGATGGTCTTCCCAATCCTCTTCAGCCACGCTGCCCTCGGCGAGCATACGCCCGGACTGGGAAATACGTTCGTGATGCACCGCCTCGCGATCACCGCACACAAGGTGATGCCAGAGCGGCAAATCCTTGCCTTCGCTGACCAGTCGATAACCGCAGGTCGGCGGCAGCCATTTGAACTCATCGGCCTTGCCCGGCGTGAGCTGAATGCAATCGGGCACCGAGTCGCGACGGTTGGGGTAATCGGTACACTGACAGGTTTTGAGGTCCAGCAGTTTGCAGGCGATACGCGTGTAGTACACGGAGTTGTCGTCTTCGTCCTCGAGTTTTTGCAGGCAGCACAGGCCACAGCCATCGCACAGCGATTCCCATTCCTCTTGATCGAGTTGATCGAGGGTTTTGCGTATCCAGAACGGTTCGACTTTGGCGGCCATGGCTCAAGCATCAACATCAGGTGGTGAAAAGGCCGCCAGTCTAGTACCAAGGCACCGGCGGGCCAAGCATTGGCGACTGCCGGTACAACGGAACTTGTCAGTTATAGCGCCCCCAAGTAGCTTTGCCATCGCAAGGAGCCATGCTCAAATGCCATTAACGCTCAACCGCGTTGCATTCAGGTGAACTACCCAGGCTCTCGAAAAACCTCATCGCTCAGCTCAACTGCGCCCGCAGGTTTCAGACGACCCTCACTTTCAAACGTAAAGGAATCTCTTGATGAGTGCTAATCCACGCGTTGCCGACTACGCCATTCACCCTCAGTTCACTGATCGCTGGTCGCCCCGCGCGTTCACCGGCGAAACCATTCCCGTCGAGACCCTGCTGAGCTTCTTCGAAGCCGCGCGCTGGGCGCCATCGGCGTACAACTCGCAGCCTTGGCGGTTTCTCTATGCGCGTCGCGACACGCCGAACTGGGAGCGTTATCTGGGTCTGCTGAACGAGTTCAACCGCAGCTGGGCGCAGCACGCCTCGGCGCTGGTGATCGTCGTCTCGAAAACCACCTTCGCGGTACCTGGCGCCACTGAAGAAACACCGGCGCTATGGCACACCTTCGACACCGGTTCGGCCTGGGGCCACCTGGCGCTGCAAGCGAGCATCAGTGGCTGGCACACCCACGGCATGGCCGGTTTCGATCAGGAGCTGACCCGCAAAGAGCTGAATATTCCTGAGGGCTATGCGCTGCACGCGGCGGTGGCGATCGGCAAGCTGGGCGACAAGGCGACGCTGGCCGAGTACCTGCAAGCGCGCGAAGAGCCAAGCCCGCGTCGGCCGCTGAGCGAGTTGGCGGCCGAGGGTGATTTCACCCTCTAACCAACGATGAAGTTCAAATGTGGGAGCGGGCTTGCTCGCGAAGGCGGTGTGTCAGTCACCTTGGGTATCGACTGACACACCGCCTTCGC
>NZ_AKJE01000070.1 GCF_000282495.1 Pseudomonas sp. GM79
CTGAACTGGTCGAGAAACTGAAGAACGAAGCGAAGGTGATCTGAATGACGATCCTGGTGATTGCTGACTATTCCAAAGACGCGCAGGACAACAAAGTGCTGGCCCCGGCCACGCTGAACACTGTGGCGGCTGCCGCCAAGATCGGTGGTGATATCCATGTGCTGGTGGCTGGCGCCTTCGTAGGGTCCGTAGCTGAAGCCGCCGCGAAAATCGCTGGCGTGGCGAAAGTGTTGGTGGCCGACAACGCTGCCTACGCGTATCAACTGCCGGAAAACGTTGCCCCGTTAGTAGCAGGTCTGGTTATCGAGCAGCGCACGATTTACAGCCATGTGCTGGCCTCGGCTACCTCCAACGGCAAAAACATCCTGCCACGCGTTGCCGCTCAGCTGGACGCTGACCAGATCTCCGAGATCACCTCGGTCGAAAGCGACGACACCTTCAAGCGCCCGATCTACGCCGGTAACGCCATCGCTACCGTACAGTCCAACGCTGCGGTCAAAGTGATCACCGTGCGTGCCACCGGTTTCGACCCGGTTGCAGCTGAAGGTGGTTCGGCGGCCGTTGAAGCGGTTGCGGCTGCTCACGATGCGGGTATTTCCACCTTCGTAGGTGAAGAACTGGCCAAGTCCGATC
>NZ_AKJE01000071.1 GCF_000282495.1 Pseudomonas sp. GM79
GCCAAGTTGTTGAAAGCTGTTGTCGACAAGGAACAGCCTCAGCTGGTGATCCTCGGCAAACAAGCCATCGATAGCGACAACAACCAGACTGGCCAGATGCTCGCTGCATTGAGCGGCTACGGTCAGGGCACCTTCGCTTCGAAAGTCGAAGTGTCCGGCGACAGCGTTGCTGTGACCCGCGAAATCGACGGCGGTGCGCAGACGGTTTCCCTGAAACTGCCGGCCATCGTCACCACCGACCTGCGTTTGAACGAGCCGCGCTACGCGTCTCTGCCAAACATCATGAAAGCCAAGAAGAAGCCTCTCGAAGTGCTGCCTCCGGACGCTTTGGGCGTTTCCACCGCCTCCACCAACAAGACCCTGAAAGTCGAAGCGCCGGCTGCACGCAGCGCGGGTATCAAGGTCAAGTCGGTGGCTGAACTGGTCGAGAAACTGAAAAACGAAGCGAAGGTAATCTAAATGACTATCTTGGTTATTGCTGAACACGACAACAAAGTACTGGCCCCGGCCACGCTGAACACTGTGGCTGCTGCCGCCAAGATCGGTGGTGATATCCACGTTCTGGTTGCAGGTCAGGGCGCTGGCGCCGTGGCTGAAGCCGCGGCGAAAATCGCTGGTGTGGCCAAAGTGCTGGTGGCCGACAACGCCGCTTACGCTCACCAGTTGCCGGAAAACGTTGCGCCGCTGGTAGCCGAGTTGGGCAAGGGCTACAGCCACATTCTGGCTGCCGCCACCTCCAACGGTAAAAACATCCTGCCGCGCGTTGCCGCAAACCTGGACGTTGACCAGATCTCCGAGATCATCTCGGTCGAAAGCGCTGACACCTTCAAGCGCCCGATCTACGCCGGTAACGCCATCGCTACCGTTCAGTCGAACGCTGCGGTCAAAGTGATCACCGTGCGTGCCACCGGTTTCGACCCGGTTGCCGCTGAAGGTGGTTCGGCTGCCGTTGAAGCGGTTGCGGCTGCTCACGACGCTGGCACTTCGAGCTTCGTTGGCGAAGAACTGGCCAAGTCCGATC
>NZ_AKJE01000072.1 GCF_000282495.1 Pseudomonas sp. GM79
GGAATCTTCAACCTGGCGCAGATACCTTTGTGGCTCACCACAGGACCCGACAGCTTGAGGTTTTGTGTTTAAAAGTTTGTCCGCATGAACGGTGTGAGGCTACGCAGTCTGGCGTCGCTGCCTACAGCAATGCCGGAACCCGCTGACTGGTGCGGTTTTGCGTTGGTCTTTATCGTTTGGGGGTCGCTGCAAACTCAGCGACCGGGATTGGAACCCCGTGGTGTTAACGAGGCAAAAGCGCCTTTCATAACGTATGCTTGCGCACCTTTAATGTGTGCACTCCGTTATGGCGGCTGTGCGCGGGAGACCTTAGTGTCTGTCGGGTTTTGTCCGTTTGCCCGGGTTCCAGCCCGCGTACAGCTGCCACCCCTTCGATTGGAACCCGATGGAGCAGCTGAAACTCATTAAATGGAGCTTCACTATGTTCAAAGCTACTCCCAACCCCCCGGAAACCGACGTCGATTCCCAAGCATCCCTCGATGCAGAAAAAATGAAGGAAGCCGCTGACCGCGCCTTCTCCCATTACTTCCCCCCACTCCATGAAAAACCGGCCAAACGCCGTAAATCCCAGCTCTTCGCCGTCTGCCCCGATATCGACACCGAAGCCCTTCTGGCCAATGCCTCCGAAGACCTGCTGTCCATCAGCGCCATTGCTACCGATCTGGCGGACGATGTGGAAGGCTCACGCCGCTCTGTAGCCTTGGCGCTCAGCCGTCTGGCAGATGGCGTGCAGTTGTTGGTGGAGCGGGTGCTGGATCATCATGAGTCGTTGCAGATGAAGGCTC
>NZ_AKJE01000073.1 GCF_000282495.1 Pseudomonas sp. GM79
ACACGGCAACCCTGACCAATGCCGCCGGCACACCAGTCACCGTGACCCTGTCGAACGGCGCCGTGATCACTATCGAAGCGGGCAAAACCACCGGCTCTGTGACTGTCGATGCACCGAAGGACGATGTCTACAAAGACACCGGCACCGTCGAAGCGACGATCAAAGACGCGACTGGTGGCAACTTCGAGAACCTGGTCGCCAGTGATACCCCGGCGGTGACCACCGTCAATGACACCATCGATGCCAGCATCGTTTCGCTGACTGCCACTTCGAGCGTCGCCGAAGGCGGCACCGTGGTTTACACCGCATCCGTCAGCGCACCAGTCACCGGCTCGCCAATGGTTGTCACCCTGTCCAACGGTCAGACCATCACCATTCCGGTTGGCTCGAGCAGCGGTTCTGTCAACTTCGTTGCGCCAAACGATGCCCTGGCTGGCGGCGGCTCGCTGAGCGTCAAGATCGACGATGCCAAAGGCGGCAACTACGAGAAGCTGGAAGTCGACGGCAAGTCGGCGGACACATCGGTGACTGATACCCAGGACACCACTACCCTCAGCCTTTCGGCGGCTGACTCGGTCGCCGAAGGCGGTTCGATCGTTTACACCGCGACCCTGACCAACGCC
>NZ_AKJE01000074.1 GCF_000282495.1 Pseudomonas sp. GM79
AGGAACCGTAGGAACCGTAGGAACCGTAGGAACCGTAGGAACCGTAGGAACCGTAGGAGCTGTCGAGTGAAACGAGGCTGCGATCTTTCCAGGTCCACTTGAGTCCCAAGCGAAAGATCAAAAGATCGCAGCCTCGTTTCACTCGACAGCTCCTACAGGATTTCGGGCGTCATTCGCTTTCGCAAACTACCTTTTCCAATAACCCTTAACGGGCGGCGCCGAGCTGGCCTTTTTCATCGGAGAACACAATTTCCACCCGACGATTCTGCGCACGACCACGCTCTGAGGCGTTCACGTCCACCGGGTATTCATCGCCGTAGCCTTCGACTTTGATACGTTTGTCGTCGATGCCCAGGTCCATCAGTACGTCAGCCACCGATTGCGCACGGTCGCGGGACAGCTTGAGGTTTTCCTGTTTACCGCCAGTGCTGTCGGTGTAGCCTTCGATCCGCACCACGCGCTTGGGGTTGAGCTGCAAGAACTGGACGATCTTCAGCACCACGCGGTTTGCCGAGCTTTTCAGCTCTGCTTCACCGGTATCGAACAGCACATCGCCCAGAGTCATCACCAGACCACGGTCGGTTTGGGTAGTCGCCAACGCCACGATCTGCTCTTCGAGCCACTTGCCCTGTTGCTGCACGCTGAGCAACTTGGACTCACGCAGGGCCAGTTGCAGGCGCTGACGCTCGAGTTCGAGCTTCGCCGCGCGTTCCTCGTTGAGCACTTGATTGGTGTGTTCCCGGGCGATTTCGCTGTAGCGCCGGCTCAGGTAGGCGTAATGCACAACGTCCGAACCGCTGCCCCAGTAGCTGGACAGACGATCGGCGCGTGCCAGCGACTCGCCGGCACGGATCACGTCTTTGGGCGCAATGCGCAGCACATTGGAGTCTTCCTTGACCTTCTGAAAGTCAGTGCCGGCCTGCTGGATTGCGGCTTCGCTGTGTTGACCAGCGCAACCATAAAGGCTTGCGCAACCGGCCAGGATCAAGCCGCCGAGTGCTTTGGTTTTCAGGCTCATTGGGCATCTCCCAGTTGCTTGCGCAGACGAGTGATGCGGGTATTGAGCACGTTCAACTGCTCCTCACTCTTGAGGGTCAGAACCCGGGCTTCGGCCAGTCGCGCGTCCAGCTCGGCCTGCTCGGCCCGCATGCGCGCATTCTTGAAGGACTGGTCGGCCATGTTGCCCTTGGCACGCTTGAACTTGTCTTCAGCCAGTTTCAGCTCTGGCACTTCGTCGGCGGTAGCACCCACGGCCTTGGCTTGTTCGAGGGCCTGTTCGGTCAGGCGTATTTGTTCATTCGGCGCCGGATCGGCTGCACAACCCGCCAGAGCCAGAACGGCCAGGGCAGCGAAAAGAGGTCGAATACTCACTAAAAATCCCTACTGTTTTGGGGTACTGACAGGTTGTGGCTGCGGTTGTGAGCGTTGCGCTTTCCAACGCTCGATATTGCGCAGCAGCGCAGCTTCTGTCAGTCCGGACGCGGGCAATTCTGTCATCTTTTTGGCCAGCTGTCCGCGCAACCAGGGATCGTTGCAGGCAGAGTTATGGGAAACCGCAAGATACAGGCCCGGTTTGTCGATGGGGTGTGGGTGGGCCATCAAGTCATTGGCCATCCCCAGCGTTTGCACCAGGGCCATGCCCGAGTAGCGTCCGGCGAGGACAAATTCCACCTCGTTCAGCAGCAACTTCTGAAAGGCCTGGGTGAGATTGGGCGTGCGAACCAGAGTCAATTGCTGCTCGGCGAAAGTGCCAAATGACGTTGTTACCCGAGCCTTTTCCGACAAGGCGCCGGGATGACCGTGAAGGTCCTGGGCTTCGTTGTAGACCAGTAGCGAGTCGTTGCGAGTCCAGACCAGGTAATCGTTCTCCAGCAGCGGTGGGTGGATGTAATCCAGATTTTCCAGCTCACTGACCGTCAACGGCGCATCGGCCAGCATGTCCATGCGCCCGCTGCGCACTTCGTCCAGGGCCTGGGAGCGTTTGCCGGCGTAAAGCAGTTCGACCTTGATGCCCAACTCCCCCGCCACTTGCTGCAACAGGTCGGCGCTGGCGCCTATCAGGTACTTGGGGTTTTGCGGGTCTTGCCACAGATACGGCGGCGCGTCCGGACTACCGGTCACCACCAGGCGCTCACATTTGCCCGCGGCTATGGATAGCCCCGGCAACAGCGTCAGCCCCAGCAGTAATGACCAGCCACACACGCGGCGTAAATCCATGGGAACACTCCCTACAACCCAATATTTTCGCCCGTAGGAGCTCCTACAGAAGCACAAAAAAAAGCCCGACCAAAAGGTCGGGCTCTTTATAAGTCAAGACGCCGGATTAGACCAGCTTCTCGAACTCGGGGATGGCTTCGAACAGGTCTGCCACCAGGCCGTAATCGGCCACCTGGAAGATCGGCGCTTCTTCGTCCTTGTTGATCGCAACGATCACTTTGGAGTCTTTCATGCCGGCCAGGTGCTGGATCGCGCCGGAAATACCGACCGCAATGTACAGCTGCGGAGCAACGATCTTGCCGGTCTGAC
>NZ_AKJE01000075.1 GCF_000282495.1 Pseudomonas sp. GM79
CGGCACAGTCAACATTGATGTTGCCTGACACATCGCCTTCGCGAGCAAGCCCGCTCCCACAGGTTTCGCGCTTTAACTGACTGGCATTGAGTCACGACGATGGGGCTGTAAACTGGCCGCATGGCTAATCTGGCCTGCTGCCAGCCGCCCCATACACAACCGCCCTTTACCACCTCAAGCACGAGAACCCTCATGGCAAATCGCGACATCACCTTTCTCCCCGACCCAGACCCGGAATCCATCTCCTCCGATGTCGCCGGTTTCGGCGGCCTGTTGGTCTCCACTCAAATCCCCACCCGCGCCGACGGCAGTCTGGAGCTGGGTGGCATCACCGAGCAGAGTGAATGCACTCTGCAAGCGCTCAAGGTAGCGTTGGAGCTTGCCGGCAGTTCGATGGACCGGATTCTGCATCTGACCATCTACCTCACTGACATGGCCGATCGCGCCGCTTTCAACGAAGTCTACAAGCGCTTCTTCACCAAGCCCTGGCCGGTTCGCGCCGCCGTTGGCGTGGCCTCTCTGGCGGTCGAAGGTATGCGCGTGGAAGTTACCGCGATGGCGGCCAAGCGCTGAATCTGCGGACTGATCCGGTGGCCCGGCTCCAGCGAGCGGCTACCACCGGGCCATTCCCGACGGCAGTTTTTGCGCCGTCGGGCGATCCTCACCGGGACTCAAAAAGCGGCTATTTGACCAGCCGTTTTTCCTTGGAAGGCCTATAGCCGAAGTACGAGCTATAGCACTTGCTGAAATGACTGGGCGACACAAAGCCACAGGCAACCAGCACGTCTACCTGGGACAGCTCTGTGTGCTGAAGGAGTCGACGCGCTTCGGTGATGCGCAGCTCCATGTAATATCGCTGCGGCGTGGTCCCGAGTTGCTCCTTGAACAAGCGTTCGAGTTGTCGCCGGGAACGGCCCGCGTAGACTGCCAGTTGCTCCAGCTCCAGAGGCTCTTCGAGGTTGGCGTCCATCAGCTTGACCACCTCTCGCAATGGCGCGCTCACACAGATATTTTCAGCCGGTTTGATGCGCCGATAACGAGACTCCTCGAAAGCAAGAATGTCCTCGATACCCTCGACCAGGGCTTTATCGTGCAGTTCCTTGATCCAGTCCAACGCCATATGAAATGCCCCAGAGGGACTGGACGCGGTGAGCCGGTCTCGATCAATCACATAGGGTTCACTGGTGACATGCGTCGACTTGGAGATTTCCGCGAGTGCGGGACGATGTTCGGGGTGAATGGCGCAACGGTATCCATCGAGCAAGCCTGCGCTGCCCAGGAACCATGCACCATTCCACAACCCGGCCAGACTGACGCCCTGATCCGCCGCCGCTCGCAACAGGCTGATGAACTCATCAGTCGCCTTCAGTTCTGTCCGGTAGCCGCCGCAAATGACCAGCAGGTCCAGGTTGTGAATGGCTGAAGAATCGATACGTGCATCCGGCCGAATGACCAGGCCCAGATCGCTGATGACCTCCCCCTCATTCAAGCCGAACGTTCGGGAAGAGAACAACCCGGGGCGCAGCAGATTCGCGGTGACAATCGTGTCCAGCGCTTGCGTGAACGCGGGCAGCGAGAAATGCTCGAGCAGCAAAAAGCCTGCCCGAGTCATTCGAGCAGGCTCGCCAGGGTTTTCATTCAGATAGCGGAGGTTTTTCCCTTTCATGCCTCCGCTGAATTGACGTCGTTCGATCAATGTTCGACCCACTCGGTTACGTTAGCCAATCTGTCATTTGGTGCGCTTGTAAAGCGTCATGCTACCTGCAGAAGCTCAAAAAGCCCTAGCACCATTATGCGACCGATCAGGCCAGTTGAAAGCCGTGACGAAGCGGGTCTTTATCATCGACGAAAATGGTGTTGTGGCCGGTGATCTGCGCCCAGCCACCGATACTTGGCTTGATACCGTCAAACGTTCCGACTTTTACCGATGCTTCGACTTTCCCTTCGAATATCGTCCCTATCAGGCTTTCATTGCGCAACGTATCGCCTACGTGCAACCGCCCCTTGGCAAACAGTTGGGCCATGCGCGCCGAGGTGCCGGTGCCACCCGGAGACCGATCAATCGCCTTGTCGCCGTAGAACACCGCACCACGTCCATCGGCTGCGGTGCTGTGTTGGTCGTCACACCAGATGACATGGTGGACGCCGCTGATCCCGCTGTTCTCGGGGTGCACGGGATCACAGACTTCTGCCAGCGCCGAGCGCAGTTTCTGGCTCAGGCCAACGAGGTCTGCCGTGGTCAGCCCTTGCAAGCCAGCCCAGTTCTCCTGCGGCTCGACCACCGCATAGAAATTACCGCCAAAGGCAATGTCCACAATAAGCTCTCCGACGCCGGGCACGTCCACCACCACGTCGGCGCTGTGCAGATAACTGGCGACGTTGAACAGACGAATAGAGTCAACGAACTCACCGTTCATGGTGTAGTCGACATCTACGCGTCCGGCCGGCGTTTCGATCGCCAGTTTGCCGGGTTCCCGAGGCGTAACCAGGCCTTCTTCAATGACCACGGTCGACAGCCCGATCGTGCCTGCCCCACACATCGGCAGACAGCCACTGACTTCAATGAACAAGGCACCAAAGTCACAATCATCACGCGTGGACGGATAGATGATCACACCAGACATGATGTCGTGGCCCCTGGGCTCGAACATCAATGCGGTTCGCACCCAGTCATGATCGCGAACGAAAATCTCACGTCGTTCGGCCATCGAAACGGACGGCAACAAAGGCCCGCCGCCCGCCACCACCCGCACCGGGTTTCCGCACGCATGGGAGTCAATGCAGAAAAAGCTATGTCGCATGCTGAAAACCCTTTCAGAGAAGTTTGCTTGGGGAATGACGCTGCAAAGCGCCGCGTGACAGACGATCCAGCAGCAGAGCAATAGCAACAATCGCCAAGCCGGCTCGAAGCCCTAATCCCATCTCCATCCTGGAGAGACCTCGGGTCACTTCAGCCCCAAGACCACCCGCCCCCACCAGACCTGCCAACACCACCATCGCCAGGGACATCAGGATGCATTGGTTCAGCCCCACTAACAGCGTGGGTGCGGCAGTCGGCAGTTCTATCTTGAACAGAATATCCCTTGGTGAAGCACCGGACGCCTGGCCCAACTCCAGCAGATCCTTAGGCAGTTGCTTGAAGGCAAGGGTCGTCAACCTGAGCATTGGTGGAATGCCGTACACAATCGTCGCGATGATTGCCGGTACGCGCCCCAGGCTGAAGAGAATCACCGCGGGGATCAGGTAAACCCAAGGCGGCACCGTCTGCATGATGTTAAGAATCGGCAGAAAGGCTTCATCTACACGCTTCACACGGGCCGCCAGGACACCCAGCGGAAAAGCGATGGAGACCGATATCAAAACGGCCACGGATACCAGCGCAATCGTCTGAATGGAAGCGACCCAGAGGCCAGAGAACAAGCAAAAAGCCAACATCAAAGCAGCGAAAACAGCGACTCGCTTGTTAGCGAAAAAGAACGCCGCAACAACGACAAGGCCAATGAATAAATAAGGATGGGGAGCAAGCAGTGCCGTTTCAACGAAGCCGAGTATCGCCTCGATGACTTGGCTAATGCCCTTGAACAACCCGTGTAAATTAGCGTTCAGCCAGTCCACAGCGGGCGCCAGAAACTCGCCTGGAGAAAATTGGATGTCCATTGTAGTCATTGCGCTTCTCCCATCCGAGACCGTGCAGCACTCTGCGCCAACCGATCCAGAATCATGGTCAGAATGACGATGGCAATGGCCGCGTTGATCGACTTGGCGATATCCAGTGTGCGTACCGCCCCATAGATGGATTCTCCCAACCCGCCAGAACCCACAATGCCGGCGATCACGACCATGCCGAATGCCATCATCAGGCTTTGATTAACACCGGCCATGATGCTTGGCATGGCGAACGGTAACCGGATCTTGAAAAACATCTGCCACCGGGTGACGCCGCTGGCATCCCCCAGTTCGATGAACTCCTGTGGAGTCATGCGAATCCCCAGAGAGGTCAGCCGCATGGCCGGGGGCACGGCAACGATAAAGGTCGCCAACAGTGCGGTTGCCGGGCCGTAGCCGAGCAACGCAATTGCCGGCAACAGATAGATGTAAGGTGGCATGGTCTGGATCAGATCCAGAACCGGATCCACGACTCGATCAAATGACGGCGCAAGACCGGCCAACACACCCAATGGAATCGCAACAACCAGTGCCAACACTGTGGCGGTCAGTACCAAGGCAAGGGTACTCACCGTCTCCGGCCACAAGCCCATGACGTCGCAGAATATCAACGCCAGGCCTGTGAGAATCGCGAATCGAACGCCAACCGCCCGCCAGCCGATCAAGGCCAGGACAATCGCGATGACGTAATAAGGGGGATAGGCAATACACCACAAAACGCTTTCGTAAACGCCCTTCAGCATCGTATTAGCGGTGTCGAACACAAACTCGCCGTTATCCATCAGCCATTCCAGGCTCGAGTCGACGGCCGAATCGAATTGGTTGGAAAAGTCAGGCGTGCTCATGTTGACGCCTCCAGAACTGTGGCGCCTGACGAGGCCGCGAACTCATTCGGAATACCTTGAACGCCACGAAGCAGATCACGCAGCGTAATGACGCCAACCACTGCGCCGTTATCGACGACAGCGAGTGCATCGCGGTCGGACTTCATCGTCAATCCGATCAGCTCGTTGATATCCGTGTCGGGCGAGGTTTTGGTCAGCTTGGAGATGTCGCAGCCAGGGTTCGCAACCTTGTAAGGCTCGACGGGCGTCATGACCGATTGAGCTTTGACCAGATGCAATCTGGAAATACCTGCGACAAATTCCGCTACGTAGTCGTCAGCCGGGTTAAGGACAATGTCCTCGGCAGTACCCACCTGAATGATCGCGCCATCTTTCATGATCGCGATGCGGTCACCAATACGAATCGCCTCGTCCAGGTCGTGAGTAATGAATACCGCGGACTTGCCAAGCTCCTTGGTCAGCTGGCGGAACTCATCCTGCAACTGCCGACGAATCAAGGGGTCAAGCGCACTGAACGGCTCATCCATCAAGATCACTTCAGGATCCGCCGTGATCGCCCGCGCCAGCCCCACCCGTTGTTGCATGCCACCGGACAACTCGCTTGGGTAGCGCGACATCCAATCGCTCAAACCCACCTTGGCCAACGCCTGTTCGGCCACTTTGTAACGCTCGGCCTTGCCCACGCCCTGCACTTCCAGGCCGAACGCCGTGTTCTCCAGAACCGTGCGGTTAGGCAGCAAGGCGACGCTCTGAAAGACCATGCCGATATGCCGCGCCCTCACCTCCCGCAGCTGTGCGGGCGTCAGGGATGAAAGGTCTTTGCCTTTGACCAGAACCTTACCGGCGCTGGGTGTGATGAGTTTGTTCAGAAGCCTGATCAGAGTAGATTTGCCACTGCCCGACAATCCCATGATGCAAAAGATTTCTCCTCGGCGAACCTGGAGACTGACGTCGGAGACCCCGACTACGCAGCTGTAATTTTGCAGGATCTGGGTCTTGGTCAGCCCCTGCTGAACGACAGCATTCATCGCAGCAGGTGCGGCTTTACCGAAGATTTTCCAGACTGACTGGCAATCTACCAGCACTTCGTTAGTGTCTATTTTGGCCGTTGTCATTTCGTAACCCGTCGAACCAGTTTTTGCTGGTTTCTCTAATTAAATCAAAGGGCGGCAGTGGCGGAGAAAAGTACGTTCGTTATTTCTTTATATTTTCCCAGCGTTTCAAAAGCTCGGCATGGTTATCTGTCCAGCCTTTAATTGCCTGCTCCATGGTTTTGCCATCCTTGACCTCGCCGTTTATCGCGGTGATATCGGCAATCGGTACATATACGCTTGCCATAACTTCACGCGCGCGTGGGTAAGCTTTTGAGAAATCTTTGTGGCCAATCCAGTAATAACCTTGTGGTGGAGGGAAAATACCTTTTGGATCCTTGAGGAACTTCAGGTCAAACTTTTGCGCCATCCATGAAGGTTCCCAAACGGTGACAGCCACCCACTCTTTACGATCGACAGCCGACTTCAACGCCGCGGTCATGGCCGCGGTACTGCCTTCCAGCAATTTCAGCTTGATGCCGTAGGCGTTGACCGCATTGGTCGCATCGCTCATCAAACCCGAACCTGGCTCGATACCGATGATTTTGCCGCCGAACTTTTCAGCGTTGTCATTCAACTGCTCGACAGCATCGATATCCACATACTTGGGTACTGCAATACCCTGGTAGAGCCCGTAAGAAACCGGGGAGAGTTTTTCCAGACGGTTTTTGTTCTTGTTCCAATAATCGTTCGCCGCATAGTCGGTTTGCGAAGCAAGTACCTGGATATCACCTTTACTTAATGCGGCGTAAGCAATACCCCATTCGGAAAACTCTATGACTTTTACGCTATAACCGGAGTCCTCAAGCACCTTCTTTGTTATACCGGTAATGGGCGTCAAGTCTTCCCATGAAAGTGTGCCCATGGTGATTGTTTTTTCTTCTGCGTGAACGGGCAAACACATCATGCCAGCCACAGCGACAGCGCAGATTGCCTTCCAAATCTGTTTCATGGCGAACTCCGATCTACGTTTACAACTAGAGATTAGGCCTTCATAGAATAAAAGCCGGTTGTTTGAAGCAATTCAGCCCTCTCGCCCTGCTCTCAGTGCCTGCCAACGAATAACCGAGTTGACACCCAGCTTCGTCAATATCTTTGGCGGAAGCCTGCTCGGCCCTGGAGTACGACTGAAACTTTCTAAAACCCTCGAATGAGAGCCTGTGGCTAACTCAGCTGCCATCACGCCGGCCAAGGTGCTCTTGACCGTTCCCAGCCCATTTTCACAGCACGCCGAATACAGGTTTTCTTCTATCTCTCCAAACGCCGGGGCACTGTTATGGCTCAAGCAAAGGCGCCCAGCCCAACTGAATTCGAACGGAGTCGATTTCAATTCGGGAAAGCGCGCATCCAGAGAACGCCGTTGTTCTTCGGCGACTGCAGCAACCCGTCTCAGCGTCACTTGAATACTGGGGTCATAGGTGAACTTGGTCCGAATGACGATTCGCGAGAGACCGTTTGAAGAAATTTTGCGAACGGTCGCGCCCATCGGATCCGCTGGTAACAAAGCCCATCGAGCCTTGCCTGTCACCGCTCTTTCAAACTCATCATGACTATAAGCAGCCGTCATCGACGCGTAGGTAAACACGTGCAGCAGGCGACCTTGAAAATGGCCGAAGTCTTCGACATGACCGTTGACTGCGAGAATCACCTTGGGCGCATTAACAGCGCCACGATAAGATTTCGCCTTCCAGCTATTTCCCGTTCTGGACAACTCGATAATCGGCGACCGTTCATAAAGGCTGACGTTCTTATCCAGTCCGAAGGCGAGATCTCTAATGTATTGAGCCGGCTGAATCATCACCGCGCCGGGCGTATACAGCCCGCTGTGGTAATAGCTGGAACCGGTGATCTCTTGCATCTGCGCGGCGTCCAGCAACTCGTACTGTTCACCAATGCTTTGAAGCGACTTGGCAAAATTGGCATTGAGCTTCATTCCACGCTCTGTTGCAGCCGCGTTTATCTTCCCCGAGGGATCAAAGGTCTCGGTAGACATGCCGTATTCGCGGGCGGCTTCAGCTGCAAAAGCGATAGCAAAGCGGTTCTGGGCGATTTCCTGCGACGTTGCAGACTCACCGGCAACCGAATATTCCCCCGATGAAAGACTGTGCGGCACGTCGATCATGAAGCCAGAGTTTCTGCCTGCCGGCCCCTTCGCAACTTCATGGGCGTCAACGATCGCAATGCTATCGCCTGGGTGCAGTTGGGATAGCCTGCGAGCGGCGGAGAGACCGGCAAAGCCTGCACCGATAATCAGCCAGTCCGCCGTCACGTTCCCATCAAGCAGGCGGACAGGAGCCGTGCGTATGGAAATCGCCTCCCAACCTGAAACCCCGGTGTCGACCGGTAGGCGCTTGATGGTATGGGTGCTCATTTTTCGGTCTCATCAACCGACCGATCAGACACATCGATCCAGATGGTTTTGATTTCGGTGTACTGATCGTGAGCAAAAATGGATTTGTCCCGACCACCGAAGCCCGACTCTTTGTAGCCGCCGAAAGGCGTCGAGGCATCACCTTCGCCAAAGCAGTTGACGGTGACGATGCCGGCGCGAATTTCCCGCGACAACTTGATTGCCCGTCGCAGGCTGCCGGTATAAACAGAGGCGGCCAGGCCGTATACCGTGTCATTGGCCAAGGCAATGGCTTCAGAGATCGTGTTGAAGGTGGTGACCGAGAGAATCGGGCCGAAGATCTCTTCCTGGAACAGCCGACTGTCTCGACCGACACCGTCAATCACTGTCGGCTCTACGAAGGCACCGTCTTTGGTAGCGCCGCCGTACACGACGTCAAGCTTTGCGGCGGTGGCGTGCTCAAGGTACGACTTCACTTTTTCGAAATGCTCTGGGCTGACCAGCGACCCCACGCGATTTTGAGGATCCAGCGGGTCGCCCATCTTCCATTCGCGGATGTAGGCGCCCATGCGCTGCAGCAGTTCATCTTTGACCGACTCGTGGACGATCAGGCGCGAAGTCGCGGAGCAGTTTTCGCCCATGTTCCAGAACGCGCCGTTGACGACATGCTGGGCAACAAGATCCAGGTCTTCGGCATCGTCCATCACCACAGCAGGGTTTTTTCCGCCGCACTCGAGCACGATGCGTTTCAGGTTCGAATCGGCTGCGTAGTGAAGAAAGCGGCGACCGGTCGCGGTAGAGCCAGTGAAGCTCACCATGTCGACGTCGTTGTGCAAGCCAATCGGCTCGCCGACTTCTTTGCCGGTGCCGGTCACGATGTTGAGTACACCGGCGGGCACACCGGCTTCAAACGCCAGCTCCGCGACTCGCAATGTGGTCAGCGTGGTTTGCTCGGCGGGTTTGACGATGACCGAGCATCCTGCGGCGAGCGCCGGGCCGATTTTCCAGGCCAGCATCAGCAGGGGGAAGTTCCAGGGCAATACGCAGCCCACCACGCCAATCGGCTCACGGACAACCATGGTCAGCGCGTCACTGCCCACTGGGGCGGTGTTGTCATAAATCTTGTCGATCAGTTCCGCGTGCCAGCGCAGTGTGTGAATAGTGTCCGGCACATCAACCAACTGACACTCACTAACGGGCTTGCCGCTGTCGAGGCTCTCGAGAACTGCCAGTTCATGTTGATGGGTTTCAAGCAAATTCGCGAACTTCAGCAGAACAGCTTTGCGCTCCCTGGGAGAAATCGATCTCCAGCGCCCGTCCTCAAAAGCCTCTTTGGCATTAGCCACCGCAAAGTCGACATCCCCGGACGAACAGGCAGCGACGTTAGTCAAAAACTCACCCGTCGCCGGATTGTTCGTGGCAAACGTTTTGCCAGAGATCGCGGGCTTGAACGCGCCATTGATGAAAGCGTTGGATGGCAACGAAATGTCTTTGGCAATCGCGGCATATTCGGCCTTGCTCAGAAGATCACCCATGGCTGGCTCCCGAAGTAATGCTTGCTACGTTGCGTTTCAGTTCGGCGATGACGGATTCAAGGCTTTGCTTTTCTTCAGGATCCAGAGGCTGAAGCGGTAACCGCACATCCCCTACTTTCAGCCCGGCAACCTCGCAACCGTATTTGATCGACTGCACAAACTTGCCACCGTCCAACGCATTCATCAGCGGCATCATCGCCGACATGATTTGACGGCCTTTATCGAAGTTCTTTTCGATCACGCAAGCTTCATAAAGCGCTACGTGTTCCTTTGGCAGGAAGTTGGACCCTGCACAGACCCAACTCCTGGCGCCCCAGGCAAAAAACTCGAGCGCTTGGTCGTCCCAACCGCATGACAGTGCGATATTCGGAAACTCGCGAGCGAGCAGATGTACACGCCCCATGTCGCCGGAACTTTCCTTGATGGCAATGACGTTTTTCGATTCGCTCACTCGGGTGAGGTATTCCTCATCCATCGAAACGCACATGCGACCCGGGTAGTTGTAAAGCATGATCGGCAGGTTGGCGGCGCGATCGATGGTCAGGGCGTGGATCGCGTTTTCCCGAGAGGTCGGCAGCGCGTAAGGTGGGCTGGTGACGAGAATGGCGTCCGCCTTGATCGCTTTGGCATCCTTGGCGTACTGAACGGCATCTTCAGTGCGAATGGCCCCGGTACTGACGATCAGTTGAACCCGCGTACCGATGACATCCTTGGCATACGCGGCAAGCTCAGTACGCTCTTCTGAAGTCTGCGCATAATATTCGCCGGTCGAGCCGCCGATAATAATGCCGTGTACCTTCGCCTCAATCAGCGACTCCAAAACTTCCGAGTACACACTCCAGTCGATCTCCCCATCAGGTTTATGCGGAGTCACTGCTGGCGTATAAATACCTTCAAATTTCAAGACGATTTCTCCGAAGATGAATGACGTGGAAGATCAACGAGCGCGTCCGCCTTGATGCCTTGGGGCGCGATAAAGATTTCCATGTTTTCTCGGGACAGCTCCCAATGTTCAAACACAAGATCAACCACTGCACCTTCATCGCGACGCTCAATGGCCTCGATAAATGAATCGTGGTGGCAGGCGGACAGATCAAGGCGTTGTTCCATATCCTCGTTCTGAGGCCGGAAAAAGGTATTACCGATTCGAGCGTGATCGATAAGCAGTCTTTCCAGGCTGGGTTGCAGGTATTGGTTACCCGCCATCTCACCCATAATCGCGTGGAAGCGATTGTTCTCGACCACCATCGCCAGCGCATCCCTTGAAGTGGTGGCATGGCGGAAGCGGTATTGCGTGTCTTTTAAATCGATCAGTTGACGTGGCTTGAAGTTTTGAACGGCCAGACGGCCGATGGCCGCGTACATCATCGGCGCAACCAGGAAAAAGTTTCGCAGTGTCGAGTGATTCATCGGAATAACTCGAGCACCGCGATTTTCGCGAATGTCGATATAACCTTCACCGGCCAGGCGGCGAAAAACTTCTCGAACGGGAGTGCGTGACAGGCCATAACGCTCGCTGAGAATGACTTCATCCAGCGCTTCGTCAGGATCGAGTTCCATCGTCAAAATTTGACGTTTCAAGTCTTCGTAGAGACAAGTTTTGCCGTTTTTCACAAACGACCTCCAGAGGTGGTTTTGCCGTCAGTTGCGCCTGACTGATGAGTCCAGACTCGCACGGGTTTTTGGGGTGGTCAATAGATTGTATTTCTTGTGTATACATAGAAAACACAATAAAAATTCACCGAGCTTTTAGTATTTTCCCTTTAGATTCAGATGGTTATTCATTTATTAAAAAAACGACGTAGTCGCTTACAGAAAAGAATCGGGTCGCTTTTGGAATGCTATTGCCTAGATCATTCCCTAATAAAGCTTATTACCAAGCGCACCTGTGTTTGGCGCGGTTGGCCGGGGACGACACGCGAGAGAGCGTTTGCGACATGCCATTAAGGCAAGGGAGAGGCGTTACTGAAAACGGAAAGTATTGAGCCGCGTCATAAAGGCTGAAAAACCCGAACTCCCTCCATACCGCTGAATCCAATGTGTAGGCCAATGGAGGTGAGCGAAATGAACAATGATGACCGTGTTAAAGACGAAAAATCAGAAACGACCTCGAACGTCCCGCCTGCCGATACGTCTGGCAAACCTGTCGATGTGGTCGAAAGAGAGCTTGAGGACAGCGACAGTGACAACGAAGGTGTAAATCAAACTCATGCCCGGGAGCTGGAGGCTGAAGAGCTCAGGCGAAAAATAGCGGAGATAGAACGCAAGGTGGCGGACGGTAATTAGCGAAGGGGCGAGGCCTTCGGATCGCCTGTCGACGATGAAACTTGCTCAAGTCACAGAGGAAGCGAACGGTCTTGAATGACTCGTTTCATCACCAGGGTGGAAGTCAGGCGCTGAACGTTAGGCAACGTGGAAAGGCGCTCATCGTAAAGCTGCTGGAACGCTGGCAGGTCTCCGGTGACGACATGGAGAAGGTAATCTGGCTCTCCAAAAAGCCTTTGAGCCTCCACTATCTGGGGGATCGCCTGAAGCGCCACCTCGAATGCTTCAACCGCCCGGCGATCGCCCTCGCGAAGCGTCGCAAACACCATTGCCGAAAAGTTAAGGCCGAGCGCGGCGGGAGCGAGCTGTGCGCGATAACCCAGAATCACGCCTGATTCCTCCAGGGCACGCACCCGACGATGGCATGGGGACAGGCTAAGACCGACCCGCTCTGCCAGCTCAGTCACCGACAGGCGCCCGTCCGCCTGAAGCTCGGCAAGAATTTTCAGATCAATCCTGTCCATATAGAAGAATCTCCCTCAACGCGATATCCAGACTGGAATAATAGAGAAAATATTCTAGCCGGTTTCAATTATTCTTTCCGTGAACTTTATGGCTGATCGTCCGTACTTTTCGAAACAAGTCGGACCGACTCTCAATGTCTGCGAGATAGAAACATGCAAGTACCCGTTGAAATAAGAAGGTGGCGAATATGACCCTTAGTGTTCTCGCCGCATTCTGGGCTGTGTCGTTTTTGTTTGTGATTACACCGGGGGCGGATTGGGCGTACGCGATCTCGGCGGGGTTGTTTGGGCGTGTCGTGATGCCCGCCGTGGCCGGGCTGTTGATCGGGCATTTAGTCGCAACGTTGGTCGTGGCGGCCGGTGTCGGCGGACTTGTTGCGAGCAACCCCGTTGCCCTTTCGGTGCTCACCGTGGGTGGGGCTGGGTATCTGCTATGGCTGGGCATCAACATGCTTGTGCATCCCTCGGTTCCTCGCGCGGGACAAGTCCAGGAATCCGCCTCCTGGGCGCGCTGGACCTTTAAAGGGCTTTGCGTGAGCGGCCTCAACCCCAAGGTCTTCCTGCTGTTCCTGGCGCTACTGCCTCAATTCACCGACCCGACCGCTTCCTGGCCAGTGCCGATGCAAATTATCGCGCTAGGCCTGCTCCATGCGTTCAGTTGCGGCGTGATTTATCTGCTGGTGGGGTTCGGCTCTCGAATCGTGTTGCAGGCACGTCCCGTTGCGGCTCAAGTGGTCAGTCGGCTTTCGGGGGCGATCATGATCATTATCGCGGTGCTGTTGCTGATCGAGCAGATCTTGCACTGAGCGATTATTCATCTCGGAGGAAAAGATAATGAGTGACACGTTCTCGCCTTACGGCAACAACGAAGTGTCGAATGTGAAATCACGTATCCGGATTCCTCATCTGCAACAGATGAAAGTGCAAGGCCAGACGTGGGCGATGCT
Organism: Pseudomonas sp. GM79; assembly: GCF_000282495.1. Taxonomy (GTDB): domain Bacteria; phylum Pseudomonadota; class Gammaproteobacteria; order Pseudomonadales; family Pseudomonadaceae; genus Aquipseudomonas. Next base: position 13,224 of record NZ_AKJE01000075.1, read on the forward strand.
GACGGCCTACGACATGTACACGGCCACGATTTTCGAAGAAGCCGGCATTCCTGTTCTGCTGGTGGGCGACTCGGCATCCAACAATGTCTACGGTCATGAATCCACGCTTCCCGTCACGGTTGACGAGCTGATTCCACTGGTACGGGCCGTCACCCGATCAACCCGCAGACCATTGGTGATTGCCGACCTGCCCTTCGGCTCCTACCAGGCCTCTGCCGAGCAATGTTTTCATACCGCTGTCCGTTTCATGAAGGAAGGTGGCGCCCATGCGGTGAAAATCGAGGGTGACATTGAGATGCTGCCGCAGGTCGAGAAACTCACCCGCTCGGGGATTCCGGTAATGGCTCACATTGGTTTTACCCCGCAATCCGAGCATCAATTGGGTGGCTATCGTGTTCAGGGACGAGGTGACAATGCGCAGCGACTGATCGAGAGTGCCCGCGCCTTCGAGGCCGCCGGCGCCTTCGCGCTGCTCATTGAAATGGTGCCTGCTGAAGTCGCTGCACGCATCACTGCCGCCGTTTCCATTCCTACCGTCGGCATTGGCGCCGGCAACGGTTGCGACGCCCAAGTATTGGTTTGGCAGGACATGGCGGGGCTGCGTACCGGGCCTCTGCCCAGGTTTGTCAAACAATACGCCGACATGCGGGGCGTGTTGCTCGGGGCCGCGCGCGACTTCGCCGGCGATGTGCAAGCGGGCGACTTTCCAGGGGACGAGCATTCCTTCTAGTCGACAGGACAAGGGACTTCAATGAAAAGCTTCAGACAGCGTGCAGCCGAAGGGCTTCAAACGGGTGATAGCTTCACCCTCTCCCGCTGCTTCTCGGCGGAAGATATCCAGCACTTCGCGCAGATCTCCCGCGACTACAATCCGGTGCATTTCGATGCGCGTTTCGCCGAAGCCCGACGCCTTAAAGCGCCGGTTTCTCATGGCCTGCTGACGGCGAGCCTGATGACTGAAATCGGCGGCCAGATTGGCTGGCTGGCCTCAGCGATGACTTTCCACTTCAAGCGCCCCGTTTATCCAGGGGATACCGTCACCTGTCATTGGCTCATCAAGGACATGGATGAAAAAGGTCGTGCGACGGCGGTTATCACGATGACCAACGAGGACGGCATTACCGTGCTGGAAGGAGAAACCAGCGGCGTTTTGCCTGGCCCGCAGGAGCGGGAAATCATGAGGCAGATGCTGGCCGAGGGTGATCCCACGAATGAGGTGTCGCGTTCTGATAGATGATCGCCATGGGTTGAGAGCTGCCCTTACTAAACCGGGTGTTTCGGCCGATTCTGAAAAGTCAGCGTTCGGATTCAGTCTCTTCTACAGAGCCGATCCATAACGGCCGTTCCATCACGCCGCGATAGCCAATCCTGATCAAGCGGCGGCCAAGCGCGCGTTCGACGCCATGATGGGGATGGGCAAGATCGACATCGCTGCGATCGAAGCGGCTCTGGAGGGTTAACCCGCGCCCGCGGATGCAAGGCCATACCGACGCGCTGGTCCAGACTACGCCTGCGGTTGGTGACTGGTCACACAGTGGATACCGCCACCACCGGCGGCGATCGCGTCGATGTTGAGCTGTACCACCTCACGGTCCGGGTAGAGCTCAGACAACAGATCAAAGGCTCTGGTATCTGCCGCCTTGTCACCAAACTCCGGCGCAATGATTGCCCCGTTGATGACGAAGTAGTTGATGTAGCCGGCGGCAAAGTCCGGGTTGTTGCGGCTGAACTTGCTCTTGCGTGGATTGAGCGGTGGCGACACGGTATGCACCTGCAGTTTGCGGCCGTCGGCATCCGTGGCCTGTTTGAGAATCTCCAGGTGGGCCAGTGTCACTTTCCGGTCGTAGGACTCAGGGTCGTTGTCGAGGTTGGCGATCACCACGCCTGGCTTGACGAAGCGGGCGTAGAAGTCGACGTGGGCGTCGGTGATGTCCTTGCCTTTGATGCCCGGCAGCCAGATGATTTTGCGCAAGCCCAGGCGGGCTTTCAGCTCTTGCTCGACCTCGGCCTTGCTCCAGTCGGGATTGCGGTTGCTATTGATCCAGCTGCTTTCGGTCATGATCGCCGTGCCATGACCATCGACTTCAATACCACCGCCCTCGCCCACCAATTCGCTTCGGATGTGACTGGCATCCACGGTGTCGGCAACCAAAGCGGCCACCTGCGCATCCTTACTGTACTGTTGCTTGTTGCCCCAGCCGTTGAAGTTGAAATCCACGGCGCCGAGCCCGCCTGCCCCATCGATGACAAAGTTGGCCCCGATATCACGCATCCAGACATCGTCGAGTTCGGTGGTGACGTAAGTGATGTCAGTCGTGCCGCAATGTTCTTCGGCCAGTCCCCGCTCGTTACTGCGACAGAACACGGTCACCGGCTCATAGTGGGCGATGGTGCGAGCAATCAGGCCAATGGCCTCTTGCACATCAGGGGTGAAATCCTCCCAGATGGCCTCCTGCGCGCCAAACGCGACGAAGGCTCGCCGGTGTTTGTCGCCCTCATCCGGCATGCGCCAGACACCTTGTGTGGCCGCTCGTGCGTTCAAGGGCGTCAGGCCAAGTCCGATGGACACGGCAACGCCCAAACCAGCCACTACCGATACGTGTTTGATGAACTCTCGACGAGTCGACATGATGATTCCTGAATGTTTGTCTGAAGTCATTTCGTGGTGGCTGTCTTGAACTTGGTCCAGGTTCGCATGCGCGCCCGCATGTCGGGCTGGGGAATGTCCTTGCCAGGAATCAGCCGTTCGTAAGTGGCCTCGTCGAGGTAAATATCCGGGTTGTTGCGCATGGTCGCATCGACGCTCGGACGTGCCTTGGCATTGGAGGTGGGATAACCGGTGAAGTTACTGATCGCGGCCATGTTTTGCGGGCGCATGACGAAGTTGATGAATGCATAGGCGTACTCCGGATGTCTGGCGTCGACGGGAATCGCCATGGTATCCATCCACACCGTGGTGCCCTCACGGGGAATCCGGTACTGGAACGTGGTCTGCTTGCCGGCGGTGTCCGCCGTCCGTTGCGCCTGCGTCATATCCCCGCTGTAACCGAGCGACAGGCACAGGTTGCCGTTCACCAGATCGGTCACCGGCTGCGACTGGAACTTGCGTATGTACGGCCGTAGTTTGAGCAACAGTTCACTCGCCGCCGCCAGGTCTTCAGGCTTTGCACTGCGTGGCTCACGACCGAGGTAATTGAGCGCCACCGCCAGCACTTCGTCCGGCGAATCGATCATCGAAATACCGCAGTCGGCAAACCGGGCGGCCAGTTCAGGTTTGAACAGCATGTCCAGGCTGTTGACCGGGGCATCCGGCATGCGCTGTTTGATCTGCTCGGCATTGTAGGTCAGGCCGATGGTGCCCCAGGTGTAAGGGACAGTGGCCTGGTTCGAATGCACATAATGCGTGCGCAGTTTCTGCAAACCGGGTTCGATGTCATCCAGGGCCATGAGTTTTGACCGGTCCAGCGGCAGCAGGCTGCCGGCGCGCATCAAGCGCTCGGCCACAGTGTCGCCCGGGAAGATCAGGTCATAACCACTGCCGCCAGCCAGCATCTTGGCTTCCAGCGTCTCACTGCCATCCATGACGTCGTAGATCACTTTGATCCCGGTTTCGGCGGTGAATCGGCTCAGGGTGTCCTCGGCAAAATAGTCGGCCCAGTTGTACAGCCTGAGGGTTTTCTCCTGCGCGTGCAGCGACGGCAAGGCACCGCCAAGCGCCAATCCCAGCGCGCCGATCAACAGCTTGTTGGACATGCGCATATCAAACCCCTTGAGTGTTCCAGCGTGCATTGAGGTGACGACCATCCTGGCTTAACAGCGCCCCGTACATCTCCGGACGACGGTCGCGGTAAATGCCCCAGCTCAGGCGCTCTTCACGCATGGCGGTCAAATCCAGGCTGTGAACCAGCACGCCGGTACTGTCTCGGTCGGCTTCGGCGAGCAGCTTGCCCTTGTGGTTGCAGATAAAGGACGAGCCGTAGAAGTTCATCTGCAGGGTCGGATCGGTGGTCGCCACCTCTGGGCCGACGCGATTGGCCGCCACGACCGGAAGGATGTTGGCAGCCGCATGGCCGCGCATGGTCATTTGCCAGTGGTCACGTGAGTCCAGCGCTGCGCAACCAGGTTCAGAGCCAATGGCGGTGGGAAACAGCAAGACTTCGGCCCCCATCAACGCCAGGCAACGCGCGGTCTCGGGGAACCACTGATCCCAGCAGATCCCTACACCGATGCGCCCAAAAGCCGTGTCCCAGACACGGAAGCCCGTATCGCCGGGGCTGAAGTACTCCTTCTCCTGATAACCGATGGCGTTGGGAATATGGGTCTTGCGATACACACCCAGCAGGCGCCCGTCGGCATCGGCCACGCTCAACGAATTGAAGTAGGCATTGCCTGCCTTCTCGAACCAGCTCAGCGGCAGCACCACCCCCAACTCTTTGGCCAAAGCGGCAAAGCGCTTGAGTACAGGGCTGTCTCGATATTCTTCGGCCAGCGCCAAGTGTTTATGGCTTTGCTCAATGCAGAAATACGGTGTGGCAAACAGCTCCTGCAACAGGATGACCTGGGCGCCTTTGGCAGCTGCCTCACGCACCAAGCGCTCAGCCTGATCGAGGTTGTGTTGCAAGTCCCAGGTGCAGGGCATCTGGGTGGTGGCAATCGTCAACAGGGTCATGGCATCAACCCTCCAATGGCCAGGCGGGTTGTTGCTGGGTGATGCAATGCACCCCGCCGCCGCCATGCGCCAGATGATTGATCCGCACCGGTACCACTTCGTGCTCGGGGAAGGCTTGAGCCAACACTTTCGCAGCCGCATGGTCGGCATCGATGCCATAGGCCGGCATGATGATGGCGTTGTTGGCGATGTAGAAGTTGGTGTAGGAGGCACAGAACACTTCAGCGTCGGCGTCCACGGCATCGCTCGCTTCATACAACTCGATCAGCTCGAATTGGCGGCCTTGGGCATCTGTTGCCAGCTCCAAAGCGCGACGGTTTTCCCGAATCACTTCGGCATACACCGAGTGCTTGTCGTGAGTGGCGTCCACCAGCAACACGCCAGGACGCGCGAATGCGCACACGCCATCGACGTGGCCGTCAGTCATGTCGCCGGTTACATGGTCCGGATCGCCCGGCAGCCAGATGGTCTTCTTCACACCCAGCAAACGGGTGAAGATTTCTTCCATCTCGGCCTTGTTCATGCCCGGGTTGCGATTGGGATTGAGCAGCACTGACTCGGTAGTGATCAGCGTGCCTTCGCCGTCGACATGGATGGCGCCGCCTTCGTTACTCAGCGGTGTACCAAAACACTGCACGCCCAGGTGATTGAGTGCGCGGCGCGCCAGGCTTTCGTCCAGGTCGTGCGCCGACTTTCCGCCCCACGCATTGAAGCGCCAGCTCACACCGGCCAGGCCTTGTTGCGGGTGGCAAACGAAGCTTGGGCCGGAGTCCCGGCACCAGCTGTCATTCACCGCCAGCTCGATCAATTCGATGTTGGGTCCGCACAGCGCGTGGGCACTGGAGACTGCAGAGGGGTCGACGACCATCTTCACCGGTTCGAAACGGGCAATGGCGTTGGCCACGCGGGCGAAGTCCTCTTGGACCAGCGCCAGCGTGACGCCCCAACCCGATTCCCAGAGCGCCTGGTTATGTGGCCAAACCATCCAGGTCGCGGTGTGCCTGACCCACTCTGCCGGCATCACCCAACCACTGTTTCGAATTTCATTCTGCTGCATGACAAGCACCTTTAAGTTAAGCCATTGTGTTCAACGAAAATTGCACTGGCGGTCTTGGCATGCATGCTACGGCTGTAAAAAAGGGCAAACAAACGATGGATTTTGCGGAAAACTGATTAGGAGAACTTATCGATATGCTCAAGCACTGGCCACCGCTCGGCACCCTCCGCGGCTTTGAAGCCGCTGCCCGGCTGGGCAGTTTCCACAAGGCCGCCGACGAGTTGCACCTGACTCAGTCCGCCATCAGTCAGCAGATTCGCAGCCTTGAGGCGTACCTTGAACAGCCCTTGTTCTTTCGCAGTGGACGCAGCGTCAGCCTGACCGATGCGGGTCACGACCTGCTCAGCACCACCCAGACGCTGCTGCAACAACTGGCCGTCGGCATTCGCCGGCTTGGGCAGTATCAGAAACCCAACCAACTGGTACTCAACACCACCCCGGCGTTCGCCCGTCACTGGCTGCTGCCGCGCCTGGGGGATTTTCGCCGTCAGCATCCGGAAGTCGATCTGTGGATTTTCAGTACCGATGAAGTCCCGGACATGGCCAGCCAGACTATCGACCTCGCTGTGCGCGATGACATCAGCTCTCAAGCCGAATGCAGCTTCAAGGTGCTGCACGCAGACCGCCTCTACCCGGCTTGTCACCCAACCCTGTTGGCGCTGCCACGCGAACAACGCACAACCCTTCATGGTGAGAGGGAAATGGACTGGAGTCACTGGGCGGTGGAAGCCGGCATCGATGTAGGCCAGCAAGATCAGGGGCTGAACTTCTCCGACCCCGGCCTGCTACTGGACGCTGCTTGTGCAGGGCTCGGTATCGCCTTGGTCAGCCAATTACTGAGTCAGCAGGCACGCGCCAACGGCTTGTTGCAACCCTTGGTGGAGCAAACCATTCGCGGCCCGAACTGGGCCTTGCTGACCCATCGGGACAGTGAGAGCAATGCACGAAGCTTCAGCGAGTGGTTGCTCAGTCACCTGGAAGCAACAAGCCCGACAACGTAACGATTCCGGTCCAGATATTTTGTCCATTCATGAACGATTGCAATTGGGCCAAAAGCGGTCAATATCGCCAATGCCAGCCAGTCAGGTGCGAAACCTGTGGGAGCGGGCTTGCTCGCGAAGGCGATGTGTCAGGCAACATCAATATTGACTGTGCCGCCGTCTTCGCGAGCAAGCCCGCTCCCACAGGGATTGCGCTTAACTGACTGGTATTAGTCAATATCGCTTCCTTTCGTCTACCCTCACAAAGCGCCAGGCATGCTTGGCGCCTCGACATTCATTTGTTCATACACCGGAGATTTTCATGCTCAAGCGTACCCTGGCATTGGCCGTCAGCTTGATCCTGCCTTTTTGCACCCTGTTGGCGCAGGCCGCCGATACGCTGAAAGTCAGCGCGATTCCCGATGAAGCCCCTACCGAATTGCTGCGCAAGTTCAAGCCGCTTGGCGCCTATCTGGAACAACAGTTGGGCATGAAAGTCGAGTTCGTGCCCGTGAGCGACTATCCGGCCGTGGTCGAGGCGCTGGCTACCGATCGCATCGACCTGGCCTGGCTGGGCGGCTTCACGTTCGTGCAGGCACGTCTGAAAACCGGCAATGCCATTCCGCTGGTACAGCGCGAACAGGACGCCCAATTCACCAGCAAATTCATCACCGCCGACCCTGCCGTCAAGTCCCTCGCCGATCTCAAGGGCAAGACCTTTGCCTTTGGCTCGGTGTCCTCCACGTCGGGCAGTCTCATGCCGCGTTATTTCATGCTGAAGGACGGCATCAAGCCTGAAACTTACTTCAGCCGAGTCGGCTACTCCGGCGCGCATGACGCCACTGTTGCCTGGGTCCAGGCCGGCAAGGTGGACGCCGGGGTACTGAACGCCAGCGTGTGGGAAAAACTGGTCGCCGCCGGTAAGGTCGACACCACCAAGGTCAAAGTGTTTGCGACCACCCCGGCCTACTTCGACTACAACTGGACGGTGCGCGGGACCCTCGATCCAGCGCTGGCGGCCAAGATTAAGGCAGCCTTCCTGGCCCTCGATCCGGCGAAGCCTGCGGACAAGGAGATTCTGGATCTGCAGGCCGCCAGCCGATTCATCGAAACCAAGCCTGAGAACTACAAGGGCATCGAGGAAGCCGCCCTCGCCGCCGAACTGCTCAAATGACATTGCGTCTGACCCAGATCAGCCTTACCCACGCCAATGGCGTCCAGGCGCTGCGTGGCGTGGACCTGCACATCGGTGCAAGCGAGCAGGTCGCCATCATCGGCCCGTCCGGCGCGGGCAAGTCGAGCCTGCTCAACCTGCTGGCCACCGCCCTGCGTCCGGGCAACGGCGAGCTGCAGGTGCTCGGTGAGCGAGCCTGGCAGCTTTCTGCCCGTCAGCGTCAGCGTCTGCGCGCACGCATCGGCCTGATCCATCAGTCGCCTCCCCTGCCACCGCGCCAGCGTGTGGTCACCGCGGTTTTGGCCGGTAAGCTGGGGCAGTGGGGTCTAGGCAAGAGCCTGCTGAACCTGCTGCACCCACTGGATATTCCGGGCGCACGCGCGGCATTGGCCCGGCTGGACCTGAGTGACAAGTTGTTCGCGCAATGCCAGCAATTGTCCGGTGGACAGCTGCAGCGCGTGGGCATTGCCCGCGTGTTGTACCAGGCGCCCGAGGTGTTGCTGGCCGATGAGCCGGTTTCGGCCATGGACCCCGTGTTGGCCCAGCACACGCTTTCGGTGCTCTGTAGCCATGCCCGGCAGCACAACGTCACCCTGGTCGCCAGCCTGCATGCGGTGGAGCTGGCCCTGGCGCATTTTTCGCGCATCATCGGCTTGCGTGATGGACAGATCCTGTTCGACCTTCAGGCCAGCGAAGTCGACCGTGAGTTGCTCGACCAGCTTTACGCCAACGAACAACTGCTATCCCCACCGATTGCTCCGGCGCCCTTGAGTGTGCAGATTCCCCGATGCTGACCCGTGATACCCGAGATCCGGCCACCCGACCCCGCCTGCTGTTCATCTTGCTGGCCCTCGTCTTGCTGTGGCCAGGGATCCACTTCAGCGAATTGGACCTCAGCGTACTGGTGGCGAGTGACAGTCAGAGCGAGATGGGCCGGTTTGTCTCAGCTTTCTGGCCGCCGGCCCATGGCGAGGAGTTCATTGAGCTGTTGTTGCAAGCCACCCTGCAGACCTTGGCCATCGCCACGGCCGGCATGGCCCTGGCGTTGCTGTTGGCAGTCCCCGCCAGCCTGTTGGCCAGCCGTGCTCTGTCGCTGTCTGCTGCTTCCCGTGCCGGCCACCCAAGCTATTGGGGCCAACTGCTGCGTTGGCCGATACGCGGTTTGCTGATCTTCCTGCGCAGCGTGCCGGAAATCGTCTGGGCCCTGCTGTTCGTGCGCGCCGTCGGCCTCGGCCCGACGGCCGGGGTGCTGGCCATTGCCATTACCTACAGCGGCATGTTGGGTAAGGTTTACGCGGAAATTTTCGAGTCGGTCGACCAGCGCCCGGCGCACGCGCTACTGCAATCGGGCAGCAGTCGGCTCGCAGCCTTCTGCTACGGGATCCTGCCCAATGTCGCGGCGGAATTGCTGTCGTACACGGTGTACCGCTGGGAATGCGCCATCCGCGCCTCAGTGGTGATGGGCTTCGTTGGTGCCGGCGGTCTTGGCCAGCAAATAGATCTGTCGTTGCGCATGTTCGCCGGCGGCGAAGTGGCCAGTTTGTTACTGACGTTCCTCGTATTGGTACTGCTCGCCGATCAACTCAGCCGCCTGTTGCGCTGGAGGCTGGCATGAATCGCCTGATCAATCTGGCACTGCTGCTCTGCATCGGCGCAGCAGTGATCGCCTCGTTCATCTACCTGGGCATCGACCTCGGCGAGCTGGGCGGCACTGGCAATCTGAAGCAGATGGGCGCTTATGCGCAGCGTTTTCTCAGCCCGGACCTGAGCCCCGGGCATCTGCAAGCCATCGGCCACGGCGCGTTGGAAACCATTGCCATGTCTGCCCTGGGCACCCTGCTCGCGGCGGTATTCGGTCTGCTATTGGCCTTGCCTGCGGCCGGGCGCTTCGGCTGGTCATTGCAGAGCGCGTCGCGCCTGGTGCTCAACGCCTTGCGCGCGGTTCCGGAACTGGTGTGGGCCGCACTGATGGTCCTTGCCGCTGGTCTGGGCCCCAATGCCGGTACCCTGGCGCTAGCCCTGCACACCACCGGCGTGCTCGGCCGACTGTTCGCCGAAGCGCTGGAAAACACCCCACCGGAACCGGCCGAAGCCATCCGCTTGCAGGGCGGCAATGCCATATGGGCTTTCTGTTACGGCACCCTGCCCAACCTGTTGCCACAGCTACTGGCCTACGTCCTGTACCGCTGGGAAAACAATATCCGCATGGCCAGTGTGCTCGGCTTCGTCGGCGCCGGTGGTTTGGGGCAAATGCTCTATGTCAGCCTCAGCCTGTTCCAGGAAGCGCAAGCCAGCACGGTTATTCTGGCCATGCTGTTACTGGTATTCGCGGTCGATACATTGAGCAGCTGGAGCCGTCAACGGTGGGTCAAGGCTTGACTGCTTCAGATGCATCTGCAAGGTGCCCGGCAATCGTTCAGTGGGTCTTCGAAGCTATGCAAACCCGAGGAATGACAGGATAACCACGACGATCACAACGACCCCGACGATGTAGATGATGTTGTTCATGAAGGCCACCTCTCAACGGACAGGACTGCGACACGAGGGTGCTACAAATACAAAGTACTGCACCTTTGCGCGCAATTCCATTCGGAACACACATAGGCCCCGCTCTCACCGAAACCTTGGTTTGACGCCGGGGAAAAGGACGACGGATTCGTTTTCCCTGAACGTCAGCCCGGGGGATTTCGGCCAGTCACGACAGCCTGGGCCAAACGCGGCCTCCCAAAACCAAGGGGTGCACTCAGTTTCCCCGACCACCTATTGATCGCGGTCTGTCATCGGCTAGTGGCGCTGAGGTGCTGGGCGTGAAATATAGGCCCATGATTTATAGGGACTTTTAAAAAAAGTCGGAATCGGTAACGCAGAGTTATCTAGAGACTTCTATTATTTCGTTATCGCCGAATCCGGTCTAATCACTGTTATACGTTAGCGACAAAGCCAGGAGAGTAACATGTCGATAAAAAAAAGAACGGCCTTACTCTTGCTGGCTTTTAGCTTTTTCGGAGTGACAAGTTGCGCCAACATAAGAAACTATTCAGAAATCTCAAGCGAAAGAGACAAGAGCATTGTTTCTGATATTGACTATTATGACCTTGCATACAATGTAGACGTTATTGTGCTTCCCGCAGAAATAAAAAACGAAGGAAATGTAAATATCGACAATAGCATTTCAGGTAAAGTACAGATTTCAAACTGGGGAACTGCTATCAAGAATGCGACCCAGAAAGAAATTCATAACAGTGATCGCTTTATCGAATTTGGACATTACAGTGGGCGCATTGAAATAAGCACAGAAGTATCTTCAGTATCTGTAAGCAACGCCTGGGGTGGAGTCCGATCGAAGTGCAACGTTGTTTACACATATAAAGATTTAGTGGCAGGAAAAACACTCTCCAAGCATGATAGCGCCATTGAAGTAATGACACTCTCCCCCACCCTACCAAAATCAAGTAATAGTGTTGTTTACAGCCTTGACCAACTTACATACGCCGTTGCTCGCGAGGCGATTATTGGTCTCATTCGGTTGCCACCCATTGCTAATATTCAGCTAACACAGAAGCAAGTGAAATTTTACAACTCGAACATAAAAAGAAAATCCAACCAAATTATCAGCTACGCTCCAATTGACAATCTTATTCGAAAGAATAAAAAGGAACTGGACTCTGCTTTTTCAACGACTAAGAAAGTGCAAAAAAGTAGAAATAAATTGGCGAACAAAAACAAATCAAAAGTTAGAGTAGAGGCCGTCTCTGCTCCCGCTGCCCCCACCCTGAAATCTAACACAGCTAGTGATACACCCACCGCAAACACGGCTAAATCGAGTGAAAACTCTGCCCATCAGAACTCAAGCCAGGTTGCGACTGAAACTAAAAAGGACGATAGAAGTTTAGGAGACATTGCTGGTTCATCGGAGCGCTTGAAGGATGGCACCGTTAAAAACGACGAACCCAGTTATGACAGCAGTGGATATATAGCCACGCCGGGGCACTACCAACCTCAAAACGAGGTATCGGCGGAACAAGAAAAAGCAATGGATGCATGGATCAAGGAGGAAAACGCAAAGTTACTGGGAGCGACTCGCGATGCCGCTTCACCTCCCGGGCACACAACCATACCACGACTCTATCAACCTCAAATCAAGGTATCGGAAGAGCAAGAAAGAGCAATGGACGAATGGTTGAAAGAGGAAAAAGCAAAGTCACAGGGAGCGACTGGCAATGCCGCTTCACATACCGGGTACACAACCATACCGCGACTCTATCAACCTCAAAACAAGGTAGAGGCAGAGCAAGAAAGAGCAATGGATGAATGAACGAAAGGGCAATAAAGCAAACTCCGCAGCCAACGCTATGCATCTTAAACACCAGCGGAATCTACAGGTCTGTTTGGGCCAGGTATTCCGATGGCACGTATCGCGAGAACGCAGCCTGACAATGTACTCTCAAGTGGACCTACTTTTGAACCGCCGCTATTTATCCGTGAATGAAACACCCCATCGGTTGCCTCCAGCCTTTGGGGTGCAACTCATCAAGCCATCAAGAGCGCCCTACGGAACCTGTGACCGGTAGATTCCCCAGCAATTTGAGCCCGGTACTCTTCACGAAAGCGTCATAGTCCATCGGTCGCTCGATACGAGTTTCAGCGTTGGGCAGTATGTAGGCCCAGGCACGCTTGGACGATGCGTCGTAAACCAGCTTGAACAGGCGGGTCGGCACCCAGACCTTGTTGTCGCCGACAGTGGTGTGGCCTGAATCAAAGAGCGGGCCGGTAAAGACAAAAACATTGCCATCGGCTCGCTTGGCAAACTTTCTGACATCGGACTCGACCTTACTCCAGATCTTCCGATTATTGGTTGGGTCCTGCGGCACCATGTTCGACAGTGCAAAGGATTGAGCCATTGCATTGGGATTCGGAGCATCGGCTGCCGGGGCTTGATGACCGCGGTCCACGGCCGGATGTTGGCTCCGGTAGTCGCTCAACTCTGCCCGCCCACTCTTGGGGATGCGTGGGTCCGGGTAGAACTGGTTGGTGCGCTCCTCGCCTTTGGCATCCTGCAGCTGCGCGGCATTAAGGCGTTCGACGACTACCAACGGCGTCTTGCTGGTTTGCGAGTACAGCACCGCAAAGTTGTCGGAACACAGGGCCAGGGGTTTCATGGTTGCAGGCACAGTGGCCGTGTTGATCGGTTTCGCAGCCGGGAACAGCTCTGCGCAGCCGTCAAACGATGCCTGTTTCTGTTTGTTCGAATAGAGGCCCAGGGCCGCGTTCTGGCTGATCGAGCCCGAGCGGGATACTTGCTCCTGATGCTGGGTGGGCGGCTTGATGAGATCCAGCAGACTGCGGGCTTGCGCCCCGGTCGAGAGCAAAACAAGGGCCGACAGCCCAACTGCAATTTTGCGTAGGTGCATGCTTTAAATCTTCGAATTGGATTGAGGGGTAAACGTACGGCGAGTCCCGATTCACGGAACCTGGTGGAGGCGGTTGGTGATTATAGTGCGGCGAGCATGCTTTCACTGTCCTTGATCAAAATGTCGATGCGGATCCGGTCGGTTCGCGCGGGATTAATTGACCATCACAAGTCACTTTAGTGCTGAGCAGCGTTTACATTCGACTCGTCGATGCTTTTCGAAGAAGCGATCGGCAGAGGAATGTAGACATCGCGCTCAACGGCACAACAACCCCATGGGCAAACCCGATCATAGCGCTCTATGATTGAACCCCATGACGACCTCTCTTCCGATCCGCCAACCCTGCCCACCCGGAGCCTGCATCTGCGAGCGTGAGCCGTTGCTGGAAACCCCCGGCGCGGATCTGCGCATCCTGAGCCTGACCCGATCGGAGGAAAAGCGCTTGGTCGAGCGCCTGGAGAATCTCCAGAGCCTCGGCGATCTGGAGCGTCTGCAACGCCGGATGTACGAGCAATTGGGTCTGCGCGTCGAGATCGTCCCGGGCTTCAATGAAGTGCGCACCATGCGCGGCATCAACATCACCCTCGGCGAACTGCCGGGCCTGTGCCGCAAAACCCGTCAGTCGATTCCGGCGGCGATTCGTCGAGGGCTGGAGAAGCGCCCGGAGATTGCCTACGAGCTGCTCAATGCCAACGACTTGTTGCGTGATGCCTGATTGTTCTCGCTGTTATCTCGATATGTTCGTTTCAAATGTCCTGAAAGAGGATCAGCGGTCGTACGCGAAATGCGGGCCACTGCTATGCCTTGACATGGGAGCAAGCGTTTCAGGCCAGCCAGGATGGAACTGGAAACACAAACGTGGCCGTGGCCCCGGCGCCAGCCAGGTGCGCGAAGATAAAGGTGCCAATCCGTAGCAGGAGGTGGCAGATGTTATTCATCGTCCGTTGGTCCATCAGTCCGCAAAATCGTAACAGCGCAATCGAACGTTTTCTCAAGACCGGTGGCGCGCCACCCGCAGACGTCAAGATGCTGGGGCGCTGGCATGCCGTCGGTGGCTCGAGTGGTTTTGGCATTGCAGAGGCCAGTGATCCGGTGTCGATTCAGAAGTGGGTGCTGGAATGGAGCGACCTCATGAGCATGGAAGTCCACGCCGCATTGACCGATGAACAGGCGGCGCCGCTGCTGGCTGCCGCAGTCGGCAAGCAATAGTCGTCGAGGCGGCGAGTGCCCTCGCCGCCTTCCTTCTGATTCACTATTTTTTCATCCCGACCCGCCGCCGCATGTCGGCAGTTATCGTCTGTCGGGTTTTCTTCAGGTCGGCCCAGGGTTCGTCACCGATGTCGGCCAGACGTTCATGCACGTTGTGCACGTTCCATTGATTGCCACCCTTGAGCTCGGCCACCTCCTCGCGAAAGATCGGCACCGACACCGGCAGCCCTTCACGGGTGCGCACGGCGTACACGCAAATGGTGGTGGCGCCCAGACCGTTGCGCAGGTAGTCGATGAAGATACGCCCGATACGGTTTTTCGGTCCGGACACCGCAGAAAAGCGGTCCGGCAGTAATTTGGCCATGTGGCTGACGATCGCGTGGCTGAAGTCCTTGACCTCGTCCCAGCCGTGTTTTCGGGTCAGCGGTACGATCAGGTGAATCCCCTTGCCGCCGCTGGTTTTGAGAAACGCCTTGAGCCCCAGTTCATCCAGCACCGTGAGGGTTAGCTGAGTCGCTTCGATCATGCTTTTCCAGGGCAACGCCGGATCCGGGTCGAGATCGAGGACGAAGCGATCGGGTTTATCCAGATCGACTGACGTGGCATTCCACGTGTGCAGTTCCACCGTGCTCATCTGCACCGCGCCGATCAGCGCTTTGGCGTTGTTGATGATCATCACCGGTTGGCCCGTCAGTTCCTTGTCCAGGGTAACAATCCCCGGAATGGCCAGGCGTTCGGCGTTCTTCTGAAAGAACAGTTCGCCGGCGATGCCGTCCGGCGCGCGCACCAGCGCCACCGGCCGGTCCTTGAGTTGCGGCAGTATCCATTCGGCGACGCTGGCGTAGTACTGCGCCAGTTGCATCTTGGTCGTGCCACTGCTGGCGTCGATCACCCGGTCCGGGTGCGTGATGCGCACCTTGCCGCTGGGCAGGCCAATCTGCGACGGCGCGACAGTCGACTGGGCAGTTTTCGGGTCGGCGGCGTCAGGTTTCTCGGCGGCGGATTTGTTCTTCGCTGCGGATTTTGCTGCGGCAGTTTTCGAGGCTGATGTGTTCACGGTTGTCGGCAACTCCTCGGTGATTTCTTTGGCAGGCTTGTCATCGCGCAAACCATGGAACACGGCGTGGCGCACCGAGCCGTCTTTGGTCATTTCAGCGAAAGCCACTTCCGCCAGCAGTGTGGGCTTGAGCCAATGCACGCCTTTGGCTTCGAAACCGCTGGGCGGATTGACTACCGACGGCTTTTTCGTCTGCAGCGGTTTCAATTGTTCGTAAATGCGCTTGAGAGTCGCCTCGTTGAACCCGGTGCCAACCTTGCCGGCATAACGCAATTCACCGCTGTCGCGGTCGTGCAACCCCAGCAACAACGCGCCAAAAGCACTGCGCGCGCCTTTGGGGTCGGTGAAGCCGACCACGACGAATTCCTGCCGGTGCTTGCACTTGAGTTTGATCCAGTCACGGGTGCGCCGGGACACGTAAGGCGACCCCAGGCGCTTGCCGATCAGCCCTTCCATCTGCATTTCGCAGGCACTGTTGAGCAAGGCCTCCGGGGATTCGTCGAAGGCGTCGGAGAATCGCAAGAGCGGGTTTTCATTGAGTTTGAGTACAGTCGCCAGTGCCGCCCTGCGCTCCTCGACGGGTACTTCACGCAGGTCCACGCCATTGAGGTAGGGCAAATCGAACAGGTAGTAAACGATGCTGGCGCTACTGCCGGAGTCGAACGCGTTTTGCAGTGCCTGGAAATCCGGAACGCCCTGCTCGTTGGCCACCACCATTTCGCCGTCGAGCCAGGCCGATTCCAGGCCAAGCGCTGCCAGTGCCTCGGCTTGCCCGGGTAATTTATGGGTCCAGTCGTGACCATTGCGGGTGAAGAGTTTGACCTCATCGTGGTCGATGCGCGCCATGACCCGGTAGCCGTCGAACTTGATCTCATAGCTCCATTCGCCGCTCGGCGCGGATTCGACCAGCGTTGCCAGTTCGGGTTTGAGCAGCTCCGGCAGCCTGGCTTTGCGTGCGCCCGTCAGTTGTGCCGACTTTTCCTTACGCGCCTTGGCCGGGGCGTTTTTGATCGGTTTGGTTTTTTCAGCGCCGTGCTTTTTTTCCAGAATGGTGCGATCGCTGAGCACGCTGTCCGGCTCGGCGGCAACCACGTCGTATTCGCTGTCGGGCCTGGCGGCGCTGTCCTGATGCTTGATCAGAAACCACTGCTCCTGTTTGCCCGGCATGTGCGTGCGCACGAGGTTCCACAGGCCACCGAGCTTTTCTCCTTTCAGCTCGAATTTCAGCCGGCCCTTGGTGTACGCCTTGGCCGGATCGTCTTGGGGAATCCACACCCCACGATCCCAGACGATCACATCGCCGGCGCCGTAATGCCCTTCGGGAATGGTGCCCTCGAACGTGGCATATTCCAGCGGATGATCTTCGACATGGATGGCCAGGCGCTTGATTTTGGGGTCCAGCGACGGCCCTTTGGGCACGGCCCAACTTTTCAGCGCGCCGTCGAGTTCCAGGCGAAAGTCATAGTGCAGGTGCGAGGCGTCATGCTTCTGAATGCAGTACTGCAACGCATGGTCCTTCGCCGTTTTTTTGCCCGAGCGTTTGACGGCAGCCGGTTCCGAGGTCGCCGAGAAATCGCGCATGCGGTTGTAATCGTCCAGGTTCTTGTTCATGGCTGATGCTCGTTGCCGAACGCTGAGTGGGCAGGTTCTACATCAGCAGAGCGACAGGCCCGGTAGAAAATTCCATCACCATTGGAATTGCCCGGACAGACGGGCCAGCGCTGCGGCACTGGCTCGCGGTGCAGTGAATATACTCAGCGGATGGGGGATTCATGCCTCGGAGAGCAAATCATGCGAACGGTTCACGTCATCGAAGCCGGGAAAACGCCCGCGCCGGCCAAAGTTGTTGGAGAGACAATCACTATTCTTGCCGGCGGCGATCTGACCAAACCCTTTGAAGTGCATATCCAGGAAGGTGTGCAGGGTGGCGGGCCACCGCTGCACTTTCACCCTTGGGACGAAGCGTTCTATGTCATCGACGGGCAGGTCGAAGTGACCGTCGCGGGTCAATCCACCACGCTCTCGACCGGAGGCTACGTGCACATCCCCGCGGGGTCGATCCATGCTTACAAGAACATCAGCCCCACCGCAAAAATCATCGGCGTGGTTTCCGATCCGCGTGGCGGTCAGTTCTTTGCGGCGCTGGATCAGCTCAAAGTGCCTGAAGACCTGCCTCGGATACTGGAGATATCTGAAGGCTTCGGCGTTACGTTTCTGCTGCCGAAATCCCCCACCGCATGATTAACGGATGCACACAATTTCCGTAGGCGCTGCCGCAGGCTGCGATCTTTTGATCTTTGGCTTTTCCGAAGTCGCTGAAAATCAAAAGATCGCAGGCTTCGCCAGCTCCTACGCCGACCGCATGCACCTCTGAGGTACGCCACCTCCTACACGGGAAATGTTCAGGCCACGCCGCCCTTGGCCTGCTGCTCCAGGTGTACCTGCAAGTCGGGATCGATCTTCAACGCAGCAGCCAATTCATCCAGATAATTGCGTTCGGCGTCCTGCTGATCGTCCACCAACATCACGCTGGCCAGGTACATCTCGGCAGCCATGCCCGGGTCCTGGGCGGACTGCGCCACATCGGCGGCATCCAGCGGCCGGGCGACTTCGTCATCGAGCCATTGTTGTAGTTGCGGATCGTCGGTGTGGCGGCCGATTTCGGTGCTGATCATTTGTTTCTCGGCATCATCGATGCGGCCATCGGCCTTGGCGGCGGCGATCAGGGCACGAAGGATGGCGTGGCTGTGGTCTTCGATTTCCGGGCCCGACAACAAATCAACGGTGCGCGGCGCCTGTTGCGGTGCCGAGGCCTGGCTCCGTTGCCAGGCCTGATATGCCTGGAACGCCATCATTCCCAAAGAAGCCAACGCCGCGTAGTTGGTGCCGCCCGAGCGCGTTTGCGTCGAACCGCCCATGGGTGATCCGCCGCCCAGCAGACCACCGAGCAAACCACCTAAACCTGCGCCGCCCGCACCAGCACCCCCGCCACGCCCTAACAGACCACCCAGCAACCCGCCAAGATCACCCAAACCTCCTTGAGCTGACGCCCCACCACTTTGTTGCGACTGCGAGCCCCGGCCGGCCCGCAGTAGTTGCTCAAGCAAATCGCTGGTGTTCATGACGACGTCCTCATTAATGGGCAGAAACTCAGTCAGGCAACGATAGTCCTCGCCCGACATTCCGCCAACTTCGTCTGGCTGACGTCATGGGTGCTGCCCTCGCCCTTCACACTCCTGACAGAAACTGACACTGCCTCCTTTTATGCTGCGCCCACCTTGAATGGAGCAGCCCTATGATCACTCCCCGTTTTATTTTGCTTTTCGTGGAAAACCCCGCTGTCAGTGCGCGGTTCTATGAGTTTCTGCTGGAGCGCAAGCCCGTGGAAGAGTCGCCAACCTTCGCGCTGTTTGTCCTGGAGGGCGGCTACAAACTGGGGCTCTGGTCACAGCATACCGCCGAACCGGCAGCCCAAGCGACGGGCGGCGGGACCGAGCTGGCGTTCCCGGTGGAGTCCGCCGAGCAGGTCGATGCACTGTTTGCCGATTGGAGCGCGCTCGGGCTGACCATGGCCCAACCGCCGACAGAACTCGACTTCGGTCGCACCTTCGTCGCGCTCGACCCGGATAACCATCGGCTGCGCGTGTTCCACCCCTCGATGAGCTGACGTGTCCGTCCCGACATCGGTCGGGCACAGGCGTACAGCGCTTTAATTCTTGCCCCGGATATTTCCGGGGTATTTTTTTGCGCGGCGGCTAAGATTCATAGGTGGTGAACCTTATTCCCGAAAATCCGGTCGATACCTGCAACCCGACCCGGTTTGCCGACGCCCTCAACAAGAGGGTGATAACTGGCTTGCTTCACTTTCTGGAGAACGCCCCCGTGATATCCACTGTACACATTGCCAGGCTAAAAGCATGGGGCGCCCATGGTTTTACCGCCACTGGCGTGGTCACAGCCTTCCTCGCGACCCTCGCCTTGTTGGAGAATCAGCCGACCAATTGCCTGCTGTGGCTGGGCGTGGCGCTGATCGTCGACGGTCTGGACGGCGCGCTGGCACGCAAGGTCAATGTGCAGTCGGTGCTACCGAGTTTCGACGGATCGATCCTCGACCTGGTGATCGACTACCTGACGTACGTGTTTATCCCGGCACTGTTCATCTACCGTTACATCCCGTTGCCGGACTACACCCTGCTGCTGACCGTGTCGCTGATTCTGGTGTCGTCACTGTTTTGTTTCTGCAACGTCAACATGAAGAGTAAAGACAACTACTTCCAGGGCTTCCCCGCCGCGTGGAACGTGGTTGCGCTATGCCTGTACATCATCGACCCATCGCCGTGGATCACCCTGCTCACCGTCATCGGCCTGGCGCTGTTGACCGTGACCCGAATGAAATTCCTGCACCCGTTCCGCGTGCGCCGGTTCATGCCGATCAATATTGCCGTGACGGCCATCTGGCTGCTGTGCAGCTTGTCGCTGGTGGTCAACCACCCGGTCATCAATCCGCTGGTGATGGGTTTGTGGCTGCTGATGTCGGCCTACTTTCTGGGCATCTGCTTCTGGCGCACGGCGCTGGAGTGGTTCGACAGCTCGCGGCTCAAATAGGCACGCGATCATGCCCATCCACATCGTCCAACTCGGCTCCCCCCGCACCGCGAATGAAGGGCTGCGCCTGGGCACGGTACGCCGCCCGCCCCGTGGTGTACCGAAGGCCGAATTTGCCAGCCGGGATTTTTACGACGTGTGGCAACCGCTGCTGTCCCCCAGCCCCGAGTTGGTGGCCGAAGCCAAAGCGGCGGAAGATGCCAAAGCCTGGGATGCTTTCAAGCGCAAGTTCAAGGCCGAGATGAACCATCCCGCGCCCAGTCAACTGCTCGACCTGCTGGCCGCCCTCTCCCATCAAACGTCCCTGGCGGTAGGGTGTTATTGCGAGGACGAGGCCCACTGCCACCGTTCCGTGTTACGGGAGCTGCTGGAGGTACGGGGCGCGAAGGTTGTCTAGATAAAGAAAACACCACAAATCCCTGTGGGAGCGGGCTTGCTCGCGAAGGCGGAATGTCAGGCGACATCTTTATCGACTGAACGGCCGTCTTCGCGAGCAAGCCCGCTCCCACATTAGAACTTCGGCGTGACACCCATTGCATGCACACCGCGGATCCCTTTCATCGCTCCGTTCCGCAGATGCGCTTGCGGACGAGAGGTTGATCATGGTCAATACTTAGAGGATTGAATGGCTATCGAATGACCACACGTCGAGCGCACTGTCGCTCTCCCATGTCAGCCCAGGGGGACCGTCGTCTGCTCGTTTACCCACGGGAGGTTTGTCATGTCTGGTCAAGCTCGTTTCATGCTGGTCGCCTCGCCCCTGATGGAACACAGCCCGGCCTTCGACCGGGCCGCAGCGCTGGCCAAAGCCGAAGATGCGGCCCTGCATATCGTGGCTTTCGACTATCTGGAGGGCCTGGCGACCGCCGGCTTGGTCAACGAAAAGGCCCTGGAGCAGATGCGTCTGGGCTATGTCGAGCGTCACCGCCAGTGGCTTGAGGAACAGGCTCGCCCCTTGCGCAAGATCGGTGTGCACGTCACCACGGAGGTGACTTGGGTCGAAAATCCGCTGGAGGAAATCCTGACTCACCTCAAAGAGCAGCCGATGGACGTGCTGATCAAGGCGCTGGAACATCAATCGCGGCTGTCGCGGCTGGTGTTTACCCCCCTCGACGTGCATTTGCTGCGCGAATGCCCGGTGCCGCTGCACTTCGTCAGCCATGCCAAGCATGCGTTACCGCGCAAGATCGTTGCAGCGGTGGACCCCTTCCATCGTGATGATCACTACAAAAGCTTCAATGACCGGATTCTGCACGAAGCGTCAAAACTGGCGAGTGCCTGCAATGCCGAGCTCGACGTGGTCTACGCCTATGACCTTTCGTCTATCAGTTCGGACGAGTTCAGCTTCGAGAACGGTTCGGCTTTTTTCGCTTCGGACAAGGCCAAGACCCTGTTCGACTTTCAGGAGGATGCCTTTAACGAATTGGCCGCGCGCAACGGCATCGCGCCGGAGCAACGGCACATGATCATGGGCAGCCCGACCAAAGTGTTGACCCGCTATGCCGATACCTATGACGTCGACGTGATTGTCATGGGCCGGGTCGGCCATCGCGGCATGGGCCGGTTGATCGGCAGCACCGTGGAGCATCTGCTGTACAAAATGCCGTGCAGTGTGTGGGTTGTGTACACCGAGCGGCTGGATGAGTGATCGGGCTGGTCAGGTAGTCAATTCTGCACATACCCCTGTGGGAGCGGGCTTGCTCGCGAAGAGGACCTTACATTCAACAGTGATGTTGACTGAATGTCCGCCTTCGCGAGCAAGCCCGCTCCCACAGGGGATTTATGTTGTCGTTTCAACGCCGTGTAATCACCACCTCCAGGTATTCACTGGGCACCACCAGCGACCGCTCCCCCGCCCGGTTCAGGCGATTGAGCAGTTCGGTCATGTCGTTTTCCAGGGCGATGCCCCCTTCGGGTGGCAGGGTCGCAAAGGCTTTGTGAACCGGGCCATACCAGGTTCGGAAGGTGTCGATCCAGTGCGCGGCCGAGCGATAACGAAAGTTGAATAACCGCCGTGTCACCTGGAGCTGGAAATCGCGCTGGTCGAAGTGCGAGTTCAACCAGGCTTCGGTGCCCCAGTTCGAAGGCGGTTGCGCGCCTGGCGGTGGCGGCATGTGGCGACCCAGGGTCTTGAACATCTGGCCGATGAAGCCTTCAGGCGTCCAGTTGGCAAGGCCGATCCGGCCTCCCGGGCGACACACCCGCGCCAGTTCCGCGGCGGCCTTGGCTTGATCCGGCGTAAACATCACACCAAAGGTCGAAAGCACGGCATCGAAACTGGCGTCCTCGAACGGCAAGTCCTCGGCATCGGCCACCTGAAAGGTCACGTCCAGGTGTTCCGCCCGCGCGCGGTCTTCGCCGCGTTCAAGCAACTTGGCCACATAGTCAGTGGACGTGACCTTGCAGCCCCGGCGCGCGGCGGCGAGCGTTGCATTACCGTTGCCGGCGGCGACGTCCAGTACCTGCTCATCACAGAGCAAGTCGCAAGCTTCGGCCAGTTGTTCGCCGACGATTTGTAAGGTGGTACCGATCACGGCGTAGTCGCCGCTGGCCCATGTGGTCATTTGACGATTTTTCAGGGCAGTGAGGTCAATGGGGGTACTCATGGAGTCTGCTCCGTTGCGGATTGGAACGCGTCCCGACTCACTCCGCCGTGGTGGGATCGATGATGTTCATGACCCGGGAAACGCTGGTAATGGGAAATTCACCCTTTTGGGCGTGCTCCCTGATGAGTCCCTCGTTCGGCGCGATGTACACGCAGTAAATCTTGTCGCCAGTGATGTAACTCTCCAGCCACTGCACCTCTGGCCCCATCTCGCGCAACACATCGCAGGACTTTTGCGAGATCGCTTTGAGTTCTTGTTGCGGCAGTCCGCCGGCACCCGGAAGCTCGCGTTCAATAATGTATTTAGGCATGGCAAGTTCCTTTTCTTGTGGGTGATGACAGGGTCGGCAATGATCCCGTCGTCCACAAACTATCGCTTCCGGATACGCCGGCGTCCTGCCGATCGTCCGGAGAATTCACGAAACAGGGCATTCTCCGATGCATGGTCGCCTATCTGTAACGCGCCATTAACAGATTGGCTTGCGTCGCCTAAAACGGGTTAAGCGGCAGGCGTCTTGGCCTCTTCCAGCAATTGCCGAATCATCTGTTCCTGAGTCTCGTACCGTCCCTCGCCGAAGTGGGTGTAACGCACCTGGCCCTTGGCATCGATCAGGTAGTGAGCGGGCCAGTACTGGTTGTCGAAGGCGCGCCAGATCGCGTAGTTGTTGTCGATCGCCACCGGGTAGGTGATGCCGAGTTTTTTCACCTGATCGCGGACGTTGTCGATGATGCGTTCGTAACCGTATTCAGGGGTGTGCACGCCGATCACGACCAGGCCGTCCTTCTCGTATTTCTTCGCCCAGTCCTTCACGTAGGGCAAGGTGTGCTGGCAGTTGATGCAGTCGTAGGTCCAGAAGTCCACCAGCACCACTTTGCCGCGCACGGAATCGTTGCTCAGCGCTGGCGAGTTGAGCCACTCGACCGCGCCAGAGAGTGACGGCATCGCGCCTTTGGCCGCGTCCACGGTCGAGTCGGCCTTGACCTTGCTAACGAAGTAATCGACCACTTTCGGTACGGTTTCCAGCACGTGTTGTTCAACCGTGGTGACGCCTTCGGATGAGGTGCTGGCGAGCAATTTGTTGTCGGCCCCCGTGGAGATGACTGCTGCAGCAACCAACACCGCAGCCCCCGTGCCGCGACGCAGCCAACCGGTGAGCGGAATCGACGGTTTCAAGCGATTGACCAGGCCGCGACCGGCGAAGATCAAAGTGCCCAGGGACAACGCGCTGCCCAGGCCGTACGCCACCAGCAAAAGACTAGTGTGAGCGCTGGCGCCTTGCAGCATGGCGCCGGTGAGGATCACCCCGAGGATCGGCCCGGCACACGGTGCCCAGAGCAGCCCCGTGGCGACGCCGATCATTACCGAGCCTAACGGGCCAGACATTTTGCGAGTGTTGGGATCAAGGCGATTGCCCAACAGCACGAACGGGCGCGCCAGCCAGCCACCGATGCGGGCGGAGATCAGCGACAGCGCAAACAGAACCATCACAATCAGCGCCACATGGCGGCCGGTGTTGTTGGCTTGCACTACCCAATCGCTGCTGACCACGGCCAGGCTGGAGATCAGTGCGAAGGTCAGGGCCATGCCGCCGAGGGTGAGCAGGATCGAAGAACGCGTGCGTTTAACCCCGGCAAACAGAAACGGCACGACCGGGAGGATGCAGGGGCTGAGGACGGTCAAAATACCGCCCAGGAATGCGATGAGGAACATGGGGATCACCTTGAGAATACGAAGGGGGATACACCGCCGTTCCAATGTGGGAGCGGGCTTGCTCGCGAAGGCGCAGTGTCAGTCGACATCAATGTTGAATGTACTGGCCTCTTCGCGAGCAAGCCCGCTCCCATACTGGAACGGCGGAAATTGACAGAACTGTGCGGGCTTCAGGCCTCTAGCTGCTGGCCCTGTGGCGTCCGGCTGTAGCCGTTCTCTGCAACCAGTTGCCCTTGCGGTGTGCGGCTGGAACCATCCTCAGTCAGCAGCGGAGTCAGTTGGAAGCAGGTGCTGCTGCCACAGCTGCTCTGTTCTACCGCAGCGTTGGCATGGGCGGCGGCACCAGCTACGGAGAAAACGATGGCGGTGAAAAAGCGGGTGATGTTGTTCATGATGTTCTTCCTGTTTCAAAGGGAATGGGCAATGGGTCGTCGAAGGATTCAGCTGCCTTCGTTGCAGCCGTCAGCGAGTTTGCTGTAATCCAGGACCCGGGTTTTTCCTTGGGAATCCAGGTAGGTCATCCGCGCATTCACAATCCCGCAGGCAGGGGTGGCGTCCTGTTTCATCGACAGTACTTTCTGGATGTCCAGGTGCGTGCCGTAGGTGTAGGTTTGAGGGGTGACATCGGCTTCGGCGCGGGCCGACAAAGTGCAGATGTTCAGGGCGGCAAACAGGCAGGCGGCGTACACGGCTTTGGTGTTCATGGTGATTTCCTCAAGGCTTCAATAGGTCAATCGTTGATTGAGCCGAGGCGGTTGGGTTTGCCTCGATGGAACCTATTTGAAACCCGCGAGGTATCCCGTCTGTGTCGAGAACAGGCGCGGATAAATCGCTGTGTATCCGCGCCTGCTTGCGATACACAGCGATACAACCCCCCTGAAATTGCAATGCTGTCTTGAGTCCGTGAGAAACCTGTGGCGAGGGAGCTTGCTCCCGCTTGAGTGCGTAGCACTCACAATAATCGGCAAGGGTTGTCAGATTTTTTGGGGCCGCTGCGCAGCCCGACGCGAGCAAGCTCGCTCGCCACGAAGAGTCGCGCTTAAATGAACAGCATTGCCCTGAAACCGGCTGTTTTTGCGTCCCCGTGTATCTGCTGATACGCCAGATACACTGCAATACAATCGACGGCAGGCGAGCGGGCCAAGGCTCGATAGACTGCGCGACAACTCCCATTCAAGAGGCTTGGTCACCATGGAACACGTCGATCACATTCTCATCGTGGACGATGACCGCGAGATCCGGGAACTGGTAGGCAACTATCTGAAGAAGAACGGCCTGCGCACCACCGTGGTGGCGGATGGACGGCAGATGCGCTCGTTTCTGGAGTCCACGCCGGTGGACCTGATCGTGCTCGACATCATGATGCCGGGCGACGATGGCCTGGTCCTCTGCCGCGAGTTGCGCGCGGGCAAACACAAGGCCACGCCGGTGCTGATGCTCACCGCTCGCAACGATGAAACCGACCGCATCATCGGCCTGGAAATGGGCGCCGACGATTACCTGGTCAAACCGTTCGCCGCTCGTGAATTGCTCGCCCGCATCAACGCCGTGCTACGACGCACGCGGATGCTGCCGCCGAACCTGGTGATCACCGAAAGCGGTCGCCTGCTGGCGTTCGGTCGCTGGCGCCTGGACACCTCGGCCCGGCATCTGCTGGATCAGGACGGCACCATGGTCGCCCTCAGCGGCGCGGAATATCGCTTGCTGCGGGTGTTCCTCGATCATCCTCAGCGGGTGCTCAATCGCGACCAATTGCTCAACCTGACCCAGGGCCGCGACGCCGACCTGTTTGACCGCTCCATCGACTTGCTGGTGAGCCGCCTGCGTCAGCGTCTGCTGGACGATGCCCGGGAACCGGCCTACATCAAGACCGTGCGCAGTGAAGGCTATGTGTTTTCCCTGCCGGTGGAAGTGCTCGGTGCGCCGTCATGAACCTTGCGCTGCACTGGCCCCGCACGCTGGCTTCGCGGCTGTCGCTGATTTTCCTGATCGGCCTGATCCTCGCCCAGGTGCTGTCCTTTGGCGCTCAGTACTACGAGCGTTACGAAAGTGCGAAAAATACGATGCTGGGCAATCTGGAAACCGATGTCTCGACCTCCCTGGCCATCCTCGACCGTTTGCCCGCCGACGAACGCCCGAACTGGCTACCGCGTCTGGAACGCGCCAACTACAACTATCTGTTGAATGAAGGCTCGCCGGGCACGCCGATGGCAGCCCGCGAAGTGCCGATTGCAGCGACCTCGATTCAGGACGCCATCGGCCATGATTACCCGCTGACCTTCACCGACATCCCCGGCCCGAAAAAACACTTCCAGGCCCACCTGAGACTGAAGGACGGCAGCCCTGTCACTATCGACGTGCGACCGTCGATGGTGCCGTTGTCGCCGTGGTTACCGGCGGTGTTGCTGGGGCAACTGGCGCTGATGATTACCTGCACCTGGCTGGCCGTGAGAATCGCCATTCGCCCGCTCACCCACCTCGCCCAAGCGGTGGAAACCCTCGACCCCAACACCCACGCCGTACACCTGGACGAAAAAGGCCCGACCGAAGTCGCCTACGCTGCGCGGGCCTTCAATGCGATGCAGGCGCGCATTGCGGCTTATCTCAAGGAACGCATGCAACTGTTGGCGGCGATTTCCCACGACCTGCAAACCCCGATCACCCGCATGAAACTGCGCGCCGAGTTCATGGATGACTCCAGCGAGAAAGACAAACTGTGGAACGACCTCGGCGAGATGGAACACCTGGTGCGCGAAGGCGTGGCCTATGCCCGCAGCATTCATGGTGCCACCGAGGAGAGTCGTCGCACCGATCTGGATTCGTTCCTCGACAGCCTGGTGTTCGACTATCAGGACATGGGCAAAGACGTGCAGCTCGACGGCAAAAGCGCAGCCGTGATCAACACCCGGCCGCATGCCTTGCGACGAGTGCTGGTGAACCTGATAGACAACGCACTGAAATTCGCCGGCACCGCAGAGCTGTGGGTGGAAACGCAGGCCGATGGCAGCTTGTCGGTGAAAGTGATGGACCGTGGGCCGGGGATTGCCGAAGAGCAATTGGCACAGGTGATGGAACCGTTCTACCGCGTGGAGAATTCGCGCAATCGCAGTACGGGAGGGACCGGTTTGGGGTTGGCGATTGCCCAGCAGTTGGCCATCGCGATTGGCGGCTCGCTGACCTTGAGCAATCGTGACGGTGGTGGTTTGTGTGCGGAACTCAAGTTGCCAAAGCCCCAATAAACACCACACATCCAATGTGGGAGCGGGCTTGCTCGCGAAGAGGCCATCCCATTCAGCATCTATGTCGACTGACACACCGCCTTCGCGAGCAAGCCCGCTCCCACATTGGATGTGTGGTGTTTGGGGGATTGTGTGCGGTCAGGCCGCCATGCCGATCACCCCTTCATCATGCATCTGCTGCAACAACGCCAATCCGCTGTCGATAAACTCCGGCGATCCAACCATCTCCGCCTCCACCGCCAATCCTTCCAGCTGCGCTCGGCCATTGAGCTGAGGAAACGCTTCGATCCGCTGCAACAACCGCCACGCCAACGGGCTCAGTTCGGAAAACCGTACACCCCAGTCCTCGCCCCGACGAACCAACAGCAACGTCGGCTGAGCCGGCGGCGAGTCCGGCCGGTAATCCGGCCCCACCAACTGCACCGGCCAGGCATACGCCAATGGCCAGGCCAGCGGCGAAACCTGCAACGGTCGATCCAGCAGCAACCCGGCATCGCTGGCCGGCAATGGCTCGGCGTCGGATTGTTGCAGCGCCATCTCGACCCACTCGTAATGCGCCAGCTCAACCATGAATGGCGGCCACGGTCCATCGCTCAGCGCCAGCGGCTCAGAGGCCAGAAACTCGACAAACTCCTGGGCGATCTCGCCGAATTTTGGCGTTTGAGCGCGATAGTCCCTCAGGAAGATCCGCACCAATGCACGCCAATGATCATCGCCAAGCACCTTCACCAGCACTGGAAAAGTTCCGCTGAGCAACGACGACAGATTCGAAAACACCAGGTCGCGATAAACCTGCGCCCGTGCCACGTCCATCCCGTCGGGCGGCGCACAGTGGTCGGGGTCGCGCAGGTAGCGGGTCAATGTCTCTTGGTGCTGATACAGCGTCGGTTTATCCACGGTTCACCCCTCACCTTGCAAGTGGCGAATGGTCTGTAATTCGCTCACCAATTCAGAGAACACCGGAAAGTTGAAATCCCGTTCCAGCAGCGTCGGTTGCACACCGAACCGCGCATACGCCTCGGCCAGCAGCGACCAGACCACCGGTTTGACCGAGGCGCCATGGGTGTCGATCTTCAGCGTGTCGGACTCATCAAAGTGCCCCGCCACATGCATGGCAACCACCCTCCCCGCGTCGATGCCGGCCAGAAACGCCTGCGGATCGAAGCCGTGATTGATCGAGTTGACGTAGACATTGTTGACGTCCAGCAGCAGGTCGCAATCGGCTTCGCGCAGCACTGCGTTGGTGAACGTCAGTTCGTCCATGTCCTGTTGCGGCGCGGCGTAGTAGGAGACGTTTTCCACCGCCAGGCGCCGACCGAGAATGTCCTGTGACTGGCGAATTCGGGCGGCGACGTGGTGCACCGCTTCTTCGGTAAACGGCAACGGCAGCAGATCGTAAAGATGCCCGTCATCGCTGCAGTAGCTCAGGTGTTCGCTGTACAACGGCACCTTGTGGTGATCGAGGAAAACCCGCACCTGCTGCAGAAACCCGACGTCCAGCGGTGCCGGCCCCCCCAACGACAAGGACAAGCCGTGACAGGACAACGGATAGCGCTCGGCCAAGGCGCGAAACGCCGCGCCATGAGCGCCACCGATGCCGATCCAGTTTTCCGGCGCGACTTCCAGAAAGTCGAAAGCGCCCACCGGGGCTGCTTGAAGGTCCTTCATTAAACCGCGGCGCAAGCCTAGCCCGACGCTCGTCTTCGCTGATGTGAGGGGAGTCTGCATGGTGTCGATCTCATCCTGGGATCCGGTCTCCAGCGTCTGAAAAGTCAGTGCTGGCCGGCAGGCCCAGTCAAGCGCCGCGGTGTGTCGGGTGTGTGTTCACCAACGCCGCTCTTCTCAGGCCACTGTATCGGACAGGCAGTCAGATACAGTGGGATACACGAACTAGACTTGTTGATTACCCCCGCGGGGGGCCAGGACGCCGTTATCGTCCTGTTCATTCCCACGATCACCGCCCAAAGGTGCATGCCTCGACAAACAATGCCTCTGGACCCTGATCCTGCTGAAGGAGCACACATGATGGACGAGGCCAGGCTCAATGATTTCATGGGCAAACTGGTAAACGACATGGGTGGCGCGGCGATGCTCGCCAACGTCATCCTCGGCGAAGAGCTCGGCCTGTACCGGGCCATGGCCGACAGTCAGCCAGTCACCCCCGAAGCACTCGCCGAAAAGACCGGCTGCAACACCCGCCTGCTGCGTGAATGGCTCAGCGCCCACGCCGCTTCCGGTTACATGGAACACCGCGACGGCCAGTTCCGCCTGCCCGAAGAGCAAGCCCTGGCGCTGGCGATCGAAGATTCACCGGTCTATGTGGCCGGCGGTATCGGCGTGGTTGCATCGTTTTTCCATGACAAGGACAAACTGGTCAATGCCATGCGCGGTAACGGCGCCCTGCCTTGGGGCGACCACCATCCGTGCATGTTCAGCGGCACCGAACGGTTTTTCCGCCCTGGGTACAAGGCGCACCTGGTCAGCGAATGGCTGCCGGCTCTTGATGGCGTGGTCGCCAAACTGGAAGCCGGCGCCAAGGTAGCGGACATCGGCTGCGGCCACGGCGCCTCGACCGTGATCATGGCCCAGGCGTTTCCGAATTCACGGTTCGTCGGTTTCGATTACCACGCGCCTTCGGTCACCGTCGCCACCCAGCGCGCCGAAGAAGGTGGCGTGTCCGGTCGGGCGCGGTTCTTCCAGGGCACCGCCAAAAGCTATCCGGGCGACGACTATGACCTGGTCTGCTACTTCGACTGCCTGCACGATATGGGTGACCCGGTCGGCGCCGCAAAACATGCCTATGAATCGCTCAAACCCGACGGCTCGGTGCTGCTGGTAGAGCCTTTCGCCAACGACACGCTCGATGCCAACACCACTCCGGTGGGACGACTGTTCTACGCCGCCTCGACCTTTATCTGCACACCCAACTCACTGTCCCAGGAAGTCGGCCTCGGGCTCGGCGCCCAAGCGGGTGAGGCACGGTTGCGCAAGGTCTTCACCGAAGCGGGGTTCACGCAGTTCCGGCGGGCCACGGAAACGCCGTTCAACCTGATACTGGAGGCGCGTAAATAAGGGCCGGTTTGCCCGGATGCAACTGACGAAACCGGATCCTGTGGGAGCGGGCTTGCTCGCGAAGGCGTAGTGCCAGGCGACATCGATGTTGACTGTGCTGGCCTCTTCGCGAGCAAGCCCGCTCCGACAGTGATTGTGATCAGTACATAGAGAGGCGCTCGCCAAGGTTTTCGGCTTTGAGAATATCGAACAGCGCCTGCGCCGCCGCCGACAGTTCATGCCCTGTCGTCAGCACCCCGATCGCCCGTTCCACCACCGGGTCGCGCAGGGTTATGCAACGGGCGCCCAGCTCGTGCATCTGCCCGGCGCACAAGGCCGGCACCGCACTGACGCCCAATCCGCTGGCGACCATCCGCCCGACCGTTGCCAACTGATGGCTTTCAAATTCCACCGGCAACTTCATGCCCCGCGCCTGCAAGTGCTCTTCGAGCATCACCCGCACCGTCGATGGTCGCTGCAAGGTAATGAACGGCTCCTTGAGCAACGTCTGCCAATCGATGTCGGCCAGCTCCACCAGCGGTGAATCGAGGGGCACCACCGCCACAAACCGGTCGATGTACAACGGGGTAAATTCCAGCGACGAACTCTGGGTCGGTTCAAACGCCACACCTAATTCCACCTGACGGTCGCGAACCATTTCCAGCACCTGCTCGTTGATCACGTCATTCACTGTGACATTGACCTTGGGATAACGCGCGCGAAAGGTCTTGAGGATCGGCGGCAACAGGTTGCCAGCAAACGACGGCATCGCCGCCAGCGTCACGCGACCGCGCTGGAGGGTGAAGCGTTGGCGCAGTTCATCCTCGGCGTTGTCCCAGTCCGCGATCAATCGACGGGCCAGTGGCAGCAGCGATTCGCCTTCGGCGGTCAGTGCGACGTTGCGGGTATTGCGCGTGAACAGGCGCCCGCCCAAACCCTCCTCCAGCGCCTTGATGGTCAGGCTCAACGCCGACTGGGACAGGTGCAGCCGCTCGCACGCCACGGCAAAACTCAAACTCTGGGCCACGGCCAGGAATGCGCGGATTTGTTTGACGGTCATGGCCACGGTCTCCAACGGTAAGCACATCCAATGTAGTAGCTGCCGCAGGCTGCGATCTTTTGATCTTCAGCACCTTCAAGGGCGCCGAAAATCAAAAGAGCGCAGCCTGCGGCAGCTCCTGCCTATTAGTGAGTTTTATCTATCAATCAACCTTAAAAATCAACTTAACAAATAAATCATCCAGCGAGACACTCCCTCCCCATCCGGCTAGCCAGCCGCCCACAAAGAATAAAAGAGGTGCATATGGCAGGGTTCGACAAGCGCGTGTATTCCTACGAGGAAGCGATGGCAGGTCTTGAAGACGGCATGACCGTGATCTCCGGTGGCTTCGGCCTGTGCGGGATTCCGGAAAACCTCATCGCCGAGATCCAGCACCGCGGCACGCGTGATCTCACCGTGGTCTCCAACAACTGCGGCGTCGACGGTTTCGGCCTCGGTGTGCTGCTGGTAGACCGGCAGATCCGCAAGGTAGTGGCCTCCTACGTCGGCGAAAACGCGCTGTTCGAGAAGCAACTGCTGAGCGGCGAAATCGAAGTCGTCCTGACCCCTCAAGGCACCCTCGCCGAGAAAATGCGCGCAGGCGGTGCCGGCATCCCGGCGTTCTTCACCGCCACTGGCGTCGGCACTCCGGTGGCTGACGGCAAGGAAGTCCGCGAATTCAAGGGCCGCCAGTACCTGATGGAAGAGTCCATCACCGGTGACTTCGCCATCGTCAAAGGCTGGAAAGCCGACCATTTCGGTAACGTGGTCTATCGCCACACCGCCCAGAACTTCAACCCGCTGGCCGCCACCGCCGGCAAGATCACCGTGGTCGAAGTCGAAGAAATCGTCGAACCCGGCGAGCTGGACCCGTCGCAGATCCACACCCCTGGCATCTACGTCGACCGGGTCATTTGCGGCACGTTCGAGAAGCGCATCGAACAGCGCACCGTGCGTAAGTGATCCCCTGCCCCCGGACCGAATGAAGGAATAACAACAATGGCACTTTCCCGCGAACAAATGGCTCAACGCGTCGCCCGCGAAATGCAGGACGGCTACTACGTGAACCTCGGCATCGGCATCCCGACCCTGGTCGCCAACTACATCCCTGAAGGCATGGAAGTCATGCTGCAATCGGAAAACGGCCTGCTCGGCATGGGCGCCTTTCCGACCGACGCCGAAGTCGACGCCGACATGATCAACGCCGGCAAGCAAACCGTGACCGCGCGCATCGGCGCGTCGATTTTCTCGTCCGCCGAATCGTTCGCGATGATTCGCGGCGGCCACATCGACCTGACCGTGCTGGGCGCGTTTGAAGTGGACGTCGAAGGCAACATCGCCTCCTGGATGATCCCCGGCAAACTGGTCAAGGGCATGGGCGGCGCGATGGACCTGGTGGCCGGTGCAGACAACATCATTGTCACCATGACCCACGCCTCCAAGGACGGCGAGTCGAAACTGCTGTCGCGTTGCAGCCTGCCGCTGACCGGCGCCGGTTGCATCAAACGCGTGCTGACCGACCTGGCCTACCTGGAAATCAAGGACGGTGCGTTCATTCTCAAAGAGCGCGCGCCGGGCGTCAGCGTCGAAGAAATCGTCGCCAAGACCGCTGGTAAACTGATCGTGCCTGACCACGTCCCGGAAATGCAGTTCGCTGCCCAGTGAGGAATTTTTCCATGCAAGAAGTCGTGATTGTTGCCGCCACCCGCACTGCCATCGGCAGCTTCCAGGGTTCGCTGGCGAATGTGTCCGCGGTTGATCTCGGTGCTGCGGTGATCCGTCAACTGCTGGCGCAAACCGGTCTGGACCCGGCGCAGGTCGATGAAGTGATCATGGGCCAGGTATTGACCGCCGGCGCCGGGCAGAACCCTGCGCGTCAGGCCGCGATCAAGGCCGGCCTGCCCTTCGCCGTGCCGGCCATGACCCTGAACAAGGTCTGCGGCTCGGGCCTGAAAGCGCTGCATCTGGCAGCTCAGGCCATTCGCTGCGGCGATGCCGATGTGATCATCGCCGGTGGCCAGGAAAACATGAGCCTGGCCAACTACGTCATGCCGGGCGCCCGCACCGGTTTGCGCATGGGGCACGCACAGATCGTCGACACGATGATCAGCGACGGTTTGTGGGATGCGTTCAACGATTACCACATGGGCATCACCGCCGAGAATCTGGCCGAGAAGTACAACCTGACCCGTGAGCAACAGGACGCCTTCGCTGCCGCCTCGCAGCAGAAAGCCGTGGCCGCCATCGAGGCCGGGCGGTTTGCCGATGAAATCACACCGATCCTGATCCCCCAGCGCAAGGGCGATCCGCTGTCCTTCGCCACCGATGAACAACCTCGGGCCGGCACCACCGCCGACTCCCTGGGCAAACTGAAAGCGGCCTTCAAGAAGGACGGCTCGGTGACTGCCGGCAACGCTTCTTCGTTGAACGACGGCGCCGCGGCGGTGATTCTGATGAGTGCGGAAAAAGCCAAGGCCCTCGGGCTGCCAGTGCTGGCGAAAATCGCCGCTTATGCCAACGCGGGCGTCGACCCGGCGATCATGGGCATCGGCCCGGTGTCGGCCACTCGCCGTTGCCTGGACAAGGCTGGTTGGTCCATCGGTCAACTGGACCTGGTCGAAGCCAACGAAGCCTTCGCCGCGCAATCCCTCGCTGTGGCCAAAGATCTGGAATGGGACCTGAACAAGGTCAACGTCAACGGCGGCGCGATTGCCTTGGGCCACCCGATCGGTGCATCGGGTTGCCGGGTGCTGGTGACCTTGCTGCATGAAATGATCAAGCGTGATGCCAAGAAAGGCCTGGCCACCCTGTGCATCGGTGGTGGTCAGGGCGTGGCATTGGCGATCGAACGGGCATAAAGCGTTCAACAGACTGCACGGGGGCCCACGAAGAACCGCCGCAGCCTGGCAAAACACCCGGTGCGATTCACATCGCACCGGGTCCTCCGCATCACTGAAACATGTGAAACCTTGTGAGCTGCCGCAGGCTGCGATCTTTTGATCCTGATCTTCTGCGGCCTCAAAAACCCCAAAAGCAAGATCAAAAGATCGCAGCCTTCGGCAGCTCCTACAGGGGGATAGTCGTTGTGTCAGGCGAATTTCACCAGATTCAACGCAGGCAACGGTCCGCCCGGAAACTGCACCAGCCGCGCCCCGACACTCAGTTCGCCCAGATCGATTCCAAAGAACCCCAACCGCTCGATCAACGCAGCCACCTGGGCCTTGGCCTCGGCATCGTCACCAGAGAGAAACAGCACCCGCCGACCGCCCTCCGCTTTCGGATCGCTCTCAAGCAGATGCGCCTGTAGGTGATTGAACGCCTTGACCACCCGCGCACCGGGCACCCATTCGGCAAACACTTCGCTGGACGGACGTCCCTGCAAATCCACCGCTTTGAACGATGGCGCCTCAATCGAATTGTTCGCATCGATCACAATCCGCCCGCCGAAATCTGGCAGCCCGGCCAGTGCCGTCGGTAACTTCGACCAATTCACCGCCACCAAAACAATCGGCTGTGCAGCCGCTTCTTCACGGGTGCCGGCCCGCGCTGTCGGCCCGAGTTCTGCTACCAGTGAGGCCAGGGTTTGCGGGCCACGGCTGTTGGCGATAACGATTTCAATGCCCTGACGGGATAACGCTTTGGCGAAGGCTGTGCCGATGGCGCCGGCGCCGATGATTCCGATTGTGCTCATGGTGTTCACTCCGTGGTGGGTTGATGGAGTGAATACTGCACTTGCCATTACGACTTGATTAGACGGTAATAACTTGAATTATCTTCAAGCATTACTATCAGGTGTCTGAGATGGAAACCCTCGCCAACCTTGAATCTTTCGTGCGCAGCGCCGAAACCGGCAGCTTCTCCGCCGCCGCGCGGCTGCTCGCACTGACACCTGCCGCTGTCAGCCGCAACGTGGCGATGCTCGAACGCAACATCGGTGTGCGGCTATTCCAGCGTTCGACCCGCAAGTTGTCACTGACTGAAGCCGGGGAGCGTTTTCTGGCGAGTATCAGCGGCAATCTGCAAGGGTTGCAGGCGGCAATCAGTGCGGTGTCCAGTGATCGCGGGGAGCCGGCGGGCATACTCAAAGTCAGCCTGGCGCCGACTTTTGGCATCGGCCATGTATTGCCGTTGTTACCGGCATTTCTAGCGCGTTACCCGCTGATTCGCCCCGAATGGCACTTCGAAAATCGCCAGGTGGACCTGATCGCCGAAGGGTATGACGCGGCCATCGGCGGCGGTTTCGAATTGACGCCCGGGGTCGTCTCGCGGACGTTGGCAGCGGCGCATGTGGTGGCAGTGGTCTCACCGGCCTACATGGCCGGACGCACATCGCCCGACAGCCCGGCGGACCTGGCGCGATACAACGGGATTGTGATGCGCGGCGTGCGCACTGGGCGGCTGCGTCATTGGGTCATGCAGGATGGCACGGGCAATGAAGCAAGCGCCGAGCTGAGTGAAAACATCGTGCTCAATGACCCGGCCGCCATGCGCGAAGCGGCCCTGCTCGGCCTCGGTGTGACGCTGCTGGTGTTGCCGGATGTCGCCGCTCATATTGAGCGTGGCGAACTGGTGCGCTTGCTACCGGACTGGCATGCCGACGCGGGGCCGATTTCGCTGTATTACCCGAGCCGCACGTTGATGCCGGCCAAGACCCGGGTGTTTATCGATTATCTGGTCGAGGCGTTTGGGCGGGAGACCGCGTAATCGTTCTTCGCGAGCAAGCCCGCTCCCACATTGATCGGGGTTGATCATACATTTTGTGATCGGCACAGTTCCAATGTGGGAGCGGGCTTGCTCGCGAAGAGGCCCGGCCAGACAACACACCTCCCGACTCAGAAACCGTCCTGAGCAATCCATCGCCCGCAATGCTAACGTGGCCGGCTCACACCGAATGGAGACGCGTGCGTGCTGATGCTCAAACTGCTGGTGATTCCGGGATTTCTGTTGATGATTTCCCTGGCCGGTAAACGCTGGGGCCCAAGTGTGGCCGGTTGGCTGTCGGGGTTGCCGGTGGTGGTCGGGCCAATTCTGTTTTTTCTCGCCATCGAGCAAGGCGTGATGTTCGCCGCTCAGGCGGCGACGGCAGCGTTATCGGCAATGTTCGCCATGATTGCCTTCTGCGTGACCTACGCCCAGGTTGCACAACGCTTGAGCTGGCCGTGGGCACTGATGATTTCATTGCTGGTCTGGGGATTGGCTGCCGGTGTGCTGTCGCTGATCCCGCCGTCTCTGGTGTTCTCGGTAATCGCGGCCGCCACCGCATTACTGGCCGCTCCGTACCTGTTTCCCTCGGTGCAACCTATCGTTTCAGGCCCGACGCCGAAGTCCGACAAACTGCTGCTGCGCATGATGGCCGGCGCCCTGCTCACATTGGCTGTGACGTTGCTGGCCAGCACCGTCGGCGAACGCTGGAGCGGGTTGCTCGCGGTATTCCCGGTGCTAGGCAGTGTGATGGCGGTGTTTTCCCAGCAGACTCGCGGGCCTGCTTTTACTGCGGTGTTGCTCAGGGCGACGGCGACGGGGATGTATTCGTTTGCGGCGTTTTGTCTGGTGTTGGCGCTTGCGCTGCCGCAGTTTGGGTGGCAGGGGTTTGTTTTGGGCGTGGGAGTATCGATGGGAATGTTGTTGATCACGAAACGCTTGCTTTTGCGATCTGGAAACAATGCACCAGGAACACGAAAGCTGCGCAAGATGAATGGATAGCCTTGGCTTTTCAGCGGTTAGACATCACGCCGGCAAAAACCGCAGGCATTACGGCATGATGCGTCCCGTCCTTTCCCCATGAAGAGGCCGTTTTTCTTGAACGATTGCGAGGGTGGCACAGAGTTCGGTGACTCAGGCATGATGCGAACTTCAGCCAACGGAGAGGCGTAATGAGCAGCAACGATAGCCCATCGGTTTCACTGGCCCTGCGTTCGTATACGGGTCAGGTCGAGCTGCATGATCACGACTTCCATCAAGTCGTGCTACCGCAGTCCGGCGCCATGGACATCGAGGTTGACGGCCAGGGCGGCAAAGTCGACTGGAGCCAGGGAGTGGTGATTCCCGCCGGTGCGCGTCATGCGTTTCTGGCGCAGAAGGCTAATACCTTTTTGGTGCTCGACGTGCCAGCGGCGCCTTTCGGCGAGCAGCAGAATATCGATTTGTCGAGCAGACTGCTGGTCGACAAACTCTTCTTCCCGGTGCGCCCGGAAATCCGCCATTTGCTCGATTACGCCGCCCGTAGCGCGCCGATGCTGATCAGCTCGCCTCAGGTGGCCGAATCCTGGAGCACGTTGCTGTTGTCCTCTCTGACGCTGCCCTCCAGAAACATCCCCGATCACAGCCAGTTCACGCTCGCCCGGGCCCTGGCCTGTATCGAAAGCAACCTGGACAGCGCGCTCACCGCCACGGACATCGCGCGGGTGGCCGGAACCAGCGAACGGCGCCTCTACGTGTTGTTCGATCAGCACTTGAAGACCACACCTTTCGCGCACATTGCGAGCTTGCGCCTGAACAGAGCCATCGAGCTGCTTTGCGAGACCGCGCTGTCGATCACCGAAATCGCTCATCGGGTCGGCTATGCCGATCAGAGTGCCCTCACCCATGCGCTGAAAAAGCACCGTGACCTCACCCCGGCCGCCGTCCGCAGAAGTTCACGCTTGGCGTGAATCCGGCAGGCCTGAACAAATCTTCAGCAGTTTCCGTCAATACCCTCCCCACCAGACCTTTCTATCATCGCCTCACTGACATGAAGAATCAGACGAGGCACAGATGAGCGAAGCGACGCAGACAACCAAAACACTTGGGTCCGCCAAGACCGCGACATCCGCCACTGCCGTCGGTGTGATCGCAGTGTTTCTATGGTCCTGCCTGGCGTTATTGACCACCCTTACTGAAGGCATTCCCCCCTTTCAGTTGCTGACCCTGAGCTTCGGCGTCGCGTTTGTGGCGAGTCTGTGCATTCTCGGGCGACGCGGTGTGGCAGGGTTTCGCAGCTGGAACCAGCCCTGGTCGGTCTGGGCGGTCGGTTTTCTCGGGATCTTCGCCTACCACGCGCTGTATTTTTTCGCCCTCAAAGCCGCTCCAGCCGCCGAGGCCAGCCTGATCGCCTACTTGTGGCCGCTGCTGATTGTGCTGTTCTCGGCCTTCACCGCCGGTGAACAGCTACGCAAACGCCAACTGCTCGGTGCGCTGCTGGGGCTGGCCGGGACCGCATTCATCATGCAGCAGCGTGCTTCGGCGGAAGTCGCCGACATGCCGGTGGCCGGCTACCTGGCCGCGTTCGCCTGCGCGTTGGTCTGGTCGTCCTACTCGGTCATCAACCGGCGCTTCAACGAAGTGCCAAGCAGCATCATCGGCGGCATCTGCGGCCTGGTCGCGGTGGCAGGTCTGGTCTGTCATCTGGCGTTTGAGACCTCGGTCACCCCCGACTCCGGCCAATGGGCGGCCATCGTCGGCCTCGGCCTGGGGCCAGTGGGGCTGGCGTTTTTTGCCTGGGATCACGCGACCAAGCACGGCAGCCTGTCGATGCTCGGCGCACTGTCGTACCTCGCGCCACTGATCTCGACCCTGCTGTTGGTGGCCATCGGGCAAAGCCATGCCAGCCCGTTCCTGATTATTCCCGCCCTGCTGATTATCGTCGGCGCCGTTATCGCAACCTCGCGAACAGGTCAGCCCAAAGCCTGACATCAATGTTGTAAAGGAGCTGTGGAGATGGACCTGATTGCCTCTGAAGGAACAGTAAGGATTGAACGCGACCTGCCACGTTTTAGCGTGGCCCCCAATCGACCTGCACTCCAGCACCTGGGGCTGCCTTCACTGAAATCGAGCCGCAGCGGCATTCGCCGTCGTGCCAACGGCGAAGCCCCGCGAGTGCTGCTATTCGTGCCACCCTACACACGGTTGATCGAACCGGTGCCGCTGGGCAGCGCGTTTGCCGATATCGGCATCGACACGTTCGAAGTCATGAAGCGCGCGGGTACGCCCATCGGCCTGTTGCGCATCGCCACGGTGGCCAGGCGTGCCGGTTACGACGTGCAAATTGTCGATGCGCCGTTCGCCGGCTGGTCTCAGGAACAGACACTGGTGGCAGTCGATCAGGGCCACTTGATCCGCTATGGCCTCACCGACGCGCAGATGCGCAAGATCATCGAAGACGCCCAGCCGGACATCGTCGGCATCCAGTGCAACTACACCGTGCAGTGGGGCAACGCACGGGCGCTGGCCGATCTGGTGAAATCCATCGACCCCGACTTGCTGCTGGTCACCGGTGGCGCGCATTCGAGCGGCGACTGGCAGAACGTCTTGCTCGACTCGCCCTTCGATTTCACGCTGATCAACGAAGCCGATCGTGCCTTCACCCTGTTGCTCGACGCCCTCACCCATGACGCCGGCAATGTTGACGCTGTACCGGGTATTGCCTACCGCAACTACAGCGGCCAGTTGGTTCGCCCGACACGCAAATCCAGCTACTTGAGCATTGTCCCGGCCCGGCAGGATCTGGAAGAGCGTCTGGGCGTGATGCCGCTGCCGGACTTCAGTTTCCTCGATATGAACAACTATCTGCAGCCTTATCACTCCTCCGGGGCCAGGGTGCGCAAGAACGGGGCCTGGGCACAGATCTTTTCCACCATCGGCTGCAACGTCAATTGCAACTTTTGCTACATCCCCAAGATCAACGGCCCCTGGCGGGCACTTGGGCTGGACTGGTTTGACCTGCACCTGGCCGACCTGGTCAAACAGGGCGTGACTGAAGTGCTGATCGAAGACGATCACCTGATGCACGACCCGCTGTACGCCATGGAAGTCGGCAAATTATTGAAGAAACACAACCTGCCCTGGGTCGAGGAAGGTGGTCTGAGCTTGTTCAATCTGGTGCTGTTGCACAAGGGCGAGCAATTTCTAGCCGAACTCGACGAACAGGAACTCAAAAGCCCCCATTACCGCAATGTCATCGCGGCCATTCGCGGCGGGCTAACGGCAAAGGCATTCATCCGGTCAATCGCCGAGAACGGCTGCTACAACATTTATCTGGCAGTGGAGAGTGCCAACGAAGAAAGCCTGGTGAACTCCAACAAGTCACGCTTCAACGCCATCCAGCAGGCAACCTTCGAAATCATTCAGATGTTTACCGAATGCGGGATTCAGGTCACCGGTGGGTTCATGCTCGGTTTCGTCAACCCGCCTGCTTCGGCCGGTGAGCAACCGTTCATTGAAAGCCTGGGGCAGATCAGCAATACCATCGACTACGCCGTCAACCTGATGGGCGCAGGTATGGCTTATGCCAATCCCTTTATCGTCACGCCGATTCCGGGCACTGAAATGTGGGAATACCAGCAGCAATACGTAGTCCGCCACTACGACAACGGCTGGTCTCATGAAAAAGCCACCATGGCCACGGAGAAGTGGAGCGCCGAAGACATCGAAAAAGCCCGCATGGAACTGCTGGTGCGCGCCAACGGTGCCGATCGGGTCAGGGAGATGGTGCGGCGTGGGACGTGGCCGGTGGATGCTTGAGAGAGCGCTTGCCCCCTCGCCACAACCAACTCATTCGCCAGTACTGCGTAACCAGTCAGCACATTCGCGCTGGAGTGCTTCCTGACCTCCATGGGATGATCGCCGTCAAAGCGCGGATCATCCCCTGGAGAGTTTGAATGTCATTGTTGAGTAAAAAAGCCGTTGTTCTGCTGCTGATGGCGGCTACCAGCCTGGGTGCCTTGAATGTGCAGGCGGCCAAGGCCACTGCCGGCGACAAAGCGCCGGCCCAGAAGGTCTCGATGCTCGGCGGCAAGTTCACCTTCACCCTGCCCAAGGGTTTCATCGCCAACCCGCTGCCAGCCGGCGATGCGGCCACCGGCACTGCTGGGGCGACGGGTACGATGTACACCAACCAGACCACCAAAACCGTGGTGATCGCCGCTGAAAACACCATCCCCGGCGGCGTCAACGTCAAGGACAACGACGGTGAATTCCTCGACAACACCGTGTCCGCGTTCGCCACCGAGCAACGCAACGCCTTGCCGGATTTCAACAAAACCAGCGAAAAAAGCCTGACTCAGAAAGGCACGGGCCTGGGCCTTCGGCAGCTCGACAGCACCGCCACCCAGGGCGGCGGCATGACGCTGGACAGCACGTTGATGGCTGCTTCCGGCACGCGCATGGCCATCGTTCAGATCATTTCCCGCCCCAACGACAAAACCGGCCACGAAACGCTGGTGAAACAAATCGTCAGCGGCAAATAAACCCGACCGATTCAGGGATTGAGGCGCTGCAACCAGGCGCTCAAATCCTGCATCTCGGTGGCGCTGATGCTGTGACCGACACCCGGATAAGCATGAAACTGGGGCTTGAGTGACAGGCGCTGCAACAGGCTGTCGGCCTCTGTACCGTCGTTATAGGGCAGGCGTTTGTCGGCGGTGCCATGACCAATGAAAATCGCCAGTTGCTGGCGTTTTTCATCCGGTTTGAGCTCGGACTTGAGTACCGGCAGAATTCGCCCGCTCAGTGCCGCAATTCCACCCACTGCGTCGGGATGACGCAACGCGACCTCGTAGGACATCATCGCGCCCTGGCTGAAACCCACCAGGAATACCTTGTCCGCTTCGGTGTGATATTTCTTCGCCGCTTGTGCGACAAAATCCCTCAACACCTGGCCGCTGGCCTTCAGGTCGTCCGTCTCACCGTCATAGGCGCCCTCGCCCTTCTGGCGAAACCACTGGTAACTGCCCTCTTCCATCGTCATCGGCGCCCGCACCGACAGGTAGTTGTACTGGGGCGGCAATTGATCCTTGATGTCGAACAGGTCCTGCTCGTTACTGCCGTAACCGTGCAGGAAAATCACCAAAGGTTGGTTGCGGGATTCGGCGTTGGCCTGCTCCAGGTACTTGAGCGGCAGATCGGTGTGCAGCGGGGTTTGAGCGTGGACGGCGGTGGACGCCAGGAGCGTGAGCAGAGCGAGTAACTTCAACATAAACCTTCCTTCACAGCGCGCAGGATTCGGGGCAAAGCCTAACACTGTGAGGCGGGATGTCGATGATGACCCAGGCATCTTCGCCGCTTCTGAAGCCGTCTTCGCGAGCAAGCCCGCTCCCACAGTTGATCGGGGCTGATCACAAATTTTGTGATCGACACAGTTCCAATGTGGGAGCGGGCTTGCTCGCGAAGGCGTCTGCACATTCAACATTGATGTTGCCTGACACAACGCTTTCGCGAGCAAGCCCGCTCCCACATTAAATCGCGGCCTGATTAGAGAGCATAAAAAAGTGGCCACCGCGTCAACAGTGGCCACTTTTTTCTACAGCCTATTAATGACCGTAAACGTCAAAGTTGAAGTACTTGTCCTGCACTTGCTTGTACTTGCCGTTGGCGCGGATTTCGGTGATGGCGGTGTTGAATTTGTCCGCCAGCTCTTTATCACCCTTGCGCACGGCGATGCCGGCACCGCCGCCGAAGTACTTGGCGTCTTCATAGGTCGGGCCTACGAAGGCGAAGCCTTTACCGGCGTCGGTTTTCAGGAAACCGTCGTCCAGGTTGACCGAGTCGGCCAGCATCGCGTCGAGGCGACCGGCGACCATGTCCAGGTTGGCTTCCTGCTGGGAACCGTAACGCACCAGGTTGATGCCGGCCGGCACCAGCACTTCCGTGGCGAAACGGTCGTGGGTGCTGGCGCGCAACACACCGACTTTCTTGCCTTTGAGCTCGGTCAGCGGATCCTTGACGTCGGTGCCTTCCTTCATCACGAACCGAGCCGGGGTGTGGTAGTACTTGATGGTGAAGTCGACGTTCTTCTTGCGATCGTCGGTGATGGTCATGGACGACAGGATCGCGTCGATTTTCTTGACCTTCAGGGCCGGGATCAAACCATCGAACTCTTGTTCGACCCAGGTGCACTTCACTTTCATCTGCTCACACAACGCATCGCCGATGTCCACGTCGAAACCGGTGAGTTTGCCGTCCGGGGTTTTCATCGAGAATGGCGGGTAGCCGGCTTCGATACCGAGGCGAATCGGCTTGGCGTCATCGGCCATGGCGGTCAGGGACAACATCGACAGTGCCAGGGCACCGAACATCACTCGCTTCTTCATTTATAACTCCTGTGTGCGGAGGCTTTTATTGGCAGCTTTCGATTGGCAACTTTCGGTTAGTGAAGACCGAAGTGGCCGGCAGTCTAGAGCGGCTTCAGGAGGGCAAATTGTGTTTAAGCGACAAATACTTATAGAAAAAAAGCCGCGGGATTCAAGGCACTTGAAGCGTGCGCCACGGTGGTGCAAGGGCTGTAGGACAATCCCTTGTTTCAGACAAAACCTACAAGGTTTCGGGCGTGATCCGATTGAACAGTCGCGCTGGTGATGAAGCTTTTTTTGCGGCACATTGATCCCGCCACCCCATCCCCGAAAGAGAAGCGTGATGCCCGCATTGAACCTGATCCAGCACCATCCTGC
The DNA here is from genome assembly GCF_000282495.1 of Pseudomonas sp. GM79. GTDB lineage: Bacteria > Pseudomonadota > Gammaproteobacteria > Pseudomonadales > Pseudomonadaceae > Aquipseudomonas. The sequence continues at coordinate 57,453 of NZ_AKJE01000075.1, forward strand.
CGAAGGTCCTGGCGCCATTGCCGAATGGGCTCGGGCCCGTGGCATTACGCTGAACGTGTTTCGCGCCGACCTCAGCCAGTTGCCGCCGGTGAGCGCGGCACCCGCGATCCTGTTGGGCGGGCCTTATGAATCCAACGCCGGGCCGACGTGGCTGGAAGCGGAGCGTCAGTGGCTGGCGGGGAGTCTGGCTCAGGGCGCGGCGGTGTTTGCGATTTGTCTGGGCGCGCAATTGCTGGCGTTGAGCCTGGGTGGGAATGTGCGACGCATGGCTCGCACCGAAACTGGCTGGACGACTGTGACCTTTGCGGATGGCCAGACGCTGAAGGTGTTGGAATGGCACGAAGATGCAATCGATCTACCGCCAGGTGCGCAGTTGCTGGCCAGCAGTGACGTGTGTGAGCAGCAGATGTACCGCGTCGGGGCGACTCGGGTGGGGTTGCAGTTCCACCCGGAGTGGGATGCTGAATCGGTGGCAATTCTCAATGAGTACTTTGCCGAAGAGTCGCCGTTGCCTCGGGGGCCACAGGACAGCGCCGCCTATGCAGCCGTATTTGGCTGGTTGCAGGTGACGCTGGATGAGTGGTGGGCGGTGCGGACAGCGGTTTGAATCAAGATCAAAAGATCGCAGCCTTCGGCAGCTCCTACAGGGGGACGTACAGCCGTAATTTCACCGGTACTCGATCAATGTAGGAGCTGGCGAAGCCTGCGATCTTTTCGGCTACATCAACATTCGCAGCCGATCACGGTACTGACCGGCCGTTGCACCACAACACTCAATTCAAACCCCTCATCCAGCCACCCGATAACCCCGCCAATCATTTCCTTGACCGGGTAACCCAGCGCCGCCAGTTTCACCGCGGCCTTGTTGGCGCCGTTGCAGTGGGGCCCTGCGCAATAAACCACAAACAGCGTGGACTTCGAATAAGCCGCCAGCCCGTCAGCCGTGATCAGCCGACCCGGAATGTTGATCGCGCCCGGCACATGTCCGCGCTCGAACGCCAACGGTCCGCGCACGTCGACCAGGACAAAATCCACCTCGCCGGCCTGTTGGCTACCATAGACGTCGGAACAATCGGTCTCGAAGGTCAGACGGTTGCTGAAATGCATCAGGGCGATGGCAGATGGGGCGGCGGGAATTTCGCGAACCAGGCTGGGCATGGGCTGTACTCCAAAGTCTCGGTGGGTGTGGGAAGACTTTATCTGCCCTACGCTTGTCGCTACAGTGGCGCACAAGACACTCACCGGGAATTTTCCGCCAAATGCAGCCCACCCCTGGATTGGTCGCGATTCTGGCCTATGACGGCCTATGCACTTTCGAATTCGGTATTGCCGTGGAGATCTTCGGCCTGGCGCGACCGGAGTTCGATTTCCCTTGGTATGAGCATCGAATCGTTGCCGTCGACCAAGGGCCGATGCGTGCCATGGGCGGCATCCAGGTGCTGGCCGACGGCGGGATGGAACTGCTGGAAGAGGCGCGGACTATCATCATCCCCGGCTGGCGCGACCGCAGCGCGGCGGTGCCTGAACCCTTGCTCGCCGCCCTGCGCCAGGCCCATGCCCGGGGCGCGCGATTGCTGTCGATCTGTTCCGGGGTATTTGTACTGGCGGCCACCGGCTTGCTGGACGGTCACGGCGCCACGACGCATTGGCGCTACACCGCTGAACTGGCCGAGCGTTTTCCGGACATACAGGTGGACCCGGACGTGCTGTATGTCGATTCGGGCCAGTTGATCACCTCGGCCGGCAGCGCCGCAGGCATCGATGCCTGCCTGCACCTGGTCGCGCGGGATTTCGGCACTCAGGTGGCCAACTCGGTGGCGCGGCGCTTGGTGATGTCGCCGCAACGCACCGGCGGTCAGGCGCAGTTCATTCCGTCACCGGTCAGCCCCACGCCACGCAGCGATCTGTCGCGGGTCATGCAGTGGGCGCGGGAGCGTCTGCACGAACCGCTGGAAGTTCGCGACCTGGCCAGCGAAGCGGCCATGAGTGAGCGCACGTTCCTGCGGCGGTTCACCGAAGCCAGTGGCCTGCCGCCCAAGGCATGGTTGCAGCATGAGCGCCTGGCCCGGGCCCGCGAATTGTTGGAGAGCACCCGCCAGAACACCGAGCAGATTGCCCAGCACTGCGGTTATCGTTCGGTGGAGAGTTTCAGGGTGGCGTTTCGCAGTGTGGTCGGCGTGCCGCCGTCGGTGTATCGGGAGCGGTTTGGGCGTGAGGTAAAGGCGATTTGTTGAGGTGTTATTGAGGGCCTCTTCGCGAGCAAGCCCGCTCCCACATTTAGTCTGCGTCGTACACAGATGTTGTGCTCAATAGAGATTCAGTGTGGGAGCGGGCTTGCTCGCGAAGGCGCCAGCCCAACCACCGAAACCCTCAAGGCTTGCGCAACAGATAGGTATCCATAATCCACCCATGCGCCAGCCGCGCCGCCTTACGCACCCGTTCAATCTCATCCGCGACATCCTTGAGCTTGCCGCTGATCAGGATTTCATCCGGCGTCCCCAGGTAAGCCCCCCAGTAAATCTCCGTCTCCTGATCGGCCACGTGATGGTAGGCATCTTGCGCATCCAGCATCACCACCAGGCTGTCGGCGTCACTCACCTGCCCCGCCGCCAACCGCCGGCCGGTGGTGATTTCAATCGAGCGCCCGATGCAATTCAGCGGCACCTTATGTTGCGCCGCCAACGCCTGCACGCTGGTGATCCCGGGGATGACTTCGAACTCGAACACACACCGGCCTGACGCCAGAATCGCCTGGAGGATCCGGATGGTACTGTCGTACAACGCAGGATCGCCCCACACCAGAAAACCGCCGCACTGATCGTCGGTCATTTCCTCGTTGATCAGCCGCTCGAAGGTCTGCTGCTTGGCGCGGTTCAGATCTTCGACGCTGGCCTTGTAGTCCACATCCCCGCGCTCCCGCTCCGGGCTGTGGGCTTCAACGAAGCGGTAGTCGCGATCGGTAATGTAGCGCTCACAGAGCTCGCGGCGCAGGTCGATCAGTTGGTCTTTGCTCTGGCCCTTGTCCATGAGGAAAAACACATCGACGTGGTTCAACGCCTTCACCGCCTGCATCGTGATGTAGTCGGGGTTGCCGGCGCCGACACCGATGACCAGAAGTTTTTTCATCAATGTGTTCCCTCAGGGTCCGTGCCCATCAAGCGTAGTCGCCAGCGACCGTTGAACCGCAATTCGATGGCCGACAACGGTTCGACGTCGATCTGGTTGAACGCCGCGCCCTGCAGCACCTGCATCAGTGCGGCGCGGATGACAAAAGGATGGGTGATGGCAACGATATGCCCCGGCGTCGCCTCAAGGGTATTCAACCACGCAGCCACCCGCTCACCGAGTTGTGCCACCGATTCTCCACCGTGGGATGCCGAGGTCGGGTCATTGAGCCAGGCCTGGAGCATCTCGGGTTCGGAGGTTTGCAGGTCGTCGAGCGACGCGCCTTTCCAGCGTCCGAAATCGCAATCTGCCAGTGCCGCGACAATCTCCACACCGTCGCCAAACAACTCAGCGGTTTGGCGGGTCCGCAGTTCCGGACCACAGAGCAAACGGGGGGTGCCCTTGAACTGGCGGCAACGCGACCCCTTCGCCGATTGCCAATCCATTTCCAACGGTTCGTTCGTAGGAAAACACGCCAATTTTTGTGCGACGGTTCGAGCGTGGCACATCAGGGTCAAGCGGGTCGCCTGCACGGAAGATCACTCTGTCGATAGGATGGAAAACGGCACGACGCCGCGAACAATCGGATCATTGTGCCGCAAGAAGCGCGCACTCTGAACGCATTCCTCGTAGCAGCTGCCGAACTCGCGTGGCTGCGTTCGGCCCTGTAGGAGCTGTCGAGCCTGCGAGGCTGCGATCGGCTGCGAAGCAGTCGTAAAACCAGAAGTCGCGGTGTGTCAGGCAGACCGCGTCAGCCGATTCACGACTGCTTCGCAGCCGATCGCAGCCTCGCAGGCTCGACAGCTCCTACAGTCTCCAATTTCCCCCAAAAAATGGCGATATCTCACACATCCATGAGCGATGTCCTACAAAGCCAGTCGACATCCGCGTAGCCCCCGACGCACGGGGTTTCGCCCCATTCCGGGGCTTGGAAAATCCTCGGAAAAATTCGCTAGACATGTAGCACACGTTACACAAATACTGTTTTAGCAATTTATGAAACGAAACCGACACACCCATCCAGCAGGAGCCCGGATGCCCTCTCTCAGAGACCTGATCACCGATCCCGGCCTGGAACTTACGCCGTCGGAACGCAAAGTCATACGTGCCTTGCTGGATCAGTACCCGCGTAACGGGCTGGGCCCGATGTCACGTCTGGCCGAACATGCCGGTGTCAGCGATCCGACCATCGTGCGGCTGGTAAAGAAGCTTGGTTTCAGCGGCTATGCTGACTTTCAGGAAGCCTTGCTCAGCGACATGGATGACCGCTTGCGCTCTCCCAGTACCCTGTTGCAACCCCGCGCCCATCTCAATAAAGATGACCCTTGGGGTCATTATCTGGCGAACAGCCATCGGGCATTGGTCGAGACCCAGGCGCTGACCCAACCCGAAGATGTACGAATTCTCATCGAATGGCTGCTCGACACCCGCCATCAGATCCATTGCTATGGCGGGCGCTTCAGCAGCTTCCTCGCCAACTATTTGCTCAACCATCTGCGCCTGCTGCGGCCCGGCTGTTTTGCCCTGGAAGACAACGCGCAATTGCCGGACCGGCTGTTCGACGTGCAGCGTCAGGACGTGGTGCTGGTGTTCGATTATCGCCGCTACCAGTCCCAGGCTCTGCGGGTCGCCAATGCCGCGAAGAGCCGACATGCGCGGGTCGTGCTGTTCACCGACATCTACGCGTCACCGCTACGAGAAATGGCCGACCTGATCATCAGTGCCCCGGTGGAATCGGCGTCGGCCTTCGACTCGATGGTTCCGGCGCTGGCTCAGGTTGAAGCACTGGTTGCCTGCCTGTCACTGCGCAGCCCCGATCTGGCCGATCGCCTGGAAGGCATCGATGCCCTGCGGAACGACTTCGACACTCACCTGCTGGAGGATAAATAAGGATGTTCACGCTCCCCCACCACTCGCCCCGGGATTTGCCGTTTGCCACCGACCACACCGCGCTGTTGCTGGTGGACATGCAGCGTGCCTGGCTTGAGCCGCAGTTCGACGCGCACCTCAACGGGCCGGATGCCGAATACTTTCTGACCCGCGCCCACATGCAAGTGGTGCCCAATCAACGCCGGCTGCTCAGTGCCTTTCGTAATGCACGACAAAACGTGCTGCACACGCTCATCGAAAGCCTCACCGCCGATGGTCGCGATCGTTCGCTGGATCACAAACTCTCGGACATGCACCTGCCCAAGGGCAGCCCGCAAGCGCGAATCATCGATGACCTGACGCCGATCGAAAATGAAATCGTGTTGCCCAAGACCTCTTCCGGGGTCTTCAATTCCACCAACATCGATTACGTGCTGCGCAATCTTGAAACCCGACACCTGATCATCGCCGGCATCGTCACCGACCAGTGCGTCGACATGGCCGTGCGTGACGCCGCCGACCGCGGTTACTTGGTGACGCTGGTCGAAGATGCCTGCGCCACTTACACCGAACAACGGCATTACGCCTGCCTGAATGCCATCAAGGGCTACTGCTGGATCACCGACACCCGGACCGTACTCGGCCGGTTGCAGGAGATGCAGCCATGAGCGAACGCCTGTCGCCATTACCCATGACCACGATCGTCACCACCGACCTGATCGGTGTGACACGCGGCCGTTCCTTTCCCACCGACGAACTCGAGGCCTATCAAGTGGCGGGCTGCGGCTGGGTGCCGGCCAACAGCGCCCTGACCCCGCAAGACATCATCGCTTCCGCCAATCCATGGGGCGCTTATGGCGACTTGCGGCTGATCCCCGACTTGAGCAGCCGCGTGACCGTCAACAACGGCCCGGACGCCAACGCCCCGGCGCTGGACTTCATTCACGGCGATATTCGCGAAACCGATGGCCGCCCGTGGGGCGCTTGCCCGCGCACGCTGTTGCGCAACGAGGTGGAGCGTTATCGCAGCGAATTGGGACTGCAGATCAACGCCGCGTTCGAACATGAATTCAACCTCGGCAGCGGCGCGGCTGAGCATCTGGCGTTCTCTCTTGAGGCGCAGCGCCAGGGCGCCGAATTCGGCGGCTGGCTGCTCAGCGCACTGCGTGCCGGCGGTGTGGAGCCGGAGATGTTCCTGCCGGAATATGGCAAGCACCAATACGAAATCACCTGCCGCCCCGCCCTCGGCGTCGCCGCCGCCGACCGCGCGGTGAACGTGCGCGAGATCACCCGTGAGATCGCCCGGCAAATGGGCCTGGACTTGAGTTTCGCGCCCAAGACCTCCGAGCAGGCGGTGTGCAATGGCGTGCATTTGCACGTGAGTCTGCAGGATCTGACCGGCCACCCGGTGATGTACGACGCCGGCACCAGCAACGGCCTGTCGACCCTCGGCCAGCATTGGGCCGCCGGCGTTCTGCATTATTTGCCGGCGCTCTGCGCCTTTACCGCGCCGACACCGGTTTCCTACGAACGCTTGCAGCCTCATCACTGGAGCGCTTCCTACGCCTGCCTCGGCCAACGCAACCGCGAAGCGGCGCTGCGGATTTGCCCGACCGTGAGCCTGGGCGGCAAAGCCGTGGCGGCGCAGTACAACCTGGAATTTCGCGCCATGGACGCCACCGCCTCGCCGCATCTGGCCATGGCCGCGTTGCTGATCGCCGGGCGCCTGGGCATCGAGCAGCGCCTGGCCCTGAACGCGATCACTGATGAAGTCCCCGACTCGCTGAACGAAGAGCAACGCCAGGCGCGCGGCATCGTCGCCCTGCCCGCGTCCCTGTCCCAGGCCCTGGAATGCCTGCGCAACAGCGAGGCGCTGATCGAAGCCCTGCCGAACGCCTTGCTGGACACCTACTTCGCCCTTAAAACCGAGGAACTGAGGCTGACGGAACAGCTCTCGCCCGCCGAACTTTGTGAGCACTATGCGCGCCTGTACTGAATCCGCCGAACTGGGCCTCTATACCCAGCCCGCGTATACCCTGAGCCGGGAAGCCTCCCAGCACCCGCTGATTCTGGTCTGTGAACATGCCAGTCGTTTTATCCCGGCCGGGTTGAATGACCTGGGATTGAGCCATGAAGCCGCCCGCGAACACATCGCCTGGGACATCGGCGCCCTGACGCTGGCCGAGGGATTGTCCCAAACACTGGGCGCCACCCTGTTGGCGGCCAATTATTCACGGCTGTTGGTCGACCTCAACCGCCCACGCCATGCCGCGGACAGCATTCCTTTGCAGAGCGAAATTTATCAGGTGCCGGGTAATCGGGATCTGGACGAGGCCACACGTGAATACCGCCGGCACTGCCTGTTCACGCCGTTTCATGCACGCCTGCAAACCTTGATCGACGCCCGTGTGGCTCAAGGTCGACCGGTTCGCGTGGTGGGGATTCACAGTTTCACGCCGATATATCACGGTCAGCCACGCGTGCTGGAAGTCGGTGTGTTGTATGGACAGGCCGAGGAGTACGCCCAGCGAGTGATCGACGGATTGAGTCGGCATCCCTTGAAAGTCGCCGGCAATCAGCCTTACAAAGTCGATCCGCTGGGCGACATGACCGTGCCGGTTCACGGCGATGCACGAGGGCTGGAGTCGGTGTTGATCGAGGTGCGCAACGATCTGCTGCGCACGCCCGAAAACATCGGCCGCTGGACCGACTATCTGGCGCCACTGCTGTAGAGCAATAGTTTCACACTCGCAGCGTGCAGCTGCTTTCAAGTCAAGGAGAAGGGCTTCATGGAAATAGAAGAATTCGGCTACAAGCAAGAGTTGAAACGTAGCCTGTCGCTGACGGATCTGGTGGTGTACGGGATGATCTTCATGATCCCCATCGCCCCGTTCGGCGTCTATGGTTACGTCAACGCCGAAGCCCCGGGGATGGTGCCGCTGGCCTACATCATCGGCATGGTGGCGATGCTGTTCACCGCCCTCAGTTACGGCAGCATGGCCCGGGCCTTTCCGATTGCGGGCTCCGTGTATTCCTACGCACAACGCGGCCTCAACCCGCATGTCGGGTTTATCGCCGGTTGGCTGATGCTGCTCGATTATTTGCTGATTCCACCGCTGCTCTACGTCTACGCAGCGATGGCGCTGAATCATTTGTACCCGGATATCCCGAAAGTCGGCTTCATCCTGGCCTTTCTGGTCAGCGCCACCTTCGTCAACCTGCGGGGCATTACCTTCACCGCGCGGATGAACATCGTCTTTCTACTGGCGCAACTGGTGGTGCTGGGGATCTTCCTGTTCTACGCCTGGAATGCCCTGCACAGCGGCGGCGGTAACGGTCAACTGACCCTGGCGCCGCTGTACAACCCCGAGACCTTCAACTTCGCCCTGCTGATGCAAGCGGTGTCGATTGCCGTGCTGTCGTTCCTCGGTTTCGATGCGATTTCCACCCTCGCCGAAGAAATCAAGGGCGACCCTGGCCGCAGCGTCGGCAAAGCTGCGCTGATCACATTGCTGGTGATGGGCGTGATCTTCGTCGTGCAGACCTGGATTGCCACGGATCTGGCCGCCGGCCTGGGCTTCAAGAGCGCCGACACTGCGTTCTATGAAATTGCCGAAATCGCCGCCGGCAGCTGGCTGGCAACCTTGACCGCCGTGGCCACCGCCCTGGCTTGGGGCGTCGCCGTCGCGATCACCTCGCAAGCGGCGGTTTCGCGCCTGCTGTTCGGCATGGCCCGGGACGGCAAACTGCCGAAAGTGCTGGCCAAGGTGCATCCGAAACACAACACGCCGTACTTGAGCATCTATCTGGTGGCGGTGCTGTCGCTGGTGATCTGCTACCTGTTCATCAACTCGGTGGACACCCTCACCTCCCTGGTGAACTTCGGCGCCCTGAGCGGCTTCATGTTGCTGCACCTGACCGTCATCAACTATTACTGGCGTCGGCAGAAGTCCGGCCAGGTGATCCGTCACCTGATCTGCCCGGTAATCGGCTTCATCATCGTCGCGGCCATCATGTACAACATGGGCGTCGATGCACAGAAACTCGGCCTGATCTGGATTGCCCTGGGGCTGGTCTATCTATTCTTCCTCAACAAACTGGGTGCCAGCACGGCGCTGCCTGATCCGAGCACCGACCCAAGCAATGGCTGACAAGAAAAAGGGCAGCGTCTGACATGAATTCAGGCGACTGCCGATTTCAAGCGTGGAAACCGACAGTGATAGTCAGGTTCGGTGCAAATCGCCGAACCCTTTGATACAGGAGTACATCCATGCTGGTCTTACGCCCGGTGGAGTTAACCGACCTGCCCCAGTTGCAGCAACTGGCGCGCGACAGTCTGGTGGGGGTCACGTCCTTGCCGGACGACACCGAACGCCTGCGCGAGAAGATTCTCGCCTCCTGCGCTTCGTTCGAAAAAGACGTCCAGGGTCATGGCCCGGAGAACTATTTCTTCGTGCTGGAAAATCTCACGACTCGCCATCTTGTCGGCTGCTCGGAAATCCTCGCCACCGCAGGGTTCAACGAGCCGTTCTACAGTTTGCGCAACCGCCATTTCACCAGCGCCTCACGGGAGCTGAACATTGAGCACGGGGTGCCGGCACTGTCGTTGTGCCACGACCTCAGTGGCCATACGTTGCTGCGCGGTTTCCATATCGACGCGACACTGGAACGCACGCGGTTTTCCGAATTACTGTCCCGGGCGCGGCTGCTGTTCATCGCCGCCCACACGGCGCGCTTTGCCGAAGCGGTGATCACCGAAATCGTTGGCTACAGCGACGAACAGGGGCAGTCACCCTTTTGGGATGCGCTGGGCAAACATTTTTTTGACCTGCCTTACGTCGAGGCCGAGCGACTTTGCGGTCTGCAGAGCCGGACGTTTCTCGCCGAACTGATGCCGCAATACCCGATTTACGTGCCGATGCTGCCGCCGGCGGCACAGGCCTGTATCGGCCGGATTCATCCTGACGGTCAAGAGGCCTTCGACATTCTTGAACGCGAAGGCTTCGAGACCAACAGCTACATCGACCTGTTCGACGCTGGCCCGACGCTGTACGCACGCACCTCGAACATTCGCTCCATCGCCCAGAGCCAGACCGGCACGGTGCATCCTGACTCAGCCACCGATGCGCGCGGCAGTTCCTTGGTGAGCAACTATCTGGTGAGCAACGATTCGTTGAAGGACTACCGCGCAATTGTTGCCGAGCTGGACTACCACGCCGGGCAACCCGTGGCCTTGAGCGCCGAGATGTGCGCAGCCCTGAATGTGACCGACGCCAGCGCTATCCGGTTGATCGCCCTGTGAGCCGCCGCCGGCCCCGTGCCCAACGACAGCGCCCGTACATGCGCGAAGAAGGAGCTGCATCATGATTGTCCGCCCGGTTCAAGTCACCGACCTGCCCGCCTTGCTTGATCTGGTGCAACGGGCCGGCCCCGGGTTCACCACCCTGCCGGCCAGTGAAGAGCGCCTGACCCACCGTGTACGCTGGGCCCAGCGCACCTTTGCCGAACAGGTCGAGCGTGCGGACGCCGATTACCTGTTCGTGCTTGAAGACGACGATCAACAAGTGGTCGGCGTCAGTGCCCTGGTGGGGGCTGTCGGCCTGCGGGAGCCCTGGTACAACTACCGGGTGGGGCTCACGGTCAGCTCCTCGCCGGACCTGGGTATTGCGCGCCAGATCCCTACGTTGTTCCTGAACAACGAAATGACCGGCCAATCGGAAATCTGTTCGCTGTTTCTGCGACACGATCAACGTCATGGCAATAATGGTCGACTGCTATCGCTGGGGCGCCTGCTGTTCGTTGCCGAGTTCCCCCATCTGTTCGGCGACAAGCTTATCGCCGAACTGCGCGGCAGTGCCGATGAACAAGGCTGCTCACCGTTCTGGGACAGCCTGGGTCGGCACTTTTTCAAGATGGATTTCAGCCATGCCGATCACTTGTCGGGGCTTGGCAGCAAAGCATTCATCGCCGAACTGATGCCGCGCCAGCCGCTCTACACCTGCCTGCTCACCGAACAGGCGCAGGCAGTGATCGGCAAGCCGCACCCGAACACCGAACCTGCACTGAAGATCCTCACCGCCGAGGGGTTTTCCCATAAGGGGTACATCGACATCTTCGACGCCGGCCCGGTAATCGAAGCCCCAGTGTCGAAAATCCGCACGGTGCGTGACAGCCAACGCTTGGAGCTGGCCATCGGCACGCCCGACGACCAGGCGCCAATATGGCTGATCCACAACCGCCGCCTGGAAAACTGCCGCATCACCACCGCCCAGGCGCGGCTGGTCGGCAACAGCCTGATCGTCGACCGACTCACTGCCAAACGCCTGCAACTGCAACCCGGCAACTCGGTGCGTGCCGTGCCACTGCGCAACCGACAGCAGCAGGCGGTGGCGGCGTGATCGGAAAAGATCTCAGCCTTCGACAGCTCCTACATCATTCTTTACCCGTCTGCATCAATCGTTGAACATCCTGTAGGAGCTGCCGCAGGCTGCGATCTTTTGATCTTGCATCCCTTGGCCGGCAAATTCGTCATCATTCTTTACCCTTCCCCGTGATAGCCTTTTGTTCCTTCGGCGTTGACACTTTTGCTCAAGCCCTTCCATTCCTTTGTATTGGTGGAACTCATATGCCCAGGCTGTCTCATCAAGATTTGCGCCGTAATTTCCGCCAACTGTTCGCTTCCAACGCCTGCTATCACACCGCGTCGGTCTTCGACCCCATGTCGGCACGCATTGCCGCTGATCTGGGTTTTGAAGTGGGGATCCTCGGTGGTTCGGTCGCGTCGTTGCAGGTGCTGGGCGCCCCCGACTTTGCCTTGATCACCCTGAGCGAGTTCGCCGAGCAGGCCACCCGCATCGGCCGCGTGGCCCAATTGCCGGTGATCGCCGACGCCGACCACGGCTATGGCAACGCGCTCAACGTCATGCGCACCATCGTCGAACTCGAACGCGCCGGCGTGGCCGCGCTGACCATTGAAGACACCCTGTTGCCGGCGCAATTCGGCCGCAAGTCCACTGACCTGATCACGGTTGCCGAAGGTGTCGGCAAGATTCGCGCGGCGCTCGAAGCCCGGGTCGACTCGGAAATGGCGATCATTGCGCGGACCAATGCCGGGATCCTGCCGGTTCAGGAGATCATCAGCCGCACCAAGCAATACCAACAGGCCGGGGCGGACGGGATTTGCATGGTGGGCGTGCGGGACTTCGACCACCTCGAACAAATCGCCGAGCACCTGAGCGTACCGCTGATGCTAGTCACCTATGGCAACCCGTTGCTGCGCGACGACAATCGCCTGGCCGAACTGGGTGTGCGCGTCACCATCGACGGGCATGGTGCGTACTTCGCGGCGATCAAGGCGACTTATGACAGCCTGCGCGAACAACGCCAGATCTTCACCCAGGCATCGGATCTGAGCGCGACTGAACTGACGCATACGTACACGCAACCTGAGGAATACATCGTTTGGGCGAAGGAATATATGAGCGTCAAGGAGTGAGGGTTCAGCTGAAATGATGGTGTGACATCTGGCCCCTTCGCGAGCAAGCCCGCTCCCACACTGGATTTTCTGTGGACACATTATTTGTGCACGCCCGCAATCAAATGTGGGAGCGGGCTTGCTCGCGAAGGCGGCATATCAGTCGACATCATCATTGACTGACACACCGCCTTCGCCAACTCCCCCCCTCACAACAGAACCTGCCCCACATCAAGGAATGATCTGGCCGATTACTTCTTGGTCAACTCCATAATCATCCGCGACAGCAGATAAATCCGTGGCGCCACGCTCTCGACCTCGGCGTATTCCTCGGGTGTATGAATATTCCCGCCGACAATCCCGAACCCATCCAGCGTCGGCGTACCCACCCCGGCCGAGAGGCTGGCATCCGCCGCCCCGCCGCTACCTTCTTCCGTCAGCTTGCGGCCAATTTCGCCGTAAATCCCCTGGGCCATGGCCATCAAGCGATCCGACTCCGCCGTTTGCGGCATCGGTGGCAAGCCGCGTTTAAGGGTAGTGGTGACTTCAGTCTCGGGAATCAGCTTGTCCTTGGAGACTCGTGCCAGGTCTTTTTCGATCCGGTCGAACTCTTCCGGCACCGCTGCCCGCACGTCAGCCTTGGCGGTGGCCTGATCCGGAATCACGTTGGTGCGATCGCCAGCATTGAGCACGGTAAAGTTGATGGTGGTTTTCTTCTGCGCATCGCCCAGTTTGCCGAGTTGCAGGATCTGGTGCGCCGCTTCCATGGCCGCGTTACGCCCCAGTTCCGGCGCAACGCCAGCGTGAGAGGCCTTGCCCTTGACCTCCACCACAGCGGTGGCGCTGCCTTTGCGCCATACCACCAAACCATCCGCCGGGCGGCCCGGTTCGAGGTTGAGTGTTACGTCGTGGGCCTTGGCGGTTTTCTTGATCAGGTTGGTGGCGACGTCCGAGCCGGTTTCTTCGCTGGCATCGAGCAGGAAGGTGATCTGCGCATAATCCTTGAAATCCAGGTTTTTCAGGACCTTCAGTGCATAGATCCCGGCGACGATGCCGCCCTTGTCGTCCATCACGCCCGGCCCGTAGGCGCGGCCGTCCTTGATGTGGAACGGGCGCGCGGCGGCGGAGCCTTCCTTGAACACGGTGTCCATGTGCGCCATCAGCAGGATTTTCGCCGTGCCGGTGCCTTTAAGCGTGGCCAGCACATGGTTGCTCTTGTCCGGAGTGTTGGGCACGAGTTCGATAGTGGCACCGAGTTTCTTCAACTCTTCGATGGCGATGTCGCTCACTTGGGTCAGGCCCGGCTCATAACCGGAGCCGGAGTCAATGTTCACCAACCGTTCCAGCAGTTTCAGGGCTTCACCTTTGTACTGTTCGGCATCGGCGAGGACTTGTTTGTGAGGTTCGGCGAAAGCTGCGGGGGTGAAGGCGCCGAGGGCGAGGGTCAGGCCAAGGCTGGTGGCCAGGAGGGAGCGAGAGCGTTTGAACGTCATGAATCGATCCTTGTTTCGTGTCGGGGTCGAAAATACCCTACCTGACTACGACGCAAGGCTCTACACCGGATGCGACACCTACAAACCTGAATGACCACACACCCCCTGTGGGAGCGGGCTTGCTCGCGAAAGCGGTGTATCAGGCAACGATGATGTCGACTGACACGCCGTCTTCGCGAGCAAGCCCGCTCCCACAAGGGATTTGGGGTGATCGGTCAGACCGAATCGAACAACGCCTTATGCGGCTTGCCATCACTGTGGCAAATGACGCGGTTGCGGCCGGTGGTCTTGGCTTCATAGAGCGCCTGGTCGGCGTCGTTGAGCCATAGGGTCGCGTCGTCGTGGGCCGGGTTGAAGGCTGCCAGGCCGATGCTCAAACTGACCTTCAGCGCCGGGTTTTGCTCATACCCCAATGTGGCGAAACGATCACGCAGCGCATCCATCGCCACGGCCGCGCGGTCCAGCGGCAGGTCCGGCAGCAGCACACAGAATTCGTCGCCGCCATAGCGTCCGGCGAGATCCGCTGCGCGCAGGTTCTGCTTTAGCATCTTGCTCAGCTGACGCAGGACGATGTCCCCGGCGACATGGCCGTAGGTATCGTTGATGGTTTTGAAATGGTCGATGTCGATCAGCGCAATCGCCCCGCCCTGCTGTTGGCGTTGGCAGCGCTGAAACTCGATTTCCAGCTGATCTTTCCAGGCACCGTGATTCAGCAGGCCAGTCAGGCTGTCGGTGCGGCTCAGGGCCAGCAGTTCGCGCTTGTGCCGGCCGAGGGTGTCGGCCTGACGGAAGCAGATCCAGCCCAGGGACAGCGGATAAATCGACAGCAAAGGCAGGCAGGCGTACAGCTGAAACGGACTGGTTAGCGGGACAAAAGCCGGCATGAACACCAGCAGCCCGAGGCCTATCCCAAGCACCTGCGCGACGGCGCCCACCAACAGAAAACGCACACCGCCGATGGCCACGTTGTGCATCGCCATCATCGAAAGGGTCGCCGCGCTGGGCAGCGGATTGAACTGCATGGCGGCCACCCAGAAACCGCCGAGAAACGCGTCCACCAGGATATTGCGGTGTTCGGCACGAAAAGGAATTTCTGCCCGGCGCGCCCATTGATAGGCCACATGCGGCCAGAGCAGCCCGTTGAACAGCATTACCCCCCAGACCCATGGCGCCGGGTCGAGTGGGTACATCCCTGCGCCAACGCACAATAATCCAAGGGCCAGCCCCAGGATTCGCGACCCATAAAGCCTCCTGGCCAGTGAAAGTCCCTTTCCTCCCTTTTTTTCCATAGAGGCCTCTGTACTGCTGAACGGAGCCTGACAACACACGGGTTGAAAGTGTGTTTGAAGTCTATCAGGGCAACGGCAAATAGCCATCACCGGTTGGCGGTCTGAATAGCATCACCTCCCATGAGCTGAATACCCAATGTTTGGTCTATACATGAAGGGAGGGATCGATAACAACGATAAAGAGGAGGCCTTTGTAGCAACTTGCCGAAGCCTGCGTTCGGCTGTAGCAGCTGCCGGGCCTGCGAGGCTGCGTTCGGCTGCGAAGCAGTCGTCAAAACCTGAACTCGCGATGCAACAGGCAAACCGCATCAGCCGGATTCACGACTGCTTCGCAGCCGAACGCAGGCTTCGCCAGCTGCTACAAAGAGTGTGTCGCGGCGCAATTGGATTTCAGTTAACACACATCGATCCGAGCGCTCAAACCCGCCGACCTCACTGCAAAGGAATAGCCTGATGCTTTTGTTGGTTGTCACTATCGCCGTCTTCGTGGCCTGGAGCTGGTTGAGCTATCCGGCCATCGGTTACTGGCTCTATGACTTGAACATGGCGCTGGAGGCCCGGCTGTACCGGTTGCACAAGATCGTCGTGCCAATCCCCGAAATGACCGTTTCGACCTGGCAAGGCGGCCCTTACGAAGCCGCCAGCAGTGTGCTGATGTTGCACGGCTACAGCGCCGACAAGAACATCTGGCTGCGCTTCGCCCGGCACTTTGTCGACGACTACCGGGTGATTATTCCTGACCTCGCGGGGCACGGCGAAACCGGCTTCAAGGCCGGTGGGGGCTATGACATTCCAGTCCAGGCCAAACGATTGATCCAGTTGCTCGATATCTGCGGGGTCGAAAAGGTACACGTGATCGGCAACTCCATGGGCGGCTACATCGCGGCGTGGCTGGCGGCCAACTACCCGGAACGCATTATCTCGCTGGCGCTGCTCGACCCGGCCGGCGTCACCGCCCCGGAGCCCAGCGACATGGAGCGACACCTGGCCCGCGGCCACAACCCGTTTTTGATTCATTCCCGGGAGGAATTCCAGTATTTCTACGCCATGACCATGGTCTCGCCGCCATGGGTGCCGGGAATCGTGCTGGACGCCGTCGCCCAGCGTTATGAACAGCAGCGCGACGAGCTGGAAGAAATCTTCAGGGACTTCCACGCCAGCCCGCCGATGGAGCCAAAACTGCCCGACATCAAATGCCCGGCGCTGCTGCTGTGGGGGCGCAAGGACCGCTTGATCGACGTCAGCAGCGTACCGGTCTGGAGCAAGGGCATCGCCGATCTGCAAGTGGAAATCTGGGACGGTGTCGGCCATATGCCGATGGTTGAGCAACCCGCCAAGACAGCGCGGCTGTATCGGGAGTTTTTGGGAAGGAAAACCTGATGAGATCCCTTGTGACAAAGGGGGCAAGCCCCTTTGCTCTGGGTGGTGAACGATGAACATTCTTTACGACGAACGCATCGACGGTGCTCTACCGAATGTCGACAAGGCTGCGTTACTCAAGGCTTTGCAGCAGGAGGTGCCGGACCTGGACATTCTCTGGCGCGAAGAAGAACTCAAACCCTACGAATGCGACGGCCTCTCGGCCTATCGCACCACGCCGATGCTGGTCGCCCTGCCCCGGCAGCTGGAACAGGTGCAAGCGCTGCTCAAGCTCTGTCATGCCCGCAACGTGCCGGTGGTGGCGCGCGGGGCCGGCACCGGGTTGTCCGGCGGTGCACTGCCGTTGGACAAAGGCGTGCTGCTGGTGATGGTACGGTTCAACAACATTCTGCACATCGACCCTGCTGCCCGCACCGCACGAGTCCAGCCGGGAGTGCGTAACCTGGCGATATCCCAGGCAGCGGCGCCCTTCGGTTTGTATTACGCGCCGGACCCGTCCTCGCAAATCGCCTGCTCCATCGGCGGCAACGTCGCAGAAAACGCCGGTGGCGTGCATTGCCTCAAATACGGCCTGACCGTGCACAACCTGCTGAAACTCGAGGTGCTGACCCTTGAAGGCGAACACCTGACCCTCGGCGCCGATTCGCTGGACGCGCCGGGCTTCGACTTGCTGGCCCTGTTCACCGGCTCCGAAGGCTTGCTGGGGATCATCACCGAAGTCACGGTCAAACTGCTGCCCAAACCCCAGGTCGCCAAAGTCCTGCTGGCGAGTTTCGATTCCGTGGAAAAGGCCGGCCGCGCGGTGGCCGAGATCATCGCGGCCGGGATCATCCCGGGAGGCCTGGAGATGATGGACAACCTGGCGATCCGCGCTGCCGAAGACTTCATTCATGCTGGTTACCCGGTGGACGCCGAGGCAATCCTGCTGTGCGAACTGGACGGCGTCGAAGCCGATGTCCACGACGATTGCGAGCGGGTCCGCGAGGTGCTGCAACAGGCCGGTGCCAGCGACGTGCGCCAGGCTCGGGACGAAGCCGAACGTGTGCGGTTCTGGGCCGGACGCAAAAACGCCTTCCCGGCGATCGGCCGTCTCTCGCCGGATTACTACTGCATGGACGGCACCATCCCCCGCCGCGAACTGCCCGGTGTGCTCAAGGGCATCGCCAGCCTGGCGCAAGAGTACGGCCTGCGCGTGGCCAACGTTTTCCACGCTGGCGACGGCAATATGCACCCGCTGATCCTGTTCGACGCCAACCAGCCCGGTGAACTGGAACGGGCTGAAGCCCTCGGCGGCAAGATCCTCGAACTGTGCGTGAAAGTCGGCGGCAGCATCACCGGCGAGCATGGCGTCGGCCGGGAGAAAATCAATCAGATGTGCGCGCAGTTCAACAGTGATGAATTGACCCTGTTTCACGCCGTGAAAGCCGCGTTCGACCCAAAGGGCCTGCTCAATCCCGGCAAGAACATCCCGACCCTGCACCGCTGCGCGGAATTCGGCGCGATGCACATCCACGCCGGGCAACTGCCCTTCCCTGAGTTGGAGCGTTTCTGATGCCGGACTTCGATGCCAGTGGAGCCCTGCTGGAGCAGGTCAAACAGGCGCGCGAGAACGCCACGCCGCTGCGCATTCAGGGCGGTAACACCAAGGCGTTTCTCGGCCGTGAAGTGGCCGGAGAAATACTCGATACCCGCGCCCATCGCGGCATCGTCAGCTACGACCCGACGGAGCTGGTGATCAGCGTTCGCGCCGGCACGCCGCTCAGCGAACTGTTTGCCGCACTGGATGCAGCTGGGCAAATGCTGCCCTGCGAGCCGCCGTCGTTCGGCGAAGGCGCCACTGTCGGCGGGATGATCGCGGCGGGGCTGTCTGGACCTCGGCGCCCGTGGTCCGGTTCGGTGCGCGATTTTGTCCTCGGCACGCGGGTGATCAGTGGCCTCGGCACCCACCTGCGCTTCGGCGGTGAAGTGATGAAAAACGTCGCCGGCTA
Organism: Pseudomonas sp. GM79; assembly: GCF_000282495.1. Classification (GTDB taxonomy): domain Bacteria; phylum Pseudomonadota; class Gammaproteobacteria; order Pseudomonadales; family Pseudomonadaceae; genus Aquipseudomonas. The sequence continues at coordinate 76,111 of NZ_AKJE01000075.1, forward strand.
CGACCTCTCGCGCCTGATGGTCGGCAGTTATGGCTGCCTCGGGGTGCTGACCGAAGTCTCGCTCAAAGTGCTGCCCAAACCCCGGCAATGCTTGAGCATCAGCCTGGACATCGACTGCGCCCGCGCCTTGGAAAATCTGGCGCAATGGGGCCAGCAGCCACTGCCCATCAGCGCCGCCTGCCACGACGGTCAGCGTCTGTATCTGCGGCTGGAAGGCGGCGAAGGTTCGGTCACGGCCGCCCATCAACGGCTCGGCGGCGAACCATTGGACTCCGATTATTGGGCTGACCTGAACGAACAACGACTAGACTTTTTCAATGAGGGCCTGCCGCTGTGGCGCTTGTCATTGCCCAATAACCTGGGGCCTCTGGACTTGCCCGGTGAGCAACTGATCGACTGGGGCGGCGCGCAACGCTGGTTGAAGTCCGGCGCCGACAACATTCAGTCGCGAGCCCTTGAACTCGGCGGTCACGCCACCTGTTTCAGCCACGGCGTCAGCGAAACGCCGTTCCAGCCGCTGGCCCCTGCACTGCTGCGCTATCACCGGCAACTCAAGGCGCAACTGGACCCGCAAGGGCTGTTCAACCCCGGCCGGATGTACGCGGACCTTTAGCATGCAAACCAACCTCAGCGAACAGTCCAAACTACTGCCCCGCGCCGAAGAAGCGGACAAGATTCTGCGCACTTGCGTGCATTGCGGGTTCTGCAACGCCACGTGCCCGACGTATCAACTGCTGGGCGACGAACTGGACGGGCCGCGCGGGCGCATCTACCTGATCAAGCAAGTGCTCGAAGGCGCCCCCGCCACGGCCAAAGCCCAGTTGCACCTGGATCGCTGCCTGACCTGCCGCAACTGCGAAACCACCTGCCCGTCCGGGGTGGATTATCACAACCTGCTGGACATTGGCCGCGCGGTGATCGATCAAGCGGTGCCGCGCCCGGCCAGTCAGCGGTTGTTGCGTCAGGGGTTGCGGGCGCTGGCGCCGAATCCGAATCTGTTCAAGACTTTGCTGCAAATCGGCGCCACATTCAGGCCATTGCTGCCACGGGGCATCGAGGCGAAGCTGCCCCACGACCTCCCCGCCGCAGGCGAGCGCCCTGCCCCTCGGCATGCTCGCCGGGTGCTGATGCTCGAGGGTTGCGTGCAGCCCGGTCTGTCGCCGAACACCAATGCCGCGACGGCGCGGGTGCTGGATCGGCTGGGGATCAGCGTGATCCCGGCGCCCGAAGCTGGGTGCTGCGGTGCGCTGGACTATCACCTCGACGCCCAAGCCATGGGCCTGGACCGCGCCCGACGCAACATCGACGCCTGGTGGCCGCACCTGGAAAACGGCGCCGAAGCCATCGTGCAAACCGCCAGCGGCTGCGGCGCATTCATCAAGGATTATGGGCATCTGCTGGAGCGCGATCCGGTCTATGCGGCTAAAGCCCAGCGGGTCAGCGAATTGGCCCTGGACCTGGTGCAAGTGCTGGCCGAGGAACCGTTGGTACGGGTCTGCACTGCTACTGACCAGCGGATCGCCTTCCACTGCCCTTGTACCTTGCAGCACGCCCAAAAACTCGGCGGTGCGGTAGAAGCCGTGCTGACGCGGTTGGGCTTCAATCTCACGGCAGTGCCCGACAGTCATTTGTGTTGCGGCTCGGCGGGCACCTATTCGATTACCCAACCCGTACTGGCCCGGCAACTGCGCGACAACAAGCTCAACGCTCTGGAAAGCGGCCACCCTGAAGTCATCGCCACCGCCAACATCGGCTGTCAGAGCCACCTCAACAGCGCCGGACGTACGCCGGTCAGGCACTGGATCGAATTGGTGGACCAAGTGCTGCGCTGAACGAATGGGGCAGTGTCGCAAGAACAGTCCTTGGCAGAATGAAGTTCGTCAGAAACTTCGTTTGTCGGCGCCGCCGAAGGCTGCGATCTTTTCCGGCATCCGTTACGTCACTGCGCCAGGAAACTTTTCATGAGCCATCCGAACTTCATCAGCCCTGACCTGATCCGCCAACGCTTCTCCAAAGCGATGTCCGACATGTACCGCGAAGAAGTGCCGCTGTACGGCGCGCTGATGGAACTGGTGGAACAGACCAACCGCCACGTGCTGGACAGCGACCCGCAAATCGCCCGACAGCTGCACAGCACCGGTGAAATCCAGCGCCTGGACCTGGAACGCCACGGCGCGATCCGGGTCGGCACTGCCGCTGAACTGTCGACCCTCGCCCGCCTGTTTGCGGTGATGGGCATGCAGCCGGTGGGCTATTACGACCTGACCCCCGCCGGCGTTCCGGTGCATTCCACTGCGTTCCGCGCCGTGCATGAGGCAGCATTGCAGGTCAGCCCGTTTCGAGTGTTCACCTCGCTGCTGCGCCTGGAACTGATCGAAGACGCCGAACTGCGAGCCTTTGCCCAGTCGGTGCTGGACACGCGCTCGATCTTCACTCCGGCAGCATTGGCCCTCATCGAACGCGCTGAAACCCGGGGCGGCTTGAGCGAAGACGAGGCGCAGGATTTCGTCGCACAAGCCCTGGAAACCTTCCGCTGGCACCACAGCGCCACCGTCACCGCCGAGCAATACCAACAACTCAGCGCCCAGCATCGACTGATCGCCGACGTGGTGGCGTTCAAAGGCCCACACATTAACCATCTGACGCCACGCACCCTGGACATCGACATCGTGCAGGCGCAAATGCCCGCCCATGGCATCACCCCCAAAGCGGTGATCGAAGGCCCACCTCGCCGGCAATGCCCGATCCTGCTGCGTCAAACCAGCTTCAAGGCGCTGGACGAGCCCATCACCTTCACCGATCAAGCCCAAACCCGTGGCAGCCACAGCGCCCGTTTCGGTGAAATCGAGCAACGCGGCGCGGCGCTCACCCCCAAAGGCCGGGCGCTTTACGACCGCTTGCTGAACGCTGCCCGGGATGAACTCAAGGATTTCCCCAACGAAGCCAATGCTGCACGCTACAACGCGCTAATGACGCAGCACTTCGGCGAGTTCCCTGACACCGTCGAGGACATGCGCCAACAGGAACTGGCGTATTTTCGCTACTTCGTGACGGAAAAAGGCTTGGCGGCGAAGGGGCTGAATGGTGTGTCGCTGGAGGATTTGCTTCGCGACGGCTATGTGCGGGTTGAACCGCTGGTGTACGAAGACTTTTTGCCGGTCAGCGCGGCGGGGATTTTTCAGTCGAACCTGGGGGATGCGGCGCAAACCCACTATGGCGTGCATTCGAACCAGCAAGCGTTCGAAAAGGCCCTGGGAAGGTCGACGATTGATGAGTTGGGGCTGTATGCCGAGACGCAGCGGCGGTCGATCGAGGAGTGTTTTGCAGCACTGGGTTTGAACGTTTCCGAATAGGCGTGATGGCCGCAAAAAAGATCGCAGGCTTCGCCAGCTCCTACGGGGGTTGGGTGCACCCGTTGCATCGCGGTTGCACGCGGTCGAGGTAGGAGCTGCCGCAGGCTGCGATCTTTTGGCTGGGTTCGCCATCACCAAAATCAAGATCAAGATCAAGATCAAGATCAAAAGATCGCAGGCTCCGCCAGCTCCTACGGGGGTTGGGGGCACCCGTTGCATTGCGGTTTCACGCGATCGAGGTAGGAGCTGCCGCAGGCTGCGATCTTTTGGCTGGGTTCGGACCATCACCCAAATCAAGATCAAAAGATCGCAGGCTCCGCCAGCTCCTACGGGGGGTGGGGGCACCCGTTGCATCGCGGTTGCACGCGATCGAGGTAGGAGCTGCCGCAGGCTGCGATCTTTTGATCTTATTGCAGCTTCGCCAACAACGCCTTGGCGGTCTCTTCAGAAGACGCCGGGTTCTGACCGGTCAGCAACAGACCATCCGCGATCACGTAACTCGCCCAGTCATCGGCCTTGGAGTAAAGGCCACCGTTGGCCTTGAGCATGTCCTCCACCAAAAACGGCACCACATCCGTCAGCTGCACAGCGGCTTCTTCGGAGTTGGTGAAGCCCGTCACCCGCTTGCCTTTGATCAACGGCTGGCCATCCGCATCCTTGACGTGGCGCAACACCCCCGGCGCATGACAGACCGCCGCCACCGGTTTGCCCGCCTTGTAAAACGATTCGATCAGCGCAATTGAAAAGGGGTCTTCAGCCAGATCCCACAACGGGCCATGCCCGCCTGGATAGAAAACAGCGTCGTAGTCTTCGGCCCTCACGGTATTCAGCAATCCGGTAGACGCTAATGCGGACTGGGCAGCGGAATCCTTGTGAAAGCGATCGGTGGCCGCAGTCTGCGCGTCTGGCTCATCACTTTTAGGGTCCAGCGGTGGCTGGCCGCCCTTGGGTGAAACCAGGGTCAGCTGCGCGCCAGCATCCTTGAAGGTGTAATACGGCGCGGCGAATTCTTCGAGCCAGAAGCCGGTTTTCTTACCGGTATTACCCAATTGATCGTGGGACGTTAAAACCATCAGGATTTTCATGTCGTTCTCCAGTCGATGTCCGGGTTATTCAATTATCTCGGCGCTGGGTTTGACCATCGGACAGCGCTGTTCGTTGCGCCCATTGTCGGGGGTGACGGCTCATGGCCTTGATGCGCAAGAAGTTGCGCAACTGTGTCGGTGAAAAGTCCTCTAGCGAGGCTGGACATCAGGTTTATCAAGCTCTCCAGCCAAGTGCGCAAGAAGTTGCGCAGTGGTGCGCAACTTCTTGCGCACTTTTTCAGCGGATCCTTGCCGAAAACCTCTCCGGCGTTGGAAAAACCACCTCAACCACCTGATTTATATAGCATTAATCATTTCTGGCACGGACCTTGATAACAGTCAGGCACCCACCGGGCGATATCGCCTCCCGGGCACCCTAACTTTTAGCAAGGAGCACATCCATGGCTACACCAGCGTACATGTCCGTTACCGGCGAGAAACAAGGCCTGATCACTGCCGGCGCATTCACCGCCGACTCCGTTGGCAACACCTACCAGGAAGGCCACGAAGACCAGGTCATGGTTCAGGCTTTCAGCCACGACGTGATCATCCCGCGTGACCCACAGTCGGGCCAACCGACCGGTCAGCGTGTACACAAGCCAGTCGTGATCACCAAGGTCTACGACAAGTCCTCGCCACTGCTGCAAGCGGCGCTGACCTCCGGCGAGCGCATGAGCGAAATCGTTATCCAGTGGTACCGCACTTCGGCTCAAGGTACCCAAGAGCACTACTACACCACCAAACTGGAAGACGCGATCATCGTCGCCATCAACAACAAAATGCACAACTGCCAGGATCCGTCGAACTCGCACTTCACGCACCTGGAAGAAGTGCAATTCACCTACCGCAAAATCACCTGGACCCACGAAGTATCCGGTACTTCGGGTTCCGATGACTGGCGCGTTCCAGTCGCTTAATCGCGGCTGACGGTTCCAAACATCGGCCAGCTCTGCTGGTCGATGTCATTTGCGCCTTCCAGGAATTTTCGCGTCCGCAGCGCCCGTTTGGGTGCCGGCGTGCGCCGCAGCACAGCACGAGGAACAAGGGATGTTCGCGCCGGCCAATCAGACTCACTTTGCCCTGACTGTCGAAGGTCTGGAAAACGATCTCCAGGTCCTTTCCCTGCAAGGTCGGGAAGCCATCAGCCAGCCTTTTGTGTTTGAGGTGGAGCTGGTCAGTGAACAGCCGTCCCTGGACCTCGAAACGCTATTGCACAAACCGGCCTTTTTGCAGCTCTCGTCCGACGGCAGCGGCATTCATGGCCAGATCTACCGCGCCGCCCAAGGCGATTCGGGCAAACGCCTGACCCGCTATGCCGTGACGCTGCGCCCGCAGCTGTCTTACCTGGCGCACCGCATCAACCAACGCATCTTCCAGAACCTTAGCGTGCCGAAAATCATCGGCATGGTCCTCGAAGAGCACGGCATCCAGAGCAATGCCTACCAATTCAAAGTCGGGGCGATTTATCCCGAGCGCATTTACTGCGTTCAGTACGATGAATCGGACCTGCAGTTCATCCAGCGCCTGTGCGAGGAAGAAGGTATCCATTACCACTTCCAGCACAGCGCCACGGCCCACAAACTGGTGTTCGGCGATGACCAGACGGTGTTCCCGAAACTCGCGCCCGTGGCCTACCAGCAAGACTCCGGCATGGTCGCCAACGACCCGGTGATCAAGCGCTTCGACCTGCGCCTGGAAACCCGCACCAGCCGTACCACCCGCCGCGACTACGACTTCGAAAAACCGCGCCTGACCCTGGAAAGCGAACACAGTGGCGACGCCCTGCCCGACCTCGAAGACTACGACTACCCCGGTCGCTTCATCGATCGCGAACGCGGCAAGCACCTGGCCAAACGCGCCCTCGAGCGTCACCGCAGCGACTTCCAGCTCGTCGAAGGCAAAAGCGATCAGCCGTTGCTGGTCAGCGGCCACTTCCTGGCCCTGACCCAACACCCGAAAGCCAAGTGGAACGATCTGTGGCTGCTGACCGAAATCCTCCACGAAGGCAAACAGCCGCAAGTGCTGGAAGAGTCGGTCACCAGCAGCACGACTAACCTCAAGGACGATTTCCACCAGGGCTACCGCAACCGCTTCCAGGCCACCCCCTGGGACGTGCCAAACCGCCCGCCGCTGAACCACCCCAAACCTCGGATCCTCGGCAGCCAAAGCGCCGTGGTCACCGGGCCCAAAGGTGAAGAGATCCACTGCGACCAGTACGGCCGCGTCAAAGTGCAATTCCACTGGGACCGCGAAGGTCAGGCCGACGACAAAACCAGCTGCTGGCTGCGCGTCTCCTCCGCCTGGGCCGGCGCCCATTACGGCGGCATCGCCATCCCGCGCATCGGCATGGAAGTGCTGGTCAGCTTCCTCGAAGGCGACCCCGACCAACCGCTGATCAGCGGCTGCCTGTACCACAAGGAAAACGTCGTCCCGTACGCCCTGCCGGCGAACAAAACCCGCAGCACCTTCAAAACCCTGAGTTCTCCGGGCGGCGGCGGATTCAACGAACTGCGTATCGAAGACAAGAAAGGCCAGGAACAAATCTTCCTGCACGCCCAGCGCGACTGGGACGAAAACGTCGAACACGACCAGAAAATCCGCGTCGGCAACGAACGCCACGACACCGTCGAGCAAAACAGCTACAGCGAATTCAAGGCCGAAGAACACCACACCGTCTATGCCGACCGCAAAGTCGAAGCCCGCGCCAATGACCACCTGACCGTGGGCGTGAACCAGCACATCAAGGTCGGAACCGGCCAGTTCATCGAAGCCGGCCAGGAAATCCACCTGAGCAGCGGCATGAAAGTCGTGCTCGAAGCCGGCAGCGAACTCACCCTCAAAGGCGGCGGCAGCTTCATCAAGATCGACGCCAGCGGCGTGACGCTAAGCGGCCCGGTGATCAACATGAACTCCGGGGGTAGCCCGGGCAGCGGAACCGGGGCGGCGCCGTTGATGCCTGGGGCGTTGAAACAGGCGGATGCGGATAAGGCTGGCGCGGTTCTGAGTCCGGCGCAGATCAACACCCTCAAGCGCAACGCGCCGTTCTGTGAAGAGTGCGAGAAGTGCAGGGCAGGTGTATGCGATATAGAAAAACCCAACCACGATACTGAAAAAATCACCCACGATTTAGTGTTCGTCGTGAATGACGAAAAAACGGGCAAACCCAAGCCGAATACTCCTTACCAAATCAAGCTTGAGTCTGGACTTATTGTTAAGGGTGTTACCGACAGTAAAGGTTTGACCCAAAAAGTTTCATCCAACAAACCAGAAAAAGCCACCATCGAGACCCCCTACTATGGCGACACTACAAGCGACACTCACTCCGACTGCGGATCCGACGCCTGTAGCTGTTAGTGTTTCAGCGGATGAACCGAGTGGTGCTCAGTGGGTGGCAAGGTTCCTGGGCAGCGCTAATGTCACGTCACTTGCGTCTCCATTTCGTGAAGCCGTGACAAAGTTTCTCGATGCAGTAAGAGCTGCCGGCGGGACTGTACATATTTCTGCGACATATCGGCCTCCGGAAAGAGCTTATTTAATGCACTGGTCGTGGAAAATCGTTAAAACCGGCTACGACCCACAACAGGTTCCTAGCTATCCAGGTGACGTTATAAAAATCCAATGGGCACATATTTCCGAGTCTGGCGCGTTCGATCAACAGGCCTCCGTACCATGGTGAATGGCTACGGAATCAGCGGCTTGAACGTCGCCCCGGCGCTTAACTCACGGCACACCCAGAAACAGGCGATCGACATGAATATCAGCTGGTCCGGGACATTAACAATAAATAATGCCTCAGGAACGGCGGTCACTATAAGCTCAGATCCCAAAACCGGGATGAACAGTGAACTTCATACCGTAGGGGCCACTTATGGCGTGATCAAATTTATTGGTGGAAATAGTGACAAACCTCACTGGTCAAACGATGGGCATTAAAATGTACACAATCGCGCGCTATTTCTTGCTCATCGCATTCGCCCTCCCACTGCTTTCTTGTGCAGCCGAAAGCGATGGCTCAGTGCCTGGCGACGTCTCCGATTACATAACAAGCAGAGACAACTGTGACTCTCTGCGCGGAGATATTCCTGAGCCGGACCCCGCCGACCCGGACAACCTCAGCCGTGTCATCAGCGATATCAATAAATACTGCAAGGGCACAGATCAAAAACTGAAGCAGTTGAAAGAGAAATACTCTGGAAACGAAAGCATTGTGAAGTTGCTCTCGACTTACGAAGAAAATATTGAAGCGGATATGAGTTTTTAGATTCACTCATCAAGGACGGCTGTTGTGACATCTGAATACATCAATCCACAGGTCTGGTTATCCAAAACCCCGCTGCTACCGGGTGAACGCCTCTACCTGATCGTCAGCGCCGCCAGCGATGCCGAAGCGCTCAAGACGCTTTACCAAAATGAACCCACAACCCAGGCGATCCCGATCTGGGGCGGCACCCCCTACGCGGCCTGGCAGCCGGTGATGCCCTACCTCACCGAGTTGAAACCCAACTCAAGCTTCCTGCCATGGATTGCCGAAACGGATGCCCTCGATTGGGGGTGGCTGGCCGTTTCCCGCAGCGAACCGAACGTGGTGTTCGAACACCTGCGTAGCCTCACTCAGGTTCGGATGCCGGACGGGACTGAAGTGTTTTTCCGGTTCTGGGATGGGCGGCATATCTACCCGATTCTGGAAGGCCTCGGCGATGCCGCTGGTGAGGTGCTGCCGGCGTTTGATCGGTATCTGATTAATGGCAAGAGCCTGGAGGTGGGACCGAGGGTGGTGCCACCGGCGAAGGATTGGCCTTGGTGGGAGGTGCCGAAGAAGCTGCTCGACAGCCTCGCCAAGCAAAACCCGTCGACCCTGATCGGCAACCTGATGCAATGGCTGGAAGAGGAACGTCCAGACATCTACGCCGCTTACCCCGAAAGCAATCTGAAGCTGAAAGTCGCACGTTTCGTGCGCCGCCCGGATGCTCCGAAAAACCTTAATGAAGCACTGTTAAACCACCTGATTCTGGAGCAAGGCTGATGGATCGCGTTGCCTACGTTGACAACCAACTGAGCACGTTCAAGGACAGCTTGAAGCTGTATCAAGAACAGACCAAAACCTGGTACGCAAAAGCCGCCGACAAAGGCAGTCGAGCAACAGACCTGCCCTCCCTGCTGGGCATGGAGCGCGTCATCAAGGTCGGTAACACCAGCAAATCGGTAAGCATGACCGACGGCGATTTCGCCTCGAACGTTGCCCAGTGCCCACTCAAGGGGCCGCTGCTGATCGAGAGCAAATTCGAATCGGTGTATGACATCCCGTTGGGTGACATCGAAGTCGAAATCGTTGCGGTAGAAGGCGGCGCGGTCAGCAAAGTCAAACTCGACGCCCAAGGCAAAGCCAGCTGGACGGGCGGTATTCCGGGTAAGTTCTACAAGATCCGCGTTCACAACGAAGTAACGCCGGCGCAAATCGACACCCTGTTCAAATCCTATGACGGCCTGACCGGGCAACTGGAAGGCTTCCTGCGCAAGGAATGGGCCGGCTTCAAACCGCAATGGTCGAACATGTCCGCCTTGGGAACGGCGTCGGCGATTGGCAACGGCATCCTTGAAGGCGGCTGGGAAGCGATCAAAGGGGTCTGGGACGGCATCAGCCTGGTGCTCGACATCCTGCAAGACCCGAGCAAGTTTGCGAAAGACCTCGGTGCAGGTACCCAAAAGCTGATAGCGCTGGCAAAAGAAACGCCAGACGTGATGAAAAAGGCCATGCTGCTGGCCAGCGACGAGGCCGCTCTGTTCCTGATGGTACGCAGTGCCGTGATCTGGTTGGCCGGCCTGCCACCGATGAAGATGGCCGGTGACGCCGCAAGAATGACCACGGCGGCGGTCGTCGGCATCGCGATCGACATCGTGATTTCGATCGTTCTGACTGTTGCTGCAGAGGGTACCGGTGTCATCTACCTCGCCGCGCGCTTGAAAAAGTACGGCGAAATCATCATCAAGGCCGTGACCGGTTTTGTGGAGTCGGTATTCAAGATCATCAAAGGCTTCATGGAGTACGTCGCGAAATACACCGCGGTGGCGGCTCGTGGTGTGACGGCTCAGGTGAAGAAAGGGGTTGCACAGGTTCGTTTTGACGGGAAGCGAGTGACTACCATAGAAACGCCGAAAGTCCACCACGATGTACCCGCTCAGTCCAAGACTCCTGACGAAAAAAGTGCTAACTGCGCCAAAAGCACCTGCACCAATGGCTGTCCGGTTTCGATGGTGACGGGTGAGGAACTGTTGACCCTGACCGATGGTGAACTCGGAGGGCTACTACCATTCAGCTGGACCCGCCTCTATCGCACCAGCGCCGCGGAAATCGATTGCGGCCTCGGCTACGGGTGGAGTCACGCTCTGGCGCAAAGGGTGGAAATCAACGGTGATGAGGTGGTCTGGACCGACCACGAAAACCGCATTACGACCTTCCCATTGCCGAGTATGCAACGACCGGCGATTACCAACAGTTTGTCCGAAGCGGCGATTTTCATCGGCGACGATCCTTCCGAACTGATCCTCACTCAAGCTGACGACCGTTCCCAGTTCTATCATTTCCGCTACAACAGCAAAGGCGCGACGCTGATCGCCATTAGCGACGCCTACAACAACCGCCTGCACATCACCCGCGACATACACGGCCGGATCAAACGTGTCGACAATGGCGCCGGTCGCGCCCTGCTCCTGCGTTATGACCGCAAACACGTCGTCGCCGTCGATTACCAGCAGTTCAGTCCGGCAGACAATCTGGAAGATGCCTGGAGCACCATCCAGACCTTGGTCACCTATAGCTATGACGCTCAGCACCGCCTGATCGAAGCCAAAAACGCGGCGGGCGAAGCCGAGCGCTACGCCTACAATGAGCAGAACGTCATTCTTGAGCGCCGACTGGCCGGTGGCGCCAGTTTCTACTGGGAATGGGAAAAAGAAGGCAAATCGGCACGCTGCATCCATCACTGGGCAAGCTTCTCGCAGATGGACGCGTACTACGCCTGGGATGACAAGGGCAGTGTCACCGTCACCAATGCGGACGGCAGCGAAGAGATCTACGCCCACGACGACCAGGCTCGACTGATCGCCAAAATTGACCCGGATGGAGCCGAGAACCTCAAGGCTTACGACGACAAGGGCCGTTTGATCGCAGAACAGGATCCGCTCGGCGCAATCACGGAGTACCACTACAACGAAGCCGGTCGCATGGTGGCGGTTGTTCCACCGGAAGACGAACCTACCGCCTACGAATACAGCAATGGATTCGTAAGCAAAGTAAGTCGCGGCAAGACGACCTGGAAGTATCAACGCAACATCCAGGGCGACATCACTCAGCAGATCGACCCGGACGGGAATGCCACCCTCTACAGCTATGACCGTCAGGGCCGTCTGCTGGAAATCCGTCATCCCGATGGCAGTCGCCATCAACTGGGCTGGAACAACCTCGGCCAACTGCTGGAAGAGCACCTGCCCGACGGCGGCCAGCGCAAGTACCGTTACGACGCCTTGGGCCGGCAGATCACCCGTCAGGAAGAAACCGGCGCCATCACTCATTACCAATGGGACGCCGTTGATCGCCTGACACAAATCATCCTCCCCGGCGGCGCCACCCGTGCCTTCACCTATAACCCGTATGGTCGCGTCACCGCCGAACGGGATGAACTCGGGCGCATCACCCGCTACGAATACGCAGACAACCTGCACCTAGTGAGCCGCCGCATCAACCCCGACGGCAGCCAGCTGCGCTACCGCTACGACAACTCGCGCCTGCTGCTCACCGAGATCGAAAACGAACGTGGCGAGCACTACCACCTCGACTATTACCCGAACGGCCTGATCCAGCAGGAAACCGGTTTCGACGGTCGCCGTACCGCCTACGAGTACGATCTCAATGGCCAACTGCTGAAGAAAACCGAATTCGGCGACGACGGCAGCGAGCTGAGAACCGAGTACCAGCGCGACGCTGCTGGCCGTCTGCTGGTGAAAACCCTGGCTGACGGTGAAGAAATTCACTACAGCTATGACGCCCTCGGGCGCCTTGTCAACGTCGACGATAGCCACTGGCCCCTCGCCTACGAATACGATCTGCAAGATCGCCTGATCACCGAACACCAGGGCTGGGGCACTCTGCGCTACGAGTACGACAACGTCGGCCAACTGAAACACTGCCGCCTCCCGGACGGCAGCAAGCTCGATTACCGCCACCAGCCTGGCGGCCAGCTGAGCAGCATCGACCTCAACGGCTCGCGCCTGACCAGCCACCAGTTCAACGCCGGCCGCGAACAACAGCGCCAACAAGGGCTGCTGCTCAGCCAATACCAGTACGACGAACAGGGTCGGTTGCAAGCACACAGCGTCAGCCAGCGCGAAAAGAATCTGTTCCAGCGCCGCTACACCTACGACGCCAATGGCAACCTCGCCGGCATCGACGACAGCCGCAAAGGCCACCGCAGCTATCACTATGATCCGCTTGACCGCCTGATCAATGTACGCGGCGCTACGCCTGAAAGCTTCGCCCACGACCCGGCGGGCAACCTCCTCGGCCAAAACAACGAGCCGACCGCGAACCTGGCCAACGTCAAGGGCAACCGCCTGCTGATGCAGGGCGACCGTCATTACGACTACGACGCCTACGGCAACCTGATCCGCGAACGCCGAGGCGCCGGGCAGAAACTCGTCACCGAATACCGTTACGACTGCCAGCATCGCCTGATCGGCGTCAGCCTGCCGGGTGGCAGCGTCGCATCCTACAAATACGACGCCTTCGGCCGACGCATCGAAAAGACCGTCGATGGCCACACCACCGAATTCCTGTGGCAAGGCGAACGCCTCATCGCCGAAAGCGGCGACAACCGTTATCGCAGTTACATCTACGAGCCGGGGACTTTCCGCCCACTGGCGATGCTCGACGGCGAAGGCCCGCTGAAGGCCGCGCCGTTCTACTACCAACTCGACCACCTCGGCACCCCGCAGGAACTCACCGATTACAGCGGCGAGATCATGTGGTCGGCCAAGTACCGCGCCTATGGCAACGTTGCAACCCTGGACGTTGCAGAAATCGACAACCCTCTACGTTTCCAGGGTCAGTACTTCGATGCCGAGACAGGCTTACATTACAACCGGCATCGCTACTACAATCCGGGCACTGGACGGTTTTTGACGCCGGATCCGATCAAGCTGGCGGGTGGGTTGAACAACTACCAGTACGTGCCTAACCCTACGGGGTGGGTGGATCCGTTGGGGTTGATGTGTAAACCTGGTGAATGCCCCGATACCGAGCCACCAAAAAAATGGACAGAAAAATCGGTCTTCAATAAATACCCAGAAAAAACGGTCATAAAAACTTCGGGACCTGAAGAACAAGCAGCATTTTTGCACGAGTACCTACCGGGTTTACCGAAAGAGCAAGCAAAGATGATTCTCGACGAGTCTTATAAAAAAGGAACCTCGGTTGTGATCGGAGGAAGTAGGGTCAGAGGCGACAATCTTCCTGGTAGCGATTTGGATGTCGGCTTCGGACATTTGAACGCAAACCAAGCAGGCAAGCATGTTAAATCCCTTGAGAGCAAGTTCGAAGGTAAAGATGGCTTTTTATCACTTGAAAAAACCCGAATCGTACCTGGGAACAAAACATCTAACATTGAAGAAATAAAATCACCAGAAGAGTTCTTCCAACGATCAGGCACGCGTTCGGGCCTAGATCCAAAAGCAGGACAAGAGTACAAGCCTTCAGGCTCTATCACCTTAGAAAAAGACGGCACTATTACACTATTACCACCAAGGACAGAGCCATGATTTTCAAATCCGCAGGACAGGCTATCAATCCATCTATTGTAGGTTACCGAAGCCTTGGCTTTGGAGAAGACACGACGTTTGAAACCGTGGAGTTTGAGCTGACCACAAACACACAAGAACTAGCAATGGATTTTTTTAGAAGAGCGGACTCTTTCATTGCTCAATGCAAAATCGATGATGAACAACAAGGCTATGCTGACATTCAAGGGCTGAAAGAGCTCTGCTACCCGAATTTTTCTAACCTAATTAAAAACGCGCCCGACTTAGCAGCGTCACTAATCAAGGACTATCTATATTTTGACCTGCTAGATTCGTTATTTCCAACTTCAAAAAACCTAAAAATAGTTATCAACAACATAAAAAACATAAAAATAATAGACAGTAACTTAGTCATCAACGGCGAGACATTCCCATACCTAAACATGTAAAAAAACTATACAAATCTGTCTACTTTATATCTATAACGCACAACAAGCGGAAGGTCGATGCAACCAAACATACGAATGCACAGTCAGCTAACCAAGCAAGATCGCTGAGTTTGGGACGAAGAACTCGCAAAAGAAAAGGTGACAGATTTATTTTTCTAGTCACCTTTCTCTAAGCGCTCATGAAAATAAACCTGTCCCCTTTTTTGTGCTCACTCAGCACTACCGAATTTGCAACTACAACCCAAAAGACGGAAAAGTAATTCGTATCTATTGGCCAAATCAATTTGAGGGGCAAAAATGAACGACCAAAAAATGATCCCACGAAGTGTTTGGTACGGACTCGAAGGTACAGGTTATGACAAAATCGCACAAGAACTTAAGTCTGAAGATCCATTACTGCGCAAATGGATTGCCATATATGCAATTTACAAATTTGAATTTTCGCTAGATGACCCTTTTCAATATTATGACTTCATAAGCTCATCAAAAAATTCACGCTATGCAGTAATAGAATTCTCAATACCAATTGAAACAATAAAAACAAGCGACGGCATTGATGACCGAGACATCACAATAATAAAACTCGAAACAACGAACTCGGAAGAAGAAATAAATCTCCTTCTAGAAAAAAGCAATATTGCACCGGAACTTTTCACACCGCCGTGGCGATGTGACTACCCCCTGTAAACTTACATACAACTATCAGCACAAAAGGCAGCACAAAAGGGGACAGATTTATTTTCCATGAATAACAAATCTATTCCCTTTTTTGTTCAGCAACCACTACAACACGGTTAGCTCAATAGGAACATGGAAGTGAAGAGTAAAACTATGACAATCGAACTCGACGGCTCCACTATCAAGTCAGAAATTGAATTCCACAAGCAACTCGCATCAGCTTTAAAAGCTGGTGAATCCTATGGAAACAACCTCAATGCTTTATGGGACTTGCTTAGTGCAAACACAGAACGTCCTATAGAGCTAATCTGGAGAAACTCCAACAACTCAAGAAACAGCATGGGTGACACTTTCGAAAAAATAGTGAGCATTCTTAACCGAGTGAAAGTTCAAGATGAGAGCTTTGGCTGGGATGAAAAATTTACATATATACTAGAATAAATTACTCAACTGTCACGTGCGACAAAAAGGGGGAAGATTTACTTTCTACGCACCTGAAAATAAACTTGCCCCCTTTGGGTTCAGTGAGAAAAGGTGACAAATTTATTTTCTAGTCACCTTTCCCCAAGCGCTCATGAAAATAAATTTGTCACCTTTTCGATTCAACATTCACACGTAGGAAATAAACATGTTGAGCTCAAACAAAAAAATAGTCATCCCCGGCGAAAAAGCTTTAGAAGCCCTAGCAGAAATTGAATTTATTTTAGTTTCTCTACGAAAAATTGGAACTTATTACATCGACAGACCAGTGGAAGACTATCGGCGAGCTACCACAGATTTCATAGACGACTTCAAAGTTACACAGCGCCTAGCAAAGGTACGGCGAATAATATGCGAGCATGTCGACTCAACTCTCGGTGAAGATGATATGGGTGACGTAGAACGCCACGTGAAAAATTTGGCTTATTGGAAACCCGAGCAATAATCCCTCTTGTCTCCGACCGTATAAAAAGAAATAAAAAGAACAAATAAAAAGGAGACAGATTTGAATGGATTGTAAATTCAAAATTAGAAATAACTCATCAAAGATTCATCCCTAATGGAAAAATTAGAGAAAAGGGGACAGATTTATTTTCTATACACATGAAAATAAATCTGTCCCTTTTTTGGGCGATTAGAGAAACCAATACTTATTGTTCATGATGCCCCCCCACGCTTGGGAGTTAGAAACATCGAAAGACCTAAAAACCCTATTTTCCGAAACCACAGGCTTTCCTTTCTGGATAACCGATACAAGACTGAGTTTTTTAATATACATGGATGATCATGATTGTGTGCACACAGCGCACTCAGACCAATGGCTTGACAAAAAAATATAACGGGACGAATTTAGTCTCTAGGCGTTCAACCTTTTCCCTTTCCTAGAGCTTCGCAAGAAAATGTGGTCTGTCCCCGACACCAATAATATTGTGGATCAAATACCTGACAACAGTACAAAAGAAGAGAAAAGGGGACAGATTTATTTTCTATGCACATGAAAATAAATCTGTCCCCTTTTTTGCACGAGCAAACCAGTAAAACCACAGGATGCCGCTGGGAAGTGGCATGATTTCTTGGGTGAGGGTCCATATACTAATATCCATCCACGTACGGGGCTTCCCGATAATGATCGGTTGGTTTCTGCTGACGGAAAAAGAAGTATTCGGTACGGAGCTCATGAAATGAACAGCAAGCCAAACAAGCATCATTACCATGAAGAAACCTGGACACTCGATTTAATAAATAATGTCATGAATGTCGACAATACCGTCGTCCGCGTTCCGCTAGGAACTAAGTAGATGAAGGTAACTATACTACGCATCATCGACTCCACTGCTCTCGGCACCTACGTGGAGTTCTCTACACCTTATGGAGTCGGCTCATCACTTTTTGCCGCCCCTGAAATCAAAGAAGGTCTGACATATGATGTAGAGATAAACATTGATGACGATTTTTTTTGGAATGAAAATATAGCCCCATCAATTAAGCATGCACCATCGATCTACTTTCACTCCGGGAAGCTTCACATTACGGCCGAGCTGATTTCTAGCGAAGACGATGGCTGTGGGGCATTGAGAATCGGCGACTCAATAGCTCTAATCTCATTAAATCAAGCACACTATCCATTACCAATGTTTGTTGACATAAGTGCAAAAGAAACCTCCCTACACCCTACACATATTTAGAGAAAAGTGGACAGATTTATTTTCTATGCACATGAAAATAAATCCGCCCCTTTTTTTTGCAAGTAGATACAAAAATGAAAAATCTTTCGTTTGACGGCTATTTTATATACAAAAAAACTCCGTGGTTAAATTGAAAAGAGCTTCTATATGGATTTGAGCATGGCTTTATAGATGAAAAAGGCGTATCGGAATACGCTTGTAAAACCCTAACAGAAAAATCTTCACAAGAAGCCATTGAACTCGCCTCCTTGCTACCTCAAGAAAATTATTTGGCAAACGACTTACTCCATTCACTGGCAAACAAGGACCTCTCACCAGCAACAGACACCACCAAACCTTGGATCTTTTTATTACTCTCTTTTTTATTTGAGCATCAAGAAAACCATGACGATCCGCTTGAAATAGCGGAAGAACTGTACGCAGACTTCAATTATCCAGAAGAAATTGCTTCTTTAGTTAGATACATGCCTCTCCCAGAAGGATCCGAAGGACGGCTATTTGAAAATTGGAAAACTGTATTATCAGCTTATAAAGACTCTTTCGAACAACAGAATAGATCCATTTAGGACAATGGGTGTCCCCTTTTGCTCTTAAATCTCCACTACTTTGTGGACCCTCAGTTTATATGAACGATAAAAAACCCGAGTTCACTTAAAACCAAATCTGACTCAATTTTTCAGCCCATCGGGACGCCTGACAAAAGCATCGGACATTTCCCACAACCCCCATCGCCCCCCATGAACTTGTACACCCCCTCCCTCCCCAGATAACCTCCCCCAGCCGCTGCAACCTCAGCGACCGGTTTTGACAGGCCGAACACGATCAAGGCATGCAAATGCCGCTTTGCGGCTCCATTAATTCAGGAGCTTCACGATGAAAAAATTTCCACCCGACTTCTTCGACCCCAATCAACTCAGCCAAGCAACCCAACGCACCATCAGTGCCCGCCTCCGCGACCCAAAAAATCCCGACCCCATCAGCCACGTTTTCACCCTCCTCCCCAACATCGACACCGAAACCCTGCTAAGCCACGCCTGCGAAACCCTCGCCTCGCTCAACGTGCTGACGACCGACTTTGCCTGCGAGCTCGAAGGCTCGCACCGCAGCCTGGCGTTATCGATTCAGCAATTGGCCGTGCTGGGTGAATTGTTGGTAAACCGGGCGCTGGACAACCTCGATCCACCGGGTGGGGCGTCCGATGCTCAGGAGGTTCAACCATGACTCGATACATGCCGATTACCGGCATCGACTGCACGATCCCTTCCCTGCTGATCGACACCGAAGCGCCTATTGACGTGTTGCATGACACGGCGGCATATCGCATTCACAGTGTCACTCAACTGTTGGAAGCGCTGTCCCTGAGCGAGGCGTTTGGTGGTGATGCTGCGTTGTTGCGAGAGTTTGCGCGGGTGTCGGTAATCCCGTTGCGGGACGGTTGTGATCTGTTGGATGTTATCGGGCGACGGTTGCGGGCGCAGCTTTAACCCAGCCAATAAAAATGGGCGACTTCAAGGTCGCCCATTTTTTATGTCCGAAACTTTTAAACATTGCGTTCCAGAGGAGGTGTTCGCCCAGTGTAATGGCCTGGCAATCCATGCACCGGTAAAGAGCCCTGACACCGGGCGAACGGGAAGGATTTTAATAGAATTTGGCGGATATGTCCTCGGTATAAACATGAAATTTATGCACGTAATATTTCTCAAGTTTTTGCTAAAAAACCAGATACAAACTTTTAAAACTCACCAGTTCGACCATTAAAACTGATTGTTCTTATACAACTTTCTATACAAGAACAATCAATAGGTACAAGTAATGATCAGCTTGGATGCTGGCTGGTGACTTTCAGCACATCGGTATAGGTCACCACAACGCTCTGCCCAACTTTCAGATCTTTCAATTTCGCCTGGACTTCAGGCCTTTCGACGTTGACGGTTTTTGATTGGCCGGCCGGGTTCTGGAAGGTGACCTGGTTTTTCTTCAGGTCGATGTGGGTGATTTTCAGTTGGACCTGTACCTGACGGAAGGCTTCGCCGCCGGGGTTGGGGTTGTCTTTGGTGGCGCGGATTTCGCCGGTATGTTCGATGGAGCCTGGCAAGCCTTTGTCGATGTCGGTGTCGAGGTAGGCCGCGATCGAGCGGATGACTTCGACGTTGACCTGGTCACCGACTTTCAGTTTGCCGAGGTTTTTCGCCTTGTCGCTGAGTTGTACATGGACCTGCCGACCTTCCGCGCCTTCAAGGACGACCTGGTGTTTGGCGGCGTCGACCGCCAGGACTTTGGTGACGACCTGATCAGCTTCCATGACGGCGGACAGCGGGATGTCTGCGGCAATGGCGCTGAGGCTGGCGGTGGACAGGAGCGTGGCGAGGGTGATGGCTTTTGTCAGTGCGTTGAGCTTCATAAGCGATACTTTCCCTGTGATGGATGGCAGCAGACAGCTCTCTATCCAGGTTCGGCGCCGTCTGTGCCGATGAGCATAGACGCTGATCAGGGAGTTTCCGCTGTTTCTTGCGCGGTGGATTCTCCGCTGTCTGTGCCCTTGCCGCTTTCCTTGCGCCGGGTCGGGTCGGTGGGACGCAGGGCGTCGTTGTCGCGCTCGACTTCGCCTGGTGGCCGGGGTTCGTCGGGGTTTTCCGAGGGACTGGTCGGTTTGCGATTCATGGGGATGTCCTCAGGCTTCAGGATCGTCGACTTCATGGGCGACGTTCACGGCGGGCGAGTCTTTGTGGGATTGATCGGCCTTGGTCTTGAGGATCTGCCATTGAGCGAGGTCGATGGCGCCCTGCCCCAGCAGATCGTCGGCGATGCGCAGCAATTCGCTGTAATGCGCGTCGGGGGATTGCTGCCAGTAGGCTTTGTCGTCGAACAGCCGCTGCCATGTGGCAAGGGTGGGCGGTTTGAGGTCGTCGCTCATGGCGGGCTCCTGCCGGTATTATTACGGTAGAGAGATGGAGGTCTCTGGGAGTTCCTGTGGATTGGACGCATTAGGAGCAGGATCAAAAGATCGCAGCCTTCGGCAGCTCCTACACCGACCGAGTACACCCGCGTCATTGCGGCATACGCATAACCCTCTTTTGATCTTAATACCCGGTCATCTCCAGATAGCCCTGCCCGCGATGGCTGCCGCTCAACCGCACCGGTCCTTCCCAATAGGGAATGCGCAAGTCCATCCAGGCCTTGGGGTTGAGGGCGTTGATGGTGATTTCGAGGTGCTTGGCGGGTATCTTGATCGACCAGCTCACAGGCATCGAGCGGCCAGCGACATTGGTCTTCTCCTGAGGGGTGAGGCTGATGTCGTCGGCGTGCAATAACTGCGTCTGCCCTTGAGCGTCGATCCAGGTGCCGGTGAGGTATGGCGCGCCTTCCTTTTGCCGCATGCGATAGAGCATGACCTGTTCGCCGCTGTCCAGGTGCAGGGAGAACCAGTCCCAGCCGGTCTGGTTGGCGGTCAGGGGTTGGCTGCTCCACTCGCGGTCGAGCCAGGCCGGGCCGCTGACCGTGTAGGTTTTGCCATCGATTTCCAATGTGCCACTGGCCTGGAAAAACGGTTGGCTGTAGTAATACGAAGCCTGGCCTTGTTCGGATTTCTGGCTGAAGCCTTTGTCGCCCTGAAGCACCAGTGGGCGTGTGGAGGTCAGTCGCAATTGGTAGCTGAAAGCCTTGTCGCGAGCGCTGAGTTGCAGGTCCGCCAGCGGGTTTTCATCGGAAGCCTGACTGCTGAAATGCCAATCGTCGATCCATGCCTTGAACGGCGTCAGGCTCACGCCAGCCTGGCCGACGCCGCCTCGGGCGTAGCGTTCGGCGGCATGGTGCACCGTGGCGGAAGTCACGGCCGCATGGCCCAGCCAGATGGTCTGATTGCTCCAGCCGGGTTGCTCGGGGGTCGCTTTCAAGGCACTGCGAAACAGCGTCCATTGCGCGCCGAATTCCTGGCCCTGATCGTCCTTGAGGTTGGCGGTGACGTACCACCATTCGATGCGAAAACCATCGTGGGGGCCGTGATCCGCCGGGAAGCTGAATACCCGGCCGGGCACCACCGGGGTAAATGCGGCGGCCTGATGGCCAAGGCCGGCGAAGCCTTTTTCCGGCGCAGGTGTGTTGTCGCATCCATTCAGCAGCGCGGCCAGTAGCAACACGCCGACCTTAATCTTCATGAGCAAACGTCCTCAGCAGATCCGCCGGTTGCGTGCGATACAGCGAGTACAACGGCCATGCGGATGCGAGCAACGTGGCGAGCAATGCCAGGCCCATCAACTGCAACAGTTGCAACGGAAATACCCGCAACGGCAAACGCCAGCCGAAGGCCTGAACGTTGATCACCGTGTCCAGGCACCACGCCAATGCGATACCCAAGGGCAACGCCAGCACCAGCGTCAGTACCGCCAGCAACCAGGTTTGCCCGAGATTCAGCAGCATCAGTTGTCGACGGGTTACGCCCAACGCCCACAGCGGTGCAAGTTGCCCAAGGCGGCTTTGGCTCTGGGTCAGCAGGCTGATGAACAGCGCCACGCCCGCGACGCACAGCGTCAGGCTGTTGAGCGCGGCGGTGGCGGCGAAGGTGCGTTCGAACACTTGCGTGGACCAGCCCTTGAGCCGGACCTGATCGACGATACGGCTGTCGTCCAGGGCGAAGCGTGCTTGCAGCGCGGTCAGGAACCCAGGGATCGATGCCGGTTCGATGCGCAGGTTGAAACGGTTAGGCGTCAACTGCGGCCAGCCGCGCAGCAGATGATTAATGTTGACCAGCAGATGCCCCTTGGGATTGCCGTAGTCGGCGTAGATCCCGACGATCCGCGGCGACCATGGACCATTCGGCGTGGCGATCGTCAGATGATCACCGAGCCGTACCTTCAACCGTCGGGCCAATTGTTCGCTGAGCATCAGCGCGTCGTCCTTGGCCAGTCGCTCCCAAGGGTTGTCACCCAAGGCTTCCAGCAGCGGCCAGTGCTGACGATAAGTCGGGTGCTCGATCACGCCAAAGACGTCCGCCGGCCAGCCCTGTAACTGGATCGATACCTGCCAGTTCGGTAGCACTGCGGTGACTTGGGGTTGTTGTTTGAGCCAGGTGTGCAGTTCTCGAGCCTGGGCGGGATTTTGCGGATTGAGGTACAGCTCGGCGGTCAACCGTTGTTCGAGCCAGTTGCTGAAGGTCTGACGGAAACCGGCGGTCATGCTGCCGGCGCCGATGTTTGCCGCCAGCGCCAACAACAGCGCCATCAAGGCCAGGCTCAGGGCCGGCAGTTGCTGGCGGCAGTCGGCGAGAAACCATTGGCCGAGCACCGAACGACTGCGCCCAAGCACCCAGTTGAGCACGCTGTTCAACACCACCGGCAAGGCCAGTGCGGCGCCGATCAACAACGCGGCCATCAACACGAAGCCACTGCTCAGGCTGTCGCCGAAGCTTAATGCCAATAACGCGATCACCGCAGCCATGGCGGCGACCCAACCTTGGCGCCGCAACCAGCGCGCGTGGGCCTGATGCCAGGCTTGCGGATTGGCCAGCGCCAACAACGGTAACCGCGCCGCCCGTAGCAAACTGTTGGCGCCGGCCAGCAAAGCGCCGAACAGGCTCAGGCCGATACCGCTGAACCACCACAGCGGACTGAGGTTCAGCTGCCCCGGCACTTCGGCGCCGTACAAACCGCGCAGGCTGGCGGCCACATCCGGCAACAGCACGCCGGCCAGCAGGTAGCCGCTGACGACGCCGGCGATACCACCAATCAGCGCCAGAGCACCCAGCTCGACGGCAAGGCAGGCAATCAACATGCGGGCACTGACCCCGCAGGCGCGCAGGGTTCTGAGCAAGCTTCGGCGTTGCTCCAGCGCCAGGCCGATCGCCGCGTGAACGATGAACAGGCCGACCACGAACGACAGAAAACCCAAGGCATCGAGGTTCAGGTGGAAGCTCTCGGTCAGGCGCGCGAGGTTGTTTTCTTCGCCGCTGCTTTTGAACTGGAGTTGGCCCTTGAGCTCATCAGGCAGGGTCGCGGTGAAATCCTTGGGCAGCAGCAGCCGTGACAATTGATCGGGCAATTGCAGAATCTGTTGGGCGAAGCCGATGTCCACCAGCAACACACCGGGCGCCATGTCGGTCTGGGCACGCAGCGGCGGCAAGGTGACTCCACTCTGGGCTACCGGGGTTTCACCTTCGCGCAAGCCCAACGCCTGTAAAGTCTGCGGTGAAATCCAGGTGCTGCCCGGCGGGGTGAAAAACTCGACGATCTGCTCGATCGGCAACGACCGCCCGGCCACTGCGGAACCAGCCGGCAGCGACACCGGCTCAATGCCCATTAACTGCAAGCGCTGGTCTTCATGGCCATTGAGCGTCACCCGGCCTTGCAATACGGGTGATACCGGCCAACCCGCACGACGCAGATCGACAAACACTTGCTGGGAAAACACCCCACCGCCGAGTGCCGTGAGACTGGCTTGCGGTTCGCCGCCGATCAGTTGACTGGCCCGGGCGTAGCTTTCTCGCGCCTGGCTGTTCAGCGCTTGCACGCCAGTCAGCAGGCTGGTGGCGAGCCAGAGCCCGGTCAGCACACTGAAAAATTGCACCGGGTGCTGTCGCCAATGGCTAAGCAGCGCCCGCAGCGTCTCACGAAAAACCCGCACTTCAGCGCTCGTCCGCGCCAGCCAGACGGCCACCGTGCAGCACCACTTTGTCTGCCAGCCGCGCGGCGACCCGTGGGCTGTGAGTGACCATCAACAAAGTTGTCGGGCTGTCGTCGAGCAGTTCCAGCAACAACTTCAACACCTCATCGCTGGTGGCTTCATCAAGGCTGCCGGTGGGCTCGTCGGCCAGCAGCAGTTTGGGTTGCGATGCCAGGGCGCGACCTAAGGCGACCCGTTGCTGTTGCCCACCAGACAGTTGCTCCGGATAGCGCCGCAGCAAATCTCCCAACCCAAGACGTTGCACCAGATGCGCCTGCCAACGTGGATCGTGGCGCCCGGCCAGCCGCGCCTGAAACGCCAGATTGTCTTCAACGCGCAAACTGCCGATCAGGTTGAACTGCTGGAACACCAGACCGATTTCGGTCCGCCGCCAGTTCGCCAATTGGCTTTCGTTCATCTGCTCCAGCCGATGTTCGCCGCTGCGGATGCTGCCGCGGTCGACCTTGTCCAGCCCGGCGATCAGGTGCAGCAAGGTGCTCTTGCCACTGCCCGACTCACCCATCAGCGCCAGGCTGCTGCCGGGTTTCAACGTGAGGTCGACGCCTTGCAATACCGGCAGCGGGCCTTGGGGGGTGGCGTAGCTTTTGAAGACGCCCTGGACCGAAAGCATGGGGGGAGACTCATTGAAGGCAGTGGGCCTAGGATAGCGGACGGCAGCAGGACCGCGTTATCGTTCTTCGCGAGCAAGCCCGCTCCCACAGGGATCGTCGGTGTACGCAGAATCTGTGGGCACATCGGTCAAATGTGGGAGCGGGCTTGCTCGCGAAGGGGCCCGCTCAGCCAACAAACCACCTCACTGCCCCACCGCCACACTCGGCACCACCCGCCCCGGCGTCACAATGCTGTTCAGATCAATGTGCTTCCACTCCGGCTTGGCCCCCAACCGTGCATTGAAACGATAGTTAAAGGTGAAATCGTCCCCCGTCTGCACACTTAGCGGTTTGCCATACACCGCCTCAATCCCCGCCAGGTCATAACCCATCACCTGCAGTAACGTCGGGAAGATGTTGTAGTGACTGGAGCGATCCTTGTTGGCCGGCAATTGCGCCTGCCAGTCCAGGGTCTGCAAACCGCTGCCCGAAATCACCACCAACGGCACCAACCCTTCCTCCTCCACCGGATCATCACCGCAGTGCGTATTGAGCCCCGGGTTACCGCGCTCGTGGAGATCCTGCCCGTGATCAGAGGTGTAGATCAGCAGCGCATGGCTCAGATCCGCCTGAGCAAACACCCGTGCGAAGAACTCGCCGACATTCCACAGCACGGTATTTTTATAGGCGTTGCGGTACAGCAACCAATCATCCGGCTGACCGTTGAAACCATCGCGTGTGCCCGTGTCCGCCACCTCGACAAACTGCCCACGGGGCAATGTCGGGCGGTAAGCCATAAACGCATCCGGGTACTTGTCGTGTACCGGAAAATGCGCACCGACCTTGTTGATCACTACCAGCTGCGGCTTACCGTCGTTGAGCAGCTCGATCAGCTTGGCCGCCGCTGCCATGTCGCGGTCACGCACGCTGGTGCGGTCGAATTGCACGAACTCGTCGATGTCCTTTTGCTCGGCAGCGTTCATCAGGTTCTGCAAGTTGCCGCCGGTGCGCTGGGAGTCGATGTAAACGGTGCGCAGCCCGGCTTTTTTGGCGTACTGCCAGATCGACGGCAATGTGCTGTTGATCCGCATGTAGTCGGCGCGGGTGCCACCGTAGCGCAGGGTGACATTGGTGTCGGCGCTGCAATTGGCGATGGACGCCGCGTAGCCATAATTGAAGATGTCCACGCCCGGGCGCGGCTCCTTGAGATTGCTGTGCACACCGAACGGCGTGTTGATGTCCAGGTAGTTGCCGGAAATGCTCTCGTCGATGATCAGCACAATGTCATGCCCCACCGGCTGATCGATGCGCGGCAGGCTCACTGGCTCACGCGGGCCGACGGTGTTGTGCAGCGCTTCATAAGTGAACAGATTCAGATAGGCCAAGGGTGTGTACATGATCGGCAAGCCACGGGCACCCTCGCCGGCCCGCATGAACAGCACGGTGCTGAGCATCAGTACCCCGAACACTGGCGCCGCCACCAACAGTGCACCCGGTAATGGCGCCCGTCGACGCGGCTTGAGCCCGAGACCGAACAGCAGCAACAAACCACTGAACATCGCGCTGATGATTGCATCGCGGTACTGGTACGCGGCCTCTTGAATGAACCCACCGGAATACACCAGCGACACAAAACTGCTGTAGGTCATGTAACCGGCAGTCACTTGCGTATAGACGTCGAAGAACACCGCCGAGCCAGACATCACCAACGCGAACAGATGACGGATCAGCGTCTGACGGATGTACGCGGTCATGAACAATGCCACTGTCAGCACGACGAACATTGCGCCATACAGCAGCATAGGAAAACCGATGCCCAGCGCGTCAAGGCGATCGAGGTAGTAGTCGTAATTCTTGAGTAAATACAGAACCAGCAACAGTTCCTTGAGGTAACGGATCATGGTGATTACAGCACCTCCGTGGCCAATGGATGGTCGGCCATTTTCTGACACTAGCACCGAGCCTTCGAAGCGCAAGAAATACCGGTTTTTTCCCCAAAGCGTCAAAAAAACGTTGCCTCGAATCTGACACACTCAAGCGTCTGTAACCCTTGTGTTTCAAGCCCTACGACCGTTTATCGTTTTGTCAAAACCCTCAGAAACCCCTCAAAACCGCAGTAAATCCAGCAGCGGCAAGCACTTGATGGCAAAAAGCCCGTGAAACCGGGGTTTTCCCGGTCGCGCTACCCGTCATTTTGCTGACTCGCTTTCCCATGGCTAGGCTATACCCCTTTTGACAGTCTCACTTCAGTTACATCCACCGTTTTACGAGGCACGCCAATATGGACGTGAGCGTATTTGGTACGGGTTACGTCGGTCTGATACAAGCCGCGGCATTGGCCGACGTCGGACATCGTGTGCTGTGCGTCGACATTGACCTCAACAAGATCAAGCAACTGCAACAAGCCGTGCCCCCGATCAGCGAACCGGGACTGTCCAGCACACTGGAAGACAACATCAAGGCCGGTCGCCTGCTCTTCTCCACCCAGGCCAGTGACGCGGTCGAACACGCGGAGCTGATTTTCATCGCGGTGGGCACTCCCGCCGATGAAGACGGTTCCGCCGACCTCAGCCATGTGCTGAATGTCGCTCGGCAAATCGCCAGTTTCATGGAGTCCGATCGCACCCTGATCATCAAGTCCACCGTTCCGGTGGGCACCGCGGACCAAGTGGCGAGCGCTGCCGACGAAGAACTGCAACGCCGTGGCAAACAAGCGTTGAACGTACGGGTGGTGTCCAACCCGGAGTTTCTCAAGGAAGGCAGCGCCCTGGCCGATTGCATGCGCCCGGACCGGATCATTGTCGGCACCAATGACGATGAAGCGCGCAACCAGTTGAGCGAACTCTATGCACCGTTCTGCCGCAACCGCGAAAAGCTCATGTTCATGGACAACCGCAGCGCCGAGCTGACCAAGTACGCCGCTAACGCAATGCTCGCCACCCGCATCAGTTTCATGAACGAACTGGCCAACCTCACCGAGTTGCTGGGGGCCGACATTGAAGCGGTGCGCAAAGGCATCGGCTCGGACCCGCGCATCGGTTACCACTTCATCTACCCCGGCTGCGGTTTCGGCGGCTCGTGCTTTCCTAAAGACCTGCGAGCTCTGCTGCACACCGCCGAACATCACGGCATGTCATTGCGCCTGCTGCGTAGCGTCACCGATGTGAATGACAGCCAACGGCACATCCTCTTCAGCAAACTGCAGGCGCTGTTTCCCGATGGCCTGGTCGGCAAGTCCATCGCGATTTGGGGCCTGGCCTTCAAGCCCAATACCGATGACATGCGCGAAGCGCCCAGCCGTTATCTGATGGAGGCGCTGTGGGCCGAAGGTGCGAGCGTGCAGGCTTACGACCCGGAAGCCATGTCCGAGTGCCGGCGCATTTACGGCTACCGCAATGACCTGCACCTGTGCGCCACCCGCGACGACACCCTGGAAGATGCCGACGCGCTGGTGATCTGCACCGAGTGGAAGAACTTCCGCGTGGTCGACTTCGATCTGCTGGCGAGTAAATTGCGCGCGCGGGTGATTGTCGACGGGCGCAATCTTTACAACCCGGAGCACGTAGCGGCGGCCGGTTTGCACTACAGCGGTATCGGGCTTCGGCACATCGTTCCCGAGGCGCCACGGCCATGAAAATACTCGTCACCGGAGCGGCCGGTTTCATTGGCGCCCATTGCCTGTTGCGGCTGTTGCGCGACGGGCATGAGGTATGCGGCCTGGATAATTTCAACGACTTCTACGACCCGCAACTCAAACACGACCGCGTGGATTGGGTGCGCAAGCAAGTCGGCGATTTCCAGCTCGCGAAAGTCGATGTGGCCGACGCCACGGCCCTCGACGCACTGTTTGTCGCTGAACAACCGGAGGTGGTGATTCACCTCGCGGCCCAGGCCGGGGTGCGTTACTCCCTGGAAAATCCCCGGGCCTACGTCGACAGCAATCTGAGCGGGTTCCTGA
The DNA here is from genome assembly GCF_000282495.1 of Pseudomonas sp. GM79. GTDB lineage: Bacteria > Pseudomonadota > Gammaproteobacteria > Pseudomonadales > Pseudomonadaceae > Aquipseudomonas. The sequence continues at coordinate 104,853 of NZ_AKJE01000075.1, forward strand.
ACATTCTCGAAAGCTGTCGCCACCACCCGGTCAAACATTTGATCTATGCCTCGTCCAGTTCGGTGTATGGCGCCAACCAGCACACGCCTTACTCGGTCAAGGACGGCGTTGACCACCCGTTGTCGCTGTACGCCGCGACCAAAAAAGCCAACGAACTGATGGCTCATAGCTACAGCCATCTGTTCGGCATTCCCTGCACCGGTTTGCGTTTTTTCACCGTTTACGGGCCTTGGGGCCGGCCAGACATGTCGCCGATCCAGTTCGCCCGGGCGATTGCCGAAGGGCAGCCGCTGAAGCTGTTCAACTACGGCCAGCACCAGCGTGATTTCACCTACATCGACGACATCATCGAGAGCATCGCCCGTCTGATCGAGCGCGCCCCCCAACCAGCACCGGACTGGAACCGCGAACAACCGGACCCGGCCAGCAGCATGGCGCCATGGCGCATTTACAACATTGGCGGACAACAGCCAGTGGAGCTCAAGGACTACCTGGCGCTGCTGGAAAAACACCTCGGACAAAAAGCCCTCGTCGAGTTGCTGCCCCTGCAGCCGGGCGACGTGCTCAACACCTGCGCCGATGCCAGCGATCTGGCCCAGGCCACCGGTTTCCAGCCACGGATCGAGCTGGATGAAGGACTCGGACGATTCATCGCCTGGTTCCGTGACTACTACCCACTGCGCAACGCCCACTCGCCACTCGCGCCAGGGCTTCAGCGGAGGACTCTATGACTGGACATGAAAAAGGCGTGTTGCTCAATCACATGCTGCGTGACAAACGCCTGGACCCCGAACACCGAATGCGCCTGGACACGGCGATCCACATGCAGGGCCGCGGCTGGATGACCGGCCGTGACGGTGGTCGGCCCTGGACGCTGTCGCGCACCAACCGAGTGGTTGCATGCCTTGGCGCGCTGGTGATTCTGCTGCTGCTGTCCCCTGTGCTGCTGGGCCTGGCGCTGGTGATCAAGTTCAGCAGCCCGGGGCCGGTGATGTTCGTGCAGAAGCGCACCGGTTACCGCGGCCGCCTGTTCGGCATGTACAAGTTCCGCACCATGGTGACCAATGCCGAAGAGCTCAAGGAATCCTTGCGGCATCTGAACAAGCACGGCGCCGATGCCATCGATTTCAAGATCGACAACGATCCGCGGATTACCCCTATCGGTAGCTTCCTGCGGCGCAGCAGCCTTGATGAGTTGCCCAACCTGATCAATGTGGTCAGCGGCGACATGCGTTTGGTTGGTCCCCGACCGACCTCGTTCAACGCTTATCGCTACAAGGACAGCCACCTTGCACGCCTGAGCATCTACCCCGGCATGACCGGCCTGTGGCAGATATCCGGGCGCAGCAATATCGACTTCGACCAGCGCGTTGAGTTGGACCTCAGCTACATCGCCGAGCAGAGCCTCTTGCTTGATCTGAAGATCCTGTTGAAAACCCCCTTCAAAGTATTCAGCGGCCACGGAGCGAGTTAAATGGACGGTTCATCGAACAAAAGCCTGACCATCGCCAGCCCGAGCGAGTCCAACCTGACCTCGACCGTGCTCGACCTGGATCTGCGGATCCTCTTCCTGACCGCTGCCAATCCAGGCGCCGGCACCACCACCAGCGCCCTGGCGCTGGCCAGCCAACTGGCGTCAATGAGCAGCGGCCAAGTGCTGCTGGTCGACGCCAGCCAGTCGGAGGGCAACCTCACGCAACAGCTGGGGCTGACCAAAGAACGCGGCTTTCGAGACCTGCTGTTCAACGACTCACCGCCGCTGCTGCAGGACTGCCTGGTGAATGTTTCCAGCCTGCCCTTCCACATCCTGCCGAACGGGCGGCACATCCGCGGCGCCGAGCACCTGACGACCGAACAGCTGGCCCCGTTGCTCAACCAGTTGGGCGATCGCTATCGCTTCGTGGTGATCGACGGCGACGCGGTGTATTCGGCCGCCGACACCCTGGTCATCAGCACCTTGGCGGACGGCGTGATCATGGTGGTGCGCGCCGAAGACACGCGCTGGGAAGTGTCCCAGGCCGCGGTCCAGCGCCTGACCCAGGCCGGCGCAAAACTGGTGGGCAGCGTCTTCAACCGGCGCAAGTACTACATGCCCAAATGGCTCTACAAAAACCTGTAGCCACCGCAGAAAGGATGTCGCCATGAACGCCAAAATGCTTCTCCTGCTGTTGCTGCCGCTTGCAGGTTGCTCCAGCACCAGTGAAACCCAGCATATGCCGGTGCAGATCCTCACGGCCGAGCCGGCCAATGCCCAAGCCACCGACATGCCCAAGGTCGAACAGACCCTGCGGCCCAAGGATGTGCTGGATGTGATCTTTCACATCAGCACCAGCGGCTCGCAGGCTTATCGGATTCAACCCGGTGACCAGGTCGCCCTGAACTTCACCGCGGCCAGCCAGCTCAACGGCACGCAACTGGTGCTGCCCGATGGCACCATCGAACTGCCAGGAGCCAACACCGCGGTGAAAATCGGCGGGCTGACGTCGGTCCAAGCCCGGGAGGAAATCCAGCGTGTCTATAACCGTAAAGCCCTGTTTCAGCCCAACCGCAACCAGCTGACCGTGCTGGTCACCAGCCCGCTGAGCAACGAGCAGAACCTCAGGAGCTCCCTGAACCACCCCGCTACCGGCTTGAGCCGGGAGATCGTTGTGGGCAACGACGGCTATGCGAGTTTCCCGGAAATCGGCTCCGTGCCGCTGCAAGGCATGACGGTCAACCAACTGGAAACGTTCCTCAATCAACGCTATGCGCAATTGCCGGGGCGGATGACAGTCGACGTCATGCTCAAATCCACCTCGGGCAACGAAATCTATGTGCTGGGTGAAGTCGCGCAACCGGGCTCCTACCCGATTCGCCGGCCGGTCTCGGTACTTGAAGCGCTGACCCTGGCACGTGGCACTAGCGTCAAGGCGCGGCTCGATTCGGTGGTGATCATGCGCCGCAACGGCAACCAGGTGCAGGCCGTGCACTACGACGTGGAAAAAGCCTTGTCCGGTGACGCGTCACAGATTGCTTACCTGCAACCGGACGACATGCTCTACGTGCCCAAGACCAAACTGGCCAGCGCCGGTGAGCTCGCACGGCAACTGGCGGACGTGGTGTTGTTCCAGGGGGTGGGCTTCACCTTCGGCTACCGCGTCGATAACAAAGACAGCGACAACTAACGCTCAGGTGACCGACCATGAACCCAAAGGAAAACTACCTGCATGAGTTCTTCAGGATTTTCTTCGCCAACAAGCAGTTGGTGAAACGAGTCTTCCTGATCTTTGCAGTGATCGCCCTGATCTTGCCGCTGATGCTCAAACAGAGCTTCGACATCACCGCGCAGGTGATCGTGCAATCCAAAAAACTCTCCCAGGGAGACGCCACCACGTCCCTGACCCAAAGTGATGCCTCGTTCATTCCACCGTCACTGGCGGACATGGAAACCGAGAGCAATATCCTGCGTTCCCCGGCCCTGATCCGTCAGACCATCAGCGACCTGCGGGCCAAAGGCGAGTACGCGCCCAACCCCGGGATCTTCAGCAAACTGGTGACCGAACCGATCAAGCGTTTTGTGACCACCCCCTTGCGTGAATACGTGGTCAATCCGGTGCGCGATGCATTCGGGCTTGAGACCGATCCGGTTCGGGACACCGCCCTGGATACCTACACCCAAGAGGCCGTCGATAACCTGAAAATCGAAACCCTGCCGGGTTCCAACGTGATCTCAATTGTCTACAGCTTTGGCGATCCCGCCCAGGGCACCCGGTTTGTCGCGGCGCTGCTGCAAAACTACCTGGCCAGCCGTCAGGAACTGCAATCGATCGACCTGCCGCAGAGCTTCTACGAAACCAAGAAGAAGCAGTATCAGGTGCGTCTCGATGGCCTGGAGGGCACGCGGCTGGCGTTGCTCGAAGGCGTGGCTTCATCCGATCCGAAGGAAGAAATCACCTTCCGCCTCAATGCCATCAACACCGAGGAACAGGCCCTGAACCTGTATCAGGATCGCCTGTTGCAAAGCCAGCGCTGGCTCGATTACCTGAAAACCGCCCTGACGTCTGCCACCAATACGTCCCGGCTCAGCGACTACACCTTCCCCTTCACCTTCACCACCACGGTGGACAACATTGCCTTCGAAGACCGGGAGATCAGGCAGCTCGGTGAGCAACTGACCACTCAGGTCAGCCGCTACATGAACGACCTGGCGATCTTCCAGCCGGGCAGTGAACCCATGCTGTTGACCCGTGAGCAGATTTCCCGCACCCGTCAGCAGTTCCTGAAAATCGTCAGCAACCGGATTCAGGAGCGCACCAACGACCTGGCGATTGTCACCTCGGTGATCAAGCAGAAAACCGCGCGCATCGCCGACTTCAAGGAGCGCATCCATCAGTTGCAAGTGGCTCAAAGCAAACTGGCGCAAATGGACACCGAGATCAATGCCCTGCACGCGGCGTTCTCCACCTATGCCCAACGCTTTGCCGAAAGCAGCTCCGCCGGCTTGCTGGACAACGATATGTCCAACGCCCGGGTACTCAGCCCGCCGTATGAACCGACCGATGCAGCGTTCCCCAAACCGCTGCTGATCATTCCGTTCGGGATGCTGACCGGTCTACTGCTGGCGATTGCCTTCGTCTACGTGCGTGAGTTCTTCGATCACCGCTTCAAACACCCAGCGCAAATCACCCATGAACTGGGCTTGCCGGTGTTGTTGGTGATTAACGAGCAAGACGTCGTGCCGAACAATCCGCACAAAAACTGGACCGTGGATAGCTTCGTGCATTGGGTGCGCCATTGAACGGGCCGCTCAGCGCCAGCGCTCTGCCGATCATGCATTTGATCAGCAGCGGCGGCTTCTATGGGGCTGAGCGGATGCTGCTGGATCATTGCCTGGCGACGCCGGGGCGGCACCAAGTGCTGTTTCTCGATGCGCCACCAGCGCTGATCGCGCGATTTCGTGGGGCTGGGGTCGACTGCCGCAGCTTCACGGGCTTGAGGGAATTGCTGCGTCATTTACGTCAGCGGCGGGCTGAACAGCCGCTGATCAACACGCACAATTTCAAGGGTCTGTTATTTGGCTGGGTGGCCGCCACGTTGTTGGACTTGCCGTTGGTGATTACCCAACACGGTTTCACCCCGCGCAGTCGCAAGCAACGCGTTTATGGCTGGCTGAGTTTGCAATTGTGCCGCACGGCGTCGGTGCACCGCGTGGTTTGCGTGGCCGAAAGCATCGCCGTGCTGCACCGCAAGGCCAGTGTCCGGACGGAGAAACTGCAAGTGATTCCCAATGGTCTGCCAAAGGCCAACGGCCTGCTACCTCACACTGCCACACACCCGCGCTGGCTCGCGGGTTACGTCGGTCGGCTGAGCAATGAAAAAGGCCCGGACCTGTTTCTCGATGCCCTGATTCCGCTCTGTCAGCAACACCCGCAACTGGACGCCGTGATGCTCGGCGACGGCCCGGAACAGAAAACCTTGCTGGCGCGGATTGCCGCTGCCGGCTTGCACAAACGCATCACCTTGCCGGGTTATCAAACCGACATGAACCGGTGGTGGCAGCAACTCGATGCGCTGGTGATCAGTTCGCGTACCGAGGGCACGCCAATGATTTTGCTGGAGGCCATGCAGGCCGGAGTGCCGGTGGTGGCGTTCAGCGTCGGCGGGATTCCCGATGTGCTGGAGGACCGGCACAACGGCCTGCTGGCGACACCCACCGACACCACCGCTCTCGCCCGGCAGATCGATATGCTGCTGAATGAGCCGGCCCTGGCTCGCGAATTGATCGACAACGCAAGACGTACGCAATTGGACCGTTACGACCTGAAGGCCTTGGCCGAACGCTGGTCGCAGCTTTATATCCGTACTGCACGGGAGGCACGCGCGTGATCTTTCCGCTCTCGATCGTCAGTCTGCTCGCCCTGGTCTGCCTTGGTTTGCTGGCCAGCCCTTATCCGTATCTGGCGCCAGGCGCAGTACTGGGCCTGGTGGCTGTCGCGGTGCTGTACCGAAAACCTGCCTGGGGTTTGTTGGGCATCGCGGCGCTGGTGCCGTTCGAAGGTTTCTTCAAGGGCAGCGCGCTATCGGGTACCAAATTCATCGGTGCGTCACTGGCGCTGATCGTGATGTTGCAACTGGCTATCCACCAGATTCCGTCCGAGCGCCTGCGCAGCAACATCTGGCGCCTCCTGATCTGGTTCATGGTGTTGTACCTGTTGAGCATGATCAATACCGATAACCTGGACATGTCCCAGAGCCATCTGCGGGACCTGAGCGTCGGCCTGGTGCTGTTTGTGATCACCTTGCTGATTGGCCGTGAGTTGAACCTCGATATGTTCGCCCGGCTGGTGACCCTCAGCGTCAGCGCGACCAGCGCGCTGGCCATGTTCTCCACCAAGTATCAGGACCAGGGCCGCGCTGCAGGACTGCTGGAAGACCCGAACTCGTTTGCCCTGCTGATTGCCTTCGCTGTGCCATTGGCGCTGCTGCTGGTGATCCGCGGCCCGAACCTGTTGCACCGATTGTTCTGGGGCGGCTGCTGCATTTTGCTGCTGGGCGGCATGACCAAGACCGATTCCCGTTCCGGGCTGGTGGTGCTTTTTCTCAGCTTGATGATCGGCGCCTGGCACTACCGCGCGCAGTTGCCACGCATCCGTCCGCGTCACTTGGGTTTTGCCATGCTTGGCCTTGCGATCGTGATCCCGCTGGCCATTTATTCAATGCCGGCCGGTTACATCGCGCGCATCCAGTCCTTGAGCATCTTGAAAGCCGGGGCCAAGAGCCAGGACGAATCCCTGGGCCGTCGCGCGTCGTACATCCTGGTCGGCAGCCAGATCATCCAAGAGCACCCGTTACTCGGTTCCGGCCCCGGCACCTTCCCGCTGCACTACGCCACCACCGGTTACGCCAAAGTGTTTTCCGCCAACCGCAAGCCCGGCGACCTGTACCGCCGCGCGCACAATACTTACCTGGAAATCTTCAGCGAAGTGGGGATTCCCGCCGGCCTGTTGTTCGTCGGCATGCTGGGCCTGGGGATGTACAACCTGGTCCGCGCCCGTCACGCCTGGATGCTGCGACGAAATTGGGAACAGGCCGACCTGATCACGCACCTGAGCATGAGCTATGTGTCGTTGCTGCTGTTTTTGATGTTCCTCAGCGCACCGAATCACAAATACCTGTGGATCATGCTCGCGCTGACGTTCGTGTTGCGCCTCAAGGCTGAAGAACGTCCGCCGACGGAGGCCAGCGCATGAGCCGCATCAGCCTCGTCATCCCGATGTACAACGAAGCCCGACACATCGGCCGTACGTTGCTCGCCGCGAAAAAAGCCGTCGAGGCTGCCAGGCTGGAATGCGAGTTGATTGTGGTCGATAACGGCTCCGACGATCAGGGACCGCACATCGCTCGCCAGTTCGGTGCGCAGGTGCTGGTGCTGCCCGGCTTGCTGATCGGCGCCCTGCGCAATCGCGGGGCGGCGGTGGCGACAGGTGAATGGCTGGGCTTTATCGATGCCGATATCGAGATGCCCGGGGACTGGCTGACGCTCTTGTTCGAACTGGAGTCCGGCGGTCAGGCCGATGTGCTTGCCCTGGACTTGCACACTCCTGTCGAGGCGCCGTGGTTTGCCACGGCCTGGCAGCGCCGCATGGCCCGCCCGACCACTCACGCCTTGCACCCGGTGCAATGGCTGCCTAGCGCCAACCTGCTGATGCGCCGCACCTGGTTCGATAAGGTCAGCGGCTTCGACGAAACCCTGCGCACCGGCGAAGACAAGGCGTTCACCTTGCGCCTGAGTGAAGCCGGTGCACGATTGCTCGCGGTCAATCAAAGCGTCGCCTTGCATTGGGGTTACGAAGGCAGTTGGCGCGAATGGATGGGCAAGGAGTTGTGGCGCCAGGGCAGTCACCTGCAACTGCTGCGCACCCAGGGGATGAGCCTGCGCTTGCTGCGATTCCCGGCCTTTTCAATGGGCGTCTGGGCACTGGATTTCATCGCTCTGTCTGCCCTGCTCAATGGTTTTCCCAAAGCGGCGTTGTTCATCGTACTCATCACCAGCCTGCCAGCGCTGGTGCTGAGCCTGCGCCAAAGCCTGAAACACCATGACATAGGCCTGATGCTGCAACTGTGGGGGCTGCACTGGGTGCGCCTGCACCTGGCCGGTGCCGCGCTCATTTTGAGCCTGTGTCACTGGAATGCCAGGAGGCCGGCCCGTGGCTGAGTTCATTTTCTGGCTGTGCCTGCTATTGCCGGTGTATGCCTGGCTGGGCTACCCGCTGCTGCTGACGCTGATTGCGCCGTTGTTCCGCGCACGGCGTCATGCGCCAGCCCCACCGATGAACGTGAGCATCATCATCGCCGCGCACAACGAAGCCCGGCATATCGAAGAGAAATTGCGCATCCTGCTCGCCCAGGATTATCAGGCGCGCTCGCTACACATCATTTTGGCCAGCGACGGCTCCACCGACGACACCGTGGCCTGCGCCCACAAGGTCATTGACCCGCGCATCAGCGTGCTCGACCTGCCTCGTCAGGGTAAGGCAGCCACCTTGAATGCCGGCGTGGCCCTGAGCACGGGCGAGATTCTGGTGTTCACCGATGCCGATAACCAATGGTCGACCGACACCCTCGGCCAGTTGCTCGCGCCCCTGGCCGATCCACAGGTCGGGGCCTGTGCCGGGCACATGCTGATCCCGGTGCCGGGCAAGGGCCTGAGCCTGGGCGACAGCCTTTATCGGCATTACGAAGGCTGGTTGCGCAAGGTGGAAAATCGCACCGGCTGCATGGTCTCCGCCGACGGCGCCCTGCTCGCCCTGCGCCGCGAGTTGTTCCAGTACGTGCCGGCGGAGGTCAACGATGACTTCTTTATCAGTACCTGCGCACCGGTGGCGTTCAAACGCATCGTCTATGTGCCCCAGGCACAAGTGAGCGACCAGGGCGTCGACGAAATCGCCAAACAATGGCGCCGCCGCCAGCGCGTCACCGTCGGCGGTCTGCAAAGCCTGGCCCAGCGCCGGGAGCTGCTGAACCCTTGGCGGTATGGCCTGTATGCGATTGCACTGATCAGCCACAAGCTGATTCGACGCTTGGCACCGATCCTGTTGGTGCCGTTGCTGTTGAGCAATGTCTGGCTGTGGAATGTTCATGGCTTCTATCGCCTGAGCCTGATCGCGCAACTGCTCGGTTACGCGATGGCCATCGTCGGCCTGCTGGATGTGCAACACCATTTACCCAAACCCTTTCGCCTCGCCGCGTTTGTTCTGGTGACCCTTGCCGGGATGAGTATCGGTCTGTGGCAGTTCTTGCGCGGCCAGCGGTACGCGCAATGGAACCCCGAGCAAAATCGTTGAAAGGACCGCGCCATGGCGATCAAACAATTATTAAAACGCACCAGCGGCTGGCTTTATCTCAACTCGCCCGTAGGCCGTCACCAATTGCACGGTGCCGGGGTGATCCTGATGCTGCATCGGGTGCTGGCCAATGACCGCGCCGCCGACCTGCCCCATCGCAATGAACTGTGCGTCGGGCCGAAGGCATTCGAACATCTGCTCGCCTGGTTGAAAAAAAACTTCGACTGCGTGCCACTGATGGAGATCTTGCAACCGGGCACCATCAGAACCGGACGACCAAAAATCGCGCTGACCTTCGACGACGGCTGGCGCGACAACGCGCTGAATGCCTTCCCGTTGCTGAAAAAGTATCAGGTGCCGGCGAGCATTTTTCTCTCCACCGATTTCATCGGCAGCCGACAACGCTTCTGGTGGGAAAGCCTGGGAGAAACCCTGTGGCACAGCCACGGTGAAAAAGCCCGGACGCATTTGATTGAATGCCTGCAACAGATCAGACGACCGTTACCGGTGCTGCTCGATGATCTGGATGTGCAGCGCCGTAGCCTGGCGCTTTTGCACTTTCTGCACAGCCTGAAAAACCTGCCATCGGGCGAACTGAATCGGCTCACCGATCAATGCCCCGAAGAGTCGTTGCCCCAGGCCCTGGACTGGCATCAAGTACGCGCGCTGGAAGCCAGCGGGTTGATCCGCTTCGGTCCCCATGGCGCCAGCCACGCGATTCTCACCGACCTGGACGACCAACGTCTGGATGAGGAACTGAGCCGCAGCCGCAATGCCCTGCTCAACGGTTGCAACCGACCGCTGCCGGTCTACTGCTACCCCAATGGCGACCATGATGCGCGGGTGCGCGAACACGTGGCGGACCACGACTTCCCGTTTGCCCTGGGCACCGACATCGGGATTTATCGTGGTATCAGCGATCCATTGGCCTTGCCGCGAATCGGCATCAGCCATCGCACGGCGCGCAATCCGGAGTTGCTGTCCTGGCGCATCTATCGCGGAGCCAGGCCATGAGTCGCAATCATTACCTCAAACACCTGGCCCTGAGCATGGGCACCAAACTGGCGATGATCGGCCTGAGGCTGCTGCGCAATGTATTACTGGCGCGGATTCTGGGGCCCAGCGAGCGCGGTCTGTTTGCGTTGCTCAGTACCCTGCCCGATTTGATCAGCGCCGCCACCAGCGGCGGGCTGAATTCGGCGGTGGGGTATCAGGCGGCCAAGCAACGGCCCATGGGATTGTTGTTGAGCCAGGTGCTGGTGTTCGGTTGCCTGCTGGCGGGTTTGCTGACGTTGCTGGTGGTGGCGCTGGTGCGCGAGTTCGGTGGTGAACTCGACATCACCACGCAACTGGGATTGCTCGCCTGGCTGTTGCTGCTGGCGGTGCCGCTGACCGTGCTCAAGAGCGGCCTGCTGACCTTGCACAATGCGTCGGGCGGTGTGGTGGCGTTCAATGCCTTGCGGCTGGTGGAATCCCTGGCGCCACTGCTGTTGTTTCTGGCCTTGTTCTGGATGTGGAAAGACGCAGCCCTGGAAGCGGCGCTGATCAGTTGGCTGGCCGGCCTCAGCCTGGTGGTGCTGGCCGGGTGGTTCTGGCTCAAGCGCACTCAGCCCTTGAAGTTGCAGTGGGACCGTGCCAGCCAGAATGAACTGCTGCGCTACAGCGCTCGCAGCCATCCGGACCTGTTGTTCCAACAAGTGATTCTGCGCTCCGATTACCTGTTCATCGGCGCCCTGCTCGGCAGCACCGCGTTGGGGCATTACGCCATGGCCAGCGCCGCCGCCGAGTTGCTGCTGATCGTCCCGGAAGCGGTGACCACGCCGCTGATGAAACGCCTGCTGCAACAGGACGAAGGCATGGATCGCCTGACGCCGTTGGCCCTGCGCCTCACCGCCACGGTGATGCTCGGCGCCTGCCTGACCATGGCGGTGATCGGTGAATGGCTGATCGTCACGCTGTTCGGCATTGCCTATCAGCCAGCCTACCCGGCGTTGCTGGCGCTGCTGCCGGGGCTGCTCGGCCTTTGCTATGCGAGCATCTTGCGCCTGGACTTGCTGGGCAAAAATCGCCCCGGCACGATTTCGCTGTTGATGGGCCTCGGCGCGTTGCTGAACCTGACCCTGAACCTGTTGCTGATCCCGATTTACGGCATCGTCGGCGCTGCGACGGCATCGTCCATCGCCTACCTGGCGGTCACCCTCGCGCTACTGGTGATGTATTGCCGGTTGAGTGGCGTACCAGTCTGGCAAACCCTGATCATCCTGCCCAGCGATGTGGCTCCGATGCTTCAGATGCTGCAACGGAAATCGGCATGAAGCGCCTGATGCTGCTGTTGAGCCTGGGCCTGGGTTTGAGCGCCCAGGCGGCGCCCATGCGCTGGGCTGATATTCGCGACGGCAGCCTGTACCTGCAAACGGATCGCCCCGACACGCTGACTATTCGTTGGGTTCCGGCGTGGCAGGCCGATGCCAACGAAGAACGCCTGTACCTGCTCGACGGCAACGGCAACCTCAAGGGCGAGCGCCTGATCGCCGCCAGTGAAACCCGAGGCAAGCAGAGTTGGCCACTGGCGCCCAGTGCCGCCAGTTATCGACTGGAAATTCCGGGCTACAGTTTCCGCCGCTACACGATCGAACACGATGAACGCACGGTGGCGCTGTTCGCCCCGGCCAAGGTGCATTTCAGTGCCGAAACCCGCGGCGGCGATGAGCTGTATTTCAAGGTCGCACCCGGGGAACACGCCGTACTGGCCGGCAAGTTTCACGGAGGGATCAACGCCCTGCAGGCCCAGCGCATGGGCGACAACAAACAGTTGTCCCTGGCGCTGAAACCCTATCGCGCCTATTGGCAGTTCGATCAGGTGGCATTGCCCGTCACTCAGGACGAACAGGTCTGGCGCCTGCGCCTGCAAGGCAGCGGCAAGGTCGCGTTCTGGCTCGATGGCACGGCGAATCTGTTTGCCCAGAAACCGCAGCAGCTCAAACCGCTGCGCGAGGACGATGGCCAGACCCGCTTGACCCTGCACAAAGAGATGCTCGGCCCCACTCCGAACCTGGGCATTTATTTGCCCTACGTGCTGCCCCCTCAATCCAGTTTCGCAGCGCTCGACGCCCTCAAGCCCCAGGCGGGCACCTACTACAGTTTCGTTGACGTCACCGCGCAAAATCCACACCACGAAGATGCGTTCCGCCAGCTCTATCAGAACCGCTTCGGCATCACCCAGGACCTCACGCTGTTGGCCGGCAGCCAGCGTCAGGCGGATTTGCGGGCCGACACTCAAAGCAACGCCGGCCTCGGTGCCTGGCTCGCCGCCACTCGCGCCCTCGGCGGCACCGGTACGCACTACATCGCGTTTGCCGACGAGCCGAACCTCAACTACTCGAGCTACGCCGACTACCAGTCGATTTTCAACAGCATGGCCCGGCAGGTACGCAGCGATCCGGCCAACGCCAAGGCGGGTGTGCGCATCGCCATGCCCGCCACTTCACGCTTCGTCAACGGCCCGTTCGCCGACAACGCCGCCGACAAGCGCGGTATCGATTGGGCACGGCGCCTATTGGCCGAATCCGGTGAGCAGATCGACGCCCTCGCCTGGCACGAATGGATGATTCGCGACCTGCTGGCCACTCGGGTCTACCGCGACAGCGTGCGCCGTGCCGCCGAGCTGGTGGGCCTCGATGCCAAGGGCCGGCCACGCAAGGCCTTGCTGCTGGATCAGACCAACCTGTCCAGCGGCTCAAGCCTGAGCCCCTACGATCAGGAAACCCATTTCGCTTCGCTGTGGTGGACCTCGGTGGTCATCAACTCGGCCCAGGACGGGTTGCTGGACATGCTCAACTGGTTCCAGGCCGCCGACGAACCGACCTACCCCAAAGGCATGGTGCGGGTGCTGGGCGGCGATCGTTTCGAACTCAAGCCGGTGGGCCTGGCCCAGCAATTCATCCAGCAGCACTGGCTGAAAAACGTCATGCGCCTGGACAACGACGCTTTCGAAGTCGATGTGTTGGCCATGGCCACCGAGCGCCAGCGCAGCCTGTTAGGGGTCAATAAAGGGGTGCGCTTGCAGCGTGTCGATCTGGGCGGGGCGGCGTGCCCGTTGGCCAAGGGAGCGCTGGTGTACTTCGGTGCCGACAACCGCAGTCGCAGCGCTCAGTTCACCTGTCACGACGGTCGCGTCAGCTTCGACCTGCCGGGCGAAACCCTGTTCGCCTTGAGCTGGAGCGCCTCATGAACGCCGCCAACTTGCATCACCACGACCGTGCCGCTCTCGACCGCGCGTTTCACCACGCCAGCGGCGACCGGTCTCTGTCAGGAGGCAATGATATGAATGCCTTGGGAAAACTTCGCCAACACATCAAACGAAAAGGCCTGCGTGCAACGGTCCAGCTCCTTTGGAGGCGCTACATGTTCGTTCACTGGGAGCTTCTGTGGATGAAGCGTGACCTGGTCAGCCCGGTACCGCCCCACCAGCTCAAGCCTTACCCACCGCTGCAAGTGAAGACCATCACGGTGCACAACACCGCAGCCTTTGCCCGTCACTTTGGCGACCGGGTCAACATCATGGAAGAACTGGCCACCGAGGGTTACACCGGGCACATGTATCTGGATGGCAAAGGCGACGCGGTGGCCTTCATCTGGGGCAGCACCCGGGAGTACCACGACCGCCATTTCTATGGCTGCAAGTTCCCGGTAAAAAAAGGCGAATTCTTCGAATTCGGCGGCGAACTGGCTCGCGCGTATTGGGGCAGCACGCTCTCGGTGGACCTGCAACTGCGACTCTGGAAAGCCATGCAGGCCCAAGGCTGCCACACAGTCGTGGATGTCTGCGACGCCCACAATGTACCGGCGCTGAAACTGCACATTCGCATGGGCTATCAAGAGCAAGGACGCATCCAGCACGTCTATCGATTATTCGGTCGCTGGCGTTTCTTGCGTGAAGCCCGTTACAGCGACTCACGCCTGGACGCGCTACGAAAACCGTCCCGTTCACCTGTTCCTGAGTCAGTGGCGTGAAAATATGATGGCTCGATTCGAATGGCGCACCTCGCTGTGCGCCCCGGACTTTCCGGCAGCTGCTTATGAGGGGTTACGCAGGCGCGTGACGGACCATACGCCGTTCAACACCCTCGCCTGGCTGTGCGCATCGGAACAGGCTCTGACCGCCGGGGAACACTTGCACGTTCTGCTGGGCTGGCAAGGTGATGAATTGGCCTTGTGCCTGCCGCTGGTGGCATCCGTGGAGCGCTTTGGAAGGCTGCCATTTCGGGTCTTGCGTCACCTCGGTTATCCCCTCACCGATCGCCTGGCCCTGCTCACCTGCCTCGATGCAGACAGCATGCGCAAGGCGCTGGTGATCATCCGCCGTCACTTGCCCCATGCGATGCTGCAACTCAATGAATTGTCCGAACCCATCGGCGAAGAAAGCGCGCTGACCGCATGGATGGCCCACAGCTCGACTGGCGAACGTCGCCTCAGTTGCCGGGTGCCGGTGCATTTGATCAGCGATATCGACCGCCAGGAAGTCTCCGGCGACCCGCGCTACAAACTGCGCCGGGCGCGTAAACGCATATTGGCTTATGGTGCCCAGGTCCGACGCGTAACCCCTGATGCGGCCACTATCGGGCCGTTATTGCAGGCCCTCAGCGAAGTCGAAGTGCAGAGCTGGAAAGGTGTCGAAGGCCTGGGGATTTTCACCAGCAACCGTAGCCGACAATGGATCAACCTGGCCTTCACCGCCCTCGCCGAACAGGGACTGCTGCGGGTGGTGGTGCTGGAAGTGGACGGGCGCTGCATCAGCTACCGGCTCGGCTTGCTGGAAGAGGGCCGGCTGTACGACTACAACCTGGCGTTCCTGCCCAAATACGCCGACCTGGGCAGCGGTCGTGTGCTGCTCGAAGAGTGGATTCGCTGGGGTCTGGACGACAACTGGCACTGGATCGACGCTTCGCGGGTCAGCCTGATGAACTCCAGCCATCAACTCCAGGAGCGCATGACCGGGCAACTGGAGCACTGGCGCTGGAGCTTCTACTCCTGGCGCCCCAGCGGCCTCGCTCTGGGGTTGGCCATGCGACTCTGGCATCAATTCAAGCCGTGGTTGAAAAAGTGGCGGGCCTGGCGGGCATCAGTTGCTCCTGCATCCCCTGCGACACCCACTCGTATCGACAAAGGCCCTGCGCCCACCGAAAAAAACAGGGAGGGCAAACATGCCTCGCCAAGTCATAGTCAACGCTGACGACTTCGGCCTCAGCCCGAGCGAAAACGCGGTGATCCTCGGTGCCTTCCAGGCCGGGGTCATCAGCTCCGCCACCGCCATGGCCAATATGCCGGCGTTCGAGGAAGCCTGCGTCCTGGCCCGCCAGCCGTTGCTGCAGGGCCGAATCGGCTTGCACTTCAACCTCACCTATGGCCGGCCGTTGAGCCCCTCGATTCTCGCGCGTTCGACGTTCTGCGACAGCCAGGGCATGTTCGATCTCGACCTGCCCCGCCACAGCCTCTGGCTCAACCGCCTGGATCGCGAAGCGGTGCTGGAGGAACTCCAGGCTCAATGGCAACGTTGCCTGGATAACGGCCTTCTCCCAAGCCACATCGATTCCCATCAGCACGTGCACAACATCTGGCCCATCGGCGAAATCGTCGCGCGCTTTGCCGCCTACCAAGGGGTGCCCGTGCGACTGGCGCGCCATCTGGGAAATAACCTGAGTGTGCGCAAGCGGGTGTTCAAGACATTGCTCAATCATCGATTGAACCGCCTCGCCGGAGCGACCGCCCAGTACGTATGCACCCCGGTAGACCTGCGCAACGTGGCGATGCCGATCGACGGCCTGCTGGAAATCGTCGTCCACCCGACCCATATCGGCGCCGATTTTGGCGATATCTATTTAAACCCCGGAGAGTCTCTGGCTCACATCCTGGAGCTGCGTCTTCCGGGCATTCCGAGAGTGTCCTATGCCGTTGTGCCAAGGACGCTCAAAGACGAACAGCAGTACCCGATTGAGCTACGCCCGTTGCAACCTTGATTTATCGCTATCGAAAACGTTACCCACCACACCCTGGCTTCAGCCTCGGAGGACTTCATGAGCGCCATCGACAAGCTTCGCGAACGTATCAAACAAAAAGGCCTGCTCCACACGCTCCAGACGCTCTGGAAACGCTATGTGTACTTCCACCGGGAACTGTTGTGGCTGGGCCGCGATCTGGTCACCCCGGTGGCGCCGCACAAACTACGGCCCTATACGGGTTTGAAGCGGGTGACGATTACCCGGGAGAACGCCATCGCTTTCACCAAGTATTACGGTAACCGCGTCAAGGCCATGGCCCAGATCGCCTCCGAAGGTCACACCGGGCACATGTATGTGGACGAGGCAGGTGATGCCATCGGATTCATCTGGGGCAGCCTCAGTGACTACTTTGACCAGCATTATTATGGCTGCTGGTTCCGGGTCAAACCCGGTGAGTTTTTCCAGTTCGGCGGTGAAATGATCCCTCTCTACTTCGGCTCCAGCCTGTCGGTGGACGCCCAGTACAATATCTGGGGGGCGATGCGGGACCAAGGTTGCGACAAGGTCATGGACGTCTGCGATGTCCGCAACATCCAGGCCATGAAAATGCACCTGCGCATGGACTACCAGGAACAGGGGCGAATCACCCACGTCTACGACCTGTTCGGCCGCTTTCGCTTCTTCCGCGAAACCTACTACAGCGGCTCGCGGCTGACTTCGTTGCGCAAACCGGAACAGCAGGCAGTGACTGCGGCGCAGGCGTGATTGGTTTTGCGTCCGACTCAGACCAATGTGGGAGCGGGCTTGCTCGCGAAAGCGGTTTGCCAGACAACATTAATATCGACTGACACGCCCTCTTCGCGAGCAAGCCCGCTCCCACATTTGACCGCCTCTCCCTGTGGGAGCGGGCTTGCCCGCGATAGCGTCAGTCAATGCAACTCATTTCTCAGATCCGACACTCAGCGCTTCACCGCCACCAACGTGTAACACAACGGCAGCTGCGCCTTTTGCTGCTGATACCGATCGTAGAGTTCTTCGCGGTTGGAATGCGGGTATTCCTTGAAGTGGCCGATCTGCAACCCCGCCTCAACGGCACCGGTGAGAATGGCGCCCAGGGTGTGGACGAACCAGTAGGACGCTGAGGCCGGCTGTTCGACTTTGCCCTCGTAAACGATCGGCTGGTTCTGGACGAAAGGTTCGCTGCGAAAATACGAGCTGTCCGGGCGATAGGGATCGGCTGACTCGGGGTCGAACATTTCCAGGAACGGGTGGGTTTCGTACACCACCAGGCTGCCGCCGGGCTTGAGGGTTTGCGCGGCATGGCGCAAGAATTCGGCGATGTCGGGCATCCAGTTCAAGACGCCGATGGTGATCAGCGCCACGTCGAAGCGCTGGTGAAGATCAGTCGGCAGGTGATGGATGTCCGCCTCGATGAATTCGGGCTCATGGGGCGAACGGGATGCCAGCTCCCGGGCCTGATCGAGAAAGGCCTCCGATTGGTCAATGCCCACGACACGGCGGGCTCCCAGCGCAAACAGCGAAAGACTTTCGCGTCCGTTGTTGCAGCCCAATTGCACCACATCCTTGCCGGCGACGCCGACCTGTTGAAGCAACCCGCTGAGGGTGTCATCCAGGCAGGAAAAATCGCTATGGCTCACGGCACTCAAACAGGCCTGCCACTCAGGGGCGTCTTTGTGGTGTTGGGCGGAGTCATTCCACGCATCGCGATTGCTGGCGATGGCTTTTTCTTTTGTCGGCATTTCCATTGCACGCTCCAGAATTCGGGCCTTTGATTGGCCGGCAAGAGTCTGGATCAGTGTCAGCAAAACTACCATTCGAGCTTTGTTGCGATCTTGTAATCACCGGTGGTGCGAACCCTCTTCGCCTTGATTCAACCGCTCACGCAAGAACTCGATCAGCGCCTGCACCGGTCGTGACCTCTGGCGATGCTGCGGGTAGACGGCCGACAAGGTCAGCGGCTTGGGGCGCAAATCATCCAGCACCGGCACAAGTCGGCCGTCCTCAAGGGCCGAACCGACGATGAAGGTCGGCAGGTACGTGATGCCCATACCGGCAATGGCAGCGTCCTTGAGCAATTCACCATTGTTGACCCGCATCCGCCCAGTGACGTTGACGTTCAACGGCTTGCCCTGCCCCTCGAAACGCCATTGCACCTGACGACCGTGGCCGTAAGGCAGGCAATCATGGGTGTGTAAATCCTCGGGTTTAAGCGGCGTACCCCGCTCGGCCAGATACACCGGGCTGGCACAGTACAGCCGCTCGATGGAGGCGAGACGTCGGGCGATCAGTGTCGAGTCTTCCAGCACGCCGATGCGCAATGCCAAATCGTAGCCCTCACCGAGTAAGTCCACTGGTCGATCACTCAGGTCGACTTCCACGGTGACCTCGCGATAACGCTGCAAAAACTCCGGTAACAGACAGCCCAGATGCGCCACGGCAAACGACAACGGTGCGCTCAGGCGAATGGTGCCGCGAGGCTCGGTGGTCTGCCCGGCGATGCCCTGCTCCACTTGCTCGACTTCGCTGAGCAGGCGCAAGGCTGATTCGTAATAACTCTGCCCCAGCGGCGTAACGTCCAACCGCCGGGTCGAACGGTTGAGCAGGCGCACGCCGAGGCGCTCTTCCAGTTGCATCAAGCGGCGGCTGACAAACTGCTTGGACAACCCTAGTTGATCAGCCGCCGCGGTGAAGCTGCCGGAGTCCATGACCTGGCAAAACATACGCATATCTTCGAACGGGTTCATTGTCACTCTCTGGTTGACAGTTATTCGCTTTATAGCCGCTTTTTCACTTTCCGACACCTCATTAATCTGTGCTCACGGTGTTGCTGAGGCCCGAACCCCAGTGCCACAGCAGCCCGATCCCAAGGCATACAAAAACTCAAACGATATAAAAAGGAATTGCACATGAACATCAAGAAAACCCTCGCCACTTCCGTCCTCGCCCTGTCCATCGGCAACGCATTCGCCGCCGCCGGCCCCGGTGTCGAACACAACACCCAGGCCTTCCTCGATGCCCTCGCCGTCGGCGGTGGCAAACCGCTGGAACAGCTGAGCCCGAAAGACGCCCGCGCCGTGTTGACCGGCGCCCAGGCTTCGGTGAAGGTTGATCTGTCGGGTATTGAAATCAGCGACAAGGCGATCAAGGTCGACGGCCAGACCATCAACCTGAAAGTGGTGCGACCGGCCAAGGTCAAGGGCGAGTTGCCGGTGTTCATGTTCTTCCACGGTGGCGGCTGGGTATTGGGCGACTTCCCGACGCACCAGCGCCTGATCCGTGACCTGGTAGTGGGCTCCGGCGCAGTCGCGGTATACGTCGACTACACGCCGTCGCCGGAAGCGCAATACCCGACCGCCATCAACCAGGCCTACACCGCGACGAAATGGGTGGCCGCGCATGGCAAAGAGATCGGTGTCGATGGCAAGCGACTGGCCGTGGCCGGCAACAGCGTCGGCGGCAACATGGCGGCGGTCGTGGCGCTGATGGCCAAGGAACAGAAAACACCTGCCCTGCGCTTCCAGCTGTTGATGTGGCCGGTGACCAACGCACAGTTCGACGACGGCTCGTACCAGCAATTCGCCGAGGGGCATTTCCTCACCAAAGGGATGATGCAGTGGTTCTGGGACAACTACACCACCAACCCGGCCGAGCGTGCGCAGATTCATGCCTCGCCGCTCAACGCCAGCGCCGAACAACTCAAGGGCCTGCCTGCCGCACTGGTACAGACCGCCGAATTCGACGTGCTGCGTGACGAAGGCGAAGGCTACGCCCGCCACCTCGATGCGGCCGGTGTGCCGGTGACCTCGGTGCGCTACAACGGGATGATTCATGACTTTGGCCTGCTCAATCCGCTGAATCAGATTCCGGAAGTCAAAGCGGCGGTACGTCAGGCCGCGGCCGAGCTCAAGACGCATCTGAACTAAGTCCAACCTCTCGCCACACCCCAGGGTGTGGCGAGTTTTTTTGTGCCCGTTGGAGTGCAATCCATGAGCCTTTTCTCTGCCCACCTGTTGCCTTGGAGCGCCCTGTTGCTGGTGCTCGACGCCCTGCTCTGGCACCTCGTCCCGTTCAAGCATCGCGCGCCGCGGGTCGGCGTGCGTCTGGTGCTGTTTCTGGCGTTCAGTGCGCTGGTCATCAACGCCGGCGTCAGCCCGTTGCAGGCACCGCTGTTTGCCGATGACCCGGTAGCGCAACTCGGTGCCACGGCGCTGGGGATTCTCTGGTGGCTGTACGCCGCACGGGTGCTCACGGAAGTGTTCGGTCTGGTGCTGATGCGCCGCATAGGTCACAGCGGCCGTTTGTTGCAGGACGTGATCGGTGCACTGGTGTTTCTGGCCTCCACTGTCGCGGCCGCCGGTTATGTGCTGGATCTGCCAGTCAAAGGTCTGCTCGCGACGTCCGGCGTGTTCGCCATCGTGGTCGGTCTGGCGCTGCAAAGTACGTTGGCCGACGTGTTCTCCGGCATTGTGCTCAACACCACCAAACCCTATCAGGTGGACGACTTTGTGGTGATCGACGGCGTCGAAGGCAAAGTGCTGGACATCAACTGGCGCGCCACGCACCTGTTGAGCAGCGCCGGCACGATGGCCGTGGTGCCGAACTCGGTGGCGGCCAAGGCCAAGATCGTCAACCTCAGCCGCCCAAACAACCTGCACGGGGTGTCGATCAGCATCAAGGTGGCGAACCACATCCGCCCACGCCGGGTACTCGACGCCCTCGACCGCACGCTGCAAGGCAGCAGCAACCTGTTGCTGAACCCGGCCCCCAAAGCGGTGTTGAAAGAGGCCGGTGAAGAGATGTCCGAATACGTGGCCAGCGGTTTCATCGCCGAGCTGGGCAAGAAAAGCGACGTGCGCAATCAACTGTTCGACCTTGCCCATCGCCATCTGGAAGCGGCCGGCATCTCGCGACACCCCGACGGCGTGATCGAACCCTCGCCCCGTGCCCGCGCGCTGCTCGATGAAGTGAAGATTTTCCGCTCGCTGAGCCATGAAGAACGTGATCGCCTCGCCGAATCGATGGTCGCGCAACAATACGCCGCAGGTCAGGTGGTGCTGGATCTGGATGAAGTGCCGGACAGCCTGTTCGTGATCGCCACCGGCGTCGTCAGCGCCAGCGTGCCGGACGGCAATGGTTTCACCGAGGCCGGTCGCATGGGGCCGAGCGAAGTCATGGGGGAACAGAGCATCCTGGCCGATACGCCGTCGCAGGCGACGTTCACCGCGCTGACATCTTCGATCATCTACCGTCTCGATAAGAACCTGACCCGCCAGTGCATGGAACAGCGCAGCGAAGTGGGCCGGGCATTGAACAAGTTGCAGGCGGTGCGCCAGCAGAACAGTCGGCTGGCGTCGATGGCCAAACCGGCACCGATCAGCAAAGGTGGTTTTTTGGGATGGTTGCAAAAACGCTAAAAGCAAAAGATCGCAGCCTACGGCAGCTCCTACAGGAGGAGCGCATTCCAATTGGAGCTGCCGCAGGCTGCGATCTTTTGATCTTCTTACTTGGCAGTGAACTTGGTGTAGCTGTTGATCAGGTTACGGTAGTTCGGCAGACGCTGGGACAGCAGGTTGGCCAGGCCTTCCATGTCGTTGCGCCAGTCGCCTTGCAGCTCGCACGCCACGGAGAACCAGTTCAGCAGGTGTGCACCCGCCGCCGACATGCGAGCCCACGCCGCTTGTTGCACGGTGGTGTTGAAGGTGCCGGAAGCATCGGTCACCACAAACACCTCAAAGCCTTCGGCAATGGCCGACAGGGTTGGGAACGCCACGCACACGTCGGTCACAACACCCGCGATGATCAGTTGCTTGCGGCCGGTAGCCTTGATTGCCTTGACGAAATCTTCGTTGTCCCAGGCGTTGATCTGGCCTGGACGGGCAATGAACGGCGCGTCCGGAAACTGCTCTTTGAGCTCCGGCACGATCGGACCGTTCGGGCCGCTGTCGAAACTGGTGGTGAGGATGGTCGGCAGGTTGAAGAACTTGGCGATGTCGCCCAGGGCCAGCACGTTGTTCTTGAATTCGTTAGGCGAGAAATCCTGCACCAACGAGATCAGGCCAGTCTGGTGATCAACCAGCAATACCACTGCATCATCTTTGTTCAGACGTTTGTAAGGAACGTTGCTCATGTGAAACTCCTCGGGGGATGGACTTACCTCAGGGGCGCCGACACACCAGGCCGGCGCATTGTTTAATCACTAGAAGGCAAAACACGAGCAGCCAAACGCGCCCCAGAACCCCTGGAAATCGCTGACCGGCGCGTTCGACAAACGCGCCCGTTCATGGCTGTGGGAATGCACCGCGCACGGCCCGCTGCACTGGTGAACCTGCGCCTGCATCGGTGAAGCCGGACGCCAGTGACCCGGCACCTTGACCACCGGTGACCAGTCCGGCAGTACTGGCACGCTGGCCGGCCCGAGTTTCTCGAAGTCACCGGCGGCGTACACCACCTTGCCGCCAACCACGGTCAACACCGACTCGATCCACTTGATCGCTTCTTCCTCGACGCTGAAGAAGTCGGCGCTCAGGGCGGCGACATCGGCCAGTTGTCCGACTTTGATCTGGCCTTTCTTGCCCTGCTCCGACGAGAACCAGGCACTGCCGTGGGTGAACAGTTCCAGCGCGGTCTGTCGGGGCAGGCCTTCGCTGTGCAGTGCCAGCCCGCCGACGGTGCGACCACTGACCATCCAGTACAACGAGGTCCAAGGGTTGTAGCTGGACACTCGAGTCGCATCGGTGCCGGCCCCCACCGGTACACCCTCGGCCAGCATGCGCTTGATCGGTGGCGTGTTTTCGGCAGCCTTGGCGCCGTAACGCTCGGCGAAATACTCGCCCTGGAACGCCATGCGATCCTGGATCGCGATGCCACCGCCCAGCGCCCTCACCCGCTCGATGTTCTGTGGGGTGATGGTTTCGGCGTGGTCGAAAAACCATGGCAGACCATTGAAGGGAATGTCGCGGTTGACCTTCTCGAACACATCAAGCATGCGGCTGATGGACTCGTTGTAGGTCGCATGCAAACGGAACGGCCAGCGCTGCTCGACGAGGTGGCGAACCACAGGCTCCAGCTCCTGCTCCATGGTCTGCGGCAGGTCCGGACGCGGTTCGAGGAAGTCCTCGAAATCCGCCGCCGAGAACACCAACATTTCCCCGGCACCGTTGTGCCGCAGGAAGTCGTCGCCCTGGTGCAACTTGACGCTGCCGGTCCAGTTCTTGAAGTCGGTCAGTTCTTCCTTGGGCTTCTGGGTGAACAGGTTGTAGGCGATGCGCACGGTCAGTTGCTGGTCTTTGGCCAACTGCTCGATCACCGCGTAGTCGTCCGGGTAATTCTGGAAACCACCGCCGGCGTCGATGGCACTGGTCAGGCCGAGGCGATTGAGCTCGCGCATGAACTGGCGGGTCGAGTTGACCTGATACTCCAGCGGCAACTTCGGCCCCTTGGCCAGGGTCGAGTACAAAATCATCGCGTTCGGCCGCGCCACCAGCATGCCGGTCGGCTCACCGTTGGCATCGCGCACAATCTCGCCACCCGGTGGGTTAGGCGTGTTGCGGGTGTAACCGGCAACTCGCAACGCGGCGCGGTTGAGCAAGGCGCGGTCGTACAAATGCAGCACGAACACCGGCGTATCGGGTGCGGCCTGGTTGAGCTCTTCCAGGGTCGGCATGCGCTTTTCGGCGAACTGGAATTCGTTCCAGCCACCGACCACCCGCACCCACTGCGGCGTCGGCGTACGGTCGGCCTGATCCTTGAGCATGCGCAACGCATCGGCCAGGGACGGCACGCCTTCCCAGCGCAGTTCGAGGTTGTAGTTCAAACCACCGCGGATCAGGTGCAAGTGCGAGTCGTTGAGGCCGGGGATGACGCAACGGCCCTTGAGGTCAATGACCTGCGTGCCCGAACCGCGCAGGGCCATGGCGTCGGCATCGGTACCAACCGCGACGAAGCGGCCGTCGCTGATCGCTACGGCGCTGGCGAGGGGCTTCTCACGGTCAACGGTATGGAACTGGCCATTGAACAGAATCAGATCGGCGTTCATCGCGTTTCCTTAAGGCTGTGTGGAATGGGACTGGCCGGCTTCCAGCCACGGCGCGAACAGGCGCGTGGCCAGCGGCATAAAGACGTACACCACCGACAACACAATGGTCAGGGTGATCAGGAAAGTGGCGACCACGTAGTTGGACAGAAAGGCATTGAGCTGCAACAGCGGCCCCCAGATCAGCGGCACCAGCAAGGTGTGCGGCAGGATCACCAACAGCGTCACCACGGCCTGCTTCCAGCGCGGCGGTGGTGAGCCGGCCTCAGCCAGCGGTGAGAACCAGAACTCATTGACCGGGTTGACCTCGGTCTGGTCGCCGTCGGCCAGCATCGGCGCGGCTTCATCGACCAGCGCCTGGCGTTGCGGCGAGTCGAGCCAGCGCTGCATCGCCTCGGTGGAGCAAAAACGCAGCACGCAGGTGAACAGGTCGAGGCCACCGCTCTTGCCGCGAATCACATCCACGCCCAAGTGTCCTTCGCGTTGCCCGGCCACGCTGACGATGTTGCGCAGCCAGGCTTCATAGTCCGCTTCAAAACCGGCCTTGACCCGGTGTTTGACGATCAGTGTCACGATCTCATCGATACGATTGGAATCAGGCATAACGGAGGGCTCCGGCGAGACGAACATTGAGCGCCAGCCGTCCCGGCCCGGCGATGAAAATGCTGGTGAACAGAATCAACAGCAGCCAACCGAACTGCCCTTCGGCCACACTCCATTGCGGATGCACGATCAACAGCGCCACCAGCAGCACAAACAAAATGGGCAGGCACGCCAGACGCACAAATACGCCGGCGACGATCAGCAATGGGCACAGCACTTCGGCGAAGATTGCCAGGATTAGCGTGAGGTGAGCGCCGAGGTGGAACGGGTCTTCGATGCGTTGCAATTCGGCGCTGTAATCGAGCACTTTCGGCAAGCCATGCACGCCCAGCAAAAACAGTGCGCCACTGACCCGCAGAAACAGCAGCCCGAGATGTTGAGCCCGTTCATCCCATTGCGAAGCGTTCATGGCCCCTACCCTTGATCAATCATTGCCCTGAATAGTGCAGCGACGGGGTAGGGAAAAATTGAATGTACGTGCTCTCTTTGCTCAACACGCGGAACGCCAAAACGACACAGAACCCTGTGGGAGCGGGCTTGCTCGCGAAGGCGGTGTGTCATTCAACGGTGATGTCGACTGACCCGACGCCTTCGCGAGCAAGC
>NZ_AKJE01000076.1 GCF_000282495.1 Pseudomonas sp. GM79
CCCCGCCACGGCTACCGGCTCGTCCGGATGCACACTCAGGCCAGTACTGAATCGCTGCTCGAACAGGCCGGCCAGGCGCTGGG
The DNA here is from genome assembly GCF_000282495.1 of Pseudomonas sp. GM79. GTDB lineage: Bacteria > Pseudomonadota > Gammaproteobacteria > Pseudomonadales > Pseudomonadaceae > Aquipseudomonas. The sequence continues at coordinate 84 of NZ_AKJE01000076.1, forward strand.
TGCTTTCACGCAAGGTGCCGTGAAAGGTGCTCAACTGATCGGCAAGCAAGCGGGCCTCACTGGCCAGATGCTCTTCGCGGGTGGCGAGGTTCGCGGTGTCCAGCGAGCGCAGGGCGAACACGGTACTGCCGCTGATGACAATCGCCAGAATCACGGCAAGCGCAAGACCCAGCTGTGAGGCAATCCGAGCACGAGGTTGAGACATGACAGCTCCTGACCCAGTGGCCGGATCATTCTGATCCATCGCACACTCGGCAAAATTTCTGATTGTGGGGAAAACACGGAACCTGCACCAAGGTCCCATCAGCAGATTTTCGGCGGCAACACTGAATACTTGAGTAATTAACGGGGATATGGCTCAAGGCCGCCATTTGCGGCGGCTCTATCGATTCAGCCCAGACGTTCGACATCCGGTAATTCCATGGCCCGGACCTCGCCTTGCAGGAAATCGCTGAGGCGACGCAAACGTTCGCCGCCGGGGCGGGTTTTCGGCCAGACCAGGTAATAATTCTCACCACTGGCGACGGCCGTCGGCCACGGCAGACTCAGACGTCCCTGTGCGACATCCTCCGCCACCATCAGCAAATCGCCCATGGACACGCCGTAACCTCGGGCGGCGGCAATCATGCCCAACTCCAGCGTGTCGAACACCTGCCCACCCTTGAGCGAGACTTGATCGGTCAGCCCCATGCGCTCCAGCCAGTTGCGCCAGTCACGGCGGTCCGGCGTCGGGTGCAGCAGTTCGGTACTGGCCAGGCGCGCAACGTCCCATGGTTGATCCTTCAGAAGATTCGGCGCGCCCACCGGAATCAGCTCTTCGGGGAACAGGAAAGTCGCCTCCCAGTCCGGTGGAAAATGCCCGTTGCTGAGGATGACGGCGCAGTCGAAGGGCTCATGGTTGAAGTCCACCGTATCGATATCCATCCAGGCGCTGGTCAGTTGCACTTCGTTGCCCGGGCGCAAGTGTCGAAAACGGCTGAGCCGCGCCAACAGCCAGCGCATGGTCAGGGTCGATGGGGCTTTCATGCGCAGAATGTCGTCCTCGGCACGCAAGGTATTGCAGGCCCGCTCGAGGGCGGTGAAGCCTTCACGTATGCCGGGCAGGATCAGCCGCGCCGATTCGGTCAGTTGCAGGTTGCGCCCACTGCGATGAAACAGCCGACAGGCAAAATGCTCTTCGAGCGTGCGAATGTGCCGACTGACCGCACTTTGCGTGATCGACAGTTCTTCGGCCGCGCGGGTAAACGAGCTATGCCGCGCCGCCGCTTCGAATGCTCGAAGGGCATACAAGGGAGGAAGACGACGAGACATCAGGAAAGCTCCTATAGCGCGATTGCACCAACTTATCAGAAACTCCCCAGCATGAGTTTTAATCATGCCACCCATCCTTTTTATCCCTTTGTGCAAACCCCGCAGAGCGCCGAGAATCGACGCTTCCTGTTCTCTCTGACAATCGAGCGTGATGACCATGCAGCATCCAGCGCGTAGTGAACTCTGGGCCATCCTGCGGCTGGCGGGGCCGTTGATTGCCTCGCAGTTGGCGCACATGTTGATGGTCCTCACCGACACGTTGATGATGGCGCGCCTGAGCCCCGAAGCACTGGCCGGCGGAGGCCTGGGCGCGGCGACGTATTCGTTCGTGTCGATCTTCTGCATCGGTGTGATCGCGGCGGTCGGCACCCTGGTGGCGATTCGTCAGGGCGCGGGCGACATCATCGGCGCGGCGCGGCTGACCCAGGCCGGGTTGTGGCTGGCCTGGTTGATGGCGCTGGTGGCGGGTTTGCTGCTGTGGAACCTCAAACCGGTGTTGCTGCTGTTCGGCCAGACTGAAACCAACGTCCAGGCTGCCGGCCAGTTTCTGTTGATCCTGCCGTTCGCCCTGCCTGGCTACCTGAGCTTCATGGCGCTGCGTGGTTTCACCAGCGCCATCGGCCGGGCGACACCGGTGATGGTCATCAGCCTCGCCGGCACCGTGGCCAACTTCCTGCTCAACTATGCGTTGATCACCGGCATGTTCGGCCTGCCGAAAATGGGCCTGGTGGGCATCGGCCTGGTCACGGCGATCGTTGCCAACCTCATGGCACTGGCGCTCGCGCTGCACATTCGTCGGCATCCGGCCTACGACGCGTATCCATTGCGCCAGGGTCTGTCGCGGCCCAACCGTCAGTACTTAAAGGAACTGTGGCGCCTGGGCCTGCCGATTGGCGGCACCTATGCGGTGGAAGTCGGTCTATTCGCCTTCGCCGCGCTGTGCATGGGCACCATGGGCAGTACGCAACTGGCGGCGCACCAGATCGCCCTGCAAATCGTTTCGGTGGCGTTCATGATTCCGGCGGGGCTTTCCTACGCGATCACCATGCGCATCGGCCAGCATTACGGTGCCGGGCAATTGCTTGATGCGCGGCAGGCCGGACGGGTCGGGATCGCCTTTGGTGCGGCGGCAATGCTCGGTTTTGCGATGGTCTTCTGGCTGCTGCCGCATCAATTGATCGGCTTGTTCCTGGACCACAACGACCCGGCGTTCCGCGAAGTCATCAACCTGGCCGTGAGCCTGTTGGCGGTGGCGGCATGGTTCGAGCTGTTTGACGGCACACAAACCATCGCCATGGGCTGCATCCGCGGGCTCAAGGATGCCAAGACCACGTTCCTGGTGGGTTTGGGGTGCTATTGGCTGATTGGCGCACCGGCCGCCTGGTGGATGGCCTTCCATTTGAATTGGGGGCCAACGGGGGTCTGGTGGGGTCTGGCGCTGGGGCTGGCGTGTGCGGCGGTGAGCCTGACGCTAGCGTTTGAGTGGAAGATGAAGCGGATGATTCGGCGGGAGCCGTCGTCAGGGGCGAGTTTCCAAATCGCCCAGCCAGATTGAGATCCCCTGTGGGAGCGGGCTTGCTTGCGAAGGCGGTGTGTCAGTCGACATCTACGTTTACTGATACACCGCTTTCGCGAGCAAGCCCGCTCCCACATTTGTCCGTGTTTAAACCACGACTTCCAGTGCGGGCTGCTGACTGCTGCCGAACGTCAGGTACTCAACCAGTTCCGCCAACGGCAATGGCTTGCTGATCAGATACCCCTGCACCTGATCGCAACCAAAGCCGCGCAACAAATCCAGTTGTTCCGGCGTTTCCACGCCTTCGGCGACCACTTCAAGGTTGAGGTTGTGCGCCAGGTTGATCATCGCGTGGACCAGTTTGCGATTCTCTTCCCGCTCTTCCATGCCACCGACAAAGCTCTTGTCGACCTTCAACAACGCAATCGGCAGGCTGTTGAGGTGCACGAACGAAGAGAACCCGGTGCCGAAATCGTCCAGCGAGAAGCGCACGCCCAAACGCCCGAGGGCGTCCATGGTCTGCTTGACCAGATCGCTGCGACGCATCACCGCGGTTTCGGTCAGTTCGAATTCCAGCCATTGCGCCTCGACGCCTCGCTCGGCAATCAGCCGGCTCAGGGTCGTCAGCAATTGGCTGTCCTGAAACTGCCGGAACGACAGGTTGATCGCCATGTGCAGCGCTGGCAGACCTCGTTCGCGCAACGCCTGCATGTCCCGCAAGGCCCGGGAAATCACCCAGTAACCCAGCGGCACGATCAAGCCGCTTTGCTCGGCCAGCGGCACGAATTCGCTGGGGGGCAGCAAGCCGCGTTCGCCATGACGCCAGCGAACCAACGCTTCGAGGCCGACGATCTGACCGTCCTCAAGGTTCAGGCGTGGCTGGTAATGCAGCTCCAGCTCATCGCGGCGCAAGGCCCGGCGCAGCTCGCTTTCGAGGTCGGCGATGCTGCGGGCATTGCGATTGATCCGTTCGTTGAAGATGTGAAAGGTGCAGCCCTGAGTGCTCTTGGCCTGTTGCATGGCAATGTGCGCGTGCCACATCAACGGGTCGGCACCGGCCTGCGCTCGTGCGTGAGCGATGCCGAGGCTGGAACCGATCAACAGGCTTTCGCCGTCGATCCAATAGGGTTCGGACAGCGCTTCGGTAATGCGTTCGGCCATCCATTCGGCGCGCTGAGGGGCGCGGCGGGTGTCGATCAGCAGGGCAAATTCATCGCTACCCAGCCGCGCCAGTTGATCGCTGGCCTCCAGTTGGCTTTTCAGCCGCGAGACCACTTGCAGGATCAGCCGATCGCCAGCCTGATGGCCGAGCGCGTCGTTGGCGTGTCGAAAGTTGTCGAGATCGAGGTGACCGAGGGCCAGGCCTCGACCTTCGTTGTCGGCCAGGCGCGCCGCCAGCAAGGTCTGGAAACCCTGACGGTTGGCGATACCGGTCAACGGATCCTGCTCGGCCAGGCGCTGCAACGTGTTTTCCAGCACGCCGCGTTCACGCACGTGGCGCAGGCAACGGCGCAACATGCCGGGATCCAGCAGATTGCGCACCAGCCAGTCGCTCACACCGTCGGGCGGCGCCAGCGGCTCGTGTTCGAGCAGCAACACCGTCGGCAGGTTGCAACGGCCGGGTGCCGGCTGCAGAGCAGGAATCGTCAACAACACCGCGCTGCGGTTGTCATCGAACAGGTTGCTGACCGACTCCCAGCTCGGCGCGCTGAGCAGCACAGCCGAACTCCCCATCGGAGCCAGACACTCGCGCAACAACGCTGCCCACGCTGGCTCTTCGGCCAGTAACAGCAAACGCAAGGGTTCGACAGGCGTAGACAAGCTAGCTCCTAGACTCTGCAAAGATGTAGGCGGCGGGCATTATGCCGCGCGGGTAACCAATGACCAAATGACATCGGTTATCAAACACGGCTTTTGCGTCTTGAATACGAACATTAGACGCAAATTCACTACGCATCCTGCGTGAAAGTATCAAAACCGGCAAATAGAGATCGCGTGTTACGTCACAAGTCGGAGAGAGCAGCACAATTCGCTGAGCCTGTTAAAATGCCGGCCCATTTCGCTAATGACTCCCTGATTTCGTATGTCCCGACTCAATCCCCGGCAGCAAGAAGCCGTGAGCTACGTCGGCGGCCCTCTTTTGGTGCTCGCCGGTGCAGGCTCCGGCAAGACCAGCGTGATCACCCGCAAAATTGCGCATCTGATCCAGAGTTGCGGCATCCGCGCCCAGTACATTGTCGCCATGACCTTTACCAACAAGGCCGCGCGGGAGATGAAGGAACGGGTCGGCACCCTGCTCAAGGGCGGCGAAGGCCGCGGTCTGACGGTCTGCACCTTCCATAACCTGGGCCTGAACATCATCCGCAAGGAACACGTGCGGCTGGGCTATAAGCCGGGTTTCTCGATCTTCGACGAGACCGATGTCAAAGCCCTGATGACCGACATCATGCAGAAGGAATACTCGGGCGACGACGGCGTCGACGAGATCAAGAACATGATCGGCTCGTGGAAAAACGACCTGATCCTGCCGCCCGAAGCCCTGGAAAACGCGCGCAATCCCAAGGAACAGACCGCCGCCATCGTCTACACCCACTACCAGCGCACGCTCAAGGCGTTCAACGCGGTGGACTTCGACGACCTGATCCTGCTGCCGGTAAAACTGTTCCAGGAACACGACGACATCCTGGAAAAATGGCAGAACAAGGTTCGCTACCTGCTGGTGGACGAATACCAGGACACCAACGCCAGCCAGTATTTGCTGGTGAAACTGCTGATCGGCAAGCGTAACCAATTCACCGTTGTGGGCGATGACGACCAGTCGATCTACGCCTGGCGCGGCGCCCGGCCGGAAAACCTGATGCTGCTCAAGGATGATTACCCATCCCTGAAAGTGGTGATGCTCGAGCAGAATTACCGCTCCACCAGCCGCATCCTGCGTTGCGCCAACGTGCTGATCTCGAACAATCCGCACGAGTTCGAAAAACAGCTGTGGAGTGAGATGGGCCACGGCGACGAAATCCGCGTGATCCGCTGCCGTAACGAAGACGCCGAAGCCGAGCGCGTGGCCGTGGAACTGCTGACCCTGCACCTGCGCACGGATCGGCCATATAGTGATTTTGCGATCCTGTATCGCGGTAACTACCAGGCCAAGCTGATCGAGCTGAAGCTGCAGCACCACCAGATTCCTTATCGCCTGTCTGGCGGCAACAGCTTTTTCGGACGTCAGGAAGTGAAAGACCTGATGGCCTACTTCCGCCTGATCGTGAACCCGGACGATGACAACGCCTTCCTGCGGGTGATCAACGTCCCACGCCGGGAGATCGGTTCGACCACGCTGGAGAAGCTGGGCAACTACGCCACCGAGCGAAAAATCTCGATGTACGCTGCCACCGACGAAATCGGTTTGGGCGAGCATCTGGACACGCGTTTCACCGATCGCCTGTCACGCTTCAAGCGTTTCATGGACAAGGTCCGCGAACAGTGCGCCGGCGAAGACCCGATCTCGGCCCTGCGCAGCATGGTCATGGACATCGACTACGAGAACTGGCTGCGCACCAACAGCTCCAGCGACAAGGCCGCCGATTACCGCATGGGTAACGTCTGGTTCCTGATCGAGGCGCTGAAGAACACCCTGGAGAAAGACGAAGAAGGCGAGATGACCGTCGAAGACGCCATCGGCAAACTCGTTCTGCGCGACATGCTGGAACGTCAGCAGGAAGAGGAAGACGGCGCCGAAGGCGTACAGATGATGACCTTGCACGCCTCCAAGGGTCTGGAATTTCCCTACGTGTTCATCATGGGCATGGAAGAGGAAATTCTCCCGCACCGCTCCAGCATCGAAGCCGACACCATCGAAGAGGAGCGTCGCCTGGCCTACGTCGGGATTACCCGAGCGCGTCAGACGTTGGCGTTCACCTTCGCCGCCAAGCGTAAGCAATACGGCGAGATCATCGACTGCGCGCCCAGCCGCTTCCTCGATGAACTGCCGCCGGACGACCTGGCCTGGGAAGGCAATGACGACACTCCCGTTGAAGTCAAAGCCGTCCGCGGTAACACCGCATTGGCGGATATACGCGCGATGTTAAAGCGCTAGAATTGGCTACTTTTTAACCGAACATTTTTTACACGCCAGCCGCACACGGCGTCAGTAGAGGAAAGCTTCATGGAAGCACTGCACAAGAAAATTCGCGAAGAAGGCATCGTGCTTTCCGACCAGGTCCTGAAAGTCGACGCCTTTCTGAACCACCAAATCGACCCGGCCCTGATGAAGCTGATCGGCGACGAATTCGCCACGCTGTTCAAGGACTCGGGCATCACCAAGATCGTCACCATCGAAGCCTCGGGCATTGCCCCGGCAATCATGACCGGCCTGAATCTGGGCGTGCCGGTGATTTTTGCGCGCAAGCATCAATCCCTGACCCTGACCGAAAACCTGCTGTCGGCGACCGTTTACTCGTTCACCAAGCAGACCGAAAGCACCGTGGCGATCTCCCCGCGCCACCTGACCAGCAGCGACCGCGTGCTGATCATCGACGACTTTTTGGCCAACGGTAAGGCATCGCAAGCGCTGATCTCGATCATCAAACAGGCCGGCGCGACCGTTGCAGGCTTGGGTATTGTGATCGAGAAATCGTTCCAGGGCGGCCGTGCGGAACTGGATGCTCAGGGTTATCGTGTGGAATCGTTGGCGCGGGTGCAGTCGCTGAAGGATGGCGTTGTAACCTTCATCGAATAAGCCGCCACACCGCAAAACCAATGTGGGAGCGGGCTTGCTCGCGAAAGCGGTGTGTCAGTCGACATCAACTTTGACTGACACACCGCTTTCGCGAGCAAGCCCGCTCCCACATTTGGTCTCCGCTGGCCGTTACAAAGCGGTGGCTTTGAGGCCGGTCAGCAATAACCGCTGAAACAAATCCTCCTTCAGCCCTTCCGGTTTCGTCAGCTGCATCCTTTCCAGATGCACCGCAAATTCCGAAGCCGCTGGCGCATCCAGCGCAGCCTTGCCCAGCTCCAGAATCTCCGTGAGCTTGAACTTGCTCTTCAACCAGTTCAGCGCCCGCAATAAGTCCCGCTCCTCAGCGGTGAAATCGCAGCCCAGCGGATACTCCGGAAACAGATTCGAATGCCGCACCTGAATGGCCTGCAAACGCTGTGGGCTGTTGTCGGCAAAACGCGGATCGAGGCGGAAATGCTTCGGCAATTTGCCAACGTTCTGCGCCTGCTCGATCAGCCCCGGCTGGAAGCGTGAGTCGCTGATGTTGAGCAACGCCTCGATCACCGCCGCATCGGTCTTGCCCCGCAAATCGGCGATGCCGTATTCGGTGACGACGATGTCCCGCAGGTGTCGTGGAATCGTGCAGTGGCCGTATTCCCAGACGATATTCGAACTGACTTCACCGCCCGACTCGCGCCAACTGCGCAGCAGCAGGATCGAACGCGCGCCTTGCAGCGCATGGCCCTGGGCGACGAAGTTGTATTGCCCACCGACACCGCTCAGCACCCGCCCGTCTTCAAGTTGATCGGCCACGCCGGCGCCGAGCAAGGTCATGGTGAAGACGGTGTTGATGAAGCGCGCATCGAGACGCTGCAAGCGTTTGAGCTCTTCCTGACCGTAGAGCTCGTTGATGTAGCTGATGCGGGTCATGTTGAATTCGAGCCGCTTACTCTGCGGCAACTCGCGCAAGCGCTCATAGAAACTGCGCGGCCCGAGGAAAAACCCGCCGTGCACCGAGATGCCGTCAGTCTGCGCGGCCTCGTCCAGCGTGCCGGCATTCGCTTGCTGCTGGGTTGGCACATCCGGGTAGACCTTGCGCCGCACGATCCCGGCGTCTGCTAATACCAGCAAGCCGTTGACGAACATTTCGCTGCAACCGTAAAGGCCCTTGGCGAAAGGTTCGATACCTCCTTCACGCTCAATCAACTGCGCCCACTGGCTGAGATTCAAATCCCCTAGTAACGCCTTGTAACCGTCGCTGTCAGCCTGCCGCGCCAGCAACGCTGCCGTCAGGGCATCGCCCATGGAACCGATGCCGATTTGCAAGGTGCCGCCGTCGCGCACCAGCGTGCTGGCGTGCAGCCCGATGAAATAATCCTGGAAACCCACCGGCATATTCGGCGTGGAAAACAGCGTGGTGTTGTCTTTCGCGTCGATCAGCAGGTCGAAGGTGTCGATGCCGATTTCCGCATCGCCGGGCATGTATGGCAAATCATTGTGCACCTGGCCCACCATCAGGATCGTCTCCCCCGCTGCCCGACGCTTGGCGATCATCGGAAACAAGTCGAGGGTGATATCCGGGTTGCAGCTCAGGCTCAGGCGATCGGGATGCTCGCTGTGGCTGGCGACCAATTGCGCCACCAGGTTCAAGCCAGCGGCATTGATGTCCCGGGCCGCGTGGCTGTAATTGCTGCTGACGTAATCCTGCTGGGCCGGTGCGCTGTTAAGCAGGCTGCCTGGCTGCAGGAAGAATTGATGGACGTGAATGTTGGCCGGCAGGCTGTCGCGATGCAGGTCGGCGAGGAAATCCAGCTCCGGGTAATCGCCAAACACCCGCTCGATGAAGGGCTCGAGGAAGCGCTTTTGCAAGCCATCGCCCAATGGCGGGCGTCCGAGGCACAGGGCGGTGTAAATCGTCAGTTGCCGCTCGGGCAGTTGCACGATCCGTTGATACAGCGCGTTGACGAAGTGATTGGGCTTGCCCAGCCCAAGCGGCAATCCCATGTGGATATGCGCCGGCAACCGCGCCAGAACGTCATCGACCGCCTGCTCGATAGAACACAACTGCACCATCTGATCCTCCCGCCCGTTCCATGAATTGGGGTTGGACCGAGCTTGCCGGGTCTTTGCTGCAAAGCATAGTCTCAGGGGTAAATCACATGCACAAAAAAGCCGCTCGTAAGCGGCTTTTCGCTGAAAATGAAGGCTTATTTCAGGCCAGACATCTTCTGGATGGCGCCCTTGAGATCGCCATCAGAGCAATCGGCGCAAGTGCCTTTTGGTGGCATCGCATTGATGCCGGAGATTGCTTTCGCCAGCAAGCCGTCGAGGCCGCCTTCTTTCTTGGCGCGCTCGCCCCAGGCGGCGGCATCGCCGATTTTCGGCGCGCCCAACAGGCCGGTGCCGTGGCATGCGTTGCAATGTTTTGCAATCACTGAGTCAGGGGTCTTGGCATCACCACCACCCGCAGAAGCAGCGACTTCCATCCCCTTGCACTCTTTGCCCTGCACACAAACCTGGCCAACGGGTTCAAGACGTTTAGCAATATCGTCGTTGGTCGCAGCTTGTGCGCTGACTGCCCAAAGGGCCAATACGGTTGCTGGTGCGGCCAGCATTTTCATAATTAGGTTCACGCGTACACCCTCAATGGTGGCTAGTCACGCCCACGGCCACGGTTCGCAGGCGGGCGCAAGTATAGCGGTAAGCCCGTCACACTGAAACAACCCCAAAGTCGAAGGGGTCTTATCGTGAGAAGGAAATACAGCAGGGGCGTCTGCGCAAACCGGGCAGGACGCCTCTTCTCTTAGAAATTCGCTGGAGTGGCTGCGCTGATTAGTCGCGCCGGAGCATCGAACGGATTACGGAAACGGTGTGGCTTGGTACTTTCAAAGTAGTAGCTGTCGCCGGCTTCGAGCACAAATGTTTCGAGTCCGACCACCAGTTCCAGCCGACCTTCCACCAGAATTCCAGTCTCCTCGCCCTCATGGGTGAGCATCTCCTCACCGGTGTCGGCGCCTGGCGGGTAGATTTCATTGAGGAACGCGATAGCCCGGCTCGGATGAGCCCGGCCGACCAGTTTCATGGTCACTGCACCATCGGAAATATCGATCAGCTCGTGGGCTTTGTAAACGATCTGAGTCGGTATTTCCTGCAGGATTTCTTCGGAAAAGAACTCGACCATGGACATGGGAATCCCGCCCAGAACCTTCCTCAGCGAACTGATCGAAGGACTGACGCTGTTCTTCTCGATCATCGAAATGGTGCTGTTGGTAACACCCGCGCGTTTGGCGAGCTCACGCTGGGAAAGACCTTTGAGCTTACGGATCGATTGCAGTCGTTCACCGACGTCCAATGCTGGAGCCTCCAGGGGTTCAGGTTTGCAGGAATATTGAGCGTTATCATGGCGACAGCGTTCAGTATTTACAACACTTGGGCCTGAATCCTGTTTGGCGAAGCGACTTTCGGTCGGGAACGTTTTTCGTCAGGCCCCGGAATAGAGCAGCGGCACTCGACGCAGGTTGCAGAAGATCTGGTAAGGAATCGTGCCCGCGGCCGTCGCAACGTCACTGGCGAGGATGTTTTTGCCCCACAACTCGACGGTCGAACCGAGGCCGGCTTGCGGCACGTCGGTCAGGTCGATGCAGAGCATGTCCATCGACACGCGGCCAATCAACTGGCTGCGCTGCCCGGCGACCATCACGGGCGTACCGGTCGGAGCCTGACGTGGATAGCCGTCGGCATAACCCATCGCCACCACGCCCACGCGCATCGGCTTGGGTGTGATGAATTTCGCGCCGTAACCAATCGGTTCGCCGGCCGGCAGTTCACGCACGCAAATCACTTTCGATTCCAGGGTCATCACCGGTTGCAGGCGGGACGCCACGGCATTGGCCTCTTCGAAAGGCGTTGCGCCGTAGAGCATGATGCCCGGGCGCACCCAATCGCTCGGAATCTGCGGCCAACCGAGCACCGCCGGCGAATTACGCAGGCTGATTTCAGCTGACAACCCCTGACGCGCCGCCTCGAACACCGCGACCTGCTCGGCGCTGGTCTGGCAATGCAGCTCATCGGCGCGAGCAAAGTGACTCATCAGCACGATCTTCGCCACTTTGCCGCTGGCCAGCAGCCGTTGATAGGCCGCCTGGTAATCCGCCGGGTGCAGGCCAACCCGATGCATGCCGGAGTCGAGCTTGAGCCAGACTGTGATCGGTTTGCTCAGCGCGGCTTTTTCGATGGCTTCGAGCTGCCACAACGAATGCACCACGCACCAGAAGTCATGCTCGACGATCAGCGACAGTTCATCGGCTTCGAAAAAACCTTCCAGCAACAACACCGGCGCACGAATGCCGGCGGCGCGCAGCTCCAACGCTTCTTCGATGCAGGCCACGGCAAACCCGTCCGCCTCGGCTTCCAGCGCCTGGGCGCAGCGTACCGCGCCATGGCCGTAGGCATCGGCCTTGATCACCGCGAGAGCCTTGGCCCCGGTCACTTCGCGGGCGAGCTGGTAGTTGTGGCGCAGGGCTTGAAGGTCGATCAGGGCACGGGCTGGACGCATGGCGGCAGACTTCTAGTCGGTCATTAAAAAAAACCGGCGCTGGCTGACAGCGTGAACCGCCAACAGCACCGGGAGAGGGATCTTTCTGGCTGAGCGTTATGGCAGCGCGGCAACAACCGACAGCTCGACCAGGATTTGCGGTTCACACAACTTCGATTCAACGGTAGCTCGGGCCGGTGCAACGCCTTTTGGCAGCCACTGGTCCCACACCGAATTCATGCCTGCGAAGTGCGCATCGATGTCTTTCAGGTAAATCGTCACCGACAGCAGGCGGTTCTTGTCGGTCCCGGCCAGATCCAGCAAGCGCTCGATATTGGCGAGGGTTTCACGGGTCTGCTGTTCAATCCCGGCGCTCATGTCATCGCCGACCTGCCCTGCCAGATACACGGTACTGTTGTGGACAACGATCTGGCTCATGCGCTCATTGGTGAGCTGGCGCTGGATTGACATGTTTTGCGGACTCCTTGAGTTTGTTGCCATAACGGGAAATATCGAGGCCTTCGGCGCTGATCTGCGGCGTTCTCTTCGCCATCAGGTCAGCCAGCAAACGACCGGAACCACAGGCCATGGTCCAGCCGAGCGTGCCGTGGCCCGTATTCAGAAACAGGTTTTTGAACGGTGTGGCACCGACAATCGGGGTGCCGTCCGGAGTGGTCGGACGCAGGCCGGTCCAGAAACTCGCCTGGGCCAGATCGCCGCCCTGAGGATAAAGGTCGTTGACGATCATCTCCAGGGTTTCGCGCCGACGCGGGTTCAACGACAGGTCAAAACCGGCGATTTCCGCCATGCCGCCGACACGGATGCGATTGTCGAAACGGGTGATCGCGACCTTATAGGTCTCGTCGAGAATGGTCGACGTCGGGGCCATCGCCGGGTTGATGATCGGCACGGTCAGCGAGTAACCCTTGAGTGGATACACCGGCGCCCGGATGCCCAACGGCTTGAGCAATTGCGGCGAGTAGCTGCCGAGAGCGAGCACGTAGCGGTCGGCGGTTTCCAGCTTGCCGTCGATCCACACGCCGTTGATGCGATCACCGGCGAAGTCGAGGCGCTGGATGTCCTGGCCGAAACGGAATTCCACACCCAGTTTCGTGGCCATTTCAGCCAGGCGGGTGGTGAAGATCTGGCAGTCGCCGGTCTGGTCGTTCGGCAGGCGCAAGGCACCAGCGAGGATGTCGGTGACACTGGCCAAGGCCGGTTCGACCCGGGCAATGCCGGCACGGTCGAGCAGTTCGAACGGCACGCCGGACTCTTTCAGCACGGCGATGTCTTTGGCGGCGCCATCGAGCTGTGCCTGGGTGCGGAACAGTTGGGTAGTGCCGAGGCTGCGGCCTTCGTAGGCAATGCCGGTTTCGGCGCGCAATTCGTCGAGGCAGTCGCGGCTGTACTCGGACAGGCGCACCATGCGCTCTTTGTTCACCGCGTAACGGCTGGCGGTGCAGTTGCGCAGCATCTGCGCCATCCACAGGTATTGGTCGATGTCGGCGGTGGCCTTGATCGCCAATGGCGCGTGACGCTGCAACAACCACTTGATGGCTTTGAGCGGTACGCCCGGCGCGGCCCACGGCGAGGCATAACCCGGCGAAACCTGCCCGGCGTTGGCGAAACTGGTTTCCATGGCCGCCGCTGGCTGACGGTCAACCACCGTCACCTCAAAGCCGGCCCGTGCCAGATAATAGGCACTGGCGGTACCGATGACGCCGCTACCCAAGACCAGAACGCGCATTTTCATATCCCTCATCGCGGCTTACCGCTGACGTTTATTGTGCAGACCGAAGATGTGGGCAGTTTAAAAAAGATTAGCCAGTGCTTTTCACTATATAAGTGCCTATATTTGGCGACAATTCTCGGCAAAAACCCTTTTCACGGAGGCGCATCCCCTATGCGGACCAACACTCAGACCAAACGTGAGCTGGACAAGATCGACCGCAACATCCTGCGGATCCTGCAAGCGGACGGGCGCATTTCCTTTACCGAACTCGGGGAAAAGGTCGGCCTCTCCACCACGCCCTGCACCGAACGGGTACGGCGACTGGAGCGCGAAGGGATCATCATGGGCTACAACGCTCGCCTGAATCCGCAGCACCTCAAGGGTAGCTTGCTGGTGTTCGTCGAGATCAGCCTCGACTACAAATCCGGCGATACTTTCGAAGAGTTCCGACGCGCGGTACTGAAACTGCCCCACGTACTGGAATGCCATTTGGTGTCAGGGGATTTCGATTATCTGGTGAAAGCACGGATTTCCGAGATGGCCTCGTACCGCAAACTGCTGGGCGACATCTTGCTCAAGTTGCCGCATGTGCGCGAATCCAAGAGTTATATCGTGATGGAAGAAGTGAAAGAGAGCTTGAACCTGCCGATTCCGGATTGAGAGGTTGTCTCAGGGGAATGGGTGTCTGGGCGGGCGCTTTCGCGAGCAAGCCCGCTCCCACATTAGATCTTCATTGGGCACAGATTTGTATACGGCAGGGATAAAATGTGGGAGCGGGCTTGCTCGCGAAGGCCGCGGCTCGGTCTACCTGAAGCTTCGCAACAACTAAACCAAAACCTGCCGCGTCGAAGCCATATATTCATGAATCTGCTTCTCGACCCGCGGATGGATCAGCTCCACCGGTCGCCGCCCGTTGGGGCATGGCAATGTCTTGGTGGTGCCGAACAGCCGACAGATCAGCGGTCGTTCGTCATACACCGTGCAGCCATTGGGGCCCAGATGGACACAATTGAGTTCATCCATCGCCGCATCCTGCTCGGCCCGGGTCTTGCGCGGCAGGCGGGACATTTCTTCGGGCGAGGTGGTCACCGGCCCACAGCAGTCATGGCAGCCGGGCACGCACTCGAAAGAGGGAATCTGCTGGCGCAGCGTGCGAATCTTCTGACTGTTGCAACTCATCGAAGCGGTGACCAAATGTGGAATAGACCGGGATTCTGACGCAAAAGCCCCTATCCAGACAGCGCCAACCGACCGGTGTTGCCCGTGCCCGAAGCGGCGGCTTATGCTCCGTCAACTTTTTCAAACACACGCATCAGGATGACGGATATGAACGTCCCCGTTCAGCAACCTGCCCCGAGCCATCAACACGCGGCCTCTTATTACGCCGCCAGCAGCCTGCCGCAGCCCGATTTGCCGGTGCTCACAGGAGAGCTGGTTGCGGACGTGTGCGTGGTGGGCGGCGGGTTCTCCGGGCTGAACACCGCGCTCGAACTGGCCGAACGCGGCTTCAGCGTGGTGCTGCTGGAAGCACACAAGATCGGTTGGGGCGCCAGCGGACGCAATGGCGGGCAATTGATTCGCGGCGTCGGCCATGGCCTCGATCAATTCGCCAACGTGATCGGTGCAGACGGTGTGCGTCAGATGAAATTGATGGGCCTGGAAGCGGTGGAAATCGTCCGACAGCGGATTGAGCGTTTTCAGATCCCTTGCGACCTGACCTGGGGCTACTGCGACCTCGCCAACAAGGCTCAAGACCTGGAAGGCTTCGCCGAAGACGCCATCGAGCTGCACAGCCTCGGTTATCGTTACGAAACCCGTCTGCTGCAAGCCCACGAAATGCACAGCGTGGTGGGTTCCGATCGCTACGTCGGCGGTTTGATCGACATGGGCTCCGGGCATCTGCACCCACTGAACCTGGCACTGGGCGAAGCGGCCGCCGCCCGACAATTGGGCGTGAAGCTGTTCGAACAATCGGCAGTGACCCGCATCGATTACGGCCCCGAGGTCAAAGTCCACACCGCCCAGGGCACGGTTCGCGCGAAGACGCTGGTGCTGGGTTGCAACGCCTACCTCAACGATCTCAATCCGCAACTCGGCGGCAAGGTGCTGCCCGCCGGCAGTTACATCATCGCCACCGAACCCTTGAGTGAAGAACAGGCTCACGCCTTGTTACCGCAAAACATGGCGGTCTGCGATCAACGGGTGGCGCTGGATTACTACCGACTCTCGGCCGACCGACGATTGCTGTTCGGCGGTGCCTGCCATTATTCAGGGCGCGACCCGAAAGACATCGCCGCGTACATGCGACCGAAGATGCTGGCGGTGTTCCCGCAACTGGCCGGGGTGAAAATCGACTATCAATGGGGCGGGATGATTGGCATCGGCGCCAATCGCCTGCCGCAGATCGGTCGGCTCAAGGAGCAGCCGAATGTGTATTACGCCCAGGCCTATTCCGGTCATGGGGTGAACGCCACGCATCTGGCGGGCAAGTTGTTGGCTGAGGCCATCAGCGGCCAGCAGAGCGGAGGTTTCGACCTGTTTGCCAAGGTGCCGCATATCACCTTCCCGGGTGGCAAGCATTTGCGTTCGCCGTTGTTGGCGCTGGGGATGTTGTGGCATCGGTTCAAAGAATTGGTCTGAAAGATTTTCGGCGTCTGTGTCGACGCCTTCGCGAGCAAGCCCGCTCCCACATTTAATCGTTGTCGAACACAAAATCTGCGTTCGTTGACGATCAAATGTGGGAGCGGGCTTGCTCGCGAATAGATTTAAAGAACACCGCAAAACTCAGATCCGCCAGAACGGCTTAAGCCCCTCCTCCCGCGCCTGCTCCCGACTCAATCCGACATCCCTGAGCTGTTCCGGCGTCAACTCCAGCAACACCTTGCGCGTGTGCAGACGATGCCAGAACAGACCCCAGCGACCCAGGCCGGACGGTGCGTTGCGCATGACCGCCTCGCGTGCACCGTTCTTTTGCCCTGCCGCCAGTTCCTGACTGTGTAACGTCAGCCGCACATCGCTCAAGCCGTTCATTTTCGTCGCTCCTGTTTACTTGGGTAGCCAGAGCTTTCATGATGCGCGGACGGCGAAAAGCATTACAGATTCAACAAGGATGTATTAACTCCATACAGATTTTCCGTTTCAGCCTCTGAATCACATATTTTCGCCCCATCTGTACTGGTCAACCGAATCACCCATACCGAGACTGCGCCATGACCCTTTACGTCAACCTCGCCGAGCTGCTCGGCACGCGTATCGAACAGGGCTTCTATCGCCCCGGCGACCGGTTGCCCTCAGTGCGGGCATTGAGTGTCGAACACGGGGTCAGCCTGAGCACGGTGCAGCAGGCCTATCGAGTGCTGGAAGACGTTGGCCTGGCGATGCCCAAACCCAAGTCCGGCTACTTCGTGCCCGTAAGTCGCGAACTGCCGGAGCTGCCAGTGGTTGGCCGGCCGGCCCAGCGACCGGTGGATATTTCGCAGTGGGACCAGGTGCTGGAACTGATCCGCGCCGTACCGCGCAAGGACGTCGTGCAACTGGGTCGCGGCATGCCGGACATCACCACGCCGACCATGAAACCGCTGCTGCGCAGCCTGGCGCGAATCAGCCGTCGGCAGGACATGCCCGGTCTGTATTACGACAACATCTATGGCACCCTTGAATTGCGCGAGCAGATCGCTCGCCTGATGCTCGATTCCGGCTGCCAGTTGAGCGCCAACGATCTGGTGATCACTACCGGTTGCCACGAAGCACTGTCCACCAGCATCCGCGCCATCTGCGAGCCGGGAGACATCGTCGCCGTGGATTCGCCGAGCTTTCACGGCGCCATGCAGACGCTCAAAGGCCTGGGCATGAAAGCCCTGGAAATCCCCACCGATCCGCTCACCGGCATTAGCCTCGAAGCTTTGGAACTGGCATTGGAGCAATGGCCGATCAAGGCCATACAGTTGACTCCCAACTGCAACAACCCGCTTGGCTACATCATGCCGGAGGCGCGCAAACGTGCGTTGTTGACGCTCGCACAGCGTTTCGACGTGGCGATTATCGAGGACGATGTGTATGGCGAACTGGCCTACACCTACCCTCGCCCACGCACGATCAAATCCTTCGACGAAGACGGCCGCGTCCTGCTCTGCAGTTCTTTTTCCAAGACCCTGGCACCAGGCCTGCGCATTGGTTGGGTCGCACCGGGCCGTTATCTGGAACGGGTGCTGCACATGAAGTACATCAGCACGGGCTCTACCGCGCCGCAACCGCAGATTGCGATTGCCGAATTCCTCAAGGCCGGGCACTTCGAACCACATTTGCGGCGGATGCGCACGCAATACCAGCGCAATCGCGACGCGATGATCGACTGGGTGACCCGCTATTTCCCCGCCGGTACCCGGGCCAGCCGTCCGCAAGGCAGCTTCATGCTGTGGGTCGAACTGCCGGAGGGCTTCGATACCCTGAAACTCAATCGGGCGCTGCATGATCAAGGCGTACAGATTGCTGTCGGCAGTATCTTTTCCGCCTCGGGCAAATACCGCAATTGCCTGCGAATGAACTACGCGGCCAAAACAACCCCGCAGATCGAAGAAGCAGTGCGCAAGGTCGGTGCGACAGCTATCAAATTGCTGGCTGAGGGCTGAACGATCAGTCCAGCTGAAATCGCCCCCATGCCTGGAACGGGGTTATGTCGCGAACGCGTGTCGCTTGTGGGGAGACGAGGGTTTCGATATCCAGTTCCAGGCGCCAATGCTGGCCAGCCAGAGGCTGACCGTCGAGCCTGGGTCGGATGCGATCGCCTGGCCGCAGCAGCGCTACGTTGTGCGCGCCATCGGATTCTCTTAACCAGTTGACTGCTTGGCCATCGAGTCGTGTAGCAACCAGACGCATCTGCATAAAGCCCGGCCCGAACCGATAGTGCTGCGCGTCGACAGCCGGCGCCTCGAACCGTAGCGTCATCGGTTGCGGCTCGCTGCATTGCACGTTCAGATATATCCGCCGAATGCCGAAACTCAGAGCCGACCCCGTATTCGACGCCTGCAAGCCATCACGGGTATGCGAACCATAATCCAGCACCATGGGATTGAGCTGCATCGTGCAGTCCGCCTGCGCATAACTCGGTAGCGCGACCGGCCACAATGCCAGCAACAAGAGCCTGACAAAATCTTTCATGAACGTCCTCTGGATCAACTATCACCCGCCCGACAGGTCACTTCGGCGGCCTGGTAAGGCGCGGTGGTTTCTGGGAGTTGGCGGGTGTCGAACTCAAGCAGGCAGCGACGATCGTCGGGCAACGTCAATTGCAGCCCAAGCCACTCGGGAGCATCGGCGATGTACACCAGACCGGTCTCAACCACACTGGTCAGGTACACACCCTCGCTGTCGTACACCGCCCCTCCCTTGGGTACCCACTGCCCGGCCTCGGTTCGCACATGCAGCATCAGCCGGCGGGCGCTGCTCAGCTTAAAGTCGAGTCGAGGTACCGCGCCGCGTCCGGTTTCGATTTCCTGAAAACCATTGAGCACTTCGACATTACGCGGCAGGCTGACGGTGTCTATTTCCAGACGACTGCTCTGGTACGCCGGCAGGCTGGCCGCTACCGCCCTGCCAGTGCCATCGGTCCAGACCGGTCCCTGAGGCGTGCTGATTTTTATCCCGGCATCGGAGCCAATCTTCAGCAGACCAAAAGTATCGCGCAGTGCATAAGGTGATGGCGTGAGTCCACTTTCGTGAACAGCCACACCGCCGCGCAACGCGAAATCATAGCTGCGGGTGCCGACACTGCTGTGCGAATAGCCGAGGTCGACACTGGTGTAACGAGGCAGCAGACTGATGCGCCCGTCGAGATTTGTCTGACCGGTATCGGCACGTTCGGCATTGATGCTGTAGCTCGATGTCTCGCTGACTTGTTCGTTGTAACGTGCGCCGGTGCGCATCCCCTGCTGGCGATCCTGACGACCGTATACCCTCAGACTACGGTTTCGCCCGAGGGGAAAGCCAAGGGTGGCGTAAACGCCGGTACCGCGATCATCGTCACCACTTTCGCGTTGCACATTCAGCGACAGGTTGGCAGCACCGAATTCCCGAGACCATGAAGCACTGATCCGCGATCGATCCGGGCTACCGGCCATGGCATAGCGGGTCATCGAACCACTGAACGCGCCCCAATGCCGATCTGAATAATTAACTGAAGCACCCCATTGACGTTCTGCCCGGCCATAAGGGTCATCGTTCAGAGATTCCGACCCGATGTCCGCCAAGGTTCGAAACCCGTTAGTGCGCTGAGCTGCGGTCAAGCTGGCGGACAAGCCGGGGCCCAACGAGGTGCTGAAAGTCGCCTGCAGGCTTTGGCCCTGCCCCGCTGACGCTGTACGCGAACTCAAATGCTGAATGCTCACCATCGAGTCGCGCGTCAAGGCTTGTTGCACTCCCCAGCCCAATGACTGATAGGCGCTGCTCCCCATCCAACCGGCGGTGAATAACGAGTCCGAGCCCCACTGCCAATCCTTGCTGGCGGCAAAAAACGAGGGTGTCTCACGCTCGTCATGGGTGAACCGCCGCACCTGGCCCGCCGCGATGGCGAAGCCCGGTGGGGTCAACCCACTCAGCGGACGCACATTGGCTGCCGGCACCCGGAAGTGGCGCTGTTCGCCGCTTTCTTCGATGACTGTGACTTCAAGGTCCAGTTGAAGGCTGAGTACAGGTATATCGCGCAAGGTGAATGGCCCAGCGGGAACCAGGGTGGTGTAAATCACGACACCGCTTTGGCGCACTTCTATCCGTGACGGTGAGTAAGCTATCCCTTCGACCGCCGTTCCGACGCCGAGGCCTTCCTGACTGCGCAAGGCGAACGCTGTTTCCGGCAGGACCTGGATGCCGGTAAAGGGCTCACCGGCAAACAGCGACGAACGCATATTGAGCTGGCCAAGTTGTACATTGGCCTGATAACGCTCCCAGGTTCGCGATGCCTGGGTGTACAACGTTTCAAACCGCGCCACCCCCTCGAAGGCGGTGTAATTCTGGCGACTGCGCACGACCCAGTCTCCGGCATTGAATCCCAGTTCCGTACCCAGGTTGCGATACTGCCTGGAGGCGTCCGCGCCTGAGCTGGAAACCACTAGCGCGTCATAGTTCAACACCCCCGCCACACCACCTGACGCCCAGTTTCGCTGTAGCCGAGGCTGCGCGAGCAACAGATCAGTGGGAACCAGAAGCGCCACTTGTTGCTGGCCTGGAGAGAGTCGCACTTGCGCAGCGGCTATCCCCTCGGTTGCCCGTAAACACGCTTTGTCGTCAGCACTGTCGGGCAAACCTGGCGGCGCAGCAATACCGGCATAATCGAGCAGGTTCGCATCAAGGCATAACTGGCCTTCGTCATCGAAGGTGGCCAACACCTGCCCGATGGGCGAGCCATTGACCTGCAAGAGGACTCGCGTACGGCCGGCCTGAAAACGGGGTAAATCGCGAAAATGCTCGGCGACTTTCGGGTCGATGCCCCGGGCCTCAAGCACCGCGCGATCGAATTCGATCGGCGTTTCGCCCCAGGCTTTTCCTGTCACATCAATCACCAGAACCAGACTGCCGACCCAGCAACGTGAGCCGCCATACCAAGGCTTGCGGCGACTCATTATCGGCTGCTCAACGGCGCATCATGGCTGTCGACGGCGAATCCATAAGTAGTCGCGGGAAAAATCCGCACATGAGTGCCCAACGTCGACACGGCGGTGAGCGTCAGTACTTCGCCGGGCAGAATGTAGGTGCGCCCGAGATCGAGCATCGCGCCACTGGGGATCAAGCTCACCGATTTGGCGAGCCGCACTACATAGGGGCCGGGATTGCTCACTTGCACCCGGTCGCCAACAACGCTCCAGAGCAGATGTTTCCAGGGCGCGCGGTCCACTGCCAAGTTGGCCGGGCGCAGGATCACCGGAATGTTCTGCCGCACGCCCAGGCTGAGCCGGGCACCGTCGGCGCCTTGACGAGGCTTTATTCCCTCGAACACCACCCGTTTCAGGCGTTCGGTTTCCAGAGGTTTAGTGCTGCGCAAGATGAACCTGACCTGCTGGCTCTGCCCCGGCTCAACCCGGGCCACGGGTGGAGTCAGCAGCAACAGCGGCTCGTCATCCTCTGCGATGTGTTCGATCGTGCTGTGGAGCAATGCCGGTTGTTCGTCGGAGTTTTTGACATTGAGGGTCGCTTCGCCCAATGCCTCATCGACTATTACGACAGGGGTTTGCGGCACCATGCCAGCCGCCATCGCCAGCGCACTGAAAAATGACAGGCACAGGGCCGCAATGGCACCGAGCGCCTGCAAAGATTTAGGGGGACACATGAAGTTCTCCAGAGGGCATCGACCAGCACGGCGAACGCAATGCCTGTCGATGCCCGATAACACGCCAGGAAACGGCCAATAGCGGTATGACCGTCAGCCCGTTATGCAGCGTCGGCTCAGAGGTAGAACACGTCGAACGTCACCGAACCGTCGAGGGGAAACTCGTCGGTGGTCGCGGGCAGTTCGGAGGTCGGGCGAATAGCCGCAGCCACTTTCATCGGAAAGACATGCAGACGCGCGGCGGCCGGGCCGGCTGCTGCACCAGGCCCCCAGGAATACGAAACCGGGGCGTTGGACATCAGGCCGCTGACCGGAACTCGCCATACCGGATTGGCCGGAGAGCGCACCAGGAAAGTCTGCGGGTTGCCATCGGTCAGGGGCTGGCCGGTCAGTAGGCCGAAACCGCCGATGCCGACGCCATTCGTGCTGCCGAGGCCATAGTAAAGTTGATCACCGGAGCGGCCATTGAACGTGAGGCCCGGCACTTTGGTACCGCCCCGATTGTCCGTGACTGCAATCTCCACCGCAGCGGGTGCGTCGCATGCGATCTTCAACGTGATGTCTCGCGGCGGGAGATCGTTTTGTGTTGTCGCGCTCAACGTCGAGGAAAAGATCCGCCCCAGATCGACGTTACTGCCACCGGCGAAAGCAGGAATGCAGGAAGTCGGAATGACCGTACCGCTGATATTCAGGTCGACACTTGCCGCTTGAACGGTTAATGGAGCGATGGCTGCTGTTAAAGCGGCCATCAAAACAAGCTTCTTCATAAACACTTACCTGTGAATGGATGAAAGTACCAACGCGTCGAATGCAGCGGGAAATCAGGCTTTCTTCCGACACGTCGAATACCCGGCGATCATTCCGTTTCTTGTAGGTTTTTTATGTAGGGGAAGTCGCCATATCAATTGGGCATCGGCGGCAGAACCTGTGGCTCTTTTCGTTTCTCACCGTCGGATCCGATCAATCACAGTCATGCCACCCTTCAAACGTGTGCGATCCCAATGCCGTGCCATACTTCCGTTGACCCCGACGCGAGAAATCCTGCCTTGATACTCATTCCGGTCCGGCCCTTCGCTTTGTTGCTCGCCTTGTTGCTCGGCAGTTGCACCAGCCTTGATGTCGTCCGCGAACCGAGTCAGGCCCTACCGGCGGCGAACTCGGCGTTCGGGCGGTCGATCCAGGCACAGGCTGCCCCCCATGAGGGCCAATCGGGTTTTCGCTTGCTCTCCGATAGCGCCGAGGCCTTCACCGCCCGCGCCGAGCTGATTCGCAACGCCCAAAGCAGCCTCGATCTGCAGTACTACATCGTCCATGACGGCATCAGCACACGAATACTGGTGAGCGAGCTGCTCAAGGCCGCCGACCGCGGCGTGCGGGTGCGGATTCTGCTCGACGACACCACCAGCGATGGCCTGGACCGGATCATCGCGACCCTCGCCGCCCATCCGAAGATTCAGATCCGCGTATTCAACCCGCTGCACCTGGGCCGCAGCACCGTCGTTACGCGAACGATGGGTCGGTTCTTCAACCTGTCGCAGCAACACCGGCGCATGCACAACAAACTGTGGGTGGCGGACAACAGCGCGGCTATCGTTGGCGGGCGTAACTTGGGGGACGAGTATTTCGATGCCGAGCCCAACCTGAATTTCACCGACATCGACATGCTCAGTGTCGGCCCGGTTGCAGAGCAGTTGGGACACAGCTTCGACCAGTACTGGAACAGCGCCCTGAGCAAGCCGATCGAGCAGTTTCTCTCGACCAAGCCGACAGCCAGGGATCTGAGAAACACCCGGACCCGACTGGACGAATCCCTGGAGGAAACGCGCAAACAGAACCACGCGCTTTATCAGCAGTTAATGGCCTACACCACTCACCCGCGCCTGGATGTCTGGCGCCGGGAGCTGATCTGGGCCTGGAACCAGGCATTGTGGGACGCACCGAGCAAGGTGCTGTCCGACGGCGAACCTGACCCCCATTTGCTGCTGACCACCCAGTTGGCGCCCGAGCTCAATGGGGTCAGCAAAGAGCTGATCATGGTCTCGGCCTACCTCGTACCCGGCCAACCGGGGCTGGTTTACCTGACCGGTCGCGCCGATGCCGGCGTATCGATCAGTGTGCTGACCAACTCACTGGAAGCCACCGACGTACCGGCCACGCACGGTGGTTACGCGCCTTATCGCAAAGCCTTGCTGGAGCATGGGGTGCAGCTGTTCGAGTTACGCCGTCAGCCCGACGACAATGGAGACAACGGCGGTAGCGGATCGAACCTGTTTCACGGCGGCCGCAGCTCCTACCGTAGTTCTGACTCCAGCCTGCACAGCAAGGCGATGATTTTCGACCAACAGAAAGCCTTCATCGGCTCGTTCAATTTCGACCCGCGCTCGGTACTGTGGAACACCGAAGTCGGGGTACTGGTGGACAACCCGCAGCTCGCCGGACTAGTGCGTGAACTGGCACTGGCGGGTATGGCGCCTGCCCTGAGCTATCAGGCCCGGCTGGAAAAGGGTCAAATCGTCTGGGTCACCGAAGATGACGGCAAGCCGCACACATTGACCAAAGAACCGGGGGGTTGGTGGCGGCGTTTCAATTCATGGCTCAGCAGCATGGTCGGCCTGGAGCGGATGCTGTAGTCAGAAGGCTGGTGATGAATTGTGGCGAGGGAGCTTGCTCCCGTTCGGCTGCGCAGCAGTCGCAAATCGGCATCCGTGTTCTATCTGAATAAGCGGTGGGCATGATTCAGGGCCGCTGCGCGACCCGACGGGAGCAAGCTCCCTCGCCACAGGCAAGCCCCCTCGCCACAGGGTTGTGCAGCGCTCAGGCTGGTTCGGCAGCCACACCAAACGCCCCTTGCCGCGACACCAGAATCACCAACCCCAACGCGCCCGCCGCCATTAGCAATGGCAAGGCATGCCCGCTGATCCACTGGCTCCCGGCACCGGCCGCCAAGGGCCCGATCAGGCAACCAATTCCCCATAACTGTGCGATATGGGCATTGGCGCGCACCAAGGCATCGTCGCGATAGCGCTCGCCAATCAAGATCAGCGACAAGGTGAACAAACCGCCGGCACTGGCACCAAACAATACCCACAACGGCCAGATCACTAACGTGTCGATCAGCAACGGAATCGCCAGGCTCGACAGCAACAAGAGCATCGCACAGCCGGTGAACAACGTACGCCGTGACAAGCGATCGGCCAGCGCGCCAATCGGCAACTGCAGCAAGGCATCACCCACCACCACGGTACTGACCATCGCCAAGGCGATTTCCGTGGTGAAGCCCTGGCGCAGGCAATAGACCGGCAGCAAGGTCAGGATCATCGCTTCGAACGCCGCGAACAGCGACACCGCCCAGGCAATCGCCGGCAAGCCGCGGCAAAAGGTCAACAAGTCACCGAGGGTTACGCTGCAAGCTTCGCTG
The DNA here is from genome assembly GCF_000282495.1 of Pseudomonas sp. GM79. Classification (GTDB taxonomy): domain Bacteria; phylum Pseudomonadota; class Gammaproteobacteria; order Pseudomonadales; family Pseudomonadaceae; genus Aquipseudomonas. The sequence goes on from NZ_AKJE01000076.1 coordinate 25,626, forward strand.
GTGGGTGCGCCGCTGCGGCCCAACAGCAGGAACGGTGACGTCATCAGCAAACCGACACCAACCCAGAAACCATAATCGTGCTCGGTGCCCAACGCACCCAACAATAACGGCCCGGCCAGCTGACTCAACGCGTAACTGCTGCCGTACAGCGCCACCAGTCGACCGCGCCATTGCTCGACCACCAGTTGATTGATCCAGCTTTCACCGAGGATAAAGACGAGGGTCAGGATCACCCCGATCATCAACCGCAACACCAACCAGACCGGATAGCTCGGCCACACTGCCAATAACCCGATGGACACCGCCCCGGCCCACAGGCACAGGCGCATCAGATTGGCCGTGCCAAGACGGGCCGCGAGGTGGCTGGAGACTTTCGCCCCCAGCAGTACGCCAATGGCCGGCATCGCCGCCATCACGCCGATCGCGAACGAGCCGTAACCCCAGCCTTCCAGGCGCAGCGATACCAACGGCATGCTGACACCCAGGGCCAGGCCGACACTCAAGACAGACGCCAAAACGGCGAAATACGTCGCCCAACGCATGTTCCACACTCCTGTGGATATTTTATGTACAGCACAAAACACTGTGGGAGCAGGCTTGTTCGCGAAGAGGCCATCACATCCAACATTGATGTTGGCTGTTACACCGCCTTCGCGAGCAAGCCCGCTCCCACAGAGGATCTGTGTCGTTCAGGAGCCCGATTTACATTCGGGCTCCTTTACTGACTTACAACTTGATCCAGGTCGCCTTCAGCTCGGTGTACTTGTCGAACGCGTGCAGCGACTTGTCGCGACCGTTGCCGGACTGCTTGAAGCCACCGAACGGCGCGGTCATGTCGCCGCCGTCGTACTGATTGACCCACACGCTACCGGCACGCAAAGCCTTGGCGGTCAGGTGAGCCTTGGAGATGTCGGCGGTCCAGACTGCAGCGGCCAGACCGTAAGGCGTGTCGTTGGCGATCTGGATGGCTTCTTCAGCGCTGTCGAAGGTGATGACCGACAACACCGGACCAAAGATTTCTTCCTGAGCAATTTTCATCGCGTTACTCACGCCATCGAAAATCGTCGGCTCAACGTAAGTGCCACCGGTTTCCTGAAGAATGCGCTTGCCGCCCACCACCAGTTTGGCGCCATCGGTGCGACCGGACTCGATGTAGGACAGCACAGTGTTCATCTGCTGGGTGTCCACCAGCGCACCGACATTGGTGGCCGGGTCCAGCGGGTTGCCCGGCTTCCAGGTTTTCAGGGCCTCGATCACCAGCGGCAGGAATTTGTCCTTGATCGAACGCTCGACCAGCAGGCGCGAACCGGCGGTGCAGACTTCGCCCTGGTTGAAGGCGATGGCACCGGCAGCGGCTTCAGCGGCGGCTTGCAGGTCCGGCGCATCGGCGAACACGATGTTCGGGCTCTTGCCGCCAGCTTCCAGCCAGACGCGCTTCATGTTCGATTCGCCGGAGTAGATCAGCAGTTGCTTGGCGATCTTGGTCGAACCGGTGAACACCAGGGTGTCGACGTCGTTGTGCAGGGCCAGGGCCTTGCCGACGGTATGACCGTAGCCCGGCAGCACGTTCAGCACACCTTTCGGAATACCGGCTTCAACCGCCAGCGCCGCAATGCGGATCGCTGTCAGCGGCGATTTTTCGGAAGGCTTGAGGATCACCGAGTTACCGGTGGACAGCGCCGGGCCGAGCTTCCAGCAGGCCATCATCAACGGGAAGTTCCACGGCACGATTGCGCCGACCACGCCGACCGGCTCGCGAGTCACCAGACCCAGCTGATCGTGCGGGGTGGCAGCGACTTCGTCGTAGATCTTGTCGATGGCTTCACCGCTCCAGCTCAGGGCTTGCGCCGCGCCGGGAACGTCGATGTACAGGGAATCGCTGATTGGCTTGCCCATGTCCAGGGTTTCGAGCAGGGCCAGCTCTTCGGCGTGCTGTTTGAGCAGGCCGGCAAAACGAATCATGGTGGCTTTGCGTTTGGTCGGCGCCAGGCGCGACCAGGCGCCGGAATTGAAAGTCGCGCGGGCGTTGTCCACGGCACGCTGGGCGTCAGCGGCGTCACAGCTGGCAATCTTGCCCAGCAGACGGCCATCGACCGGGCTGATGCACTCGAAGGTCTCGCCGGAGACGGCATCGGTGTATTCGCCATTGATGTAGGCGCGGCCTTCGATCTTCAGATCGCGAGCCCGCTGTTCCCAGTCGGCACGAGTCAGGGTGGTCATTCGAGTGTCCTCCTCTTATTGAATACGAGTGCCCCGCGTTCTATGCGGGCGCTGTCAGGAATTCTGCCCGGCCAGCCTGCTTTTCGGCTCAAGGCAACCATTACCCTAAACCAGCGGCCGGTGAAGTTTCAATATATTTGACACAAGGCTGGCAAACGGCCTTGCGATGTTCATTTTAATAAACATAGACTTTCAATTTTCCAGCGCAATCACGGGGGAATACCAGCATGAGCATTCAGGATATCGTCGATTTCAGCCAGGCCAACACCCAGCCCGATCGTTATCGGCCCGACCCTGCAAAAGTCCTCAAGGGCGACCCCGAGCAAGCGGTGTACAACCATTACAACAGCCCGTGCGGCCAGATGAGTGCAGGTGTTTGGGAAGGCGAAGTCGGCCAGTGGCGAGTGAACTACACCGAACACGAATACTGCGAAATCCTTCAGGGGGTTTCAGTGCTGCGCGACGACGATGGCAATGCCAAGACCTTGCGTGTAGGTGATCGCTTCGTGATCCCGGCGGGCTTTCGTGGGACTTGGGAAGTGCTGGAGCCTTGCCGCAAGATCTATGTGGTGTTTGAACAGAAGGCTTGAGGAGTTGTGCTGCCCCGGCCGCCCCCTTCGCGAGCAAGCCCGCTCCCACATTTGATCTGCGTCGTTCACAAATCCAATGTGGGAGCGGGCTTGCTCGCGAAGGGGCCGGTCCAGGCAATACAAAATAGACAGGCACAAAAAAGGCCCGTATCTCGCGATACGGGCCTTTTTCGTAAGAGGGAAAAATCAATTACTTGATTTTGCCTTCTTTGTAGATCACGTGCTTACGAACAACCGGATCAAATTTCTTGATCTCGATTTTGTCCGGAGTAGTGCGCTTGTTCTTGTCGGTAGTGTAGAAGTGACCAGTACCGGCGCTCGAAATCAAACGAATCAATTCACGCATGATTAGCTCCCTTAGATCTTGCCGGCTTTGCGGATTTCGGCCAGCACGACAGTGATGCCACGCTTGTCGATGATACGCATGCCTTTGGCAGATACGCGCAGACGCACGAAACGTTTCTCTTCTTCAACCCAGAAGCGGTGATGCTGCAGGTTCGGCAGGAAACGACGACGGGTTTTGTTGTTTGCGTGGGAAATGTTATTCCCAGTCACCGGACCCTTACCGGTAACTTGACATACTCTCGACATGCCTCAGCCCTCTAAAACCACATGCCCAACCCGGCATGGGTTGGCCGCTTAATCTCTCAGTCATTTGGCGCCAGGCGCCGCGTTTCTTTAGAGGTCTTACCGGCTACACCTACAGTGAAGGAACCGGGCCCCTAGAAAAGAGCGCTGCTTTATACCAGAAAGACTGGAGAGCAACAACATTCCGTGTGCGCGGACTTAATAAATTCCCCATTTTTCGGCCACCGGGCGCCTTGGATAAAGGCTGTCGCCGATTAAGACCGCTCGTCGCAGAGAATCGGCCAACCGATCGATTCCGGGTTTTCCTCGGTCCGCATCACCGAAACAAGCGCACATAGTCCCCTTAAAATGAAAAAGGGGATAGTCATTTGCAAAAGAGCCCACTAGGGTAAGACTTTTCCAGACTGCACTTGCAGATGGGCCTTCGATCTGTAAAGGAATCCGACCATGCGCCTCGCTGCCCTACCGCTGCTGCTCGCCCCGCTTCTACTGAGCCCACAGGCTATGGCCGCCGCCCTGAGCGTCTGCACTGAAGCCAGCCCGGAGGGGTTCGATGTAGTGCAATACAACTCGCTGACCACCACCAACGCCTCGGCCGATGTGCTGATGGACCGCCTCGTGGACTTCGACACGGCCAGCGGCAAAGTGGTCGCCAGCCTGGCGGAAAGCTGGGAAGTCACGCCCGATGGCCTGACCTACGTCTTCAAATTGCACCCGCAGGTGAAATTTCATCGCACCGAATACTTCAGCCCGACGCGTGACCTGACCGCTGAAGACGTGAAGTTCAGCTTCGACCGCATGCTCGACCCGGCGAACCCGTGGCACAAAGTCGCCCAAAGCGGTTTCCCGCACGCCCAGTCGATGCAGTTACCCGCGCTGATCAAGAAGATCGACGCATTGGACCCGCTTACCATCCGCTTCACCCTCGACCACCCGGACTCGACTTTCCTGCCCACCCTGAGCATGGGTTTCGCCTCGATCTATTCGGCCGAATACGCCGACCAACTCATGAAGGCCAGCACTCCGGAAAAGCTCAACAGCCAGCCGATCGGCAGCGGCCCGTTCATCTTCACACGTTTCCAGAAAGACGCCTCGATTCGCTACAAAGCCAACCCGGATTACTTTCGTGGCAAGCCGTCGGTGGACCCGCTGATCTTTGCCATCACCCCGGATGCCAACGTGCGCTTGCAGAAATTGCGCCGCAACGAGTGCCAGATCGCCCTGTCACCCAAACCTCTGGACGTACGGGCCGCGCTGAAAGAACCAACCCTGAAAGTCGAAAAGACTGACGCCTTCATGACCGCATTCGTCGGCATCAACAGCCAGCATCCGCCGCTGGATAAACCTGAAGTGCGCCAGGCGATCAATCTCGCCTTCGACAAGGCCAACTATGTCAAAGCCGTGTTCGAAGACACCGCCGAACCCGCCAACGGCCCATATCCGCCCAACACCTGGAGCTACGCCAAAGGCTTGCCGGGCTACTCGCATGACGTCGAAAAGGCCCGTGCGCTGATGGCCAAGGCCGGGCTCAAGAATGGTTTCCAGACCACCATCTGGACCCGCCCTTCCGGCAGCCTGCTGAACCCCAATCCGAGCCTCGGGGCGCAATTGCTACAGTCCGATCTGGCGGAAATCGGCATCCAGGCCGAGATTCGAGTGATCGAATGGGGCGAACTGATTCGCCGCGCCAAGGCCGGCGAGCACGATCTACTGTTCATGGGCTGGGCTGGCGACAACGGCGACCCGGATAACTTCCTCACGCCGCAGTTTTCCTGCGCGGGGGTCAAATCCGGCACCAACTTCGCCCGCTACTGCAACCAGGACCTGGACAAGCTGATCAGCGCCGGCAAGACCACCGGCGAGCAAGGTGTGCGCACCAAGCTTTACGAACAGGCCCAGGCGCTGATCCAGCAACAGGCGTTGTGGCTGCCACTGGTGCACCCGACGGCCTTCGCGCTGACACGTAAGGATGTGCAGGGCTATCAGGTCAGTCCGTTTGGCCGGCAGGACTACTCAAAAATCAGCTTCAAGCCATAAGCTACAAGCGGCAAGCTCAAGCATTCCGCGCACTCGCTCCAGCTTGCCGCTTGAAACTTGAAGCTTGCCGCTGCCTCCCTCACATCCACCCGTACTCGGCCATGGACAGCGGATCGCCGTCACCGACGATGAAATGATCGAGTACCCGCACATCGATCAGGTCCAGCGCCTCTTGCAGACGCTTGGTCAGCATTCGGTCTGCCTGACTGGGGTCGGAGTTACCCGACGGATGGTTGTGGCACAGGATCAGCGCTGCGGCGTTATGGGCCAGAGCGCGCTTGACCACCTGCCGTGGATAGACGCTGGTGTTGTCGATGGAGCCGCGAAACAGCGCTTCGAACGCCAATACCCGGTGCTTGGAATCCAGAAACAGGCAGCCAAACACCTCGTGGGGCTCATGGCGGAGCATCGACTTCAGATAATCACGCACAGCCTGCGGATTTTCCAACGCCGACTTATAGCGCGAGCGTTCAGCCAAATGCCGTCTGCCCATTTCCTGAACTGCCTGCAACTGAGCGAATTTCGCAGGGCCGAGCCCTAATTGTTTGCTGAATGTTTTTTGATCAGCCTCCAGTAGCGAACGCAGGCCGCCAAACTGAGTCAACAAATGTCGCGCCAGATCTACCGCACTTTTGCCGGATACGCCGGTACGCAAAAAAATCGCCAGCAGTTCGGCGTCCGAAAGACTCCCCGAGCCTAACTCCAGTAACCTCTCCCGCGGCCGCTCGGCCGCCGGCCAATCGCGAATGCTCATAACACCTCCATGTCTGTGGGCGCCGCTGTTCCGTAGCGGTCGCTGTGATATCGTAGCCCATCTTTTTTGCGGGCGATTTCACTCCTGGGGAGGGGGTATCGCCATGCAGTCATCAACGAAATGAAAGGCAGACCTATGCAGCGGCTGTATCGGAAACGCATCGTTCTGGGCGTCGGCGGCGGTATTGCTGCCTACAAGAGCGCCGAGCTGGTTCGCCGCCTGATCGACCAGGGCGCCGAAGTGCGCGTGGTCATGACCCGCGGCGGCAGCGAATTCATTACCCCGCTGACCATGCAGGCCTTGTCCGGGCATCCGGTCCATCTCGATTTGCTAGACCCTGCGGCCGAAGCCGCGATGGGCCACATCGAGCTGGCCAAATGGGCCGACCTGGTGCTGATCGCCCCCGCCACCGCGGACCTGATCGCCCGCCTGGCCCAAGGCATCGCCGACGACCTGCTGACCACGCTGGTGCTGGCCACCGACGCGGTGGTCGCGGTGGCGCCAGCGATGAACCAGGCCATGTGGCGCGACCCGGCGACCCAGGCCAACATGCACACCCTCGAAAGCCGTGACCTCAAGGTCTTCGGCCCGGCCTCCGGCAGCCAGGCCTGCGGCGACGTCGGCATGGGCCGCATGCTCGAAGCCACCGACCTCGCCCAGTGCGCGGCAGACTGCTTCCAGCGCCAGGCGCTGACCGGTAAACATGTGCTTATCACCGCCGGCCCGACCCAGGAAAACATCGACCCGGTGCGCTACATCACCAACCACAGCTCCGGGAAAATGGGCTTCGCCCTGGCCGAAGCCGCGGTAGAAGCCGGCGCCCGCGTAACCCTGATCACAGGTCCCGTGCACCTGCCGACCCCGGATCGCGTCACGCGTATCGACGTGGTCAGTGCCCGCGACATGCTCGCCGCCTGCGAAGCGGCGATCCCTTGCGACCTGTTCATCGCCTCTGCTGCGGTCGCGGACTACCGTCCGGAAGTCGTCGCCCCACAGAAACTCAAGAAAGACCCTACGAACGGCGACGGCTTGTTGCTACAGATGGTGCGCAACCCAGACATCCTGGCCACCATCGCCACCCGTCCCGACCGTCCGTTCAGTGTCGGTTTCGCCGCCGAAACCGAACACTTGCTCGATTACGCTGCACGCAAGTTGAAAGACAAGAACCTCGATCTGATCGTCGCCAATGACGTCGCGAACCCGAGTATTGGCTTCAACAGCGAAGAAAACGCCTGCAGCGTGATCGACCGTGAGCTGCACGCCACACTCTTCGCCCAGACCAGCAAGAGCAAAATTGCTCGCCAGCTGATCACTTTTATCGCCGAACGTCTGAACCAGGTTTAATTTACATGCACGCTTTGCAAGCCAAGATCCTCGACCCCCGCATCGGTACCGAATTTCCGCTGCCGCAGTACGCCACGCCAGGCTCCGCCGGCCTCGACCTGCGCGCCATGCTGGAAAAAGACACCGTCATCAAGCCGGGTGAAACCCTGCTGATCCCTACCGGCCTGTCGGTGTACATCGGCGATCCGGGCCTGGCGGCGTTGATTCTGCCGCGCTCGGGCCTGGGCCATAAGCACGGCATCGTGCTGGGCAATCTGGTCGGCCTGATCGACTCCGATTACCAGGGCCCGCTGATGGTGTCGTGCTGGAACCGTGGCCAGACCGATTTCAACATGGTGGTAGGCGAACGCCTGGCCCAATTGGTGCTGGTGCCGGTAGTCCAGGCGCATTTTGAAATGGTCGAAGAGTTCGTCGAAACCCAGCGCGGCACCGGCGGGTTTGGCCACTCGGGCAGCCACTGATCCGATAGATGCCCTCCCTGTAGGAGCTGCCGAAGGCTGCGATCTTTTGATTTTGCTTTTTAAGATCAAGATCAAGATCAAAAGATCGCAGCCTTCGGCAGCTCCTACAGGGGAGGCAGGAGCAAGCTCTCTCACCACAAATTGCACAGTCGTCATCTGGAAGGTTTACCACTGAAAATCAAGGCATTGAACGGCCAATTGCTCGCCGATGCTGACGGCATGGCCTTTTCACACCACGAACTCTCAGTGGAAAACGCCGTCATACCCTTCAGTTTGAGCCTGCCAACGAGTTTTTCGCTGGCGGGTCCAGCCACTTTCGAGATGGAGCATTCCTACAGATGAGCACCCCAGCCCAAGTCGCACCCAAGTTCCCCGACAGCATCTTCCGCGCCTACGACATTCGTGGCACCGTCCCGGAATTCTTGAACGCTGAAACAGCTTATTGGCTTGGTCGCGCCATCGGCTCCCAGAGCCTGGCCCAGAACGAACCCAACGTATCCGTCGGCCGTGACGGTCGCCTGTCCGGTCCGGAACTGGTCGAACAACTGATCAAAGGTCTCGCCGACAGCGGTTGCCACGTCAGCGACGTCGGCCTGGTGCCAACGCCTGCGCTGTACTACGCCGCCAACGTACTGGCCGGCAAATCCGGCGTGATGCTCACCGGCAGCCACAACCCGTCGAATTACAACGGCTTCAAGATCGTCATCGCTGGCGACACCTTGGCCAACGAACAGATCCAGGCCCTGCACGACCGCCTCAAGACCAACAACCTGAGCAGCGGCAAGGGCAGCATCACCCAGGTCGAGATCCTCGACCGCTACAACACCGAAATCGTCCAGGACATCAAACTGGCCCGCCGCCTGAAAGTGGTGGTCGATTGCGGCAACGGCGCGGCCGGCGTGATCGCCCCGCAGCTGATCGAAGCCCTGAACTGCGAAGTCATCCCGCTGTTCTGCGAAGTCGATGGCAACTTCCCGAACCACCACCCGGACCCGGGCAAGCCTGAAAACCTCGTGGACCTGATTGCCAAGGTCAAGGAAACCAACGCTGACCTGGGCCTGGCTTTCGACGGCGACGGCGACCGTGTGGGCGTTGTCACCAACACCGGCAGCATCGTCTTCCCTGATCGCCTGTTGATGCTGTTCGCCCGCGACGTCGTGGCGCGCAATCCGGACGCGGAAATCATCTTCGACGTCAAATGCACCCGCCGCCTGATTCCGCTGATCAAGGAATACGGCGGTCGTCCGCTGATGTGGAAGACCGGTCACTCGTTGATCAAAAAGAAAATGAAACAATCCGGCGCCCTGTTGGCCGGCGAAATGAGCGGGCATATCTTTTTCAAGGAGCGCTGGTTCGGTTTCGACGATGGCATTTACGCCGCCGCACGGCTGCTGGAGATCCTCAGCAAGGAAAAATCCACCGCGGAAGAGTTGTTCGCGACCTTCCCGAACGATATTTCTACGCCAGAGATCAATATCCATGTGACCGAAGAGAGCAAATTCAGCATCATTGATGCACTGCACGATGCGCAATGGGGCGAAGGCGCCGACCTGACCACCATTGACGGCGTGCGAGTCGACTATGCCAAAGGCTGGGGCCTGGTTCGCGCCTCCAACACCACACCGGTGCTGGTGCTGCGCTTCGAGGCCGATGACGAGGCTGAATTGCAGCGCATCAAGGATGTGTTCCACGTCCAGCTGAAACGCGTTGCACCTGATCTCCAATTACCGTTTTGATTTAACGAAGCACCCGGAGCCCTGAATGACCCTCGAACGCGAAGCCGCCGCCAACACCGCCAAGGTCCTGTCCGAAGCGCTGCCTTACATTCGCCGCTATGTCGGCAAGACGCTGGTGATCAAATACGGCGGCAACGCGATGGAAAGCGAGGAGCTGAAAACCGGCTTCGCCCGCGACATCGTGCTGATGAAAGCCGTCGGCATCAATCCGGTGGTGGTTCACGGTGGCGGCCCGCAAATCGGCGACCTGCTCAAGCGTCTGTCGATCGAGAGCCACTTCATCGATGGCATGCGCGTGACTGACGCGCAAACCATGGACGTGGTGGAAATGGTCCTCGGTGGCCAGGTCAACAAAGACATCGTCAACCTGATCAACCGTCATGGCGGCAGCGCCATCGGCCTGACCGGCAAAGATGCCGAGCTGATTCGCGCGAAAAAGCTCACCGTCACCCGTCAGACGCCGGAAATGACCCAGCCGGAAATCATCGACATCGGCCACGTCGGCGAAGTAGTCGGGATCAACACCGACCTGTTGAACCTGCTGGTCAAAGGCGACTTCATCCCGGTGATCGCGCCAATTGGCGTCGGCGCCAACGGCGAGTCGTACAACATCAACGCCGATCTGGTGGCCGGTAAAGTCGCCGAAGCGCTGAAGGCTGAAAAGCTGATGCTGCTGACCAACATTGCCGGCCTGATGGACAAGTCGGGCACGGTTCTGACCGGCCTGACGACTCAACAGGTCGACGACCTGATCGCCGACGGCACTATCTACGGCGGCATGCTGCCGAAGATTCGTTGCGCGCTGGAAGCGGTACAAGGCGGTGTGGGCAGCTCGTTGATCATCGATGGCCGGGTGCCAAACGCGATTCTGCTGGAAATCTTCACCGATACGGGTGTGGGTACGCTGATCAGTAATCGCAAGCGTCACTAAGCCACACAAACCAAAAGACCCCGCTCAGCCTGGCTGAGCGGGGTCTTTTTTTGCCTGCAATCCCTGTGACAATCCACCTTTTGTGGCGAGGGAGCTTGCTCCCGCTTGAGTGCGCAGCACTCACAAAATCCTTGGGTCTGCTACGCAGCCCAGCGGGAGCAAGCTCCCTCGCCACACAAGCCCGCGCCCACAGGGGATGCGGTTAGACGCCGAATTGTGCGCGGTAGGCTTCAACCGCCGGCAGGTGTTGCTTGAGCTGCGGGTCATCCGCCAGGAACTCGAGCACCTGATTCAGCGAAACAATGCTGATCACCGGGATGCCGAAGTCACGCTCCACTTCCTGGATGGCCGACAATTCGCCGTTGCCACGCTCCTGACGGTTCAGGGCGATCAACACGCCCGCGGCTTTGGCGCCGTCCTGGGAAGCGATGATCTGCATCACTTCACGGATGGCGGTGCCTGCGGTGATCACGTCGTCGATGATCAGCACGTCGCCGGTCAATGGCGCGCCGACCAGGCTGCCGCCTTCGCCGTGGGCCTTGGCTTCCTTGCGGTTGAAGCACCATGGCAGATCACGCCCATGATGTTCCGCCAGCGCCACGGCAGTAGTCGCCGCCAACGGGATGCCTTTGTAGGCCGGGCCAAACAGCACGTCGAACGAAATACCGCTCTCGGCGATGGCTGCCGCATAGAAACGACCCAGCTGCGCCAGGGCAGAACCCGAGTTGAACAGGCCGGCATTGAAGAAGTAAGGACTGGTGCGCCCAGACTTCAGGGTGAACTCACCGAAGCGCAAAACGCCACGATCAATGGCAAAACGAATGAAGTCGCGCTGATACGCTTGCATGAAAAAAACCCCAAATACCACGGATTTAGCTAATTAGGTAGACGCCGTGTATCATACCCGCACGCGATTTTTGGGGCCACTTATGCGGATCATCAGTGTGAACGTCAATGGGATTCAGGCTGCAGTCGAGCGTGGTTTGCTCAGTTGGCTGCAAGCACAGAATGCCGACGTCATCTGCCTGCAGGACACCCGCGCCTCCGCCTTTGAACTGGACGATCCAGCCTTCCAACTGGATGGCTACTTCCTTTATGCCTGCGAAGCTGAAGTTCCCGCCCAAGGTGGCGTGGCTTTGTACTCGCGGTTGCAACCGAAGGCAGTCATCAGCGGTCTCGGCTTCGAGACAGCCGACCGCTACGGGCGTTACCTGCAAGCCGATTTCGACAAGGTCAGCATCGCGACCTTGCTGCTCCCTTCGGGGCAGAACGGCGATGAAGATTTGAACCAGAAGTTCAAGCTAATGGACGACTTCGCCCGTTATCTGGATAAACAGCGGCGCAAACGTCGCGAGTACATTTATTGTGGCTCGCTGTACGTGGCGCAACAGAAGCTGGATATCAAGAACTGGCGCGACAGCCAGCAATCCCCGGGCTTCCTGGCACCTGAGCGCGCCTGGATGGACGAGATTGTCGGCAACATGGGTTATGTCGATGCCCTGCGCGAAGTCAGCCGTGAAGGCGACCAGTACAGCTGGTGGCCGGACAACGAACAGGCCGAGATGCTCAACCTGGGCTGGCGTTTCGATTACCAGTTGCTGACCCCTGGCCTGCGCCGCTTCGTACGCAGCGCACGCCTGCCACGTCAGCCACGGTTCTCTCAGCACGCACCGCTGATCGTGGACTACGACTGGACGCTGACAATCTAAGCGTCTTATCGCAGATGCAAAAAAGCCGACATCGCTGTCGGCTTTTTTGTGGGCAATGATTACTCAACGTGGGAGCGGGCTTGCTCGCGAAAGCGGTCTGACAGTCAACGATGATGTTGAATGTTATGGCCTCTTCGCGAGCAAGCCCGTTCCCACAGGGGACCGCGTCTCGGCCTATTTGATCAGGCGCCAGGTGAACGGATACCGGTAAGGGAACCCTTCATTGGCCTTCACGCCAGCAATGATCGTCAGCACCAGCGCACCAATCGCGACCAGACCAAACAGAAAGAACCCGACGATCACCACCATCAGCAGGAAGCAGATGGCCGAAGCAATGGCGACGGTGATCTGAAAGTTCAGCGCCTCCTTGCCTTGCGCGTCGATGAACGGGTCTGACTCGCGTTTCATCTGCCAGAGAATCAGCGGCCCGATCAGCGTACCGAACGGCAGCCAGATCCCCAGCAAGGCGGACAGGTGACAAAACATCGCCCACTGACGAACCTCTCGGCTCGGTGTGGGTAGCGGCAGTTGCTCGTCACTCATGGCGTCCTCCTTGCGTGGAGCAGGTCCGATCAGTCGGCCAGTGCAGCCTTCTGCAGTTCGAAAATCTCGATCATGCCTTTCTTCGCCAGCGCCAGCATCGCGTTCAACTCTTCCGGCTGGAACGGCGCGCCTTCGGCAGTGCCCTGCACTTCGATGAAGCCGCCAGTGCTGGTCATCACCACGTTGAGGTCAGTCTCGGCAGCCGAATCTTCCAGGTAGTCGAGGTCAAGCACAGGCTCGCCCTGGTACATGCCCACCGAAACGGCAGCGATCATTTGCTTGAGCGGGTCGCCACCTTTGAGGCCGCCACGCTTCTTGATCACTTTCAAGGCGTCGATCAATGCAACCATCGCACCGGTAATGGACGCGGTGCGGGTGCCACCGTCAGCCTGGATCACGTCGCAGTCGACGTACAGGGTGACGTCGCCCAGCTTGGTCATGTCCAGCGCAGCGCGCAGGGAACGGCCGATCAAACGCTGGATTTCCAGAGTACGACCGCCTTGCTTGCCGCGGCTCGCTTCACGCTGGTTACGCTCGCCGGTGGCGCGGGGCAACATGCCGTATTCGGCGGTCAACCAACCCTGGCCCTGACCTTTGAGGAAACGCGGCACGCCATTCTCGACACTGACGGTGCAGATGACTTTGGTATCACCGAACTCGACCAGTACAGATCCCTCGGCGTGTTTGGTGTAGTTGCGGGTAATGCGGATCGAGCGGAGCTGATCGGCAGCGCGACCACTTGGACGTTTCATAGGGATTACCTGTACGGAGGACGGAAAACTGCCGAGCATTATAGAGCCGTGGGCCGCGAGTGGGCACTTCTAAAAAAATCGCCCGACGATTGAAGCCTCTGAATAGAGCTTAGCCGACGGCGTGCAGCTCTTTGTCACAGCGTGTGTTTGGGCGCATCCGCCCCACTGCGCTACAATCCTGCGCCTTTGCTGCCTGTCGGCTTTAATTCACAGATAGCGGGTCCGCCAAACCATGGGTTACGCGCCGACCTGCATTGCGAGGTACCTCCATGGTGCACAGCATGACCGCCTTCGCCCGCGTCGAGAAAGCCGGTGTCCAGGGCACCCTGAGCTGGGAATTGCGCTCGGTCAACAGCCGCTACCTGGAACCCCACCTGCGTTTGCCGGAGTCTTTCCGCGACCTCGAAGGCGCGGTCCGCGAAGCCCTGCGCCAGGGACTGTCCCGGGGCAAGCTCGAATGCACCCTGCGCTTTACCGAAGAAAGCACCGGCAAACCGCTGCAAGTGGACCGTGAGCGCGCTGCTCAACTGGTCGCTGCCGCCGAAACAGTCGCCAGCCTGATCAAGAACCCGGCCGCACTGAACCCGCTGGAAGTCCTGGCCTGGCCCGGCGTACTGGTGGCTGATGCCGCCGACCCGCAAGCGCTGAATGCCGAAGCCCTGGCGCTGTTCCATCAGGGCCTGAAAGAACTCAAGGCCGGTCGCGAGCGCGAAGGCACTGAGCTCGCGCGATTGATCGACGAGCGCCTGACCTCAATTGAAGGGGATGTGGTGATCCTGCGTGAGCTGGTCCCGCAGATGCTGGCCACCCAACGCCAGAAAGTTCTCGACCGCTTCACCGACATGAAGGCCGACCTCGACCCGCAGCGACTGGAACAGGAAATGGTCATGCTCGCGCAAAAGAGCGACGTCGCCGAAGAACTGGATCGCCTGAGCACTCACATCATCGAAGTTCGCCGGGTGCTCAAGTCCGGCGGCGCTGCCGGTCGGCGCCTGGACTTCCTGATGCAGGAACTCAACCGCGAAGCCAACACACTGGGCTCCAAAGCCTTCGACCCGCGCAGCACCCAAGCGGCGGTCAACCTCAAAGTGTTGATCGAGCAGATGCGCGAACAAGTGCAGAATATTGAGTAAGGCAAACCCGACATGACCCACAGCACCGGCACCCTGTACATCATTTCCGCCCCTTCGGGCGCGGGCAAGAGCAGTCTGGTCAAGGCCCTGACCGACGCTGATCAGGAGATCCGTGTCTCGGTCTCCCACACCACCCGCGCCATGCGCCCCGGTGAAGTGAACGGCGTGAACTATCACTTCGTCGAACGCAGCGAGTTCGTGAAGATGATCGAGCACGGGGATTTCCTCGAGCGCGCCGAAGTGTTCGGCAATCTCTATGGCACCTCGCAAAGCCACCTGCAGCAAACCCTGGATGAAGGCCACGATCTGATTCTGGAAATCGACTGGCAGGGCGCAGAACAAGTGCGCAAGTTGATGCCCCAGGCCCGCTCGATCTTCATTCTGCCGCCGTCCCTGGAAGCCTTGCGTCAACGCCTGAACAATCGCGGCCAGGACAGCAACGAGGTCATCGAAGGCCGGATGCGTGAAGCCGTCAGCGAAATGAGCCACTACGTCGACTACGACTACCTGATCATCAACGACGATTTCGCCCACGCGCTGCGGGATTTGCAGGCGATTTTCCGCGCCAATCAGCTGCATCAAAAGCGTCAGCAGCAGCGTCACGGTAAATTATTGGCTGAACTGCTCGACTAAACAGCCCTTTCCAAAAGCGCTGCAAGGGCTTTACATTGGCACTTATAGCGCATTGAAGGGCTTGATCAAAAAATCAGCGCTTCCCTAATCGCTGGTGATTTTTTAAACTGTTGAGTCCGCTCGCCCAACCGGGCAGCGCGCATATTGCATTCGCTCCGAGGAATACCATGGCCCGCGTAACCGTTGAAGACTGCCTAGAACACGTGGAAAACCGCTTTGAGCTGGTCATGCTCTCTACCAAGCGTGCCCGTCAACTGGCCACCGGCGGCAAAGAGCCCCTGGTTCAGTGGGAAAACGACAAGCCTACTGTTGTAGCGCTGCGTGAAATCGCTGAAGGCCTGATGAGCTACGAGTTCATCGCCAACGCTGAAATCGTCGAAGACGAACCGCTGTTCGCAGCGTTCGAGGACGAGTCCAACGAGGCAGTATAAGGCCATGCCTGGTCGACGTAGCACGGCGCGGGGTCACAACGAACGGCAGGAATTATCATGCCGAGCATAGACGCCCTCGCCGATCGCTTATCGACCTACCTCGGCAAGGACCAGGTCAACCTGGTCCGCCGAGCGTACTTCTACGCCGAACAAGCCCACGACGGTCAACGCCGCCGCAGCGGTGAGGCGTACGTCACGCATCCTCTTGCAGTGGCGAATATTCTTGCCGACATGCATATGGACCATCAAAGCCTGATGGCGGCCATGCTGCATGACGTGATCGAAGACACCGGTATTGCCAAGGAAGCGCTGCAAGCGCAGTTCGGCGAAACCGTGGCCGAACTGGTCGACGGGGTCAGCAAACTGACCCAGATGAACTTCGAGACCAAAGCCGAAGCCCAGGCCGAAAACTTCCAGAAAATGGCCATGGCCATGGCGCGCGATATTCGCGTGATCCTGGTCAAGCTGGCCGACCGCCTGCACAACATGCGCACCCTGGAAGTATTGTCCGGCGAAAAGCGCCGGCGGATCGCCAAGGAAACCCTGGAAATCTATGCGCCCATCGCCAACCGGCTGGGCATGCACGCCATTCGCATAGAGTTCGAAGACCTCGGCTTCAAGGCCATGCACCCGATGCGCTCCGCGCGGATCAACCAGGCGGTCAAACGCGCCCGGGGCAACCGCAAGGAAATCGTCAACAAGATCGAAGAGTCCCTCAGCCACTGCCTGGCCATCGATGGCATCCAGGGCGAGGTCAGCGGTCGACAGAAACACCTCTACGGCATCTACAAGAAAATGCGCGGCAAGCGTCGGGCCTTCAACGAGATCATGGACGTCTACGCGTTCCGGATCATCGTCGACAAGGTCGATACCTGCTACCGCGTGCTAGGCGCTGTACATAATTTGTACAAACCGTTGCCGGGGCGCTTCAAGGATTACATCGCGATCCCCAAGGCCAACGGCTACCAGTCGCTGCACACCACGCTGTTCGGCATGCACGGTGTACCGATCGAAATCCAGATCCGCACCCGTGAAATGGAAGAGATGGCCAACAATGGCATTGCCGCCCATTGGCTGTACAAATCCAGCGGCGACGAGCAGCCCAAAGGCACTCACGCCCGCGCCCGTCAGTGGGTCAAAGGCGTGCTGGAAATGCAGCAACGGGCCGGCAACTCGCTGGAATTCATCGAGAGCGTGAAGATCGACCTGTTCCCGGACGAGGTCTACGTGTTCACGCCCAAAGGCCGGATCATGGAGCTACCCAAAGGCTCCACGGCGGTCGACTTCGCTTACGCGGTGCACACCGACGTGGGCAACAGCTGCATTGCCTGTCGGATCAATCGTCGTCTCGCACCGCTGTCCGAACCGCTGCAAAGCGGCTCCACGGTCGAGATCGTCAGCGCCCCCGGCGCGCGGCCGAACCCGGCCTGGCTCAACTTCGTGGTCACCGGCAAGGCGCGGACGCACATCCGCCATGCGCTGAAACTTCAGCGCCGTTCCGAGTCCATCAGCCTCGGCGAACGCCTGCTGAACAAGGTGCTCAACGGTTTCGACAGCTCCCTGGAAAAAGTCCCGGCCGAGCGCGTGCAGTTGATGCTCCACGAATACCGCCTCGAACTGATCGAAGACCTGCTCGAGGACATCGGCCTGGGCAATCGCATGGCTTACGTGGTCGCCCGCCGCCTGCTCGGCGAAGGCGAGCAATTGCCGAGCCCGGAAGGCCCGCTGGCGATTCGTGGCACCGAAGGCCTGGTACTCAGTTACGCCAAGTGCTGCACGCCGATCCCGGGAGACCCGATTGTCGGCCATCTGTCCGCGGGCAAAGGCATGGTGGTGCACCTGGACAACTGCCGCAACATCAGCGAAATCCGTCACAACCCGGAAAAATGCATCCAGCTCTCGTGGGCCAAGGATGTCACCGGCGAATTCAATGTCGAGCTGCGCGTCGAACTGGAACACCAGCGCGGCCTGATCGCCCTGCTGGCCAGCAGCGTCAACGCGGCCGACGGCAATATCGAAAAAATCAGCATGGACGAACGCGACGGTCGTATCAGCGTGGTCCAACTGGTGGTCAGTGTGCACGACCGCGTACACCTGGCCCGCGTGATCAAGAAACTGCGCGCCCTGACCGGGGTCATCCGCATCACCCGCATGCGCGCGTAGCCCACCCTTCACAAGGAGTCATACATGACCAAGACCGTTATCAACAGCGACAAGGCCCCGGCCGCCATCGGTACTTATTCCCAGGCGATCAAGGCTGGCAACACCGTTTACATGTCGGGCCAGATTCCTCTGGACCCAAAAACCATGGAACTGGTTGAAGGCTTCGAAGCCCAGACCGTCCAGGTGTTCGAGAACCTCAAAGCCGTGGCTGAAGCCGCTGGCGGTTCGTTCAAGGACATCGTCAAACTGAACATCTTCCTCACCGACCTGAGCCATTTCGCCAAGGTCAACGAGATCATGGGCAAGTACTTTGACCAGCCTTACCCTGCCCGCGCCGCCATCGGCGTAGCAGCCCTGCCGAAGGGTTCGCAGGTTGAGATGGATGCCATTCTGGTCATCGAGTAATGTGTCCGGCGCAGCCCTCTAAAGGCTGCGCCGATCTTGCTTTGAAAGGATTCCACCATGCGCCAAGCGCTAGCTCTCTCGCTGGTCGCCCTACTCTTGGGCGGTTGTGCCAGCAACCCTGCCGACCGTGACATCAGCGGCACCTGGATCAACCAAGTGGCGATCGATGCGGCAGCCAAAGGCGGCCCCCTGCGCGAAGCGCTCCAGGCCTATGGCCCGAACCTGGAATGGGACGTCAACACCAAGGCCGGTCAGGCCCGCTACACCAACGGTTTTGAAAATGTCGACGGCAAGCTGCTGGGCGAAGAGTCCGGCGCCTGGAAAGTCGACTTTTATGGCAGCTCGGGTAGTGAGCTGAAGCGTGACGGCAAGCAACTGAGCCAGGTCGCCAGCGACAATGAGCCGGAGCAAGTATTCGACCGTGCGCAGGTTACGGTGCCGGACGGCGCACCGATGGGTGCCAGTTTCGAACGCGCACTGTATTCAGCCTACATGGGCGGCAGCTGGAAAATCGTCAGCGGCCCCGGTGAAGGCAATACCGTGCAATTCCAGGCTGACGGCCAGGTTGCCGGCCTGCCGGGGGCGGATCGCTATGCCCTGTGCCTGGCCGGTGATTGCGCGTCGATGAGCGGCGGCAATGACAACATGTGGCTACAGGTGAATGGTCAGGGCAACACCTGGATTTTTGCGCGCAAGGGCAAGGAACTGGAAATCCTCCAGGCAGTGAACACCGCACAGGCGGATGAAATGCCGCAGTTCACCCCGGGTGATCGCAAGTGGTTGCTGGAAAAACAGTGATACAGAATACAGGAGCCTACGGGCTCCTTTTTCTTTAGCCTGCACTGTCGAATTCTTTGCCTCCCGCTCAAGGATTGATCATGCGCCAATTGCTTATCCTAAGCCTGTTGCTGCTGGGCGGCTGCGCCTCTATGCCCGCAGAAACAGATATCAGCGGTATCTGGATCAATCAGGCGGCCATCGATGCAGCGGCCCAAGGCCAGTCTTTACGTGAATCCTTAAACACTCATGGCCGGAATCTGGAATGGGACATCAACACCCACACTGGCAAGGCGCAAGTGAGCAGCGGCTTTGAGAGGGGTGAAGGCCAACTGCTGCAAAAGTCACCCAATGCCTGGACCGTCGACTACAACGGCTACGGCACTGACGAGCTGCGCCTGGATGGCAAGCGACTGACTCAACTGGCCAAGGAGTACGTCCCCCAGCAGGTGTTCAGTCGCCCCGGCAAGACCTCCAAAACGAAAACAGGGCGGGTTGATACCTTCCGGAGCGCCTTGAACGCTGCCTATATGGGCGGGCAGTGGAAAATCATCGACAGTCACGGAGCAGGCCAGCGGGTCGAGTTTACGGAAGATGGCCATGTTTCAGGGTTACCGGGAACCGATCGATACGAGTTATGCCTGGACGGTGATTGCGCCAGCCAAGGCGCAGGCAATGACACCTTGTATCTGGGCACGGACGACCTGAGTGACACATGGATTTTCGTTCGCAAAGGCAAGCGACTGGAGATTTTCCAGGCAATCAATCAATCCCGGCCAGACGAAATCCCCCACTTCACCCCCGGCCCACGCCAGTGGCTGCTGGTAAAACAATGACCCAAAAACAAAGGCGCCCGCAGGCGCCTGTTGTTTAGAGGCTCGCTCAGTTCAACTCCCCCTGAGCAAGTATCGCGGCATAACCTTCGCGGTAACTTGGGTACTTCGGCGTCCAGCCCAAGGCTTTGGCCCGCGCATTGCTGCAGCGCTTGCTGCCAGTGCGCCGCACGCTCGCGTCGTCATCCCATTCGGTCACGCCTAAATACTCTCGTAGCCAGCCCACCACTTCTGCCAATGGTGCTGGCGCATCGTCGACGCCGATATAGCAATCATCCAGCGCCACCCCGCGTCGATCCGCCTCAAGCAGAAACGCCAGCAACCCCGCCGCATCGTCGACGTGAATGCGGTTGGCGTACAACGGTGGATCGATCGCCACGCGATAGCCGCGGCGGACTTGGGTCAGCAGCCTCTCTCGACCCGGACCATAAATACCGGTCAGGCGCACGAGACTGGCCGGGATGCCGCTATCGAGCGCCACCTGCTCGGCTTCGAGCATCAAACGACCCGAATAACCGCCCGCCACCGTCGGCGATGTTTCATCGACCCACTCGCCATCCTGCTGGCCGTAAACGCTGCTGCTGGAAACGAACAGCAGTCGATTGGGTACTTGCCCATAGTCGTTCAGCCATTCCAGCACGTGCTGCAAACCCTGCACATAAGCGGCGCGGTAACCCGCCTCATCGTGATCGGTAGCCGCCGCGCAATACACCAGGTAATCCACCGCACCGATTGGCCAGGTCGCCGGGCAGTCTTTATTGAACAAGTCGCCGGCAACGCCGATCACGCCCTGTGGCAGGCGTGAGACATCACGTCGCAAGCCATGAACCTCCCACCCACAAGCCAGCAATTGCGTGGCCAGACGACTGCCGACATCACCGCAACCGGCGATCAAAACAGAAGGCGCGGACATCAGATAACTCCTATCGGAAAGCTACAGACTAGCGTCGGCAAAGGACACGCGGCTAGCAATGAAGGAAAAAAAGATACTCTATTACTTTTGTTAACAAGAATTACTTGCAATAATGCCTGCCACTTTTGTTCTCGGCCTCACGAGGCCTGGAAGAACATTTACCGTTTTTTCCTTTCAGGTCCGGCCAGCATGACACCCAATCAATTCCCCGCTTCGCCAACCAAACGACCTCGCGCCTGGAGCGCGGTGGCCGCCCTGCTGCTCAGCCTGATGCTGGCGCCGACCGCCGCCTTCGCCGATGCACAAGCGCCGGCCACCCAGCCTGCCGCCGCTCAAACACCCGCCGCGCCTGCCGTGACACCTGCCGCGACCGATCCGGTCCAGGCCATAGACGCCGCTGACGTGCCGGAAGTCCTCGAAGCCGACAACACGTTGGGCATGGCCCATGACTTGTCGCCGTGGGGCATGTACCAGAACGCCGACATCATCGTGAAGATCGTGATGATCGGCCTGGCCATCGCCTCAATCATCACCTGGACCATCTGGATCGCCAAGGGCTTCGAGCTGATGGGCGCCAAGCGTCGTCTGCGCACTGAAATCGTCCACCTGAAGAAAGCCGCCACCCTTAAAGAAGCCAGCGCAACGGCAGCCAAGGAAGGCACCCTCGCCAACCTGCTGGTCCACGACGCGCTGGAAGAAATGCGCCTGTCGGCCAACAGCCGCGAGAAAGAAGGCATCAAGGAGCGCGTGAGCTTCCGCCTGGAGCGCCTCGTCGCTGCGTGCGGTCGCAACATGAGCAGCGGCACCGGCGTACTCGCCACCATCGGTTCCACAGCGCCGTTCGTCGGCCTGTTCGGTACCGTGTGGGGCATCATGAACAGCTTCATCGGCATCGCCAAAACCCAGACCACCAACCTCGCTGTCGTAGCTCCCGGCATCGCCGAAGCTCTGCTGGCAACCGCGCTGGGCCTGGTTGCAGCGATTCCTGCGGTGGTCATCTACAACGTCTTCGCCCGCTCCATCGCCGGTTACAAGGCACAAGTGTCCGACGCCTCGGCAGAAGTCCTGCTGCTGGTCAGCCGTGATCTCGACCACCTGCCGACCGAGCAGCGCAGCTCGCAACCGCACATGGTGAAAGTGGGGTAATCGGCCATGGGCCTGCATTTGAAAGAAGGCGCAGACGACGATCTGGCCGAGAACCACGAAATCAACGTCACGCCGTTCATCGACGTGATGCTGGTGCTGTTGATCATCTTCATGGTGGCGGCGCCGCTGGCCACCGTGGACATCAAGGTCGACCTGCCCGCCTCCACCGCCAAACCGGCGCCGCGACCAGAGAAACCGGTGTTTCTCAGCGTGAAGGCTGACCAGCGCCTGTTCCTCGGCGAAGACGAAGTGAAGACCGAAGCCCTCGGTGCCACGCTCGACGCCAAGACCCAGGGCAAGAAAGACACGACGATCTTCTTCCAGGCCGATAAAGGCGTGGACTACGGCGACCTGATGAGCGTGATGGACGCCCTGCGCGCCGCCGGCTACCTGAAGGTCGGCCTGGTCGGACTCGAGACGGCAGCCAAGAAATGATCAACACGCGCCAAAAGCTGACGCGTTACAGCGGGAGCCTGGCCGTGGTGCTGGGCGTTCATGCGCTGGCCATTGCGCTGGCGCTGAACTGGACGTCGCGCCCGCCGATCGAGCTGCCGCCGCAAGCGATGATGGTCGAGCTGGCGCCGGTTCCGGCCCCGCCACCGCCCGCACCGCCAAAGGTGATCACGCCGCCACAGCCACCGGCCCCGGTGGAAGAACTGCCGCTGCCCAAACTTGCTGAAGCGCCGAAGGCCGAGATCGCCGTACCGAAACCGGTCAAACCCAAGCCCAAGCCTCAACCGCCCAAGCCTGTGGAGAAAAAGCCGGAGCCGCCGAAGGAGAAACCCTCCGAGGAAAAACCGAGCGACGCGCAACCGACCCAGGCACCGACGGAGAAATCCGCTCAGCCGGCACCCGGCCCATCGCCGGCGCAGCAAGCGGCCAAGGCCAGTTGGCAAGGCACCCTGCTCGCGCACTTGGCCAAGTACAAAAAGTACCCGGCCAGTGCACAGCAGCGGGGCAAGGAAGGCTTGAACCGTCTGCGCTTCGTGGTGGATGCCGAAGGGAACGTGTTGTCGTTCGAACTGGTGGGTCGCTCCGGCAACGCCGATCTGGACCGGGCCACCCTGGAAATGATCCGCCGCGCCCAACCGCTGCCCAAGCCACCGGCCGATATGCTGAACAACGGCTCCATCGAAATCGTTGCGCCGTTCGTTTACTCGCTGGAACGCCGCCGCTAAAAGCACCACAGATCCAATGTGGGAGCGGGCTTGCTCGCGAAGAGGCCATCACATTCAACATCTGAGTTGACTGTCACACCGCTTTCGCGAGCAAGCCCGCTCCCACAGGTTCTTCGGCGGCTACAAAACCTGTGAAAGGCACCGAAAGGTGCCTTTTGCATATCTGGCAACGGCAAACCTGCATTGCCCAGTGTCACTCAACACACTCAGTCTGATAACGTGCGTCTATCGATTGCAGCCGGTATGCTTGGCCCGCAACTTCATGGACGCTTGCTATGACTCTGACAGAATTACGCTACATCGTTACCCTCGCCCAAGAGCAGCACTTCGGCCACGCCGCCGAGCGTTGCCACGTCAGCCAGCCGACCCTGTCGGTGGGCGTGAAAAAGCTTGAAGACGAACTCGGTGTGCTGATTTTCGAGCGCAGCAAGAGCGCCGTGCGCCTGACTCCGGTCGGCGAAGGCATTGTCGCCCAGGCACAGAAAGTCCTGGAACAGGCCCAAGGCATCCGCGAACTGGCCCAGGCCGGCAAGAACCAGCTGACCGCGCCGCTGAAAGTCGGCGCGATCTACACCGTCGGCCCGTACCTGTTTCCGCACCTGATTCCACAACTGCACCGGGTCGCCCCGCAGATGCCGTTGTACATCGAAGAAAACTTCACCCACGTGCTGCGCGACAAACTGCGCAACGGCGAGCTCGACGCGATCATCATCGCCCTGCCGTTCAACGAAGCCGACGTGCTGACCTTGCAGCTCTACGACGAGCCGTTCTACGTGCTGATGCCGGCCCAGCATGCGTGGACGCAAAAAGAATCCATCGACGCCGCCCTGCTCAACGACAAGAGCCTGCTGCTGCTCGGCGAAGGCCACTGCTTCCGCGATCAAGTACTGGAAGCCTGCCCGACCCTGACCAAAGGCAACGACGGCGCCAAGCACACCACGGTGGAATCCAGCTCGCTGGAAACCATCCGCCACATGGTCGCATCGGGCCTGGGCATTTCGATCCTGCCGCTATCGGCGGTGGACAGCCACCACTACGCCCCAGGCGTGATCGAAGTGCGCCCACTGAGCGCGCCCGTGCCGTTTCGCACCGTGGCCATCGCCTGGCGCGCGAGCTTTCCGCGGCCGAAGGCGATTGAAATCCTCGCCGACTCCATTCGCCTGTGCTCGGTGGCCAAGCCGCCAGCGCCGGTGGTGGCCGGTTAAGTCGCTGCCATGACCGAGTTGTCGCACGTGTCGGTGACGGCACTCAAGGGTGTCGGCGAAGCCATGGCCGAGAAACTGGCCAAGGTCGGCCTGGAGAACCTCCAGGACGTGCTGTTCCACCTGCCGCTGCGTTATCAGGACCGCACCCGTGTGGTCCCGATCGGCCATTTGCGACCTGGGCAAGACGCCGTGATCGAAGGCACCGTCAGCGGTGCCGACGTGGTCATGGGCCGGCGCCGCAGCCTTGTGGTGCGTCTGCAGGACGGCACCGGCGGGCTCAGCTTGCGCTTCTACCATTTCAGCAACGCCCAGAAAGAAGGTCTCAAACGCGGCACGCGCATTCGCTGCTACGGCGAAGCGCGGCCCGGTGCCTCGGGACTGGAGATCTACCACCCGGAATACCGCGCCATCACCGGCGACGAGCCGCCGCCGGTGGATGAAACCCTGACCCCGGTCTACCCGCTCACCGAAGGCCTGACCCAACAGCGTTTGCGCCAGTTGTGCATGCAAACCCTGACCCTGCTCGGCCCCAGCAGCCTGCCCGACTGGCTGCCGACCGAACTGGCCCGGGACTATCAACTGGCGCCGTTGGCCGATGCGATCCGTTACCTGCATCACCCGCCCGCCGATGCCGATGTCGACGAACTCGCCCTCGGTCATCACTGGGCGCAACACCGTTTGGCCTTCGAAGAGCTGTTGACCCATCAACTGTCCCAGCAGCGCCTGCGCGAGAGCATGCGTGCCCTGCGCGCGCCGTCGATGCCAAAAGCCACCAAGCTGCCACAACAGTATTTGGCCAACCTCGGCTTCACCCCAACGGGCGCCCAACAACGGGTCGGCAACGAAATCGCTTACGACCTCAGTCAGCACGAGCCGATGTTGCGGCTGATTCAGGGCGACGTCGGCGCCGGCAAAACCGTGGTCGCTGCCCTCGCCGCACTGCAAGCGCTGGAGGCCGGGTATCAAGTCGCATTAATGGCGCCCACAGAAATTCTCGCTGAGCAGCATTTCATCACCTTCAAGCGCTGGCTCGAACCGCTGGGCATCGAAGTCGCGTGGCTGGCCGGCAAGCTCAAGGGCAAAAACCGCGTGGCCGCGCTGGAGCAAATCGCCAACGGCACGCCAATGGTGGTCGGCACCCACGCGTTGTTTCAGGAAGAGGTGCAGTTCAAGAACCTGGCACTGGCGATCATCGACGAACAACATCGCTTCGGCGTGCAGCAGCGCCTGGCATTGCGACAGAAAGGCGTCGGCGGGCGGATGTGTCCGCACCAGTTGATCATGACCGCCACGCCGATCCCCCGGACGCTGGCCATGAGCGCCTACGCCGACCTCGACACCTCGATCCTCGACGAACTGCCGCCCGGCCGTACCCCGGTGAACACCGTGCTGGTCACCGACACCCGTCGCGTCGAAGTGATCGAGCGCGTGCGCGGCGCTTGTGCCGAAGGGCGTCAGGCTTATTGGGTATGCACGCTGATCGAAGAGTCGGAAGAGCTGACCTGCCAGGCCGCCGAAACCACTTATGAAGACCTCACCGCCGCCCTCGGCGAGTTGAAAGTCGGCTTGATCCACGGTCGCATGAAGCCCGCCGAGAAAGCTGCGGTGATGGCCGAGTTCAAGGCCGGCAACCTGCAACTGCTGGTCGCCACTACCGTGATCGAAGTCGGCGTGGACGTGCCCAACGCCAGCCTGATGATCATCGAAAACCCCGAACGCCTCGGCCTCGCGCAGCTGCACCAACTGCGTGGCCGTGTCGGTCGGGGCAGCGCCGTCAGCCATTGCGTGCTGCTTTACCATCCGCCGCTGTCGCAGATCGGCCGTCAGCGCCTGGGCATCATGCGCGAAACCAACGACGGTTTCGTCATCGCCGAAAAAGACCTCGAACTGCGCGGCCCCGGCGAAATGCTCGGCACACGGCAGACCGGTCTGCTGCAATTCAAGGTCGCCGACCTGATGCGCGACGCCGACTTACTGCCCGCCGTACGCGACGCCGCTCAGGCTTTGCTCGAGCGCTGGCCGGATCACGTCAGCCCGCTGCTCGACCGCTGGCTACGCCATGGGCAGCAATACGGCCAAGTGTGAGCACTGTCGCAGTTTCTGGACCCTGGCGTTAATCAAGCTGGTTATACTCCTGCAATTGTTTGCAAACGGATACAGACCATGACAGAAGCTGCCCTCGCCCCCGAAACCCCGCACGCTCCGTCTGTTATTCGGCTGCTGCTCGGCAAGCTGGGCATCGCCTACGAAGAAGTCCTCGACCATCACGGCCTGAACGCCGCGCGTAAAGTGCAGGCGGTTCTGCTGGACGATGCCGTCGGCGCGCTCATGGTGCTTTTTCCCCAGAGCCAATTGCTGGACCTCAACCGCCTCGCCGAACTCACCGGTCGCCGGTTGACCGCTGTATCCACCGAACGCCTGGTAAAAATGCTCGGCAAACACAGCCTGAGCCTGCTGCCCGGCCTGCCGGCGCTCACCAGTTCGCCGTGCCTGTATGAAGAAAGCCTGCTGCGCGAACCGACGTTGCTGATCAACTCGGGCGAGCCGGGCGTGCTGCTGGAAATCTCCAGCGACGATTTCAAAACCATGCTGACCAAGGCCAGCGCCGGCAATTTCGGCGAAGCCGTGAACCGCATCCGCCCGAACCTCGACCGCCCTGATGATGACCGCGAGGAAATCACCCAGGCCGTGCAAGCGTTCACCGCGCGACGCATCCAGCAGCGTCTGGAAGAGACCATCGAGATTCCGCCGCTGGCCGAAACCGCGCAGAAAATCATCAAACTGCGCGTCGACCCCAACGCCACCATCGACGACATCACCGGCGTAGTGGAAACAGACCCGGCCCTGGCTGCACAAGTCGTCAGCTGGGCTGCGTCACCGTACTACGCCTCGCCGGGCAAGATTCGTTCAGTAGAAGACGCCATCGTCCGAGTGCTGGGTTTCGACCTGGTGATCAACCTGGCGCTGGGCCTGGCCCTGGGCAAAACCCTGAGCCTGCCCAAAGACCATCCGCAACACACCACGCCGTACTGGCAGCAATCGATCTACACCGCCGCCGTCATCGAAGGCCTGACCCGCGCCATGCCCCGCGCCCAGCGCCCGGAAGCCGGCCTGACCTACCTCGCCGGCCTGCTGCACAACTTCGGTTACTTGCTGCTGGCCCACGTATTCCCGCCGCACTTCTCGCTGATCTGCCGCCACCTGGAAGTCAACCCGCACCTGTGCCACAGCTACGTGGAACAACACCTGCTGGGCATCAGCCGCGAACAGATCGGCTCATGGCTGATGCGCTTCTGGGACATGCCCGACGAACTGGCCACCGCCCTGCGCTTCCAGCACGACCCAAGCTACGACGGCGACTACGCCGAATACCCGAACCTCGTCTGCCTGGCCGTACGTTTGCTGCGCAGCCGCGGCATCGGCTCCGGCCCGGATGAAGACATTCCCGACGCATTGCTGGAACGCGTCGGCCTGACCCGCGACAAAGCCAACGACGTGGTCAGCAAAGTGCTTGAGGCTGAAGTGCTGCTGCGCGAACTGGCTTCGCAATTCAGCCAGGCCTGAAAGCATCGCGGGCAAGCCCACTCCCACAGGATTTACGCGATCCCTGTGGGAGCGGGCTTGCCCGCGATGAATCCCCCGCCGATCTACCTGAATCACCACAACCCTGTGGCGAGGGAGCTTGCTCCCGCTCGACTGCGCAGCCGTCGCAAACCAGCCAACTCGGTATACCTGATAAAACCCAGTCTCAGATCTCAGGGCCGCTTCGCAGCCCAGCGGGAGCAAGCTCCCTCGCCACAAAAGCCCTTTGACCAAAGACCTGCGTCAGGCCTTAGCCTTAGCCTTCCTAGGCTTCAAATACTTGGTCAACCCCTGAAACCAGATCACCAACGCCGGATTCCCCTTGATCTGAATCGACTTGTCCTGAATCCCGGTCATAAACGCCAACTGCTTGTTCTTCGCCTGCATCGTGGCAAAGCCATACGCCGCGTCTTTAAAGGCAATCGCAAACGCAGGCTCGGCATACACGCCGGACTTGCTGGTAATGCGCTGATCCTTCACAAAGAAATG
Source organism: Pseudomonas sp. GM79 (assembly GCF_000282495.1). Classification (GTDB taxonomy): domain Bacteria; phylum Pseudomonadota; class Gammaproteobacteria; order Pseudomonadales; family Pseudomonadaceae; genus Aquipseudomonas. Next base: position 54,179 of record NZ_AKJE01000076.1, read on the forward strand.
CCGCGCTACCTTCCCGTCCAGGGTCTGTAGCTGGAACACCAATGCCTTGTCACCCAACTGCTGCTGAAACGCAGGATTAGTCCGACTGGCCTTACCCATCAACAAACCCAGCATCCACAGAAGAAAACGAAATTTCATGCGCACAGCCTCAAAGAAGAAATGAACGGCTGGCGCAGTGTAGCGGCTTCAAGCCAGAACGCCACCGTCGGGTTGCGTTAGAAGAAGATGAACCGCTTTTCCCGCATGATGACCGCCAAGTCACGCTTTCCCCGCCTCCACCTTGATCGTTCCCATGCTCCCGCGTGGGAATGCATCCGTGACGCTCCGCGTCACACCCAACACCCGCCCTACACCTGAAGAAACACATTCCTGTAGGAGCTGCCGAAAGCTGCGATCTTTTGATCTTGATGCCCTCAAACTTCTCGGACATTTCCTTCAAAACGCCGGGCTGTCCATGAACTAGGCAGCTTGGCCCCTCATCGATAACCTCTGTTCGTCACCGCAAAATCGGTGACTCGGACGTGCAAGTCCAGAATCGGCACACAATCGGTTATGGCTATTCATCGAGCGTTTTCTTATGCTCGCGAATCGTTATGGCGGCTGTGTATGGGAGACCTTCGGGTTTGCCGGTTTGCCGATTCCGGTCTTGCACACCTATACACAGCTGCCACCTCATTCGAAGCGCAAGCGAAACGGTGTTAGCTCCTAATATCGGTACTACTCAAATGATCAAGCCAACACCGAATCCCCCAGAAAACCCAGCTACATCCCCTTACGAATCCTTCGATTCCAGAAAACTCCACGAAGCTGCCGAACGCGCCCTTGACCACCATTTCGCCCCGCCACCCAACGAAAAACCCAAGCGCAAAGGCAAACTCTTCACCGTCTCCCCCGACATCGACACCGAAGCCCTCCTGGCCAACGCCTCAGAAGACCTGCTGTCCATCAGCGCCATCGCCGCCAACCTGGCCGACGACGTGGACGGTACACGGCGCTCCTTAGCCTTGGCGCTCAGCAGATTGGCGGATGGGGTCCGGTTATTGGTGGAGCGAGCGCTGGATCATATTGATTCGCCGAATCCGGCGGAGTATCGGGCGAAGGGGTAGCAAAAAATACGAAGGGGACTTAACGTCCCCTTCTTTCATTCAAAATGCATTGGTCACGTCTGCGCTCGGAGCTTTAAATACAGTGACTTGCCTTGATCGATTCTGTGCCTTGTGATTCCAAGCGCTTCACGTTGTTGATACCCGCCTGGTCACCTTTGCCGGCAGACAATTGATAACAGGCCAACGCTCGAGACATATCTTTGGTTCCTAGGTCGCCACTCTCAAAAGAGGAAGCCAGAGAGTTGAGCGCATTCGTAGAACCCATGGAAACCGCGCGAATAAGCTCCTTTTCTGCCTGTTCGGGGTGCTGGCAAGGGCCGTCATAATCGGTGGAATTACCAGTACAGTAAAACATGGAAAGACTCAGCGCCCCGTCCGGCAGCGTCGTTGCTGCGGCCTTAAACAATGCCTCAAGCTTGCTGGTTTCCAATTGAGGTGCCATCTGCGAAAGACTCAAACTTGCAGCCGACAGACTCGCCCGTGGATCGCCCGACTCTGCAGCACATACGTAATTTTCCAAGGATGCTTCATACAGCTCCTTAGTCAACCGGTATTGTTCAAGTGCCCCTAAACCACCCAAACCCTCTGCGCGTTGATAACAGAAGTTCTCGGCGCGGCTCATTCCGGGTCTACCGGGTGCGACAAGCTCCTTCTCACTGATCGACCAATCCTCAATCCCCACCAGCGACCAGCACGACTTTTTAGCAAAGTTAAAAATCTTGATGTTGCTGTTACCGGCTCGTTTATCCACAACGTTCATGTGAGTGTCGTCGACCGTTTCGATCTCAACCCCTTCAGTCTTGCCCTCCATCGCGGCCATCAACGGAAACGCCAAACTGGAGCCAGTCTCCGCAGTAATTTGCGGTTCAAATCGACCTGGATCCGAGGTCCGCTTCAACACCAATATTTTCACCGCCAGTGCGGTTAGGCGCTTCTGGGACTCCGCATTGGCGGAAAACGCTGGCAGAAACTGCGCGAAGTCTGAGGATGGACATGATCCACGCCCAATCACTGAGCCACTCCCATTGTCGGACGCAATGTTGTCCAGGAAGGCAGAGCGATCGCGACTCATACTCGCAACGCAATTGTTCACGGCTGTCACATACGCAGACGAGCCAGGCTCTGCTTCAAACGCATCGAGTAGGCAGTCTGTATCACGCAATTTGATCCAGGCCCGTTGAGACTCTTTAACCTTCGCCATATAGCCAGCAGCGACAACGGGATCAGTCCGGTTGCCGCCCTCAAGCCGCACCATGAGTTGCTGATAGCTGATATTTAACTGCAAATCAGCAGCTGACTTCGAACTTACGGAGCATCTCTCACCCTGAGAACTCGTAGTTATTTTGTCACAAGCGTCCTGCGCAAATACAACTTGTGCCAGCGAAGAAAAAATAACAACTAGCGTACAAAACGCGATCATAGAAAAGCGATCAGTCATTGAACATGTCATATAAGCCATAACCTCCCATAGAAACATCTACATCCCACTTCATCGCCGATGAAAAATTCACACTCATTCATCTGGCGCGATAGCGATCTTCAGAAGACAACCATGAAGATACACGACAGCTTCGCGACCGTTAATTTCTACTGGCGTGGGATTCTGAATTAAATCCTCATCGGCTCCACTGACTATCTTGGTGAGTGTCTTATCTAGGATATTGGCACGCCAGATTGTTCTGCTGCCATTCTTAAAATAAAAAACTGGACGCGACTTACTCCAAATCGGGGTGTAAATATACCAGTCATTTCCCGGTGTATCGACAGGTGCAATAGTTTCCTCTCCAGAGGAGTGCGAATAATACGCCTTTATAGGTCCAAACATTTCAACGGTACCGAATAGTAACCCGCCTATGGCGTGATCAGTGCTATTTGACCACTGCTGAATCAGCAAGCTAGTCTCCTTAGGTTGTGCATTCGACCCCAGCTTGTAAACCATACCTTTCTGCTGCTTTCTAGTTATCTGTTCCCGATAGTAAAATGCCCCATCTAAAATCCCGGCGAACCTTTTGCCTTCGTCATTTCCGCCTAAACTTAGCGCGCCATCAAATCCGATATCTTTAGCAATGGTGTGGATAATGGGTTGTGCTATTGGATTTCTATCCACATATTCATACAGATTCCCCCTATAAACAGACAACTGGGTATCGTAGTGCCCTTCGAAAATGATGACATGTAGCATCCCTGCCAACATTTCTGCGGAAAGGAGATAACGCTCAGTAACGCCCTTCTCGTTCGGAAGTCCCGCTAGCTCCACAGTTCTCCACGAGCGAAAACTTTGCGTATATATTTTGTCCGCCGGCAGAAGCTTGATATCTTTTTCAGTAACAGGAGCGTTTTCCGGCAACGGTGTTAGAAAACGAATTTGTTGATCGTAAGCGTCTACCAAACACTCAGTTGATTCGCAGGTGTTGCGCTGCGTCTCAAGCCATTCACTTTCAATAATCTGGAACGTATGTAGATTTTTTAATAGTTTGAAAGCTGCGCTCAACTGTTCATCCAGAGTAGATAAATACGGAGTTCCGCAGATTTTCCTCTCTACTTCTGTTGAGGCTTTGTGGCAGTCAAAGCTTGCCGAATACGTATAAGAGCTGAGCAGCAGTAGTGAAACAAGCGACACTCCTGCAGAAAGGAATTTTAATTTTTTCATTAAACAACCATAAAACTTAAGGAAAACAACTAAGCCTCGTCTATTTATTAAAAACATAGAATTGGACCGACGAGATTCTTACTTTTATTTTTCATTTATTTTGATGGCGGAGCAACTGCGATTTGCCTGGCACGATCAAGGGTCAGACGAATCAAGCAACTAGCAGATTGCTCACCATATATAGACTTTACGCACTCGAGATCCCGAAGTTTTATCCAAGCTCGTTGAACCTCACGAAACGCGGTTCTTTTTTCGTCATTTAAACGATTTGCCTTATCATGGTAAGCCGAATTAAGCAGCGCATCCGCATCCGCCAAAACCAACTGATAAATATCGCTCTCTTGCACTATTTTTACTTGAGGCAAACTCTGAGGTAGATCCGCATCCCAGTTATTCAATCCATTATTATCATCAACTCTTAGCTTGACCGTTTTATTATCAAACCACCCATATTGATTTTTTTCCTGCTCCGACTTGTAAAGCAACTCAATATAAATTGGGTCGCTTCCCCGTTGCGGATCATTTAGCAGAGTCTGCTTTAAAACACTGACATTTCCATTTCCCTCATCCAGTTCGAAAGAAAAGCAAGGGGTTGGCCCAGGCTGAGCAGCTGACTTGCTAGCACGCATACAGTCCGCTCGAGTAGAGCCGCTCGGCTCATTACTTCCCGTTTCTACATCTTGAATTCTAATTAGTAGTCTCAAGTTAGGGGGCGCAGAATAGTCGGCTTGCAATATCTTCGCGGAATAGAACGGTTCTGCTTGAACGGTAGCGACGCCAAATACAAAAAATGCTGAGCATGCCAAGAAAATTATATTTTTAACCACAGGACTTAATTCCATTTAATTCTAAATAATGGAGATAGTTTTATTTATCTAAAGCTAAACCTACTTTACAAATAAATCCGTCCCCTTTTTGCTATTTTCCGAAGAAGTAAAAGATAGGAGGGGGACGGATTTAGCTAAACCCATCTCCTTCTCCTCGGAGTGATAACCGGAGTCACTGATCGACAAGATCTATTAAATGGAGCGCCTTGCCATCGAACTCGTAGAAACGCTGTCTGTTACCTTCTTCGAGGTCGTTACCATTTACATCTACCTCTGGGTCGGCTGCGACACCCATAATCACGAGCAATTTGCTGTTCGGTTTGTAGACGGCCGCATAGGGTGCTGTTCCGTCACTTCCAACTATGTAATAAGCATTAGGGAATGATGTAACAACCTCACCGGTTTTCACGTCAAGAACCTCCCCACATATCGCGCCGCCACCACAGCCGTTTGCGTAAACCACGTAATGACCAGCAAAATTTACGGGGCGCTTAATGGCATTCTTTCGCCCCTCAGCCCAGCTTTTATTTTCATCACCCACCACAACATCATGATGTTCGCCCTGAAATATTTCGTCGACTTTATAGTTTTCGAACCGCGGTGTGTCAGCCTTAGCGAAACACGAAAACAGAAAAAGTGCGCCCAACCAAAACAAACGAAACGCCAACAACTTACTTGCCATTATTTTTTGACTCCTCCAGAACGCGAACCATATCAACTGGTAATATGTGAGCGGCATTTAGACCATCGCCATCATAATACGACTGTCCTTCAAAGCTTGCGACCCTGGCTAACATCACCGTTTTTCCGTCTTTCATTTCGACGTTTCCGTCCTCATCTATCTTCGGCACGGAGCTTATAGTTTTACCTTTTCTCACACCTGCCGAGGCGAATTCTAAAGCCCAGGCGTAAGCAGCTTTTTCGATGTCGCCATCCCCTTCCAGATACTGGACGAACGCCTTGCGCTTAACTCTTATTAAGTATTCTTCGAAAATTTTGTCCTGCATCTCTTCATCAAACTTAAGACTGGTATCAAGCTCAAGCTTTTTCACAGCACCATTAATCGTATCAGGAATCATCTGATAGCGACCCGCCGCAAGAACATCACGATCCTTCTGCTTTTTCTGTAGTTCAGCGATCGTCCACGTCGTCAAATCAGTTTTATAAAAGGATTGTCTTCCACCCTTCGTTTTATTGTAAGCAGTGTAATCGTTATTCGACTCTACACTTGCAAGCAAATTAGCAAACGCACTGTGCGCCCAGCCTTTTCCAGGCACGGCAAACTTCATGAAATTATTTACGAAAGCTATCGGGTGAAAATGATAGACCTGCTTCGGCAGTGGTATTTGTAGAGCTCCCGCCAACTCGTCCCAAAAAACCAGCTTATCTATCCGCTCCTTTTCATGTTCCAATAATTTTGGAGACTCCGCGAGTAATTTATCAAGACGACTCCACTTCGGCTCGGAAGATTTCGCCTGCCATTCGGTGGGATGATAAGCAATTAACTTTGTCCAGCCATCCAGAAACTCCACGTTTTTTAACGCTGAGTTCAAGTCCACTGAAGTAATTTCACCATCTTTGTCACCTAGCGCATCCAGTTTCGAATACAACTCCTTGAAAAAAGGCGGCATTGAGTCAGGATCGAGAAAACCGTCTGAATTTTCATCGCCCTCTTTGACAACCGTAAACCCTAACTTTGCCCAGTCATGTTGAGATATCAGCTGAGCACCCGATGACGTAAAGGTTACATCAGCCTTTTTAATCAAACCCGTCAGCTTTTTGTCCTTCTCTGTAACAGTCAGCTCATACCACTCAACCCCCGTTAAATCCTTGAATACAGATACCGATCCCATAGGGACTATATGTCTAGATCCAAGGGTCGAAGACTGGCCCGTAGGTGTCTTGCTGGTGAGTACCGTACCTGCTGGAAGAGTCATATAACTCATTCCAATTTTCAGGGCTGCTTCATTTTGTAAGAATTTTTCGAGCCCCGTGTCACTGGTGAAAATCTCAATATGAGTGTGATATTTACTGGAGGTCGTACCCTCAACTTTCCCAAGATTTTCCTGCAAGCCTAAAAACCCTATTGGATGGCCCGCTTTGATAGCCGCCTGGCAAGCGATCACCTTATCGAATTCGATAGGTGTGACCTCATCCCACGTGACCATTCGAGCTTTACCGATGTCCTCCACACATGCCCAAAAAGTTGACGGCACAGTTCCTGCGCCTCTCAAGCCACCTGACAAACAGGTGCACTCAGCCATCCGAACAAGAGAACTTCCGACTTTCAGATTAAATACGTTAGTACCATCAAACTTAATTTCACTATTCAAACAAAGCGCCATTTCTCCAAGCGGCTCACCAGCACTTTCACCGTTAGCAATCACTTGGGGCGCTGAGAACAGCGGCAATCCGTTAGGAGCGCTGACACGAGCCTTTACTAGCCCTTTCCAATAACCTGGCCGAGTTCGTTCCGGAGGCAATATTGCGGTCCAAATCGCGGTGTCTTTTTTATTCTTTAATGCTACACCGTCCTTTTTGTAAGCAAACCATGCTTCTTGTCCTAATTTCCTCTTGGAAACCTTTCCGCTCAATAACTTACCTCTGGCATAAGTGATATCGTTACTGGCAAGTTTTTCCTCTAAAACTTCAAAGACGGCGCCAACGGAAATCACCCCATACTTCTCGCACCCCGGCCCATCCTCCAGATCACTGCGGGCCATATAATCGCCCGCCGTGAATTTTATCTTTGGCTTCCCCAACTCTTCCTCAGTTGGCAAATACCCCCTGTAAGGTACGAGGTGCATATAGAGGCTAAAAAACACCAAGCTGTTTTGCTTTCCTTTGTTCGCACCCTCTTCGGAATTGACGGGCGATTTGTAGTCATGCCGAACCAAACAGAAGGAGTTGGAGTATTTTAGCTTGGCCGGCTTTTCTCCAGAGTATTCGGACTGTAAATAGTCTTCGTTAAGGCGATAGGCTACAACCACGCCATCCGCCATGCATCGAACAGGTTCATTTTTCACACAGTAAGATGCACTTGCATCGCTGATATGAATGCCACCGTGCCAAAAATTATAGCTCCCCAATAAATATTGACCTGAGGTCTCATTTTCGATGGCGGTATAAAGTTCATTTGCACTATCGAATTGCTTTCCATCAGCTTTTCTTATGGGAAATTGAAAGCCTATAACAGGCTCAGAGCCCGCTGGAGAAGAAGCGGGCGCGGGCGCTGGTGCCGGCGATTCCGCCGCACCAGTTCTGTACTCTTCTTTAGCCCTGAGAAACTTTGTTGGAACAGGCCAGTAGAACGCCGGATCTTTGGTGCCAAAATAAGTAAACGACGGCCCTTTTCTTGTTTGCGCTCCAAAAAACTTCCCAGCCGTACCGGCCGGGTTAACTTGTACGACAATACCAGTATGGAATAACTTATCACCACCGCCCAACGGATCCTCATTAATCCAAAGAGCAATGTCACCTTTCTTGACGTCTGGGGGCACGACGCTTGTGTAATAAGTGGAGTCCACCATCACCCGCGTATCTTCATATGGAATTTTGTAGCCAGCACCCGTCAGCAACAAATTAACCATATGCGAACAATCGATTAATTTATTACCGGCAGCATTTGTTTTTATGCCATCGCCACCCATCTTGTATACGTAGCCATGATTCTCGTAGTTACCCGTTAAATCTAATGGTTCTGTCATTTCTGCATCCTGCAAATTAGTAGCAATGGCTGGCTTCAGTGACTTCAGCGGCTTGCGATTTTAATCTGGTTAAATTATTCAGGGCGATGGCATTTCCTTTACTGGCGGCCAAGCGATAGCAATACATGGCTCTGGACATATCCTTAGTTACCAATCTACCAGTCTCGAATGTATCGCCTAGTTTATTCATAGCGTCAGGTGAGCTCATTGATGCGGCGCGAATCAGCTCCCTTTCTGCCTCCTCAGGATGCTGACAAGGGCCGTCAGGGTCAGTGTCATTGCCATAACAATAGAATGTGGACAAAGCAGAAGCGCCGCTTGCGAGGGTAGTGGCTGCAACCTTGAATAGGGTCTCGACCTTATCTGTCTCCAGCTGCGATGCCATTCCGGAAAGACTCAAGCTGGCAGCATTGAGACTCGCCTGAGGATCACCGGAAGCCGCTGCACACACGTAGTTTTCCAACGCGGCTTCAAAGAACTCTCCCGTCAGAGAGTATTTATCCAACCCACCAAGCCGCCCGTAGGTTCGCGCACGTTGATAACAAAAATTCTCGGCGATACTCATGGTCGCAGTACTCGCTCCAACAAGGTCTTTCTCATTGATCGACCAATCCTCAACTCCCTCAAGCACCCAGCAAGTCTGCCGTGAAAAGTTGAAGATCTTGATGTAGCTATTACCCGCTCGCTTATCCACAACGTTGAAGTGACTGCCGTCAACGGCTTCGACTTCAACACCTTCAGTCTTGTCTGGGGCTATGGGCGCCATAAGTGGAAACACCAAAGTGGAACTGTTAACTCTGGTCGTTTGTGGCTCAAAAGCCCCCTGCTCTCCTGCAGGTTTTAAAACCAGCGACTTCACCGTCATTGCGGTCAATCGCTCCTGGACTTCAGTATTTGCAGAGAACGCCGGAAGGAACTGAGCGAAATCCTGGGATGGGCACTCATCTGCAAAAACGCTGTCATGAAACAGGCTCAATAGCGACGCGATGAATACCGCTGCCGCGAATCCATTGCTCTCCTTAAAAATACGATTCATATCAATCACTCAGAAAACACAAAAAAAGCCTTCGGCTTAACCTTCTCAGGCACCGCATTCCCCAACGCCTGATCCATCAAACTCCCCGCCTTATCCTTATCCGCCGCCCCCGGCAGCACCGGCGGCTTAATCCCAATCCCAGTCCCACTCCCCGCCGAACCACCCGCATTAATCTTCACCACCGGCCCAACAACCGTCACACCACCGGCATCCAGCTTGATAAAACTCCCCCCGGCCTTAACCGTGAGCTCCATCCCAGCCTCGATAACAATCTTGTCCCCAGCCTTGAGGTGAATCTCTTTCCCCGCACTGGTCAGCTGCGCAGTCCCCAACTTCACATGCTGGTTCTGCCCAACCGTCAGGTGATCATCCATCCGCACTTCACTCTTGCGATCCGCAATGGTGGTCCGATGTTCCTCAGCCTTCAGCTCGGTGTAGGTGTTCTTCACCACCGTGTCGTGGCGTTCATTCCCCACGCGAATCTTCTGGTCGTGTTCAATGTTTTCATCCCAATCCCGCTGGGCATGAATAAAGATCTGCTCCGCACCCTTCTTGTCTTCAATCCGCAGTTCGTTGTACCCACCGCCGCCCGGTGAGCTGAGGGTTTTGAATACGGTGCGGGTTTTGTTCGCAGGCAGGTCGTAGGGAACCTGGTTTTCCTTGTGGTACAGGCACCCAGTCACCAACGGTTGATCAGGATCCCCTTCGAGGAAGGTGACGAGCACTTCCATGCCGATGCGCGGGATGGCGATGGCGCCGTAGCGGTCGCCGGCCCAGCTGGAGGAAACGCGCATCCAGCAGCTGGTCTTGTCATCAGCCAACCCTTCGCGGTCCCAGTGGAATTGCACTTTGATGCGGCCGTATTGGTCGCAGTGGATTTCTTCGCCTTTGGGGCCGGTGACCATGGCGGTCTGGCTGCCGAGGACGCGGGGTTTGGGGTGTTCCAGTGCCGGGCGGTAGAACACGGCCCACGGGGTGGCGAGGAAGCGGTTGCGGTAGCCTTGGTGGAAGTCGTCTTTGTTGTCGGTGGTGTCGCTGGTCACGGATTCTTCGAGCACTTGCGGCTGTTTGCCTTCGTGGACGATTTCGGTGAGCAGCCAGAGGTCGTTCCACTCGGTGCGCGGGTGGTCGGAGATTTCCAGGAAGTGGCCGCTGGCGAGGGTGGTCTGGTCGCCATGGCCTTCGGCTTGCTGGTAGTCGGCGCGGTGGCGTTCGAGGGCGCGTTGGCTGAGGAATTTGCCGCGCGCGCGGTCGAGGAAGCGGCCGGGGTAGTCGTAGTCTTCGAGGTCCGGTTCGGTGCTTTCGCCGTCGGGTTTATAGCCGGCTTCAAGTCGCAGGTTGGGCTTTTCGAAGTCATAGTCGCGGCGGGTGACGCGGCCGGTGCGGGTTTCCAGGCGTAGTTTGAAGCCTTTGATCACCGGCTCGTCGGCGACCATGCCGCTGCCTTGTACATAGGCGGTGGGCTGGCCGAGTTTGGGGAACACGGTCTGGTTGTCGCCGAACACCAGCAGGTGGGCTTTTTCGCTGTGCTGGAAGTGGTAGTGAATGCCTTCTTCTTCGCACAGGCGCTGGACGAAGTGCAGGTCGGTTTCGTCGTACTGCACGCAGTAGTCGCGGTCCGGGCACGGGGTGTTCAGCTGGAAGCGGTAGGCGTTGCCTTTGATGCCGTGTTCTTCGAGGATCAGCGCGATGATTTTCGGCACCGACATCTGCTGGTAGATGCGCTGGTTGGTGCGGTGATGCAGGTATTGCAGCTGCGGCACCAGGGAGACTTTGTAGCGGGTCAGGCGCTTGCCGGCATCGCCTTGGGCGACGCGGTAGATCTGGCCGTGGATGCCACTGCCTTTCGGGTCGAATGCGAGGAACGCCTGCTTGTGCAGGAGCTTTTCCAGGTCCAGGTCCGGGTTCTCGCTGACCAGTTCGAGGTCGAAGCGATACGGCTGGCTGATGCCTTCGGTGCCGGTGAACGACAGCACTTGCAGGTCGCCGGCATAGTCTTCAACGGTCAGACTGAAGTGCGTTTCGTTAGCTGGGTTGAACATAAAGTGCTCCCTGTTCGAATGTCATCCGTTACGCCCGAAGTCGCAGACGTTGTAGCCAGGACGAAGTGGCGCCCATGGCGTCACGCAATTGGGCGGCGGTGATGGTGCGCTTGGCCGCATCGAAAACCAGCGCCGTTCGCAGGGCTGGCCAGCAGTGTTTCGGTAGATGCTTGGGTGCTTGCAGTTCGCGTTCGAGGTGCCCGTTGCGGGCCTCGGTCGAGGGCAAGCGGCGGAACGGATGTTTGCCGCCCGCCAGTTCGTAGATCACGCAGGCCACGCCGTACACGTCCGCGCTGGCCGAGAGTGGCTGGCCTTCGAGCAGTTCAGGGGCGGCGTAGCCGGGGGTCCAGGCGTTGAAGCGGTTGCGGCTCAGGTGCGGCAGGCCGGGCAAGATGCCTTCTTGCGCCTGGCCGAGGCCGAAGTCGAACAGGCGCACGCCCTCCTCGCTGAGCATCACGTTGCTCGGTTTCATGTCGCCGTGCAGCACGCCGCGAGCGTGGGCGTAGGCCAGCGCGTCGAGCAGCGGCAGCACGATGTCGCGCAGTTCTATCCACGGCAGGCCCAGAGGCCGCTCGCAGAGTAATTTGTCCAGGGTCAGCCCACGCATGAGTTCCATGGTGATGAAGGCGCGCTGGCAGTCGGTGTCCACTTCAAAGGTGTGCGGTCGCAGCACATTGTCGTGGCGCAGTCGTCGGGTCAGGGCGAACTCGCTGTAGAGCAAGGCGCTGGCGTCCGGCGATTCGGCAAATTCTTCGCTGAGTATTTTCAGCGCGATGTAAGGGTCGGGATCGCCGAACTGTTCGCTCAGCAAATCCCGTGCACGGTAAACCGCGCCCATGCCACCGGCACCGAGCAGGCGCTCGATGCGGTAACGCCCCGCCAGCACGTCGGGCAATTCACCGACGCTGGCCCGAGTCGGCGCCAGCGCAGGCTCGGCCTGATGCGGCTTTCCGTTTAGAGGCGTGGCGAAGGCGAAGTAAGTCAGGTTGTTGGCTTCTTCCTCGGTCACCAGCAGGTCGTCGATCAGCGGCATGAGTTCAGTCATTGGCGGATCACCACGGCAGTCAGATTGTCCCGGGCCGAGCCACGTAGAGCGCCGTCGAACAGACGTTCCAGCGCAACGTGCGGCGCGGTCAGGCTCAGGGCGTTGCCCAGGGCATCGCTAGTCAGCCCTTGATACAAACCGTCGCTGCACAGCAAAAACGCATCGCCGGGATAGACCTCGAGTTCGAGCACGTCCAGGGTCAGCTGCTCGGCAGCCCCGACCGCACGGGTCAGGGCATGGGCGGCAGGATGAGCCTGGGCTTGCTCGACGCTCATGTTCTGCTCGTCGATCAGTTGCTGTTGCAGCGAATGGTCTTTGGACAGCTGATACAAACGCTGGCCGCGCCACAGGTAGCAACGGCTGTCACCGGCCCAGATGCAGGCCGCGCGATTGCCTTCCACCAGCAGCGCCACCACGGTGCTGCCCATGATGCTGTCGTGGCGCCCGGCGGTGACGGTCAACTCCTGACCTAATCGGCGGTTGAGCCAGTGCAGGCACTGGCGAATACCTTTGAGTCGTTCGTCGAAGTCGTCCTGCACCGGCAATTCCGCCAGGCTGGCGACGATCAACTGGCTAGCGACATCGCCGCCCTGATGACCGCCCATGCCGTCCGCGACCACCCACAGCCCCTGCTGTGGACAGTCGAGAAAAGCATCTTCGTTGCGCGCCCGAACCTTGCCCGGATCGGTACGCGCAGCGCTGCGCCAGGGACTGGCAACCAGCATCAGAGCTGCACCGGCATACGGAAAGTACGCAGCACGCCCATGTCGAACGGGTTCGGCGTGCGCTGGCTCGTCAGCAAGTAGTTGGCGCGCAGGCCACCCACGTCAGCCTTGAGCACCAGCACGTCGCGACCGGTCAGGTACTCGGTTTGCATCAGGTCGAACAGACGGAACAGCGACCATGGGCCGGAGTTCTTCTCGATGCCGATCGGGCGGCCGGCCATTTTGTCGAGGACCAGGCTGGTGCGACCGTCTTCAGCGTCGGTCGGCCATTTGAACGACACCGGCACGATAGGACCGTGACGGTACTCAATGGTCTTGTCGCCAAACTTGAACTCCGAACGGCTGACGGCCGGGTCGAGGGTGTACGGCTCCAGTTTGAACTGCACTTGCGGTTCGGCCGGGTTGCTGGCGAAGAAGCTCTGGCGGATCACTTGCGCCGCGGCCATCTGGTCGAGGTAGACCTTGGAGATCGGCATGCTGTGACCGTCAATGCTGCGCAGGCGATAGTTGCCTGGATCGCCACTCACGAACGGACGCATGTAGTTGTCGAAGAAGCGATCGGCGATGCCCTGGGCCTTGAAGAACTCGCGGAAGTCGCTGATCGCGACGTCGCTGGTGCTGTGGGCGCTGAACGGGTAACGCTTGTTGATCGCCTTGCCGTAGAAGCTGTACAGCTCGCTCTGATAACGCTGGTTCAGGTACTGGTAGGAATCGTTGAGCACCAGACGCCAGGTGTCTTCGGCCAGCACGTTGAACCACACGCTGACAGGGCGCGGCAGACGGTTCGAGGCATTGCGCAAGTTGCTCAGCGCATCACGCTGGCCGCTCATGCGGGTCTTGGCCATTTCGAACGCGGCCTGTTCCGGCGCGCTGGCACGGGCCAGGCTCGACAGTTGCAGTTGCAGGTCGTTGAGTGCTGTCAGTGCCGGGGTCAGGTCAGCGGCCGGGCCGTTGTTGTCGTCCAGCAAGCGGTGCAGCGGTTCGAAGCGACGTTGCAGGGATTTCTTCGCGGTGTCGGGCAGCTGCTTTGCCATATGAGCGGTCATGTCTGCGGCTTTATCAGCAGCGGCCGCAGCGAGTTTGCCGAGCTTGCCGCCCTTCTCGCCCAATTTTTCAGCCGCCTCGGCGGCTTCATCGGCACTGTCGGCGATCACCGGGAACCGGGTGTTCTCGCGCACTTCCACCAGCAGTTGCAGCACCGGGGAGTTGGCGGACGTCAGGCCCGCCAGTTGCTCGGCGCCCTCGCCTGCGTCGTTGATCGGTGGCAATGCCACCTGACCGACCGCTTCGCTCCAGAAATTGGCGTAGTCGCGGAAGTACAGTTGCTCCAGTTCGACCATCAGGCGACGCAAGTCCATGCCGCTGATGCCCGAGCCTTCGCCCAGCACCCAGTTGTCGCGCAGGATATCGGTGACCAGTGCAGTGCCCTGGACCGAGAAATACTGCTGATAACCCTGTTGGGTGTAGAACCCCGGAATCACGTAATCGGTGCCGACAAACAGCGCACCCTGCGGGCCCAAGTGTTGGCTGAAGCGGTATTCCGGCAGATTGCGAGCCTGCTCGCGCAGCATCCGGTAAACCACGTTGGCCAGCGACTCGCTGCGCAGCACCTGACGCGCCTGCGCCACCAGTTGCTCGTTCAGCGGGTAGATAAATGGCTGCTTGAGCAATCGCTCGAAGTACGTGTTCAAGCCGTTCTGCACTGCAGTGTTGCCGGCGTAGCGCAGGGACCAGTCAGTGGCGACCCAATCCTTGAGCCAAGCAGCATCGCGGCGATCCTTCATGTTCAACATCAGGTACGCACGCAGGCTGTTGAGCAGGCGTTCGCGGTCCTTCATGTTGGCGCGGATCTGCCCTTCCAGCAGGGTCGCAACCTTCGGCAACAACTGCGTTTCGAGCTCGCGCTCGTAAGCCGCCTTGACTACCGGATTGACGTCTTCACCTTGGTACAGGCCACCGCGCTCGTGGTACGACACGTCACCCTTTTTCGGGAAGACCTGAGTCGCCGCGTAGCGGGTGTCGAGGGTCTTGAGCACCGCCATCGAATCATCGCGCGCAGTCAGGGCCGAGCGTTGCTGATTCCAGGTTTGCGCCAGTGAGCGCAGGTTTTCCAGACGCTCGTAGTTGGCCGAGAAACCACCGGCCCACAACATACCGAACAGCGCCAGCGCCGCCAGTGCGCCGACGTACAGCGCACGTTGGCCCCAATGGATGCGGCTGCGTTCGCGCTTGTCCAGACCTGCCAGATCGGCCTCGGGGAAAATTACTCGGCTGAGCAAATGGTGAATGAACCGCGAACGGCCACTGCGCAGGGTCGGCAGCACGCCGGCGTTCATGCCCAGATTGGCGCCGATCCCGGCAGTGGTCTGGTCCATCTCTTGGGTCAGGTGCGGTGCGCTGGTCAGGTAGAAACCGCGCAACTGGCTGACACGCTGGTAGCGGTTGCCAGTGAACGCCATGTCGACGAACAGGCACAGACGCTCGCCGATCTGCCCCAGTTGATGCGGGAAGTCGAGGATGCGGCCACGGCGCTGGGTGTCGCGCTCCTGGTGCATGCGCATGATCACCTGACTGTTCAGGCGACGCAGCAGCTCTTCGAATTCGGCGCGCAGCACAGCCACGTCGGTGCCGCTCTGCTCTTTGCGGAAGCTGGTGCCGAGTACCTGATCGCTTTCTTCGCGGGTCAGCTGATCGAAGAACTCGTCGAAACCGAGCAGGCGGTCGGCCTTGCTCAGCACCAGATAAATCGGCACGTCGACGTGCAGTTTCTGATGCACGTCTTGCAGACGCGCACGCACTTGGCGAGCCAGGGTGTCGAGGTCTTGCTCGCTGCCGCCCAGCAGTGTTTCCACCGGGATGGTCACCAGCACACCGTTCAATGGACGGTTGCGGCGACGCTTGCGCAGCAGGTCGAGCAAGGTGCTCCAGGCGCTGCCATCGACTTCCGCATCCGGTTGGGTCAGGTAACGCCCGGCGGTGTCGATCAGCACGCCGTGGTCGGCGAAGTACCAGTCGCAATGCCGAGTGCCAAGGGTGTCGCGGGTGAGTTTGCGGTCGATCTTGTTGATCGGAAACTCAAGCCCCGAGAAGTCCAGCAGACTGGTCTTGCCGCTGCCCTGCGGGCCGATCAGCAAATACCACGGCAAATCGCTGCGCCAGCGTTCGCTGCGACCGCGATAGAGGCTCGAGGTCTTCAGGGTTTTCAACGCATCCTTGAAGCGCACGCGAAGCTCTTTCTGCTCTTCGTCGATCAGCTCTTCACGGCGGATACGGTCCTGGCCGTCCTCGGTTTCTTCCACAGCCTTTTTGCGCACACCGGCGCGCCAGCTGACGAAGACCATGGTCAGGCCCCAGACCAGGAACAGCACACTGATGGTCAGCAGGCGGGAGGTCGAACCTTCCCAGAACTTGTAGTCATTGACCGCCAGCAGCGGCCCGACGAACCACACCAGCAGCGCGACGAACAGCACCAGCAGCAGGGTCCAGACCCAGGTCTGGCGCAGGAATGCGCCGACTTTCTTGAAAAACTTTTTCATCACACGTCCCTGTTTACGGCTTCGACTGTGGCTGAACCGCGGCCGGATCCAGCTGCTGGTAAGGTTGCAGAACGGTTTCGCGTTGCTCGCCCAATACCCAGGCGAAACCCGAATACATCACCACCAGGCAGACCACGGTGAACAGCACCACCATCCACGCCGGCACGATGCGCACCAGGCTGCGACGCTGATCGTTCAAGCCCTCCCAATGCGGCGACAGCTCACGCGGCACGTCGCCGCGCAGTTGACGAATCTGCCGATACAAAGCATCGCGGATGCCTTCGAGTTCGAGCATGCCGCGGGCTTGCACTCGGTACTTGCCTTCGAAACCGAGGGACAGGCACAGGTACATCAGCTCCAGCATCGGCAGGTGCTTGACCGGGTTTTTCGACAGGCGATCCAGCAGCTGGAAGAACTTCTCGCCACCGAAGGTTTCGTTGTGGAAGCTGCTGAGCAGGCTCATCTGCGACCACTCGCTTTCGTTGCCCCACGGCGTGGTGACGACGGCTTCGTCGACCACGGTGCAGAGCACGTAACGGGCGGCCATCACCTGGCTGCTTTCAGCGCCGTTATGCAGCGCACGCACTTCAAACAGTTTGAGCCCTGCGGTCAGTCGCTCGTTGAGCGTGTACAGGTCTTCGCGGGTGTCGCTGTGCTTGAGCCGCACCACTTCCGACAGCAGCTCGGACGCCGCGGCCACCAGCGAGTTGAGGCTGATGTTGAACGCTTCGGCCGGGCGCAGGCGCGCGGCGTAGATCATCCGTTCTTCCAGCTGTTCGAAACGCGGCGGCGCAGCGAAGTCAGTCAGCGGACTCGACGCCGGGCCGTGGCCCTGGCGGTCGAGCAGGACGGTTTTGTCGTCCTGGTTGTATTCCATGTCCTTGATCATGTCGGTCAGTTCCTGATGGCCCAGAATTTCAGTTCAAGCTCGGCGAATTCGCCGGACACGTGAAACGCGAAGCCGCCGGAGCGCTCGAGTTGCGCCAGGTCTTCGGAACTGAGTTCGAGGATGAAATAGGTTTTGTTGGAGTGGAACGCGATCTGCCGCGGGGCCACCGGCAACGGTTTGACCTTGATGCCCGGCAGGTGCAGGTTGACCAGTTGGCGAATGCGCTCCACGGGGCCGACCTTGAGATGCGCCGGCAAGCGATGACGCAGTTCTTCGGAGTCGCAGTTGGCACTGGCCGCGAGCACGAACGAGGCCGAGCCCAGCAGTTTGTGGTCGTGCAAGGGCGACACGATGATCCCGTACTGACGCGCTTGCAGCACCAGTTCGATGGCGTGCTGTTCGAGCACCATCGACAGCACCTGACGAATCGCTTCCATCAGTTTGCGGAAACTCGCGCCCTGGTCGCTGTGCTGGTAACGGCTGTCCAGACGCGGGCGTTTGCTCTCGCTGGAAAACGTCGCCAGATCGCCGAGCATGGTCAGCAGCGTGCGGTACAACTCTTCCGGGTGCACCTGTTCCAGGCCGAGGTAATGGCGCAGCAGCATTTCGGTGCGGTTGATCAGTTGCAACATCATGAAGTCGCCGATTTCTGCGCCACCGACCTTGCCGTTAGAGCTGATCCGCTCGGCAATCGTGTCGCCCCGGTGGCCGAGCATGCTGATGACTTCTTTGAGGCACGACAGCAGGTAGCTGGACGAGTGCGCCTGAATGTAGGTCGGCACGAAGTCGGGGTCGAGGCTGATCACGCCGTCGGGCGTGGTGTCGAGCACTTCGCAGATTTTCAGCTTCACGTAGGCCTGGTCGCTCTGCTGCTCGCCGAGCAACAGTTTGAAGTCCGGACGACCGCAGCTGACCTGGCTGGCGGAGTCGTCGCCGGCATTGGAGTCGGCGACTTCCGCGTCGTACGCGGTATAGCGCGCCAGCACGTCGGACTGCTCCGGGCGGCGAGACTCGATGTGGTTACCGGTGACCAGCGGCAGCGCCAGGTAGATCGGCGTGTTGCCAGTGTTCGGCGGCACGTCCAGGGCCAACGGCTCGGTGTTGCCGCCGAGTTCGAACAGGCTGCCGTCCGGCAGAATCCCCGAGGCCTGGCTGATCACCAGTTTGCCCATGTTGAGGAACTGCAAGTCGATTTCCAGGTTCAGGAAGCCCCAGATGTAGCTGCCCAACAACTGGGTACGGGTCTTCATCTGGTGGTCGTAGTAACGATCGTTGTGCTGGAAGTGCTGCGGACGCAGCAGCATGCCTTCCTGCCAAATGACTTTATGGGCATTCATGATCAGTCATCCGCCTTGGCGAGCGTTTCATGGGAATTGCGGATGCCGGCCTGATCGAGGGTCAGGTCAGCCACGGTGACTTCCAGCGGAGTGATTTGCACGGTGTAGCGCCACTTGGTTTCCGGCAGGTCGCGGTAGGCCGCGAGCACGCCGACATAACGGCTGCCTTCCTCCACGCTGAGTTTGAGCTCGACGGTTTCACCCGGACGCAGCTCGAGTTCTTCGCTGGCCACCAGGTCCGGGACCAGGGATTCCTTGGCGCGTTCGTACAGGCTGAAGAAGTCGGCGTTCTCGAACGTCACCGGGTGCTTGAGCTCGAACAGACGCACGACAATCGGCGACGGACGCCCGTTGAGGTCCGGGTTCAGCTGATCGCTGCCGGTGAGCTTCAGGTTGACTTTGGTCACTTTGGAATACGGCGACAACGACGAGCATCCGGCCAACAGCACAAGGGCAACAAGCGCCGTCAGCGTCTTGAAAAAAGCGGTCGAGCAGCGAGACATGCGCATCATCCTTGGTGGTCGGTGTGTAGGGTGGAAATCAGGCGGATCTGTTCTTCGTAGGCCTGGGCGAAGTCGCGGGCCAGCAGGCGCTCGCTCCAGTCATCGTCCAGACGCAGAGCCTGGTGATAACGCCCGTAGGCTCTCCAGCGACTGCCGGAGGTGGCGAGCAACGGCTTGCTGTCGCGCTCGAAACGCAGGGTCAGCTGTTGCGGCGAGAAGTGTTCCAGGGTGCCGCGAACGGCGGCGCGACTGGCGGTCAGCAACGCGACCTGATGCGCCTGCAAATCGCGGAACGCACGGGAGATCGCTTGCTCGGCCGGCAACTGGCCCGGCTTGTTGCCCTGCAACAAAATGCCCAGCGCTTCACCGGCATCGACGGCAAATTTCAGTGGATTCTTGTGGGTGCCTTGCACGGTGGTCTGGGCCAGGCGCAGTTCGTTTTTCAGCTCGCTGCGGGTGCGCAGGCTCTGCTGCAAACCGCCGACGCTTTGCTTGAGCAAGCGCGCGGCGTTCAGTGCCAGGGCTTCGCGGGCGTCGTGGTCGAGGCCTTTGAGGTCCACGCCCAATGCAGCACCGAAGTGTTCCCAGAAGCCTTCGCTCTGACGCTCGACCGCTTTCGGCGGCGGCGCTGGCGCAGGTTCTGCCGGGGCGGCGATCAGCTCCGGGACCATCAGGCTTTCCATGTCGATGCGCGCGTAGTCGGCACGCTGACGGGTGTCTTCGATGGTGGTGCTCGGGGAAATCAGTTCGTCGATTTCCGAGTACACACGCTCTTGCTGGTCGAGGGCATTCAGCGGGTCGAGGTCGAGGAAAGCATCGTCCGGAATGATGCTGCCTGCAGCCTGCGGACGGCCAACTTCAACGTCGAACGTCGCCGGGTCGCGCACCAGTCGCGCGCGGATCTCGAAGTCACCCAGCACGTACACGCTGCCGTGCTCGATGCGCATTGGCTCGCCTTTGCGCAGACGCGCGCCGCTTTCGCTGTCCTGGATGCCGTTGCTGCTGGTATCGGTCAGGAAAAACGTGCCTTCGCGGTAGCTGATCAACGCGTGGTGGTTGGACAGGTGACGCTTGCGGTCGGGGATGATCCAGTCGCAATCCTCGCCCCGGCCGATCACGCCACCGGCCTGCTTGAAGGTCTTCTGGCACAAATCCGTGGGCACGAACTGCTTGGTGTTCAGCATTTCGAAAACCAGTTCCATGGTGATACTCCTTGCGGTCACTTGCCGCGATTGACCGCCTGCGGATCACCCAATGGGCGATAGGTGTTGTCGTTGTATTTGTAATTGCCGCTACAGCCGCCGAGGCCGCATAGAACGACGAGGGTCAGCAGGACGGCTTGCCAGTGACGAACAGGCATCAGAGGGTCTCCAGGGGTAGACAAAGCACAAAGCGCCGACCCGTTTGGGCGGCGCTATCAGAAGCGAATGAGGTGAGGCCGAGCGCTCTGGCCTGAGGCCTTGAAGCCGGCCTCTGTGGCGAGGGAGCTTGCTCCCGCTCGGCTGCGCAGCAGTCGTAAATCAGCAGATGCGGTCTGACTGAAGCACCGCGGCGCATGGTTTTGGGGCTGCTTCGCAACCCAGCGGGAGCAAGCTCCCTCGCCACAGGGAATTCACTGGCCACCGTTGGCATTCCAACCAAGGTGATCGGGTGGCAGAAATCGAGATCAGCCATCGAAATCACCCAAACTGATATTCAGGCGCCCGAGGCGATAAAGCAGCGTGCGGCGCGGCAGCCCGAGTTCGCGGGCGGCGAGGGTCTGGTTGCCGTCGTTTTTGCGCAGGCAGTCGAGCAGCAAACTGCGTTCGACCTGCTCCAGGCGTTCGCGCAGGTTCAGGCTGTTGTCTTCCGGCATGGCTTCCATGCGCAGGGAGAAATGCTCGGCCAGCAACTCGCCGCCTTCGCACAACAGCACCGCGCGTTCGACCAAACCTTTGAGTTCGCGAACGTTGCCGGGGAAGGCATAACCGGACAGGTGATCCAGCGCCGCGTCGGACCAACGCACCGCATCGCGTTGCAGAAACGCGCAAGCCTTGTCGGCGAAGTGCCGGGCCAGGTCGAGGATGTCGCCTTCGCGCTGACGCAGGGCCGGCAGCTCGATCGGGAATTGCGCGAGGCGGTAGTACAAGTCCTCGCGGAATTTTCCTTCGCTGACCAGCACCGCCAAATCCCGGTGAGTCGCGGCGATGATGCGCACGTCGATCTTGTGGGTGTCGTTGGAACCCAACGGGCGGATCTCGCCTTCCTGCAACACGCGCAACAGCTTGGCTTGCAGGGACAACGGCATGTCGCCGATTTCATCGAGCAACAAGGTGCCGCCATTGGCCGCGTCGAACAGCCCGGCACGGTCGCGGTCGGCGCCGGTGAAGGCGCCTTTGCGGTAGCCGAACAGTTCACTTTCCAGCAGGTTCTCGGGGAACGCCGCGCAGTTCTGCACGATGAATGCCTGGGAGCGTCGCGGACCGCAGTCGTGAATCGCCCGGGCGACCACTTCCTTGCCGGTGCCGGTTTCGCCGCGCAGCAGCACGGTGTACGGGCTGTGCAAAACTTTGCTGATCAGCGAATAGGTCTGGCGCATCGCCGCGCTCTTGCCGATCAAGCCATAACCGCTGACGCTCGGGACGCTGACCGATGCCGGTCGTGTATCGCCGGCCGGCCGACGCAAACGTTGCAGCAAGTGCAATTGGCCGAGCACGAACGAACCCAGTTGACCGAGGGAATCAGCAAAGCCTTGCAGGTCGATCTGCCGGCGACTGGCACACAGCAGCAAACCTTCGACAGCCTTTTGCTGATTGACCAACGGCACACACAACAGTGACTGCCAGGGCGTGGCCTGGAGCGGTAGAAAACTGGTTTCGTGCAGGCTGCCGCTCAGCTCGCTGAGGCACACCACGCGGTTCTGGCACAAGGAGAATTGCAGCAGTTGTTCACCGTTGTAATCCGCCGGCAGGCTCGCCCCTTCCCGAGGTTGCAGAATGCCGTTCAGGCACTCGGCGTTCATCCCCAGGCAGGTATGGGTCGCGTCCAGCAGGTACAGTTGCGTCAGCTCGCAACCGCTGAGCTCGGCCAAACCGCGCACGAAGTCACCCAGCAGCGCAGCACCGTCCGCCGCGCGCGACAGGCTGGCGAATTGCGCCAGCAAGGCTTCGGCATAGACCAGCGGTTGCGGCACTTGAGTGAACATCACACCCACCTCAGGCGAACTCGCACATCACGCTGGCGTCACCGTCGAGCGTCGCATGCACACGCTTGAGGCTTTCACCGGTGGCCATTGCGTCGAGCAAACGGTCAGCCACCAGCGGCAGCACGTGCAGGTCGAGTAAATGGTCGATCAGGCGTGCGCCGCTGTCGCTTTGGGTGCAGCGTTCGGCCAGGTGATCGACGAGGTCCTGGGAGTAGCTGAAATCCAGCTGACGACGGTTCAGGCGATCGCCCAAACGGCCGAGTTTGATTTCGATCAGCTCGCGCAGCACCGGGCCACCGACCGGGTAGTAAGGCACCACGCGCATGCGCGCCAGCAACGCCGGTTTGAAGTGCTTGCTGAGCACCGGGCGAATGGTTTCTTCGAGGACTTCGGCAGTCGGCCGCGCACCGTTTTCGCAGAGTTCGCTGATGCGGTCGCTGCCCAGGTTCGAGGTCATCAGGATCAGCGTGTTGCGGAAGTCGATCTCGCGCCCTTCCCCATCGTTGGCCACGCCTTTGTCGAAGATTTGGTAGAACAGGTTGAGCACGTCCGGGTCGGCTTTCTCGACTTCATCGAGCAATACCACCGAGTACGGTTTCTGCCGCACGGCTTCGGTGAGCATGCCGCCCTCGCCGTAACCGACGTAGCCCGGTGGCGCACCGATCAGACGCGAGACGGTGTGCTTCTCCTGGAACTCGGACATGTTGATGGTGGTGATGAAGCGGTCGCCGCCGTACAGCAAATCGGCGAGGGCCAGCGCGGTTTCGGTCTTGCCGACGCCGCTCGGGCCGACCAGCAGAAACACGCCGACCGGTGCATCAGGCTTGTTGAGGCCAGCGGCAGTGGCGCGCATCGAACGGTCGAGGGCGTGAACCGCTTGCTCCTGACCACGAATACGTGTGCGCAGGTCGGTGGCGAAACTCGCGACCTTGGCGTTGTGCTCACGGGCCAGTTGCGCCAATGGCACGCCGGTCCAGGCGCTGATCACTTCAGCCACCAGACGCGGGCAGACTTCGAAGCTCACCAGACGCTCCTTGACCTGGGCATCGGTCAGGGCGCGGTGAGTTTCGTTCAGCGCAGTTTCCAGGGACGCGACGCTTTGTGCTTCGTCTATTGGCAGGGTTTCAATCACGGTGCCTTCAGCGTCTTCTTCAACCGTGATGGTCGGTTCGACGGCAGCGGCTTCACGGGCCTTGGCCAGTTGCTGACGCAGGTCCAGCAGGCGCTCGGCCAGTGCTTTTTGTTCGGTCCAGAGGGTTTCCAGAGCGACCCTTTCTTCTTCGGCGTCGGCCAGGCGATCTTCCAGAGCGTCCAGCGCTTCGTGATCGATCAGCAAACCGGCTTCGGCGTCACGACGCAGAGCCTGACGCTGACGGCCACCTTCGGCCAGCTCACCACGCAAGCGCTCCAGGCTTTCCGGGGCGGCGGCGAGGCTGATGCGCACGCGGGCGCACGCGGTGTCGAGCACGTCGACGGCTTTGTCTGGTAACTGACGGCCAGCGAGATAGCGAGCAGACAGTTCAGCCGCTGCAACCACCGCGTCATCACGCAGATAAATGCCGTGGCTCTTTTCATAAACCTGAGCCAGGCCACGCAGGATGGTCACCGCTTCGCTGACAGTCGGTTCGTGCAGTTGCACCGGTTGGAAACGACGGGCCAGAGCCGGGTCTTTTTCGAAGTACTTCTTGTACTCCGCCCACGTAGTGGCGGCGATGGTGCGCAACTCGCCACGGGCCAGGGCCGGTTTCAGCAGGTTGGCCGCGTCGGAGCCGCCGGCATTGCCGCCCGCGCCGATCAGGGTGTGGGCTTCGTCGATGAACAGAATGATTGGTTTTGGCGAGGCTTTGACTTCGTCGATCACGCCTTTGAGGCGACGTTCGAATTCACCTTTGACGCTGGCGCCGGCCTGCAACAGGCCCATGTCCAGCGACAACAGTTCGACACCTTTCAATACTTGCGGCACTTCACCAGCCGCAATGCGCGAGGCCAGGCCTTCGACGATCGCGGTTTTACCGACGCCGGCTTCACCAACCACGATCGGGTTGTTCTTGCGCCGACGAGCGAGGATGTCGACCATCTGACGGATCGCGCCATCGCGGCACAGTACCGGGTCTAGTTTGCCGTCGCGGGCCTGTTGGGTCAGGTTGTGGGTGAAGCGCTGCAGCAGCGATTCGCCGGGCACGGCGGGTTTACCGGTGGCCGGTTGTTCTTTCTGCGACAGGGCGAATTCTTTCAGGCGCTCGATGTTCAGCTTGGCCAGCAACGACTGATAACGGCTACCGGCGTAGCGCATCGGGTTGCGCAACAGGGCGAGGATCAACGCGGCTTGTTCGACCTGGCTCTGGCCCAATTCAAGGTTGGCCACCAGCAACGCGTCTTGCAGCCACTGCACCAGCTCCGGGGCGAACACCGGGTTACGCGAGGCGCTGTGCTCGACCCGCGATTGCAGCGCGGCGCTCAGTTCGCCGGCATCGACTTCGGCATCTTGCAACGCCCGTGCGAGCAGGCCTTGCGGGCGCTCCAGCAGGCCCAGCAGCAAGTCTTCGACGAGGATCTTGCTGCCGCCACGGGCGACGCAGCGTTCGGCAGAACTTTCCAGGTCACGACGGGTTTCGGCGTCCAGCGCCTGGATAAGTTGTTGCAGGTCTACGTTGATCATGTGTCATCTGTCCTTAATGAATTTTGCTGCCCAGGGTCACCACGCCGTCCGCTTTCTCGCGGCCGAGCCAACTGGTCCATCCCAGGCGACAGGCGTTCTGCTCACCGATGCGAAGTTCGCGGATTTCTTCCTGGCGCAGCACCAGGCGAATGTCGTAATCGAGCGGGTCACGCAGGGTGAACCGCACCAGCGCGCACAGCGGCTGGTAGCCGAAACCGATCGGCAGGAATTCGTGAAAGCGTTGCCAGTCGAGTTCGCGGATGTGAATGCGGAATTTGCCGCTACGATCGCGCACGTGTTCGCCCAGCACCAGGTCTTCGCCGAGCATGCTGTTGGCGCGACCCAGGCGATTGCGTTGCTCGTCGAGGATTTCAACGCGGCGCTCGATGCACTGCTCGATGGTCAGTTCGGCGTGCTTGAAGTAGTAGCGCAGCACCGCTTCGATCAACGCCGCCGAGTGCGCCCGCAAACTGAGCAGGCCGAGGTACGGCAGCAGGCGTTTCCAGTTCAGCTCCTGGGCCTTGCGGATCTCTTCGCCACCGAGGCCGATCAACGCAAACAGCTGCGAGGAAAACGGATCGAGCGCGCCGCTCTGAAAGCTCGCGCGGTAGCGGTACTTGCGCCAGATCGGCAGCATCAGCCGTTGCAGGCGATGGTGAAACAGGTCGAGGAAGTTGCGGGTCGGGTTGCCGTCTTCACTGTCGCCCAGAGCCTGTTCGCCGTAGAACGCCGGCAGCGGCGAACCGGAGCCGACCAGGCCGATCAGGTTGAAACGCAGACGCGCACGCATCTGCCCATGCTCTTTGAAAAACTCCACGCGATCGACGTCGCTGCCAGGGAAACCCAGGCTCGGGTTGGCCTGGAATTCCAGCTGGTCGTACAGGTCGTCTTCGCTCAGGTGCGGGTGTGCATCGCGCAGCCGGTCAATCACCAGCAGCACGGCCTGAAACAGCGAGTACTCGCGTATTACCCGGGTCAGCCCGCTTAAAGCAGGGGCTGCAGGCCCATACGTGGTGTCCATTGGTACACCTCTCCCTGTGTGCTTTTTACCCGCAGCTCGTGGAACGAATTGAGACTGGCGTAAAGCGCGAAAAACTCGTTAAGAACCGAAGCGAACACGAACAGGTCGCCCTCGCCGATATACCCTTCCGGGTCGATGGTCAGCTCAGTGCGCAACCCGCGTACCGGCAACCCTCGATGCAATCTGTCGACGTGTTGGTGCTTGATCGACTTGAGCCCGCCCAACAGGCGTTTGCTGACTTTTTCCGCGTGTTGGTCGTAGTAGCGCGGCAGGTCGTAGGTTTCGAGAATCACCTTCAGCGCATTGACGTCGGCCAATGAGAGGTAGTTGAGCGACATGTTGCTGATCAGCTTCCAGAGGAAGTCACGGTTCAGCGGCGGCGCGAAACTGGAGGTGGCCGGCGTGATGTTGCGGAAACTCAGAAACTCCGGCGTGTCTTCGCAGGCCATGCAGATGTCGCCGAGCTTGAGCTTGCGCGGCAGGTTCTGGTTGGTGCACATCAGCTCGATCGACAGGGTTTCGTGGGCTTCGGTGTGGCGGATGCCGAAGCTCAGGTAGGTGTCGAGGCCGTCGTGCAGCAAGGACGAACGCTGGCGGATGCTGTAATGCGGACGGCTAGTCGGTACATCGAAACTCGGGTCGTGTTCGAAGGATTCGAACGGCACGTACTCCTGATAACCGAGGCCGCCGGGCTTCCAGCCAGTGACGGTTTCCACCGAGAACACGCCGCAGTTTTGCAGGTCGTATTCGGCTGGTAGCAGCAGGTATTCGTCCTGTTTGCCATCGAGGCGAATGGGCAAAGCATCGTGCTCGAACAGGTTAACGATCGGCGTGCAGTAGAGCTTCACGTTGTCCAGGGTCGGACGCATACGCATGATGCCGCTCTTGCGAATGTCGAAACGCAATTCGAGGCCGCGCATTTGCTTGAGCGTGTCTTCCGGCAGCGCCTTGAGCAGGTCCAGACCATTGATGTCGACGAACAGGAACTTGTCCTGGAAGGCGAAATATTCCTGCAGGTAGCGGTAGCCGCGGAAGGTGTTCAGCGGATACGGGATCAACGCTTCTTCTTCGGCAAAACCCACCGGCTGCACACGGTCGCCGGGCATCTTGAACGCCATCGGCTGGCCGCTCACACCGTTGATGGGCTTGCCAGCGCCATCCAGCGGGATCAGCTCGATGCCTTCAAGATTGCGCAACAGGCTCAGGTAAAGCATCTGACTGATGTAGCGCTCACCAGCAAAGTGCAGGCGCAGTCGACTCAGCTCCAGTTCGCCGAGA
Organism: Pseudomonas sp. GM79; assembly: GCF_000282495.1. GTDB lineage: Bacteria > Pseudomonadota > Gammaproteobacteria > Pseudomonadales > Pseudomonadaceae > Aquipseudomonas. The sequence continues at coordinate 81,724 of NZ_AKJE01000076.1, forward strand.
TGGCCATCGGCGCTCATCTCCAGGCGCAGGCTCAACAGCGAACCGTCACCCTTCACCGAGTAATTCAGCGCGGCCAGATCCAGCGGCAACACCTCGGTCGGGTAGCACGTGCGGAAACGGCACCGCACATCATCGACCGGCACACTCTCCACCGGCGTGTCACGCTCGACCCTCAACGCAGGCCCGGAACGCTTCAACGGATCGAACTGCAAAATGCTGAACGCCGGCAGCGGCCGCATGTAGTTGGGCCACAGCAGCTGCATCAGCGAGTGGCTGAGCTCCGGCAACTCGTCGTCGAGCTTCTGGCGCAGGCGCCCGGTCAGGAACGCAAAGCCCTCCAGCAACCGCTCCACATCCGGATCCCGCCCGGCTTGCCCGAGGAAAGGCGCCAACGCCGGGCTACGCTCGGCGAAACGACGACCTAACTGGCGAAGTGCGGTGAGTTCGCTTTGGTAGTAGTGGTTAAAGGACACGAGGTACCTTCCTGGTAGTGGATCTCATGAAAAAACTGTCCTGTAGAGCGCGACTGTCAGGCCGGCACACACGTAGCCCGCCACCAATAGGTAAGGCAAAATCGTGACCCAGCCGAGTAACATGAAAAAGCTTTCGGACTGCCCGTTGAACGCATGGCACAAGTCGTAGACGACCCACGGCGCGGCATAAAAAGGGAGGAGTTTTAAAGGAGCAAGCCAAACCATCCGCAATGCTTGGGCTTCATCCCTCCCTATCACGGAGCGGGTCGTCCACAACGCAAACACCAAGTAGCCAGGAATTCCCCACCACAGCAGATACATCCACTCGGAATACGTTGAGTCGGTTTTCGTGTAATAACCGCCCAGCAAGCTGACGAAGAAAATCCCCAGCAACACTGGCAGCGGCCACCAAAGGGCGACCAACAGAAAACTCAGGCGGCCTTTGCTAAGCAAAGTTCGTCCCGCTGCCGGAAACAAATAGTCGGGAGCACTGGTCATTCGCATTCGCCTGTAGATGGACTCTGCCCAACGCGGTGAATGAACGTTCTCTGTACCCAACGCAACTCAATGACTTGCGTCGCCAGAATCGCCAGCAACGTGACACAACCCTGGGCGACGCTATAGAACAGCGCCCGTAGAGGATTCTCAGGCAGCATCCAGAGCAGGATGAAACCGACCATCACGTTCAGCAGTAAAAGCTTGACCATGAGGTTCGGTACCAATGCAACACCCAGGTTGATGGCCAGAAATATATAAAAAAGCGCGTAACTGGCCATTCCGATACCGACACCGTGGGAGGTGAAGCCACCGTTCAGAGCCTTGTAGGCACTCACAACTGCATCGTTAAGAAACGCGTAGGCAATACACCCCATAGCGTGGCAAAACAGGCACATGACGGCGCGAATGTTTTTGTTCATGCCGGATCCAGATTCCCGTAATAAGAACCCGCGACTTGTATAGCGACGATGCTAGCCAGGGCGACAAACATCAGCGTCCGATGCAAGCGTGACTGCCGCATCCCGCGATGCAGTGCCGTCAGGAGCAGCACAAGACAGAGCAATGCCAGGCTGCCGAACAAATCACTGTCGGCCACCCCAGCCAGGTAGCCCTCCATTTCAACCATGCTCATAACTATTCGCGTCCTGGTATTTAGGATAAGACATCAGTTATCCAAAACTTTGTAAGGGGTGTTACTGATTACAAAATTCGCCCAATGCTCTCTCCAGTTCGGAACTGACAATGTAAACACTCCCTGACTTTTGCTCAGGTCTATCCATGTAACCCCAACCGTATCTTCATCTTCAAAAGACTGCATATCCAACGACGTCTCTGAAGTCAGCGGCGTTCGATAAACATGACTGGAATTCTTTATTTCAACAAAACGGAGATAAACCATGCCGGAAGCACTCAAAAGCCAACTAGCTCGAACCACTTCGATTTGGTAATCGCCTGACTGGGTGACAAGTGAGACATAAGGTGCGCGCGTCAACTCGCGATTAACCACAAAAAAACACATAGAAAACACCGCCACCAAAGCAGCAATAACGGTAATTGATTTTTTATAACTGTTCATTTAGCCAATATCTCAATCGGTGCAGCGGTTACGCTTTCATAAAGAATGTCGGAATAAACACGAAAGTCTCCGCCCTTCCGATTTTTCTCACGGTACTTTTGAAAATCGCTATTCTGTACAAGCATATAATGCTTTCTTTCCAACTCGTTAAAGGCGGCCTGTTTTTCGGGACTCATTCCACCGCGAGAGTTAAATCTGATCTTGTTTTTTTCAAGAGCGTAGCTCGCATTTTTTTTGGCACCCTCAACGATATCTGCTTCAATGCCGTCAAAGTTCCAGTAGCCAAGCCCTTGGCTGTACAGGGAAAGGCCATCATTGAAGTCGTAAGAATCTTCAATATAGAAACCAATCCGAACCGGAAGGAAAACGACGTTTTTCTTAGTAACGACTATTTCTCCCTCCGCAAACACATGAATATTAAAATTAGCTAAAGCCGCACGCAGTTCGTTGACTTCGTCTTCACCGTCCTGATTAAACTCAATCGTCTCACTATTAGCATACCCGAATCTTTCTACTGCGCTGGCTACACCATTGAAAGCAAATGGATAAACACCCGGCGTTCTACCACCGTACACTGGAATCATTTTTTTCTTGATGAGAGCTATCCCCGCTGGGTTATTCCATTTAGTGCGCAGACGCTCGACCGACTCTTTTGTTCTGGCGAATTTAAGAGCCCAGCTCATTTTTACTATGCTTTCGTTAATGTATTCGTCAGGGGCAAATTTTCGATGACTTTTAACTTCCTCTTCCATGCCGCCATCTTTTGTCGTAGGCCATGGTTTGCCAGCGAACCAGTGCAACATCAAATCTGCCGCAACCGGCCATTGAATTTTTTTCATTGCCGCTGGAATATCAGTGATTTTAAATTGACGCACAGCGACAGTTTGCCCGACCTGATTACTTGCCGGCGTCATGATTGACTTGATAGTTGTCGCTGCCATTTTTATTCCGCCCAATGAATATTCATAACACCCGTCAACGGACAGGTTTTCTTTCTACAACTAGCGTTACGCGAGCACCACTTTAGTCTGCGGCTCTATCACCAACTCAAACTCTTCCGCTATTGACGAAAAGATTTTCTGCGTTTTGCCATCGCTATCTGTGACACCGGAAATGATCTTTCCCGAGGCTGTCTTAAGTGTGTACTCGACACCAGCCAACGGCTTCCCGGTGTCCTGGCAATTGATTACGTAGTGCTCGTTAAACGGCCACTGAATCTCCACCGGCAACGGCGCCACAAACGGCACCGGCGAATGCGAGTTCCCGATAATCACCGTCCCGGACCCGGCCGTAACCTTATTGCCATGAGTACCAACAGAACCCACGGTGGCCGCCGGTTTACCGTTGATCAAAACAGTCGTCGCAAGATCGCCAACCAGCGCACCACCACACGCCGAGGCATCACCTTGGCTGGCGGCCGCGAGGCCGTCGAAGAATACGTCGCCGGAACCGGCGGCGATCGGGTTGGTGCCGTGGCCGGGGAGCGGGCAAGCGGTGGGGTCGGATACACGTGCTGCGGGTTTGCCGGACATCGGAGTCTCCTTAATTGACCTTTACTTGACCGCTGCCATCCAGGCGCGCGGCGAAACTGACCTGACGCTTGAAACCATCAACTTCCAGCAGGCCTTCGATGCTGAAGGACAGGCGAAGCTGATCGTTGTCACGCGGCAGGGAGATGACACGCACATTGCTCAGGCGTGGCTCGTAGGCTTCGATGAAATTTTCGATGGCCAAACGGGCCTGACTCAGGGAGTCGTGCAGGCTCAGGCGCATGTCATTGAGATCGGGTAGCCCGTAATCGGACAGCGTTTGCACGCTGCCCGCACGGGTGCTGAGCATCTTGGCCAGATGGGCAGCCACGGACGCCATGGCGGAGACCTCGCGGCTCCAGCCGACGCGTTTGTCTGCGTCGCCACCCAGGCGTTCGAAAAGGCTGCCGTATCCAGTCATGAGTCAGGCTCCGCTTACTCTTTGTCCAGCTTGCCAACCAGCGACAGGGTGAAATCGGCACCCATGTACTTGAAGTGCGGGCGCACGTTCAGGCTGACGCGGTACCAGCCCGGCTCGCCTTCAACATCGCTGACGATGATCTGGGCGGCGCGCAGTGGACGACGGCCACGGACTTCGGCGCTCGGGTTTTCCTGGTCGGCCACGTACTGGCGGATCCACTTGTTGAGTTCCAGCTCGAGGTCGGTACGTTCTTTCCACGAACCGAGTTGCTCGCGCTGCAGCACTTTCAAGTAGTGAGCCAGGCGGTTGACGATCATCATGTACGGCAGTTGGGTGCCGAGCTTGTAGTTCAGCTCTGCGGCCTTGCCTTCTGCGCTGATGCCGAAGAACTTCGGCTTCTGCACCGAGCTTGCGGAGAAGAACGCCGCGTTGTCGGAGCCTTTGCGCATGGTCAGGGAGATGAAGCCTTCCTCGGCCAGTTCGTATTCACGACGGTCGCTAACCAATACTTCGGTAGGAATCTTGGTTTCGATTTCGCCCATGCTTTCGAAGTGGTGCAACGGCAGGTCTTCAACCGCGCCGCCGCTCTGCGGGCCGATGATGTTCGGGCACCAGCGGAATTTGGCGAAGCTGTCGGTCAGCTTGGTGCCGAACGCGTAGGCCGTGTTGCCCCACAGGTAGTGCTCGTGGCTGTTGGCGACGGTTTCTTTGTACACGAACGATTTGACCGGGTTTTCTTCCGGGTCGTACGGGTTACGCAGCAGGAAACGCGGCACGGTCAGGCCAACGTAACGGGAGTCTTCCGACTGGCGGAAGCTCTGCCATTTGGCGAATTGCGGGCCTTCGAAGTGATCTTTCAGATCTTTCAGGTCCGGCAGGCCGGTGAAGCTTTCCAGGCCGAAGAATTTCGGGCCGGCGGCAGCAATGAACGGCGCGTGGGACATGCAGGCTACGCTAGACACGTACTGCATCAGTTTCACGTCCGGCGAGCTTGGGGACATGTAGTAGTTGGCGATGATCGCGCCCACCGGCTGACCACCGAACTGGCCGTATTCAGCGGTGTAGATGTGCTTGTACAAGCCCGACTGCATCACTTCCGGCGAATCTTCGAAGTCGTCCAGCAGATCGTCCTTGGAGACGTTGAGGATTTCGATCTTGATGTTTTCGCGGAAGTTGGTGCGGTCGACCAGCAACTGCAGGCCACGCCACGACGATTCCAGAGACTGGAAGTCCGGGTGGTGGAGAATTTCGTCCATCTGACGGCTGAGCTTGGCGTCGATCTCGGCGATCATGCGATCGACCATGGCCTTCTTGACCGGCTCACCGTTGTTCTGCGGCTTGAGCAACTCTTCGATGAACGCCGACACACCGCGTTTGGCGATGTCGTAGGCTTCGTCGTCTGGCGTTAGGCGGGTTTCGGCGATGATGCTGTCGAGAATGCTGTATTCGCCATTCTCGTTACTTTTTTGCTGCGCTGCACTCGAACTCATGGTGTTGGCTTCCTTGGCTGATAGAGACTCAGGCGTCCGGGGCTGCGGCGTTCAGGCCCAGCTCACCCAGTACGCGACCGCGGGATTCGTCGTCGGCGAGCACGCCTTCGATGGCTTTGCGGAACGCAGGCGCGTTACCCAGCGGGCCTTTGAGGGCCACCAGCGCGTCGCGCAGTTCCATCAGTTTTTTCAGCTCGGGCACTTGCTCGACCAGCGAGGCCGGGTTGAAGTCCTTCATCGAGTTGACGCGCAGTTTCACGGCCAGTTCTTCAGTGTCGCTTTCTTCCTGAAGACGGTTCGGTACGCTCAGTGTCAGGCTCAGCTCTTGCTTGGCCAGCACTTCGTCGAAGGTCATCTTGTCGATGCTGATCGGCTTGCGATCTTCGATTTTGCGTTCGTCCTTGCGGTGGGTGTAGTCACCGATTGCCAGTAGTTTCAGCGGCAGTTCAATCTCTTCCTGAGCACCGCCGGTGGCGGGTTTGAAGGTGACGTTGATGCGTTCCTTGGGGGCTACCGAGCCTTCTTTGGCCATGGCTTTTCTCCTTGCGGTTGTGGCCCGGGGGCCTATTCGAGTACCACTTCGAGATCGAGGTGGCACAGCCTGCGATAAATCTCTTCCTTGCGTTCACGTACTGCATGGTTCTGCGGTAACAACTCGCAGCAGCTATGCAGCAAATGCAACACTTCCAGCGCAAGATCGGGCTCCCAGGCGTGCAGGCCTGAGTCCTGTAATGTTTGGTCGAGGGTTTCGAGTTGGGTCTTGGCCAGTTCGTACTTCTTGGCCATGAAGCACAGCCGCGCGAGGGCGAACTGCCAGAAGAATCGAACCCGTCCGCCGTGGGCACTTTGCAGGCCTTGCTTGAGGACCTGCACGGCGGCCTTGAGACCGTCCTTGCGCAGAATCGGCAAGACTTCTTCCAGGGCCAACTCCCAGGCTGGCTGGGTATCGGCGACCTCGACTTTGCGAGGCGCACTGGCGCTTTGCAGGTGCGGCATGACGTGGGCGCCGATCCAGGCGCGGGTGGCCGGATCGGCGAACGGCGCGCCGTCATGGAAACGCAATTCGATGATGCCGGGCAGGCGCTGAACCAAAAGCGCGAAGTGGATTTCCACTTCGCGCATCGCCATCTCGGCGTTCAGCCCCTGGAGGCATTCCCAGACTATGCGCTGGCCATCGAACCAGAACGGCGCCTTCGCCAGGCTCGCCTCCAGCTCTACCAGCAGATCAGCGTATTTCCCCTGGTCGTAGCGGTCCTGATAGGCCTTGAGTTTGTCCGCCGGCAGCCCGCGCAGAACAGTGATCTGCTCTGCGTTACGCTCGGGAACCGCGTCGATCGGCAGCCACAGCAGCGTGCGATTGAGGCGCAGGGCGCGCAGGTCGGTGGCTTTCTGCTTGAGCCACCAGGCACACAACGGACGAGCAGTTTCCTGCTGGGCACGCAGGGCCTTGTGGGCTTCTTTCTCGTTATCGATCGGCGCGCCAGGGGTGAACAGCTGGGTCGCGGCCTGCTTGACCTGAGCCACCGCGGCACCCACCACACCGGGCTCCGGCTGATTGTCGGCGGCGCGCTGGACCATGTTTTTCAAGCGACGGGAAATCGGCAGCAGCAACGGCGCGTCGTCGCCCAAATGCTCGGTGCATGCGGCGTCGAGCCCTTCCAGATGCTCGACCAGACGGCGGAACAGCGGCAACTGCTCTTTGATCGCGACGTTTTCGTTCAGCACCTGCTCAAGACGCGGCACCAACCAGCTGATGGCTGCGGCGCGGGTGCGGGCCTTGTTCGGGTGAACCTCGGCCCAATGGTTTTCACACAGGTGATGCAATAAACCGAGGCCGGCCAGCAACCCCGGGAAGGATTCGCGCTGGTACAGCGCCCAGGTCAACCAGGCGCCGACACGCAAATCCTTGGATTGCGTGCGCAGCAGGTTTTCACTGTTTTCGCGGATTTTCAGCCAGTCGATCTGACCGCTTTCGTGCATGGACGAGGCTTTACCCAGCTCACTTTCCAACGCCTCATATTCGCTCGAAAAGCGAACATCCTCGCCCGCGAAATTCTCTTTTGAAACAGAGGATTTTGCGAGTTCAAGGTAATGAGCGGAAAGTTTACTTGAGTAGGACATCCGTGACCTTTAATTAGAATTACAGTCACGCGGCCATTGGAGTTGAAATGGCGCCGGACAGTATCAAAGAGCTGCGAGGAGTCTCATCCAATTGAGTTCGCGCTCTTTCAAGGCGCGCATCCTAATCACAATGATGGCTATTTGCAAGCACCCGATTAAACAATAAAACTGCGTCTTTTTTGTTGCTGTAGGAGATCACCCTATAGGGGACAGGGGATCCCCTGATGCCGGTTTTGACCTCCCCTCCCTCGACGCATCACCCCCGTAACCATTGAGCCAGAGCGGCTCATCAACCCCGCCAATAATCACCGGACATTCACGCCCTGAAACGGAACCCAGCATGACAAAAATAAAACATAAAAAATGTAGGAGCTTTCCTAAAAGTTACAGTCATCCATGGACATAGTGGTAACTGACAATAAGCAATATGCAGTGCCATCATGATGATGGCACTCCATGTTTCACCCATCTTTCTACAAATACGTACTCAGTTCGTCTCAAACTTCTTAAAAAAGTATCGAAAGCCATTCACGCATTGCTGCCGCAACATTCTGAAATGCGGAAAACTCTGACGTACTTTCTGGACGAGTCCGACATTCATTCTTTTGCTCTCTTGTTAGCGTGCTGGACAGCTTGCGTTTGCTCACGCCGGGCATGGCTTGGGCACCGCGATTTGTCTCCTCTTTCGGCTCAAGGACGAGCCACGGAAAGCAAAAGGATAAGCGCATGTTCGCCCCGGCCAATGCTGCTCATTTCACGTTGTTGATCCCAACGGTTCGCAACGATTTCAAAGTGCTGGCCTTTGGAGGCACTGAAGCCATCAGCACCTTGTATTCGATCCAGATCGAGCTGGTTAGCGAATACCCTGACTTCGATCTGGAAAGCTTGCTCAGCCAACCGGCGTTTCTCCAGTTCGGTCTCAATGGCGAAGGTATTCATGGCCGTATCGAAGATGCGCTCGTCGGTGAATCCGGTAAACGCCTGACCCGTTATCACCTGACCCTGGTGCCCGCGCTGTACTACTTGCAGTTCAGTCACAACCAACGGATTTTTCAGCACCTGACGGTGCCGCAAATCATCGCTCAGGTCCTTGAGGGGCATGGCATTCAGGCCGATGCGTTCACCTTCAACATCGGAACGAATCAGGAGCGCGAGTACTGCACTCAATACGGGGAAAATGATTTCGAGTTCGTCCAGCGGCTGTGTGCCGAAGATGGCATCGCGTGGCACCATCGGCATTCCCGGGAAGGCCATGTGTTGCTGTTCACCGACGACCAGACCTTCTTCCCCAAGCTGGGCGAAACCCCTTATCAGCAAGACTCCGGCCTGGTGGCGGAGCATTCGGTCGTCAGCCAGTTCTCCCTGCGCTTCAGTACCCGCCCCAGCACGACCACCCGCCGACACTACGACCTGAAACGCCCGAGTCTGTTGCTGGAAAGTCGCTTCACAGCCGAGTTCACTCCTGAGCTTGAAGACTATCGCTACCCGCTGTTTTTCGAGAGCGACAAACGCGGCAAACAGCTCGCCCGGCAGGCGCTGGAACGGCACCGTACCGATTACCAATTGGCCGAAGGCGAAAGCGACCAGCCGACCCTGCGCAGCGGTCATTTTTTCAGCCTGACGCAACACCCACGCAAAACCTGCAACGATCTATGGCTGTTGCTCAGTGTCACTCACGCTGGAAAACAACCCCAGGTGCTTGAAGAGTCAGTTACCAGCGAGGCCAAACCTGAGGATGGTTTTACCCAGGGCTACCGCAACCGCTTCAGTGCGATTCCCTGGGACGTGTTTTATCGACCACCGATGCCCGCGCGAAAACCTGTGCTGGTCTGTCAGACCGCGCGTGTCACTGGGCCGCCCGGAGAGGAAATCTTTTGCGATGAGTACGGCAGGGTTCGTGTCGAGTTTCCTTGGGATCGGGAAGAACTCAACAGCGAAAAAAGCAGTTGCTGGTTAAGGGTTGCATCCAGTTTGGCGGGCGAAGGTTTTGGGGCGGTGGCCATCCCGCGCGTCGGCATGGAAGTGGTCGTGACATTTCAGGAGGGCGATCCGGATCAACCATTGATCACCGGTTGCGTGGTCAACAAGGTCACGTCCGTCGCTCATCAGTTGCCCGAGAACAAGACCAGAACGGTTCTGCGCAGCCAAAGCTCGCCGCGCAATGGCGGCTACAACGAACTGTCGATTGAAGACCGCACCGGGCAGGAAAAAATCTACCTGCGCGCCCAACGCGACATCGAGCAACTGATCCTCAACGACAGCCGCAGCCTGATCAGCAACGACCGTTTCGAGCAGGTGGACAACAACAGCACCAGCCTGATCAAGGGCGAGGAATTCCACACCACCCAAGGTGTGCGCAGCACGGTGATCGGCGGTGATGAACTGATCACTATCAGCGGCAATAGCAGCACGACATCCACGGGGTCGCTGGTGATTCAGGCCGGGCAACAGACGCATGTCACCGCCACTCACGTGGTGATCGATGCCGGCATGAGCCTGACGCTAAAGGCGGGTGGTCACCACATCGTCATCAACGCCGGCGGGATTTTCAGCAGCGTGGCCATTGTCGAGGGCGGTGCGCCACTGGCGGGTATTGCGCCACTACAGGCGCTTCAGGCTGTGACCAGCAATCCGAATCCCGTCATCGCCAGCCCACTGTCTATCGTCACCGCCGCCCGCCAGCAGGCGGCGGACTACTGCCCGCTTTGCGAGGCTTGTCTCGCTGGCCAATGCAGCATTGGAGAAGTCGCATGAACGCACTCGAACAATGGCTACACGAGCAATCGCGATCCGGGCGGGATCTCTATCTGATGCTCGACACTGACGGTCAGCTCGACGAGCGCATGGCGTTGACCAAGGAACTGGGAGCCGATCAGTACCGCAATTTGTATGTGGGTACGGCAGCCAACTCAATGGCGTCAGCAGGCCCTTTTCTTTTCCATATTGGCACCGTCAAACATCCGCTCATCCAGGCACTGCTCGATACGCCGGAGCGTCATTGGGGTTGGCTGGCCAGTGCCAACCTCACGGACCTGGATGCCTTGGTCACTCATTGGCGCGACCGGCTGGTAGTCGGCGAGCGCCCGAATCAGGCGCTGTATCGCTTCCACGATAATCGCGTACTGGGGCGCGCCCTGAGTCATCTGCAACCCGAGCAGTACGCCGATTATCTGGGGCCGATCGCCAGCGTCTGTTACTGGCACGCGGGGCAATGGACGGTCACTGACAACCCGGACCCCGGCGCACATCCGCTGCCACCCGACCCGGCCTGGTTGAAAACCCCGACGCCGGACATTGTCTACGCGAACGTGCAGTTCGATAACACGCGCCGCTACCTGGTCCGTGAGCACACCGAGGCCCTGGCTCGGCTCGCCGCAGAGCGGGACGTGGATGACTGGTTGTGGGGCGTGATTCAACTGGCCCATTTATGGAATTGGCAGCAACCCGAGCAGGTGCATTTTTTGTTGACTCAGTGCTTGAAGGCGCCGGGTTACTTGCCGCCCAGGACATGGCAACCGAAGCCGGAAGAGGACCCAGCGGCGCATTTTGAGCGCGTATATGAGCAAGTGCTTTATTGGCAACGCGATGCGCCGGTATGAGGGGTTTACTTCAAAGACTGATCCTCGGCGGTTGCTTCTCCTTGACCGTGGGTTGCTCCGCGCTCGGCAAGTCGAACAGTTTCACTTTCGTTCCCGATTTTCCGCCTGACTTCAAGTACGAACTGACAGCCAGCTACGTGCCCGCCCAAGGGCAAACGTGCACCGTGCCGGGCGGGAAAGGTACTCAGCTTGGATTCAACAAGGTCTACATGGAATACGAAGCGACTTCCGAGATCCCGCTTTATAGAACCGTGAGTGGCTGCCCGTTGGCGTTGAACCGTTTGGAGATCGAAGTCATGGGCGTTTTTGGCCCTGGACGGGGCAACCGCAGTTATGACGATGCCGCTATTGCCGTGCGTCCAGAGTTGTTAGAGCGACAAATGGGCACTTTCAACACTGACGGCGTAGGTGAGTTCTTTGGTGAATGCCAGTGGGCTTTTCGCACAGTCGGCCCCAAACGCTACCTGATAAAACTGCTTACCTGCAAAAAAATGGATGAACAGGGAAATGTTGCACGAGGTCGTCCTTTCACGGCGTACACGCTGACTCAGCTACCGGGGAAAACTGTAAGGCTGAAAATCAAGCTAGCGGATGAAGAACTGCCAGGCTGGGGTGACACTTGGGTCAAAGTCCCGGGAGGCTGGAAGCGCTGTATGGGAAAAGGCTTTGAAGACCAGCGTGGCTATTGCAATGGAAATTACGAAGATTTCAGCACCTTTAGAATGGTGGATGAACGGATCTGCACCATTTACCCAGGCTGCACGGAAGGCAAGGACGAAACCCGATGAACATTCAAACTTTAGCAGTGAGTGATGTGCCTTTTATGGGTGGCAGTATCCACGCCTGCCCGTTACGCGGTCATTCGACGAGCTTTCAGTTAGTAGACGAATTCGGCGACGGCAAACCTTATGCAGGTTTGATTTATGAAGTCATCGATTACGAAGACGCTGTCTACACCGGCAAGTTGGATGCTACAGGCGCCGGAAAAGTGGATAACCACTACTGCGGTCCAGTAATGCTCATAGTCGATCAGCCCTTCCAAGGATCAGAAGAGTTCTACAAGGATCTAAGAGATAGAACGAACTACCCTCTCCCCATCACCGAACTACAAGTACGCGCCGAAAAAACCCGCTTTGTCGACAAATCAGGCGTACGTACTCTCGCAAATCCAGCAAAAGACCTCGCTGATCCCGAAGCCTATTACCAGGTTGAAGTGAGCGAGTTGGTCAAGCACGTAGCGCATTTGCCGCCCTTGACCTCGCGCAGTGCCCCACCCAACACGGTGTTGCACTCGCTGTTTCGCCATCCCGCAACAACCAGAGCATTCACGCCTCAGAATAAAAATGCCCCGGATAGCGGAATGGGCGCTGTCATGACCCCTGCAGACATGGGCATGTCCGAACTTGGGTTCGCCCCGCCGCCGCCCAAGCCAAAAGGCATCGCCTTACTGCCGAACAAACATCATGTGCTGGAAGTCCGTCCGATGAGGGCGCTGCGGCCGATGTTGTCGACTGGCAACGAGTTTTGCGCACTCAACCTCTATCAACTGGCACTGATGTCTACGTTGAGTTACACCGACTTTGGTCAAGACCCGAATACCCAACCCGTCGAAACGGATAGCGTGACCTTTCCACTGCGGCCGAGCAGTGGCAACTGGTTCGGTCATGCCTTGCCGCAATTTGATGAGCTATGGCAAGTCGATGACTCACAGACTGCGAAGTTCTACCCCTTGTATGAAGAGGTGTCCTACTCCAAACGTCTGGAAGTGGTGCCGTTCGATCCGCAGTTGTACCCAGAGGTTAACGACCCTGAACTGGGTGATGAGCAGGAAAACCCGGCCAAGCTGCATTTCCTTGATGATCGCAATCTAGAGGACAGCTCGGACACACAGGCTTTCATGACCCATCACGACGAGTTGATATTGATCAGTGTCAGGGGAACCAGTGAGAAAGGACCCGACGCCTGGCTTGATGCAGATGCACACCAAGTACCCTTCGAGGAAGGGGATGGCAAAGTGCACAACGGTTTTTATCGGGCCGCGAAAGTGTCCTACACGTTTGCCGTGAAGTATTTGGAGAAATTCTACAGCGGACAAAAGGTGGTGATTTGCGGGCACAGTCTCGGCGGTGCGGTGGCGCTGATACTGGCGGAGATGTTGCGACGCGACACCCAATACTCGCCAGACATCGTGCTTTACACCTACGGCGCCCCCCGCGCCGCCGACTCAACCTTTATCGAAGCTGCAAAACCACTGAACCACCACCGCATCGTTTTCCACAACGACCCGGTACCGAGCGTTCCTTCTACCTGGATGAACACGCCGTCCAACCGCGTTCCGATGTACGCCACCCATGGGGCGGTACTTGCCCTTCACCCGGTGGGTGGTTTGGCGTTTTTTGTAGGCGGGATCATCAACTTCACGGGTGACCCCTATGGGCATCACGGTCAGTTACGTCACTTCATGCCGGTGGAATTTGGCGAAGGTCACAGGTCCTCCATCCTCTGGGAACCGGGTTGCAGCACGATCAAAGATCATGGTTGCGCCGAAGCGCTACGACAGATTGATGGCTTGCCCAAGCGCGACTCATTTCTGCGGCAGGTGATAGATAACGGCCATCACTCGATGGTCGGCAGCTACATCCCCGGCTGCTGGGCCAGCCTGCGCCGTTGGAAGGAAGCGCTGGAAAAAAGACGCTCACTGGTGACTTTGCGCGAATTCGAATGGGTCAGCGACGCCCTGACAAATGTCTCAGGACAGCTGAGTGCACTCAAAGCGAAAATCGAAAAACTCTCCCGTGCTCATGCCAATCCCCAGCGAGATGCCCAAGCGATAAGGGATCTTGAAAAAGAAGTCGAACAGATCGGCCAAACCAAGGCCCGTCTGCTAGCGCTGCACAAGCGGACGGTCATCGACTCTGATGTTTATGGCAGCTACGCCGACCAGCCCGAGTGGGTACAGGAAAATCTGCTGCGCTGGAAAGCCCATCCGGAAAACATCGTTCAGGAACAGTTGGCGATGATTCCACCAGTGGCCGAAGACCACGACGCAGCCATTGCGGCAATGACCGGAGGGCATGCCGTGGGCACGCCATTTCATCTGGATATTGATTCGATTGTGTAGCTTTACTGGTGAAACGAGCGCTGGATCATTTGCCAGTGCAGGAGATGGCGGCGCATAGCGCCAAGGTATAGCCAGTACAGATCATTCCCACGCAGAGCGTGGGAATGATCGAAGACCTAAAAAAACTCAATCAAGCATTCGGGCAAGGCACCGGTGCCCAGTCGCCCAGGTCCGGGTTTTTGCACATGCTGTTGACTTGAGTGTTGCCTGCGCTGGCGACCTGTTTGCTTTCAGCCTGTTTGGCTTGTGCGGTCTGCAAGGTTTTCTCGGTGGTGACCGCTTCTTTCGGCACGGTTGGCAGCACCGGTTTTTTCGCCGGTTTCACCGCTTTTTTGCTCTTGGTCGGTGCCACGACTGGCGTGGTGTCGGCGGTTGCCACGGTGACCACGTCGGTGCGCTGTACACCGACTTGCTGCAGGTCTTTTTCGTAGGCCTGGGTGTAGTTGTTCAGGTCTTCGCTGGCTTTACCGTTCACTGCAACGATCAGATCGTTGGACTCTTTGAGGCCTGCGACGATTTCTGCCAGGCGCTTGCGGCCTTCGGTGTCGTTGACGGTTTTGGCCTTGCGGTCGGCGACCAGTTTGGTGAACGCGTTCTGGTAGCACTGCTGCGAAGTCTTGGCGTATGCGGTGCTGCGGTCGATGTCGGCGGCGCTTTTGTTGACGTCGGAGGCGTAGGAGGCGATGCGCTGGTTGTCATCGGCGATCTGCTTCTGGCGCTCGGTGTAGTAACCGGCCGCGCCGCCCGCCAGGGCACCGCCCGCTGCACCGATGGCGGCGTTGCGGCCACGGTTCTCGGAATCGACCAGGGCGCCCAGCAGTGCACCGCCGACAGCGCCGACAGCCGCGCCGGTGACGACCGACTTGGTCATGTTCGAATCGGTGGCACGCAGGTGCTGCACCGGCTCGTAGCAGTTCGGGTAGTACTCGACCTTGGTACTTGAGGCGACCTTGGAGGTCGGCGACGTGGCGCAACCGGTCAGTACGGTGCTGAAGCCAACGGCCATCAGCAGCAAGTGACGCTTGGAAAGCGAAGCAAAAGGTTTACGGGAGGAAAGCATAGTTGTGTTCTCTTTTAAGTTTGACCAGCTCAGCACGGCCCACCGCCGCCTGAGTCCCTTCCAAGCTCGCTGTACAACGAACGATCAAGACCGCTGGGCGTTCGATGCGAGCAATTCCTTCAATATCGCCGCCGGGTCGGCTCGTCGTTGCTGACGATATTCACCGACATGGCGAACGAATAACGTTGCGCGCGTTACCAGGCTTTTGCCCAGTACCGGCTTGCGCTCCAACTCTTCCTTGATGCGTTGAAACTGCGCCTGGATCACGGCATCGGTGTAGCGCGTGCCGGTCGCCAGGTTGTCGATGTAGATCGCCACCGCGCCGTCCAGCGCGCTGCGGCCATTGTCGATGGCGGTAGCGAACAGCTTGGCGCTGGCCTCGTCCTTGGCGTCCACGGCCTGCTGGCGACTCTTCTGCAAATTGGTCAGGCGGATGTTGTAGTTGTTGACGGTTTCGGCCACCAGGGCCGCCGACTGGATCAGGTTGCCGGCCGCTTCCTCGCGCTGTTGAGCGATGAGCGAGACGTTGCGCTTGAGCTCTTCGTTGACCAGCCCCAACTCCGCTTGCAGGCGCGGGTCGACGCTGGCAGCAATGATGCTGTCCAGGCGTTTGGTCGGGTCCTGGGCGTCGTCAATGGCATCGGTCAGCGAAGCCAGCCGACCTTCTTTCTGCCATTGGGCGAACAGTTCCTTGTAGCGCGAACGTGGCGCCGACAACGCGCCAATCGCCACCCGGAACCCGGTGGTTTCGTTGCTTTGCTCGGTGCCGTCGGCGGCGAACAACGGGTACTCGCGACGCATCCCGGTGAACAAGGTGCCCTCGCCTTCCAGGTAGTTGCCGCCCTTGACCACGAAGCCGCCGTAGGTGCCTTGGCGGCGTCCGGCGTGTACTAGCTGGAAGGACTCCTGGACCATCTCGGCGGCGTTGCCGATCACGTCGAACAGGCCGATGGGGTTTGGCAGTTTGGTACCGATCGGCATCAGCCGCGCTGCCTGGCCGGTGCCGCCGGCGACCTGATTGAAGACTGCCCAGTCGGCCAGTGGCCCGTCGCTTTCGCTGCCTTCCAGACGTCGGGGAAACAGGCGCCCTTCCAAATCCTGACGGCTAATGGCCTGCCCGCCACGGGCAGCAAATTCCCATTCGACCTCGGTCGGCAAGCGCACAAAACCCAGCCCGCCCTCTTCCGCCGAGGTGCCGCGACCGCTCACCGGCAGCAGGTCCTTGTGGTATTTCATCAGCCAGGCGCTGTACACCGCCGAGAAGCGTTCGGCCTCGAATCGTGACAGCTTCACCTTGGGCAAACGCCCGGCCATGCCTTGCGGCGCCTCGGCTTGCAGTGCCTCGCAGGCCGGCGCCGGCTCGCCGCTGGCCAACGATTGCGCCTGGGCCATGACCTGGGCGTATTGGCGGGCGGTGACTTCGTATTTGCCGATGAAATAGAGCATCGGTTTTAGCGGGGTCTTGGCGTCCGTCTTGGGCATCAACGGCGTGATGGTCTTGCCCCAATCCTTGGGCAGATCCTTGAGGGTGAACTGGCCGTTGATGAAGTCCCGGCGGTAACCGGAGATGAACGACTGTTGGTAACCGGACTCGCCTTCGCTGAAGGGATAGCCGAGGCTGATCTCGCGGTCGTCCAGAGTGCCTTGCGCCAGGATGTAGACGTAACGGAACACCATCTGCCCTTCGCACGGCAGCGGCAGGCTGACGTCGTCGGGCAACGGCTTGGGGTTGTCCAGTTTGTCTGTACTTTCATCCGCCCAGACCATGCTGGCCAGGCTCAGCGCCACGGCGGCGCCCAATAACTTATACATCTCGGATTCCTTCAAACGCCTGGATACGCGCCACTCGCCAGCCACCACAGGCCGCCGCCACGACGCTGACGCCGAGCACGGCTGCCAAGGCCCACGCGTAGTGATGCGCCAGCAGATGACTGGCGTATTCGCCCGGCGCCTGCGCAAATAAATGGTTCAGGCCCGATTGCGCCAAGCCATACAGCCCGGCGCTCAACAGGGCCGCAAGGCCGGCGCTGTACAGCGCCTGCAACACAACAAACAGCAACAGCGCCGCCGTGGAAAACCCCAGCAGGCGCAACACCGACAACGCTCGACGCTTGCGCTCGACCGCCGCCAGCGCACCGGCAAAAATCGCCGCGAACGCTCCCGACAAAGCCAATCCGGCGATGATCCAGAATACGATCGACAGGTTGCGGCTCAGCGATTGCACCTGGGCGATGGCCTGGGCCTGGGTCGAGACCAGCAGATTCTGTGCAGCGAAGTACTGGCGCAGTGGCTCGACATCCGAGAGACGACGGGCGTACAGACGAAACGCCGGGTACACCCGTTGCTCCGTCACACCCATCGCATCACCTGGCCAACCGAGCGCTGGCACGGCGCGGCCGTCCCGGTAATCTTCAGCCGCTTCCAGCAAGGCCAACGGTGCGAACAACCCGTCCCGGGCGAAGGTTTCCAGCGGCAGTACGCGCAGCACCTGGACGCGAGTGCGCTGCGCCTCGCCACGACCGGCTACTTGCCGACCGACACTGGCCTGCAGCCAATCACCGGCTTTGGCCCCGAGCTTTTCGGCGGCGGTCTGGCTGAGCAGCACCTGATCCAGCCCTTGGGGCACCGACAGACTGCCGAGCAAGGGGTCGTTGGCGGCGGTGGGGATCATTTCGACGGTCACCGTCAAAGCGCCAGCGGTCAGATCCGCCGTCGCGGCAATCTGCCGGGTGCGCGGCAAGGCGAAAGCCACGTCGTCGCGCCGGCTCAATTGTTCGATAAACGCGAAGCTGAACCGACCGCCACCCAAGGGAATGATTTCCCGGGTGGCAGGGTCGTTTTCCAAGCGCTCGGTCAAACTGCTGACCAGGCCGAATTTCAAGCCGAACAGCACCAACAACGGTGCGACCACCGCCACCAGCGCCAGCACCGAACAGGCCGACAGCCACGCGTCGTTGCGGTAATCCTGCCAAGCCAGGGAAGCCACCAGCGCGCTGCGCATCAGCAGGCCTCCCCGAGGATGGCGGTGACACCGCCATCAACGTCGCGATGACAACTGATGCGCCGCACCTGCAAACCGCTGGCGCGGGCCAATGATTCGTCGTGGGTGGCGACGACGCAGCACACGCCATGTTCGCGGGCCTGGGTCACCAGCAACTGCATCACTCGTTCCGCGTTCAGCGGATCGAGGGCGGCGGTCGGTTCATCGGCCAGCAGCAAACGCGGCCCATGGGCCAGGGCGCGAGCGCAACTCACCCGCTGCCGTTGGCCGACGGACAAGTCGCCCGGCTTCTTGCCCAGTTGATCGACGATATCCAACGCCCCGGCCAAGCGATCCACGCTGCCGTCGTCTTTCAAACCGAGCAGTTTGCGCGACAGGTCGATGTTGCCGCGCACGTCCAGAAACTCCAGCAGGCCACCGGTTTGCAGCACGTAGCCCAAGTGCCGACGGCGCAGGTCCGCCAAGGCACTTTGCGCCTCTGCGCGCCACAGCCCGGTAATGTCCGTGCGGGTTTGGCCGGGCGCAAAATCAAACTGCCCGGCCTGATCCGGAGCCAGCACCAGCGCCAGCAAATCGAGCAAGGTGCTTTTGCCGCAGCCACTGGGACCGACCACCGCCAGTTGCTCACCGGCACGCAGTTGCAGCCGAGGGATCACCAGGCTGTAGCGCTGACTGCCGACGCCCCGGTTTTTGTGCACGGCGTTCATGTTCAGCATCACGGCAGCGTCGACAACGGAACGCGGTACAAGGCATCACCCGGTTCGGCATCGCCGAAACGCACCCAGTTGGCCAGGTCGTTGTGGAAGGTTTCGTAGAGGCGGATCTTCGAATCCAGCTCGTCGATAAAGTCCTCCTGCTCGGCCACGCTCAACGAAAGCCACAAATCCTGGGTCATGTTCAGCGACTTGCTGCGGTAGGGCAGCCCTTCCAGGTACTCACCCAGCACCCCGCCATCGGCCAGGTTGCCACCCTTGCGCAAGGCCGAGGGATCGCGGCTCATGTAGGCACTGGCGCTGGCGATTTCCTGGAAGAAATTCTTCGGCGAGGTCTGGGTCTTGCGAGCGGCATCGACAATCAGTTTCAGCGATTGCTGCAAGTCGTTGAGCTGCAACTTGGTCAGCATCACGCACACCTGAAATGCCGGCAGTGCCGGGTTGGTCAGGTCGCGGTCGGCGGTCCAGGCGCTGACCAGTTGCGGCGCCTGGCTGGCGGCTTTACGCCCCAGGAAGTCCATGTGCATCGCATAGCCAACGGCCACCGATTTGTCGCTCAGGCTCGACGCGGCGCTCAGCAGCGGCACGGTTTGCGGCTTGTTGCCACGCACCTGATGCACCAGGTCGGCAAACACCGAACCGATCTCGTCCACCCGCTCACCGAACTTGCGCACATCGGCACCCGGCACCGGAATGTACAGGTCGCCGATCTGTGGGTTGGCGTCGGCGGTCAGGGTGCGGTATTGGCTTTGGGCACCGCTGTGGGTTTTCTTGCCGGCATCGCTGAGCAAGTGCAAGGCGTAGATCTTGATCTGCTTGCCCAGCGCAGCCTGGCGCACTTCGGCCTCGTTCATTTGCGTGGCGGCATACGGGTCGTTCTTGCGCAAGGCACCGGCATCGGTGACCAACAGAATCAAGCGCCCGCCATAGCCGGACCAGTCCATGCCCTCGACCGCTTCCATCACACCGGCAAACGCATCTTCGTTGAACGAATGGCTAGAAACCGTGGACGCCTTGACCTGCCGCGCCAGGTCCATGAAGCGCTGTGGGTCGCGGCCCTGGTCCAGGGTGATCAAGGTCTTGGCGACGTATTCCAGGCCCGGGGTTTTCTGGGTGCTGCTGCGAAACCCCACCAGGCCGAAGCTGACACTGTCCTGCTCGCCCCGCTCGGCGATGCGGGTTTGCAGTTCGTGTACTACGTCGCGGACCTGATCGATGTAGGGCTGCATGGACACGGTGGTGTCCACGACCAACACCACGGCGGTGCGGAACGCGTCGGCATTGGCGGTGGTGATGGGTGTGTTGTTGGCTGCGGCCCTTGGAGCATTGCCGGGGTCGATGGACGCCACGTTCAGCAACTGCACCGGCTGGCCGTTCTCATCGAAGCTCTCGCGCGAATCGAAGATCGGCAACAGGTAAAACTGGTTCTGCGGAACCGCGCTGGCGGCCGGTTCCAGGGCCAGCACCTGCTGGTTGTCTTCGCGATTCTGCTGGGCCTTGAGCAGCAGGTTTTTTGCCGCCGACGGATCTGCCAGCAACCTCTCCACTTCGCCGGGCTGACGCAGGAACATCACCGGCGCGCGGCCGGAGCGCTCGGTGAACTTGAGCACCAGGCTTTGCTTCCAGTCGCTGACTTGCGCGGCCGGCAACCAGCCGTCACTGCGCCCGTCGGTGGCTGCGCCGACACGCAGCCACGGACTGCCATCAACCTCTTTGCGCTGATAGACGTAAAGCACGGAAAACGCCGGCAAGGCCTTGTCAGAGGTGGCCCCCGGTTCGCTGGCGAGTTTCGCCCCCGGCTTGCTGAGTACCCGCTGGAACAAGGTTTTTTTGCCGGCCATCAGCAGCGGCCGCTGACCGCCATCGACCTCCGTCGCCACGGGGGGCTTTACGGGTGGCGCCACGGTCGGCGGCGGGCTGGCCGGCGGTGCTGAAACCACCGGCACCTTGGCGTCGGCTTCGCCGTCAGCGGACAGCCACCAATAACCCGCGCCGCCCAAGACCAGCGCGACGGCCACCGCGACGGCGGCGAGTGCGAACACCGGCCCCTTTCGCTGCTCCGAGACCGTGGACGACGGCGTCGGCTTCACAGTCGGCGCAACAGGATTGGATCGAGGTTGTGACTGCGCGGGGCCGGTCGGTATATCGATGGACACCGGCGTCAGTCCCGCCAGGTCATTGCTCACCGCAATCGGCACTACCGGAATTGGCAATGGCCGGATCGTGGTCGCTTCAACCGATTCCCGAGGCAGATTATCCAGCGCCTGCAACAGCGCCGCTGCATCCGCGAAACGGTCGGCCGGATCCTTGGCCAACAGCTTGCGCAGCACCTCTTGATAGCGACCGTGGTGCACTGGCAGCTCCGGCAACGGTTCTGTCAAATGCGCCAGGGCCGTTGAGAGTGCGTCGTTGCCGGTATACGGCAGTTTGCCAACGAGGATTTCGTAGAGCACCACGCCCAGGGCATAAAGATCGGCTCGGCCATCGATATCCTGGCCGCGCGCCTGTTCCGGGCTCATGTAGCTGGGAGTACCGACAGCGAAACCGGCCTGGGTGAACTGGGTGCGGTCATCCATGGACTTGGCGATGCCAAAGTCGGAGAGCACCGCCGTGCCATCGGCACGGAACAGAATATTCGCCGGTTTGACGTCGCGATGAACCAGCCCCAACCCATGGGCATAGCCCAGGGCCGAAGCGATATGACGGATGTAGATCAGGCCCTGTTCCGGCGTCAGGCCGGCGGCGATGCGCTCCTTGAGCGTGCCGTTGGGCAGGAATTCCATGGCCATGTAATACAGTTCACCGACATGGCCGATGTCATGGATGGTGACCGTATGCGGGTGAGACAGGCGCGCCAGGGTTTTACCTTCGCGCAGGAAGCGCTCGCAGAAACTCGGGTCGGCCGCCAGCGCGGCGGCCATGACCTTCAGCGCCACCTTGCGCTCCAGCGAGCGCTGGGTCGCCAGGTAAACGCTGGCCATGGCGCCTTCGCCGATCTCGCCGTCGATGTCATAGCCGGGGATCAGAATGTTCACGGTGGGGTTCATGAAGGCACCTTCACGACGATGACGGTGATGTTGTCCGGAGCACCACGCATCAGGCCCAGGGACACCAGGCTGCTGGCGATTTCACCGGGTTCGTCGTGGCTCAGAACCTCGCTGATTTCATGGTCCTCGACGGTCTTGGTCAGCCCATCGCTGCACAGCAGGTAACTGTCGCCAGGCATCAACAGCAGATCGACCATCGCCAGCTCCAGTTGCGCCCCTACCCCAACAGCGCGGGTGACAATATTGGACCGTGGATGCACCCGGGCTTCAGCTTCGCTGAGCAGGCCGCTGTCCTGCAGATCCTGAACGTAACTGTGGTCCCGCGAGATGCCTTCGAGCAGGCCGTCACGCAGGCGATACAAGCGGCTGTCACCCGCCCACAGGCACACTCCGCGCAAGTCACGCGCCACCAACGCCACCACGGTGCTGCCCATCATGGTCACGCCGCGGTTGGCGGTTTCTTCACGCACGGCGGCGTTGACCCGCAGCAGGTCGGTTTTCAGCGCCGCGACGTATTCATCCAGCGAACGGCCTACGGCAACGTTGCGCAGGCTATCGACGATCAGACTGCTGACGTAGTCGCCCGCCGCGTGCCCGCCCATGCCATCGGCGACCACCCACAGGCCGTTTTCCGGCCGGTCCAGGCAAGCATCTTCGTTAACCTGGCGGACCATACCGACATGGCTCTTGCTTGCGGACTTGAACGTCTTTCCAACGCTTGGACACATCTACACAACACCTTCTTGGCCGAGCAAAAATTGCGCAAAATCAGCGGCGGCCGGCAGGCCCTGGCACCGCAACAAAGCAGGGGCGATACGCTCCGAACCCTGGCCCCACCAAAGGCTTGCGCCTTCGCAGGCCAGTTCGGCAAGCGCGGTCATTCGCGCCTTCGGGTCGGTGGCATCAAAACGATGCAGGCCGGCAAAACGGCTGCTTGGCGCGCGTGGCAGGTATGCCGGGCTGCCCAGCGTCTCCAGCCCTGCACCGAAGGCTTCGAAGCTCGCCTCCACGCTCAACGTGCTCAACAGCAATTGCTCGACTTGCTCAAACCAGACATCCGAGCCGCCCACCACCGACGCCGGATCAGCGTCGTGATCCAGCAGCACCGCGACCGTCAGCGGAAAATACCGGCCAACCCGATCGATGCTCGGCATCACCACCCCAACGGCGGCTTGCGGCCCACACACACCAGGCCCGAGCATGAAGCGCCACAGCGGACTGACCAGATAGGCATCCAGCCAACGGTCCCCGAGGCTCTGGCTGGCGAGCAGGCCCGCCGCCAGCCACGAATCCCAGGGGCCGATAAAACTCTGCGGCAAGCCACGGCTGACAAAGTCCCCGCGACTGGCCAACTTTCCATAGAAACCCGGCGTGCTCATAAACGCTCCGGCAGGCTGAAACCGCTGAGTACACGGCTCTTGAACGGGTTGAAGGCGCTGTTGGCCCGCAGCTCATAAGAGACGCTGGCGCCGTCGACTCGCAGCCGCAGGTTGAAGCGATCCGGCGAGTTGCCGGCGGTCAGGTCCGATTGCTCCAGCAGGCGGAACCAGGCCCAAGGCCCGTCCAGGGTGATCCCGGAACGACCGCTGGACGAAGGCGGCATGATCGAGATCCGCACCACGCCGATGCTGCCGGGGTTGGGCCATTGCATGGAGGTGGGGCGACTCGGGCCGTGGTCGTAGCTCAATTGCTGGCCGTCGAGGTCGAGCAAAAACTGGGTGATGGTGGCGTCCATCGCCACTGGCTTGAGTTCGAAGCGCACCATCGGCTGGGTGCCACCGGAACGGAAAAATGCATCCCGGATAGTCGCCGCCCGTTGGAAGGTTTGCAGCACGCCCGGGGCGATGCCGAGCTTCTGCGCGGCGCCCGGCTGCCAACGCCAGGCCTGGGTCGAGGTATCCACGTACGGCTGCAGGTATTTGCGGAAATAGTTGTCCATCACCCCGCCCACACCGAAGAACTGGCCGAAGTCGTCCAGGGTCGCATCCCGCGCACTGCCCGGCGACATTGGATAACGCCCGGCCAGGGACTGGCGATAGATGTTCACCACTTCGCTGGTCCAGGCCGCGTTCAGTTGATTGCGTACCCCGCCCATCATGCTGTTGGTGGTGGAGTTGACCACCGATTTGACCAGGCCCTGCACCAGCGGCGGCTGACGTTCGGCGTTGAGGCTGACCCGTGTCGCGGCCGCTGCGGCCTGGTTCTTGGCTTCGCCGAGCAAGGCGTCGCCGCTGGCGCCGACCATGGCACTGACCTGCACATACAGGGCGTTCATGTCGGCCAGCAGGCCGTCGATGGCCGCCGGCTCGCCTTCGTTTTTGCTGACGATGCTGTTGAGTTCGGCAAAATGCGCGGTGATTGGATCTTCACTGGCATCCGCTGTGTTTTGCGTCGCCTGCTCCTGGCCGAGCAAGGTGCCCAAGCGCTCCTTGAGCTTGTCGACCCCGCCCTCCACCGGCGCGCCCTTGGCGGCCAGCAGGCGTTCTTCCTGTTGCAGGTCGGTTTCCTTCGCCACTGCTACCAGCAGTTTTTTCAACGGCGAGGTCGGGCCGGAAATCACCCGCAACACATCGGCGGCCTGGGCCACGCTGGTGATCGGCACGAAGTCGATATCAGCCAGCAAGGCATCCCACTGGCGCTGGTAATCCTGGAAATACAGGCGGCGCACGTCGGCGGCCAGGCTGACGACGTTCTGTTGTTCTGCCTGGTCGCGACCGAGCACCCACTGCTCCTCGGCCAGAGTGCCGGTCTGGCTCAGGCTGGTCAGCAAAAACCCTTGGCGGTAACCCTTGGCCGTGAAGAAGCCGCTCAAGGGTTCGCCCAGCGGCTTGCCACTCTTGCGGCTGAACACCAGCGCGGCATCACGCCCAGCCGCTTCGTTGATACGAAAGTCCGGGATGCCGTCCGGCAGTTTCTGCCGCTTGACCCGGTCATAGACGCGCTGGGCCACTGGCAGCTGTTGCAACTGCCGGCGCAGATCGTCGATCAGGCGCGGGTCCAGACGTGCGGTGGGCGGATGGCGCTCGAACAGTGCCTGCAAGTGCTCCTCCAGGGCCAGACGCTGCTCGGCCGGCAAGTCGCGCGGCAGGCTGCGATCCCAGTCCAGGGCGATCCACGCCTTGATGAAGTCGGCATCGTAATGCTCGCTGTCGGCGAGCATCAGGTAGGCCTTCAAGCCTTCGTAAAGGAAGTCCGAATTGCCGCCGCCGTGCAGTTGCTCTTCGATGCGCGTGAGCAAGCGTGGCGCGAAGACCGCGATCAGCAACTTGCGATAGACGCTGCCAGACTCGGCTTCAAGCATGTCGCCCTGATACAGGCCCAGGCCTTCGGCCCAGTTCGGCGAATCGTCGGCCAGGTGCTTCACCGCGTTGAGCAAAGGCAACACCGCAAGCACGTCCCGTTGTGCCGGGCTGAGGTTCTGCACGGCCTGGCCCAGGGGCGCTACTTTCTGATCGACTTGCGCGATATACGCCTGGTTGGCGCGGTAACTGACCCACCACAAGGTCCCGACCACCAGCACCAGGGCCACGGTCGAGGCTAGAACGCCCCGGGCGATCCACTTGCGCCGACGTTCGACTTTCGGGTTGACCCCCACCAGTCCACGCTCGGCAAAGGCCACGGCGCTGAAGAGTTTTTCGATGAAGTAACTGCGCCCGGTGCCGTTCTGGCGCGCCAGGTGCTGGCGGTCCAGATTCATGCTCTGGGCCATGGAGCCGATCAGCCGGTCAATCGGGCTGCCTTCCTGGGTGCCGCTGGTGAAATACACCCCGCGCAATAGCACCCGCTCTTCAAAGGCGTTGGGTTTGAATACGCCCTCAAGGAAGCTTTGCAGGCAATCCTTCAACGCGCCGAACTGTTGCGGGAAGCCGTAGATCAGATCGCGCCGCGCCGGGTCGCGTTCCTGTTGCAAACGCTCCACCAAACGATCGTTGAGGCGCTGTTCCAGGCCGGTGAATTCGCTTTGCAGGTGGGCCAGTGGGCTGTCATTGTTTTTACCGTCGTCCAGGGCAAAGGTCATGCCCCAGACCTGCGCTCGTTCTTCCTTGCTCAGGGTATCGAAATACTCCATGAACCCTGGCACCAGATCGAGCTTGGTCAGCATCAGGTAGATCGGAAAGCGCACGCCCAGTTGCGTGTACAGCTCCTGGATACGCAGGCGGATCGCGGCGGCATGGGCAGCACGCTCGGCGTCGCTGCCCAGCAGCAAGTCGGAGAGGCTGATGGCGATAAACGCGCCGTCGATCGGACGCCGGGCCCGCTGTTTCTTCAACAGGCCGAGAAACCCCAGCCACGCGGCTTTATCGACTGTCGCGTCGCTGTCCTGGGTGGTGTAGCGCCCTGCGGTGTCGAGCAGCACGGCCTGATCGGTAAACCACCAATCGCAATTGCGCGTGCCACCGACACCACGGACTGCCCCGGCGCCCAACTGCGCCGCCAACGGAAAATGCAGCCCGGAATTGACCAGCGCCGTGGTCTTGCCCGACCCCGGTGGGCCGATGATCACGTACCACGGCAGTTCATACAGGTTACGGCGCTCGTCACCGCCCAGCTTGGCTTTCTTCAACAGCGCCAAGGCTTCGTCCATGCGCTGACGCAGGGTTTCGAGCTCCTCGGAGGTGGCGATGCTGGTCGGGTCCGGCGGTGTTTGCGCCGCCAGGCTGCGCATCACTTCGGCGGCCTGTCGGCGCGCCTGGATGATGCGAAACACCCGGTAGGCGATCCACACCGCGAACACCAGAATGATCAGCGCCCAGCGCCGACCTTCGGGCACCAGGAATTCGAGCAGCGGCCCGACAAACCAGATGATCAGGCTCAGGGCGATCAGCCCCAGCAACGGAATGACCCAGCGGATGATAAAACCGAAAAACGCCTTCACTCGACCCCCTCCGCCAACACTGTGATTTCGACCCGACGGTTGCGTGCGCGGCCCTCTGTTGTAGCGTTCGAGGCCAACGGTTCGGTGTCGCTGCGGCCTTCGGCACTGAAGCGTTCAGGCTGGCCGGTCTTGGCCGAAAGGATTTGCAGCACCGAATTGGCCCGCGCTTCGGACAAGGCCCAATTCGATGGAAACCGCAAAGTGGCAATCGGGCGATTGTCACTGTGGCCGGTCACCCGGACCTGGCCCTTGACCTTGCGAATGGCATCGGCGATGCGCAGCATCAGCGGCTGGAAATTGTCGACGATGCTGGCGCTGCCCGAGGCGAACAGCTCATCGCCACGGATGGTCACCACTGAACGGTCAACGGCATCTTCCACAGCGACCCGACCGGCCTTGATTTCATCGGCGAGGAAGCCTGCCAGGCGGGGACGCTCGATCAGTTTCGGTTGCACCACCGGACGGTCGATGGCCTGCACCGGGATCTCGCCCAGCGCATGGATATTTTTAAACACCGGCTCGGCATCGGCGGCCAGTTTCAAGCGCAGGCCGAACAGCAGTGCCAGCAGCAACGCCACGCCGATGGCCACGGCAATCCAAGGCGGCATGAACTGCGCCAGCCGGTCGCGGGCCACGGTGACGCCGCGCCAATGGGGCGACAGTTCACGCTCATAATCGCCACGAGCGCTGCGGATGACCGCACTGGTGCGTTCACGCAAGGCTTCCAGTTGGCTGCGACCGTCGTTCATGACCCGATAACGCCCTTCGAAACCCAGGCACATGCACAGGTACAAAAGCTCCAGCAGATACAAACGTTCGCGGGGACTTTGCAGGCAATGTTCCAACAGCTGGAACACCTTCTCGCCGCCCCAGGCTTCGTTGTGCACGGTGATCAGCAGGCTCTGTTTGCCCCAGTCGCTGGCACCACCCCACGGTGTACTCAACACCGCTTCATCCAGGGCGGTGCACAAGGCGTAACGGGCCAGCAACACATCGTTGCGCACCACGCCGGCAGCCTCGGCCCGCTCCTCGAACTGGCGCAGGTAGGCCAGTAATTGCGCACGCAGGCTCGCCGGCGCCGGGTGGGCAATGGTGTTGCGCAAGCGGGTCAGCAAAGCCAGCAACGGGCCAGCAGCGCTCTCCAGGGGGTTGAGACCTTCGGCCGTGCCGATCAAAAGCGGCGCGGCGGGCATCGAAAGTGGCGCGGCCTGGGCGCGACCAGCCTCCGGGCGGACCGGGTCGGCGCCACGGCCACCGGGTGTCGGCATGAATTGGGTACGATCGTCGTTGCTCATTGCGGTTTATCCTCGGATCGCCCAGAAAGCCAGGTTCAGCCCCGGGAATTGCCCCGCGATGTAGAACGCAAAGCCGCCGGAGTTGGCCAGTTGCTGCCAATGCTCGCTGCCCCGGTCCAGTTCGTAATAGGTGGAGCCGGCGTGATACGGGATCTGCCGTGGCGCCACCGGCAGCGGCAGCAGGCCAATGCCCGGTAATTGCAGGTTGACCAGGTTGCGGATGTGCTCCACCGAGCCGACTTTGCTCTGTTGGCCGAAGTGGCCGCGCAGGGTTTCGGCGGGCACGTCGGCGCGCACCACCAGAATGAAACTGGCGCTGTCGAGCAGGGACTTGTCGGCCAGCATCGCGACGTGGACGCCGTAGGCTTTTTCGACGATCGGAATCGGCGTGGCCTTGCTGTCGATCAGCAT
This sequence comes from Pseudomonas sp. GM79, assembly GCF_000282495.1. GTDB lineage: Bacteria > Pseudomonadota > Gammaproteobacteria > Pseudomonadales > Pseudomonadaceae > Aquipseudomonas. The sequence goes on from NZ_AKJE01000076.1 coordinate 110,454, forward strand.
CGACAGCGCCTCACGCAGGGCTTGCATCACCGGCGCGAAACTCAGCGCCAAGTCATCGTGCTGGTATTGCGGGTATTCCTGGGGCCGCCGCCCGGAAGCGGTAAAGGTCGAGAACTCCCCGGCCAGACTCACCAGCTCGCTGTAGAACCGCTCGGGGTGCAACGGACTCAACTGGCTCAAGTGCTGGATCAACGGCTGGGCACGGTTGACCAGTTGCAGCAGCATGAAATCGGCAATCTCCGAGGCACCGCCGGCACCGGACGCCACCACTCGCCCGGCGAGGGCTTCGCCGCGCTGATGAAGCAAGCCCAGCAGTTCGCTGCGAAACGCCGCCAGGGGATTGGAGGCGACCACATCCAGCAGCGGCGGGATGTAAGTGTCGTCGAGCACCAAGGCTCGGTCGGCGCGTTTTTCCTTGATTCGTACCAGGCCGATGGCGGCGTAGTCGCTGATGCCATCCTGGGCTACCAACAATCGCAGCGCTCTCGACCCCACGGCCACGGGGGCCTGGTTTTCGAACGGCGCGTTGTCGTCCCGTACTTCGCGAACCTGGCTCACGTAGCGCGCAGCGCCCAGGGCTTCGCCTTCGTCAACGGTATCTCGCGCACCGGCGCGCTTGAGCGGCAAGGCCAGGTACACCAAGCCATCGCGCAGGTTGTCATCGACATTCAGCGGGCTCGGCGCCAGGTCATCCTGGGGAATGTTGAATGGCGTGCCGTCCGGCAACAGGCCCCGTGCCGAGATGATCGCCAGCTTGCCCTGGGCCAGCAGCCCCTGGTCGATCAGCAATTCGGAGAAACCCCAGGCGCCGGCCGACAACGGGCGGCTCCGGGCGTCGATGAGGTTCTCCAGGTAACGGTCATGCTGCTGAAAGTGCTGCGTTCCAATGAACATGCCTTCCGACCAGACCACACGATTGTTCCAGGACATGGGGGGCTCCGATTGTTTATTGGGCAGGGCTGGATGGGGAAACCACGACGGCGCTGCGCACGGCTCGCACGTCGAGGCTGATCTGGTATTCGGTGTATTGGCGCGGCGGGACATTCATCACCGCGCGCCACAACGACTGATCCAGCTCGCGATACCCCACCAGCACGCCGATATGGCGGGTGGCCGGGTCGAGGTCGCGCTGCAGGCTCAACTGCTGGCCGGGCTGGATCAGCACTTCGTCCTGATCGATCAGATCGGCGCCGAGCGTCGCCTGGGCCCGTTCGGCCAGTGCGAAATAATCGGAACGGCCGAAGGTGGCGGCATTTTTCAATTCGAAAATACGCACCCGGACCGGGGCTGGCTGACCAGTGGCGCCGGGGTTGAGCCCGGCAATGGCGTGAAAGTGCAACTCGACGGCGGCCGTATCGGCCTCGGCCTCAGCCTCTGAAGGCTGGGGTTTGGCCGCATCCTTGGCACATGCGGTCAGCAGAAGCGCGGTGGCAACTGCGAGTAAAAACCTGGGAATCATCCTGCGTCCTCAATGACGTTTCAGCTATCCGTTGTTCCGTTTTTTGCTATGAATGGCGCTACGCGATGGCGACGCTCAGCCGCGGCGCTGCCTTGTACTGTGTTCTTCGTAGGCGCGGCTGAATTCACGACCGAACAGGTCCTGGAAATCCTCTTGGGCCTCGCGGGAAATATTGCTGTAGAGCTCGGTGAACTGCTGCCAGTACTGGGCCTGTCGCGAACCACTGAAAATGCTCGACAGGCCACCGGGCTTGCCCATGCGCTCTTCCAGTTGCGCCGGCTCGAAGCGCGCCAAGAGGTGTTTGATCGCCGCTTCCACGCCGGCCATCACCGCCAATTGGTGGGCACGCAAGTCATCGAAGCTGTCGCGCACAGCCAGGTCCGGCGCCATGAACGCCTGATTGCTGTGGCGCAACAGCAACAGCAATGCTTCATCGACGTTGGGAGCGAATTTCAGCGGGTTGTTTTCCACCGGTTGAATCATCGTCTGCTGAATGCGGAACTCGCCCTTGAGGCTGCTACGGGCGCGCAAGACATCGATCAGGCCTTCGACCATCAGCCGATAACTGCGGCCGATGCTTTCCATTTGTGCCTCGGCCTGGGCCTTGTCCAGGCGCACTTGATCCAGCCCGGCACCGCGCAGAAAGGCTTGCAACAGGTCGGGTTGAGATTTGTCGGCCGGGCTGACCGGATCGACCAGGCGTTCGACGACGGCCACGGGCGGTTCGCAAAGGGGTGCCGGTTCGATCGGTACGTTGATGTGAGGTACGGATGGCGGCGCAACCTCTGTAACAGGCAGCGGGGCGATCGCCACCGGTGCAGGCTTGTCGCTGAACAGGTCCCAATCTTCCGGAATCACCGGGGCCGACACCAGCGGTGCAGGCCCGGCCACGGGCGTTGGGCCAGGGATCGGGGTCGGTGGGCGGAAGTCGTGCTGCTCGGCCGGGACATGGTCGGGCTGGGTGGCCGGCGGGACGCTGGTCGGTGTCAGAAAGTCGAACAGGTCCGGCATCGTGTCCATGGCCGATACGCCCTGAAAATGCGCAGGTGGTGCCACGGGCAACGACGTCGGCGTATTCACGACGGCGCCCTGACGCCCGATCAGGGCTTCGAAGCTGCTGGACGAATTGGCGAAAGGGTTGCCATCGGTCACCGGCAGACTGAAATCGATACGCGCCTGGATTTCATAATCACCGATGCGGATAACTTCGCCATCTTGCAACGGCTCGCTGTTGCCCTTGCGCAGACGAATACCGGCCTTGACCAATTCCACACCGTTAGTGCTGTTATCAGTTAAGTAATACCGGCCATCTTTATATTGAATAACGCAATGTTTGCCGGACACCAAACGCTCTGGATCGGGCAATACCCAGTCATTATCAGAATTACGGCCAATTGCCATCACACCCTGATCCATGGATTTCTCAGGGCACTGGCCAGGGGTAATTTTGTGATAACTAGTGATAGTCAAACACAGCGACATCTTGCCTCCTTGCTGAACACTTTGCGCGCGGGCGAATCGGGATTAACTCCCGCCAGACTCGCTCCGACAACCTTGCAAAAACAACCTTGAAACGGCTTTTTACCAGCATGATTGCTGATCTTAACCGGCTTGCGTGACAAAAAAACCTGCATCAGTGCCTGCTTCGACCTATCGGTCGCGCGGGTTGTTAAGCACTTCACATCTGTCACACAGAGGAAATAGCTTACCTTGACAAGCCATAAGTACTACACCAAAAATGCACAACTTCTTGAATATCAATGATGGCACTTTAAGATCACTGCGTATCCAAAGGGCCATTACACTCAAGGAAACATGTGAAGTTCCACTTGGAACTAACGTGTGAACAGCCCGACTGTCAGTCGGGCGATATGGAGATCAAATTCAGTGGAAGTGTCTTTGCTGCTTGCCGCCGTTTCCGCGACTTCGCCTTGCGGCGAAGATTTGGAATATGACGCGGATTTTTTGCGCCTGGAACGCGATTCCCAAGGCCAGCCCGAGCGCAGCATGGGCGATTCGATATTGCCTGCCGCCCCCCCTGAATGGCGCAGCATCCAGCAGCAAAGTCTGGTTTTGTTGCAACGCAGCAAAGACCTGCGTATCACCCATTTCCTTTTGCAAAGCTCCCTTGCCCTCGAAGGCGTCACCGGCCTGGCCCGCGTCCTGACACTGATCAGCGAATTGCTCAAGCAATACTGGGCCGACCTGCATCCGCGCCTGGATGCCGAAGACGACAACGACCCCACCGTGCGCATCAATGCCCTCGCCGGCCTGACGTCCGATGCCACCATTCGCCTGCTGCGCGAAAGCATCCTGGCCCGTTCGCGAACCTTTGGTGCTGTCAGCCTGCGCGCCGCCGCCAATGCCAGCGGCCTGCAAAGCTTCCCTGACGAAAACCTCGGCGCCGAGCAGCTCGCCGGGGCGTTCCTGGACAGCGATCCCGAACAGTTGGAAATCACTCGCGCCGCTTTGCACGAGGCCCGCAGCGTCGCCGAGGCCATCGAGCAACAGGTCAGCGAACACATCGGTTCCGCCCAGGGCGTTGACCTTGGCCCATTGAAGCAACCGCTCAAAATGGCCTTGCAGATTCTCGGCCAGTTCGCCCCCCAGAGCGGCGACAGCCCCCTGCCCGATACCCTCGGCGAAGACAGCACCGCGCCGGTTGAATATGCCACCACACCGAGCGCACCGCGCAGTACCGGTACTGGCGAAATCAACAACCGCGACGACGTGCTGCGCAGCCTGGACCGGATTCTTGCGTACTACACCCGTCATGAGCCCTCCAGCCCGCTGCCGGTGCTGTTGAACCGGGCGAAGAATCTGGTGCACGCCGACTTTGCGGCCATCGTGCGCAACCTGATTCCCGATGGCATGAGCCAATTTGAAAACCTGCGCGGACCAGACAGCGAATAAAAGCGAACGGATCACGCAGTCACGTCACCGGTACCACCGATGACGCCAACACCGTCGCTTGAGCGACCAGGAGCAGCAACGTGGCGAAGCAAAGTTCTCAGAAATTCATCGCGCGCAACCGTGCGCCTCGAGTGCAGATCGAGTACGACGTCGAGCTCTACGGCGCCGAGAAAAAGGTCCAGTTGCCCTTCGTCATGGGCGTCATGGCGGACCTCGCCGGCAAGCCCGCCGAGCCTCTGGCACCTGTGGCCGATCGCAAGTTCCTTGAAGTGGATGTCGACAACTTCGACTCACGTCTCAAGGCCATGCAGCCACGCGTCGCGTTCCACGTGCCCAACGAGCTGACTGGCGAAGGCAACCTGAGCCTGGATATCACCTTTGAAAGCATGGACGACTTCAGCCCGGCCGCCGTGGCGCGCAAGGTCGACTCGCTGAACAAGCTGCTCGAAGCGCGCACCCAACTGGCCAACCTGCTGACCTACATGGACGGCAAGACCGGTGCCGAAGAAATCATCATGAAGGCCATCAAGGATCCGGCGCTGCTCCAGGCGCTTGCCAGTGCGCCGAAGCCAGCCGAGCCTCAGGCTTAATCAGGACGAATGATCATGACCGATTCAGTACGTGCAGACGCTCAGACACTGAGCACCACCGAAGAAGCCAGCGAGTTCGCCTCCCTGCTGCTGCAAGAATTCAAACCCAAGACCGATCGCGCTCGCGAAGCCGTCGAGACCGCTGTGCGCACCTTGGCCGAACAGGCCCTGGCGCAGACCGACCTGGTGTCCAACGACGCCATCAAGTCGATCGAATCAATCATCGCCGCCATCGACGCCAAGCTCACCGCCCAGGTCAACCAGGTCATCCACCACCCCGATTTCCAGCAACTGGAAAGCGCCTGGCGTGGCCTGCATTACCTGGTGAACAACACCGAGAGCGATGAGCAACTGAAGATTCGCGTGCTCAACATCTCCAAGACCGACCTGCACAAGACCTTGAAGAAATTCAAGGGCACCGCGTGGGACCAGAGCCCGATCTTCAAGAAGATGTACGAAGAAGAATACGGCCAGTTCGGCGGCGAACCTTACGGTTGCCTGGTGGGCGATTACTACTTCGACCAGTCGCCGCCGGACGTGGAACTGCTGGGCGAACTGTCGAAAGTCTGCGCCGCCATGCACTCGCCGTTCATCGCAGCCGCGTCGCCGACCGTGATGGGCATGGGCTCGTGGCAGGAACTGTCGAACCCGCGCGATCTGACCAAAATCTTCACCACCCCGGAATACGCCGGCTGGCGCTCGCTGCGCGAATCGGAAGACTCGCGCTACATCGGCCTGACCATGCCGCGCTTCCTTGCGCGTCTGCCGTATGGCGCCAAGACCGATCCGGTGGAGGCCTTCGCCTTCGAAGAAAACACCGACGGTGCCGACAGCTCCAAGTACACCTGGGCCAACGCCGCTTACGCAATGGCGGTGAACATCAACCGTTCGTTCAAACACTTCGGCTGGTGCTCGCGCATTCGTGGCGTGGAGTCTGGCGGTGAAGTGGAAAACCTGCCGGCGCACACCTTCCCGACTGACGATGGTGGCGTGGACATGAAATGCCCGACCGAAATCGCCATTTCGGACCGCCGCGAAGCGGAACTGGCGAAGAACGGTTTCATGCCGCTGCTGCACAAGAAAAACACCGACTTCGCCGCGTTCATCGGCGCCCAGTCGTTGCAGAAACCGGCCGAGTACGACGACCCGGATGCCACCGCCAACGCCAACCTGGCCGCGCGCCTGCCGTACCTGTTCGCCACCTGCCGTTTCGCTCATTACTTGAAGTGCATCGTGCGCGACAAGATCGGCTCCTTCAAAGAGAAGGACGAAATGCAGCGTTGGTTGCAGGACTGGATCCTCAACTACGTCGACGGTGACCCGGCGCACTCCACCGAAACCACCAAGGCCCAGCACCCATTGGCTGCGGCCGAAGTGATCGTCGAGGACGTGGAAGGCAACCCGGGGTACTACAACTCCAGGTTCTACCTGCGCCCGCACTATCAGCTCGAAGGTCTGACCGTGTCGCTGCGCCTGGTATCCAAGCTGCCTTCGGCCAAAGGCGCGTAACGATAATTCTGCAGGAAATGGCTTGCCCCTTGTGGGAGCGGGCTTGCTCGCGAAAGCGGTTGATCATCCAACACTGATGTCGACTGATCCGGCGCATTCGCGAGCAAGCCCGCTCCCACAGGTTCTGGTCTTGCCTGACATTCAAAGAGATTTCGCAAGGTCGGCGTTAACCAAACAATGTGGTAGAGACCACACAGGGAGAAAACATGGCTGTTGATATTTTCATCAAGATCGGCGACATCAAGGGCGAGTCCATGGACAAGGCCCACAAGGACGAAATCGACGTCTTGAACTGGAGCTGGGGCATGTCTCAGTCCGGCAACATGCACGTGGGCAGCGGTGGTGGTGCCGGCAAGGTGAACATCCAGGACCTGTCGCTGACCAAGTACGTCGACAAAGCCTCACCGAACCTGATGATGCACTGCGCCAGCGGCAAGCACATCGACAAGGTCAAGCTGACCGTGCGCAAGGCCGGCGGCGAAAGCCAGGTCGAGTACATGATCATCAACCTGGAAGAAGTGCTGGTCACGTCCCTGAGCACCGGCGGCTCGGGTAGCGATGATCGCCTGACCGAAAACCTCACCCTGAACTTCGCCAAGGTGCTGGTGGATTACCAGCCGCAAAAAGCCGATGGCACCAAGGAAGGCGGGCCGGTCAAGTTCGGCTGGAACATCCGCCAGAACGTCAAGGTGTAATCGAAGATGCCCCCGGTGTTATGCGCTGGGGGTGTTTTGGTGCTTGCTCGAATCCAATCCTTTCCTATCCGGTGTCTGAGTCATGGCCAAGCCTTCGTTTATTAATTTGTGGAGCAGCTATCCCACCGTCAAGGATCCATGCGACCAGCCCTGGGGCAACCAGTGCGCGATTCGTATGAGTGTCGCGTTGAATGGCGAGCTGACCATCAAGGTCAACAAGTCGACCTACACCGACCCAAAATGCAAGCATGACCATGCCCGTGGCGCCGAGTCTCTGGCGAACTGGCTGTGGCGGAATCATTTGGGGCGTCCGACCATTTTGAGTGGTAGCGCAGCCGATCGGCTGACACTCAGCCAGAAGACCGGAATCATCTTTTTCAAGGATTGCTTTAGCCGTGCAAACGAGCCTGAAAGCGAGCGCTCAGGTGACCACATCGATCTATGGAATCGTGGCCGAACCAAAGGCTTCTTTGACGGTGACTTCCTTTCCAGACAGGTCTGGTTCTGGGAGTTGACATGATAGGGCCAATGCTCCGAGCGACACTCCTGTGCGGCCTGCTGATCAGTTTGAATGCCTGCGCTGAAACCGATCCAGACCAACTCGACGCGCCCGCTCGCACTCAAGGAACGTTCGCCGGCCAGCTGCTTAAGCTAGTCGACCAGAACGGTCAGTGCGCCGTCCTCAAACCTGATCAGACTCATTTGGTACTGGGTATGGAATGGCCGTGCTATTTCAACCTGAACCCAAAGGGTGAATTGCGGGTAGAAATGTTCAGAGACGTCCCGATCTTCCTGGTCGAGCGGAGCGTCCCCGAACCATCGCCTAGTCGGGACTGCGATACAAAATCCCAAGCCGTACGCAAAATCAACGGCGTTCTGGAAGCCTCGTCGGTCAACCCCAGCGCCATGTGCGGGCTCGGCCAGCAAGACCAGAAAATGTTTACGGCACTATTCCGGTGGTAACCGAAATCGCCATCCGCGATCGCCTGCAACCGTCCCTGCTGGCCCGGTTGAACGCGCCGAGAACGGTTGGTGCTTGTTCCAATCCAATCCTTTCCTGCCCGGCGTCCGAGTCATGGCCACGTCGTCAGTCATCAATGAAAAAGCACCTGCTCACCATGTGCCTGGCGATGAATTTGATCAGCCTGAGCGCATGGGCCGAACATGCCGAGATGCCAACAACCCAGGCGGTTTTTGTTGGGCAGCAACTCCGACTGATTGACGACCAGGGACAATGCACGCTGGTCAAACCCGACCAGAGTCGCATGAAACTGGACATGGAATGGCCTTGCAGCTTCAGCCTGGATAAACAGCAGCAACTGCGAGTAGAGACTTTCAACGACATCCCGATATTTTCGGTCTGGCGCAGCGAGCACATGCCCGCGCCCAGCCGCGACTGTCTCAGCAAGATGCAGGCTATTCGTCAGATGCCCGAAGGCCTGGAGGCGGGAGCAGTTAACGCATTTGCGTCCTGCGGCTCAGGCGGGGACCAAAAAATGTATGTGGGGCCATTTACGTGGTAACCGAAATCGCCACCCGCGATCGTCTGCAACCGTCCCTGCTGGACCGGTTGACCGATGACGACCCGAGCAACCCCAAGGAAAGCGCCGACAAGCGCGTGCTCTCCCTGACCCAACTGAAAGCCTCGGTGCTGCGTGACCTGGCGTGGTTGCTCAACACCACTTCATTGCTCGGCGCCGATGCGACGTTGCACACCCCGGCTGGCACGTCCGTGGTCAACTTCGGGCTGCCGGCGCTAGCCGGCAACAGTGCGTCGAACGTCGATATCGCGGCGCTTGAAGCGCTGATCCACCAGGCCATCGCCACCTTCGAACCGCGAATTCTACGGAACACTTTGCGTGTGCGGGCCCGGGCATCCGCCGAGATGAACCACAACGCCCTGAGTTTCGAGATCGAAGGCGATCTCTGGGCGCAGCCAGTGCCGCTGCGCCTGATGCTGCAGACCGACCTGGACCTGGAATCCGGCCATGTGCGAGTGATCAACGCCGATCAGCGGAGACGCTCATGAACCCGCGCCTGCTGGAACTGTACAACCAGGAATTGCACCACGTGCGCGAAAGCGCGGCGGAGTTCGCCCAGGAATACCCGAAAATCGCCAGTCGGCTGACATTGTCCGGCATGGACTGCGCCGACCCGTACGTCGAGCGCTTGCTGGAAGGTTTTGCTTATCTGACGGCGCGGGTACAGCTTAAGCTCGATGCCGAATACCCGACCTTTACTCATAACCTGCTGGAAATCGCGTACCCCCATTACCTGGCGCCGACACCGTCGATGACCGTGGTGCAATTGCAGGCCGACCCCGATGAAGGCTCGCTGAGCAGTGGCTTCCCGCTGCCCCGGGACACGGTCCTGCGCGCCGCCCTGGGCCGCGAAACTCAAACCTGCTGCGAGTACCGCACCGCCCACGCGGTGACGTTGTGGCCGTTGCAGGTCAGCCAGGCCGAGTACTTCGGCAACCCGTCCGCCATGCTCGGGCGCTTGGCCGCCAGTGAACCCAAGGCCAAGGCCGGCCTGCGCCTGACCCTGCGTACCGGCGCCGAACTACCGTTCAACAGTCTGGCCCTGGACAACCTGCCGCTGTACCTCAACGGCGCAGACGAGCAGCCCTTCCGCCTCTATGAACAGCTGCTGGGCAATGTCTGCGCCGTGTTCGCCCGTCAGCCCGGCGGTGATTGGGTGGAGCGCCTGCCGCAGGACGCACTGCGCTCCCAGGGCTTCGACGATACCGACGCCGCGCTGCCAGTGGTCTCGCGGGCCTTCCAGGGCTATCGCCTGTTGCAGGAATACTTTGCCCTGCCCCACCGCTTTCTGTTTGTCGACTTCACCCAATTGAGCCGGGCGGTCAAACGTTGCGACGGCCAGGAACTGGAATTGATCGTGCTGTTCGACCGTCACGATCCGAGTCTGGAAGGCAGCGTCGGAGCCGCGCAGTTCCTGCCGTTCTGCACCCCGGCCATCAACTTGTTTCCCAAGCGCCTGGATCGCATTCACTTGTCGGAACGGGTCAATGAACACCATGTGATCGCCGACCGCACCCGACCGATGGATTTCGAGATTCATTCCCTGACCACCCTCACCGGCCACGGCACCGGGTCGGAGCAGCCTTTTTTGCCGTTCTATGCGGTGCGCGATCCGTCTCGCTACGGCCGCGACCAGGCCTGGTACACGGTGCGACGCGAACCTCGCGTGCTGTCCAGCGGCCAGCGGCGTAACGGCCCGCGCTCGACGTACATCGGCAGCGAAACCTTCGTCAGCCTGGTGGACAGCCAGCAGGCGCCTTATCGCCACGACTTGCGCCAACTGGGCGTAACAGCGTTGTGCACCAACCGCGACCTGCCGCTGTTCATGAGTGTGGGCAACAGCAAGACCGACTTCACCCTGGCCGACAGCGCACCTGTCGCGGCGGTGCGCTGCGTGGCAGGCCCGAGCCGCCCACGCGCCAGCCATGCCCACGACGCCAAGGCATGGCGGTTGATCAGCCAGCTGTCGCTGAATTACTTGTCCCTCAGCGAACAAGGCCAGGGCGCCGCCGCCCTGCGCGAACTGCTGCGCCTGTACGGCGACAGCAATGATGCGGCGTTGCAATTGCAGATCGAAGGCCTGCGCGAAGTCAGCAGCAAGGCCTGCACCCGACGCCTGCCGATGCCCGGCCCGATCGTGTTTGGTCGTGGCCTGGAGATCACCCTGGAATTCGATGAAAACGCGTTTCGCGGCACTGGAGTCTTCTTGCTCGGTGCAGTGTTCGAGCGCTTCCTGGCACGCTACGTGTCGATCAACAGTTTTACCGAGACGGTAATCCGTACCACCGAACGCGGCGAGATCATGCGATGGAAAGCCAAGCCAGGACGCCGTCCGACCCTGTGAGTACTCTGGACGCGATGCACCAGGAGCCCTGGGAATACGACTTCTTCCAGGCATTGCGGCGCATCGAGTGCGAATCGCCTGAACTGCCGCGCCTGGGCCATTCGTTGCGCCTGGCCGATGATCCGCTGCGTCTTGGGCAACAAGCCGATTGCACCTTCGCCCCGGCGACCCTGGCGTCGGTACAGCCGGGCGTCGACGGCTCTCCGGCGCGCCTGGAGCAGTTCTTTTTCGGCCTCGGCGGCCCCAACGGCCCATTGCCGCTGCACCTCACCGAGTATGTGCGCGAACGCCAGCGCAACAACGCCGACAGCACCAGCAAACGATTCCTGGATGTGTTCCACCATCGCCTGCTGAGCCTGTTTTACCGGGCCTGGGCTGAAGCGCGGCCGACGGTCAGCCATGATCGCCCGGACGACGACTACTGGTCGGCACGCCTGGCAGCACTGAGCGGCCGGGGCATGCCGAGCCTGCTCAAACAAGGGCTGATCCCCGATACGGCGAAGTTGCATTACAGCGGTCATCTGTCGGCACAAACCCGTTACCCGGACGGTTTGAAGGCCATTCTCAGCGAGTACTTCGGCCTGCCGGTGGAGATCGAAGAATACGTCGGCCAATGGCTGGAACTGCCGGAACGCAGCCGCGTGGGCGTCAGCGCCCATCGATTGGGCGTGGATTTTTGCCTGGGCCGTTACGTCTGGGATCGCCAGCACAAATTCCGCATTCGCCTGGGGCCACTCAAGCTGGATGACTACATGAGCATGCTGCCCGGTAGCCAACCCTTCAATGAGCTGGTGGCCTGGATGGCCGAATACCTGGGCCATGAATTGGACTGGGACCTGAACCTGGTTCTGAAACAGCCCGAAGTACCGGCGCTGCAACTCAATCGCCAGTTCCGCCTGGGTTTCAATACCTGGCTGGGCAAGCCCGAAAAAGATGCCAAGGACTTAATACTGGCCCGGCATTACGCCGAGCAGGCCAACACCTCACACACCTCAAGGAGCCAAGAGCATGGGTGAAATCAGTCGCGCCGCGTTGTTCGGCAAACTCAACAGCGTGGCCTACAAAGCCATCGAAGCCGCCACCGTGTTCTGCAAGTTGCGCGGTAACCCTTATGTGGAACTGGCCCACTGGTTTCATCAGTTGCTGCAATTGCAGGACTCGGACCTGCACCGCCTCATCCGCCAGTTCAATATCGAGCCGGCGCGCCTGGCCCGGGACCTGACCGACGCCCTGGACCGTTTGCCACGGGGCTCGACTTCAATCACTGACTTGTCCTCCCATGTGGAAGAAGCCGTGGAGCGTGGCTGGGTCTATGGCAGCCTGATGTTCGGCGAAAGCCAGGTGCGTACCGGTTACCTGGTGCTGGGCATCCTCAAGACGCCGAGCCTGCGCCATGGGCTACTGGGGCTGTCGGCAGAGTTTGACAAGATCAAGGCCGAGGCCCTGAGCGAGCGTTTTGATGAATACGTCGGTGACTCGCCGGAAAATGCGCTCAGCGCCAGCGATGGTTTCAACGCCGGTAGCGTGCCCGGTGAAGCCAGCGGCGCCATGGCCCCCAGCGCCATGGGCAAGCAGGAAGCGCTCAAGCGCTTTACCGTCGACCTCACCGAGCAGGCTCGCAGCGGCAAGCTTGATCCGATTGTCGGGCGTGACGAAGAAATCCGCCAACTGGTGGACATCCTCATGCGCCGTCGGCAGAACAACCCGATTCTGACCGGTGAAGCCGGCGTCGGTAAAACCGCCGTGGTCGAAGGCTTTGCCCTGCGCATCGTCGCCGGTGACGTGCCGCCGGCGCTCAAGGATGTGGAATTGCGCAGCCTCGACGTTGGCCTGTTGCAGGCCGGCGCAAGCATGAAAGGTGAATTCGAACAGCGCCTGCGCCAGGTCATTGAAGACGTCCAGGCCTCGCCAAAACCGATCATCCTGTTTATCGACGAAGCCCACACGCTGGTCGGTGCCGGTGGTGCCGCCGGCACCGGGGACGCAGCCAACCTGCTCAAACCCGCCTTGGCCCGAGGCACCCTGCGCACCGTGGCGGCCACGACCTGGGCCGAGTACAAGAAGCACATCGAAAAAGACCCGGCCCTGACCCGTCGCTTCCAGGTGGTGCAAGTCGCCGAGCCGTCCGAAGACAAGGCGTTGCTGATGATGCGCGGCGTGGCCTCGACCATGGAGAAACACCATAAGGTGCAGATCCTTGACGAAGCCCTGGAAGCCTCGGTCAAGCTGTCCCATCGCTACATCCCGGCGCGCCAGTTGCCGGACAAATCCGTGAGCCTGCTGGACACCGCTTGCGCCCGGGTCGCCATCAGCCTGCACGCCGTGCCGGCCGAAGTGGACGACAGCCGTCGTCGCATCGAGGCGCTGGAAACCGAACTGCAAATCATCGCCCGCGAGCACGCCATCGGCATCGTCATCGGCGCCCGCCAGAGCAACAGCGAAAACCTGCTGGCCGCCGAGCGCGAACGCCTGGCCGAACTCGAAAGCCGCTGGGCCGAAGAGAAAACCCTGGTGGACGAATTGCTCGCCACCCGCGCCACCCTGCGCGAAAGCGTCGGCGTGGTAGACCGCGACGTTGGCACTGAAGACAGCCACGTCCTGCGCGAGAAACTGGTGGACCTGCAACAGCGCCTCAGCGCCCTGCAAGGCGAAACCCCGCTGATTCTGCCGACGGTCGATTACCAGGCCGCGGCCTCGGTGGTCGCCGACTGGACGGGTATTCCGGTGGGTCGCATGGCCCGTAACGAACTGGAAACCGTGCTCAACCTCGACCAGCACCTGAAGAAACGCATCATCGGCCAGGACCATGCCCTGCAGATGATCGCCAAACGCATCCAGACCTCCCGCGCCGGCCTCGACAACCCGAGCAAGCCGATTGGCGTGTTCATGCTCGCCGGCACCTCCGGCGTGGGCAAGACCGAAACCGCCCTGGCGCTGGCCGAAGCCATGTATGGCGGCGAGCAGAACGTCATCACCATCAACATGAGTGAATTCCAGGAAGCCCACACCGTGTCCACCCTCAAGGGCGCGCCACCGGGCTACGTTGGTTATGGCGAAGGCGGCGTGCTGACCGAAGCCGTGCGGCGCAAACCCTACAGTGTGGTGCTGCTGGACGAGGTGGAAAAAGCCCATCCGGACGTGCACGAGATCTTCTTCCAGGTCTTCGACAAAGGCGTGATGGAGGACGGCGAAGGCCGGGTGATCGACTTCAAGAACACCTTGATCCTGCTGACCACCAACGCTGGCACCGAGTTGATTGCCCAGGTCTGCAAAGACCCGCAAAACGTGCCCGAGCCCGAAGAGATCGCCAAGGCCCTGCGCCAGCCGCTGCTGGAGATTTTCCCGCCGGCATTGCTGGGCCGCTTGGTGACCATTCCGTACTACCCGCTCAGCGACGAGATGCTCAAGGCCATTACCCGCCTGCAACTCAACCGCATCAAGAAGCGTGTGGAGAACACCCACAAAGTGGCCTTCGATTACGACGACGCGGTGATCGACCTGATCGTCTCCCGCTGCACCGAAACCGAAAGCGGTGGGCGGATGATCGACACCATCCTGACCAACAGTCTGTTGCCGGACATGAGCCGCGAGTTCCTCACCCGCATGCTCGAAGGCAAAGCGCTGGCAGGCGTGCGGATCAGCGCCCGGGATAACGAATTGCACTACGACTTCAGCGACGCGGCCTGACCGGCCTGGAACACGGTCAATGTGGGAGCGGGCTTGCTCGCGAAGGGGCCATGACATCCAGCATCAATGTTGAATGTCAGTCCGCCTTCGCGAGCAAGCCCGCTCCCACACTTGATCCGGTTCCGGCAGGGAGAAAGCGGCGCGGCGATTACAACGTTTACGGGATAACTGATGCTATTCAAGCAACTCTCACGCCTGGCAAAAATCACCAGCCCCCTGGGGCCGGATGTGCTGTTGCTCAAGGACATGGGCGGCGGCGAAGAGTTGGGGCGGCTGTTCAACTATGAGCTGCAACTGCATTCGCTGGACAATGCCATCGACCTCAACCAGTTGCTGGGCAAACCCATGTGCCTGAGCCTGCAACTGGACGGCGGTGGCCAGCGCTATTTCCATGGCATCGTTGCTCGTTGCAGCCAGAACGTCGACCAGGGCCAGTTCGCCAGCTACCAGGCCACGCTACGGCCTTGGCTTTGGCTGCTGACCCGCACCTCCGATTGCCGGATTTTCCAGAACCTGACCATCCCGCAGATCATCAAGCAGGTGTTTCGCGACCTGGGTTTTTCCGATTTCGAAGATGCCCTGAGCCGGCCCTATCGCGAGTGGGAATACTGCGTGCAGTATCGCGAAACCAGCTTTGATTTCGTTAGCCGCCTGATGGAGCAGGAAGGGATCTACTACTTCTTCCGCCATGAACAGGGTCGTCATGTGCTGGTGTTGGCCGATGCCTATGGCGCCCACACCAGCGTGCCCGGCTACGCTTCGGTGCCCTACTACCCCAAGAATGAACAGCAGCGCGAACGCGATCACATTCACGACTGGCGCCTGGCCCAGGAAGTCCAGCCAGGCTCGCTGGAACTCAACGACTATGACTTCCAGCGCCCCAGCGCGCGAATTGACGTGCGCTCGGCCATGCCTCGTCCGCACACCGCCGGCGACTATCCGCTGTACGACTATCCCGGCACCTATGTGCAAAGCGCAGACGGCGAACATTACGCCCGCACCCGCATCGAAGCCTTGCAGACGCTGCACGAACAGGTCGAGTTCGCCGGCAACGCCCGGGGCCTGGGGTCGGGACATTTGTTCAGCCTAACGGGCTTCAGCCGCCAGGACCAGAACCGCGAATACCTGATCGTCGGCGCCCGTTACTACGTCGCCCAGGAAAGCGGGGAAACCGGCGGCGCTGGCGCTTCGGCTCAGTTCGAAAGCAGCCTGACCTGCATCGACGCGCAACAAAGCTACCGTCCTCTGCCCAACACCCACCGGCCTATCGTCAAAGGCCCGCAGACCGCACTGGTGGTCGGCCCCAAGGGCGAGGAAATCTGGACCGACCAGTTCGGCCGAGTGAAGGTGCATTTCTATTGGGACCGACACGACCAGTCCAACGAAAACAGTTCGTGCTGGATTCGCGTGTCGCAATCCTGGGCCGGTAAAAACTGGGGCTCGATGCAGATCCCGCGGATCGGCCAGGAAGTGATCGTCAGCTTCCTCGAAGGCGACCCGGACCGGCCGATCATCACCGGCCGCGTCTACAACGCCGAACAAACCGTGCCTTACGACTTGCCGGAAAACGCCACCCAAAGCGGCATGAAAAGCCGTTCGAGCAAGGGCGGCACACCGGCGAACTTCAACGAAATCCGCATGGAAGACAAGAAAGGCGCCGAGCAGCTGTACATCCATGCCGAGCGCAATCAGGACATCGTGGTCGAGGTGGATGAAAGCCACTCGGTAGGTCACGACCGCAACAAGAGCATCGGGCATAACGAGACGGTGACCATCGGCAACAACCGCCTGCGTATCGTCAAACAGGAAGACATTCTTTCGGTGGGCCAGCGCAAGACCGACAGCATCAGCCAGAGCTATGTCATTGAAGTGGGCGAGAACCTGCGGCTGGTCTGTGGTGAAAGCATCCTGGAGCTCAATGCCAGCGGCCAGATCAACCTGACCGGCGTGCAAATCAGCTTCTATGCCAGCGGTGATGCCGAGTTCAACACCGGCGGCGTGCTGCACCTGAACAACGGCGGCGGCGCTGGCGCCACGCCTGACGGCCAGGGCGTCAAGGCCAGCATCGACGCCAACATCAACGCCGCGTTTCCCAAGCCCAAGGGCTAATCACGAGATCTGTGTTCCATGACTTACCGAATCAATGAATTCCAGTTCCAACTGCCGGCAGGCGAACTGCAAGACGCGTCGATCAACATCCTCAAGTTCCCTGAACTGGGCACTTCGCTGATTGTCAGCCGCAGCTTGCTGGCTGAGGGCGAAACCTTGCAAAGCAACTTCGACGACCAGCTCAAGCGTCTGGAAAAACAGGTGCAAGACTTGCGTTTTCAACCGGGCGTCGCCGTGCGTCTGGGCGCCAGCCAGGAAGTCGAAGGCATCGAGTTGCGCAGCCAGTTCAACAAGGGCAACGACAAAGTCTTCCAATACCAGTTGGCACTGGTGTTGCCCGGCACCCGCAAAATGCTTGCCCTGAGCTACGTGAAAGCCGAGAAACTTGGCGATGCCGAAGCCGCGCATTGGGCGACCATCAAGAGTTCGCTGTTGTTCGACGTTCCGGCCTGATGAGCACCCTGCATGTCTGATGCACTCTGGGCCGCCCGACTGGGCGACGCGCTCGATCACACCTCGATGATGGCCGACATCCTCGGCGGCGTGCTGGAAGTGGCAGCCAACATCGCAATCACCGCGCTGGCCACTGCCGCCGTGGTGGCGGCCACCGGCATCACGGTCGTCACTGGCGGGTTGGGGTGCTTCGTGCTCGGCCTGGTGGTGGGCACGATCGTCGGCCTTGCCATGAGCAAGACCGGAGCCGATAAGGGCCTGAGCAATTTGTGCGAGAGCTTCAGCAACGCGCTGTTTCCGCCCACGGTGCAGGCGAACATTCTCACCGGCTCCACCAACACTCTCACCAACAACATTCCCGCCGCTCGCGCCGCCGGGGCGATCCCGTCCCATGTCGCGCCGGCCGGTACCGAACTGGAGGCGCCCGAGCCGGAAGCCGAGCCCAGCTATCTGGACATGGCCGAGAGCTTCTTCTCCCAGATGTGGCGCCCCACCGTCGCCACCCCCGCGCCCGGCGCGGTGCCCAAGCCGCTGGACCTGCTCGTCTGCATGAAGCATCCGCCAATGCCGCCGCAGTTTATGGCCGAGGGCTCGGACAAAGTCACCATCAACGGCCAGCCCGCCGTGCGCAGCGGCGACCGCAGTACCTGCGACGCCAAGGTGGTGTCGTCCGGGCTGATTTCCTCCAACGTGACCATTGGCGGCGGCTCGGTGGTGGTGCGCGAGATCCGCAGCGGCAAAACTCCGGGCGTGGGGCTGGCAGTCACGGCGTTGCTGATGCTCAAGGGCGGCAAGGGCAAGTTCTTCAGCAAATTGCCGTGCATGCTGATCGGTGGCGCGACCTCGATGGCCGTCAGCAGCGCGATGGGCGCCATGGCCAACGCCGCCATGGGTTCGTCGAACCCGGTGCACGCGGCGACCGGGGCCAAGGTGCTGGGTGGCGATGAAGAGCTGGATTTCGTGTTGCCCGGCATCTTGCCGATGGATTGGCAGCGCTTCTACAACAGCCGTGACGAGCGTCGTGATGGGTTGTTTGGGGCGGGTTGGAGTGTGTCCTATGAGGTGCGGGTTGAAATCCTGCCTCACCCGGAGGGCGGTGAAACACTGGTCTACACCGATGAACAGGGTCGGCGCATCGACATGGGCTCGATTCCTCTGGGCGGCGCGGTGTTCAGTGCGGGGGAAGGGCTGAGTGTTCGGCGCCATCTTAATGGGCAGTTGTTGATTGAAAGCGATGACGGCATGTATCGCTTGTTCGATCCGGCACCGGGGAATACAGCGCTGCTGCGATTGAGTCAGCTCGGCGACCGCAACGACAACCGCATCTACCTCGACTATGACGAAACCGGACGCTTGGTGCGACTGCGGGACACCTTCGATCTGGTGCAGGTCGAGCTGATTCGCGAACGCAATCGCGTGGCTCGAGTTGAACGCCTGTACCCCGACCAGCACCGCGAAGTACTCGCCAGCTATGGCTACGACGCAGCGGGCGATCTGGCCGAAGTGCGCGACGCCACCGACCAGGTACAACGGCGCTTCAGCTACGACGCCGGACGGCGAATGGTCGAGCACCAGTTGCCCACCGGGCTGCGTTGCTTCTACGAATGGGCGCTGATTGAAGACCTGGAATGGCGCGTGGTCCGGCACTGGACCGATGAAGGCGATGCCTACCAGTTCGACTATGACCTCGCCGCCGGTGTCACGCGCATCACCGATAGCTTGCAGCGTGTCAGTACGCGGCGCTGGAACAGCCAGCACCAGATCACCGAATACACCGACAACCTCGGCCAGACCTGGCAGTTCGAATGGAACGACGAGCGCCAGTTGCTCAGCGCTACCGACCCACAGGGCGGTCAGTATCAATACAGCTACGACGACGCCGGTAACCTGATCGGCGAAACCGACCCGCTGGGCCGCAGCGAATCGACCCTATGGCTTGAACTCTGGGCCCTGCCGCTGGTGGACACCGACGCCGCCGGCAACAGCTGGCGGTACCGCTACGATCAGCGCGGCAACTGCATCGCCGAAACCGATCCGCTGGGCCACATCACCCGCTACCGCTACGACACCCACGGCCAGGTCGTCGAGATCATCGACGCCACTGGCAAAAGCAAGAAACTGCGCTGGAGCCCGTTCGGCCAACTGGTCGAGCACATCGATTGCTCGGGTTATCCGACGCGGTTCAACTACGACCACCGGGGCTATCTGCAAACCATCACCGATGCCCTCGGCGAACGCACCCAATTCAGCTATGACGCCCAAGGGCGGTTGCTCAGCAGCCAATTGCCGGACGGCCGCACCGAGCAGTACCAGCGCGACGTCAGCGGACAGTTGACCGGTTATACCGACCCGGCCGGGCACACCACGCTCTATCAACACAACCGTCGCGGCCAGGTGCGCCAGCGCACCGACGCCCATGGCCGGCAGGTGCAGTTCGGGTATGACAGCTACGGACGGCTGCAAGCGCTGACCAATGAGAACGGTGAAAGTTATCGGTTTGCCTGGGATGCCGGCGATCGGCTGACCGAACAACAGGATCTGGATGGCAGCGCCAAGCGCTACACCTATGACCTGCTGGATAACGTCGCGGCGGTCACGGCTGTTCCGGCGTCTTACGGCAATGGCTTGGCCATCGTCCCCGAGACGCCTCTGGCCCCTATCGTTCATCGACTGAAACGCGACGCTGTCGGCCGGCTGATTGCCAAAGTCACCGACGATGGCCGCACCGACTACACCTATGATCCGCTGGACCAGCTCACCGCCGTCACCTTCACCGACCACCACGGCAACGCACAAACCCTGAGCTTCGCCTACGATGCCCTCGGCCAATTGCTCGAAGAACAAAGCGCGGCCGGCAGCCTGCACTACCACTACGACGAACTCGGCAACCTGATCCAGACCCAACTGCCCGACGGCCGCTGGCTCAATCGCCTGTACTACGGCAGCGGCCACCTGCACCAGATCAACCTCGACGGCCAGGTCATCAGCGACTTCGAACGTGATCGCCTGCACCGCGAAGTGCTGCGCACCCAAGGCCAGATCAGCACCCGCAGCGAATACGACCGCAGCGGACGCTTACGCGCACGCCAACGCCGACACAGCAGCCAGCCCTCGCTGATGCCGGCCGCCGTGCAGAAACATTTCGAGTACGACCCCGCCGACAACCTGATCGGCAAACTCGACCAACAACCCGCCGCGCAACACCGCCAACTGCTGCACTACGACGCCACCGGCCGCATCATCGCCAGCCAGGACAGCCTGCACGGCCAGCGCGAAACCTTCGCCTACGACGCTGCCGCCAACCTGCTGGACGGCCCGCAACCCGGCGCCGGGCTGGTGGTGCACAACAAACTGCTGACCTATCAGGACAAGCGTTACCGCTACGATGCCTTTGGCCGGATGATCGAAAAACGCAGCGCTAAACGGGGCCTGCAGCGCTTCGGTTACGACGCCGAAAGCCGGTTGATTGAAGTGCGCAATGACAACGGCAGCGTGCTCAGGATGACCTACGACCCGCTGGGCCGACGCATCGAAAAAACCGGGCACGACAGCAACGGTTATCCACTGGGAGAAACCCGCTTCACCTGGGACGGCCTGCGCCTGTTGCAGGAACATCGCCATCAACAGACCAGCCTCTACCTCTACGAAGACGAAGGTTACGAACCCCTGGCCCGGGTTGACGGGACAGGCCCGCTGCAAAAAATCCGCTACTACCACAACGACCTCAACGGCCTGCCGGAACAGCTCACCGAAGCGGACGGCCACAACGTCTGGCAGGCGACTTATCGGGTGTGGGGCAACACGTTAGAAGAGGTGCGTGAGCCGTACTACATTGAAGAGCAGAACCTGCGGTTTCAGGGGCAGTACCTGGACCGGGAAACGGGGCTGCATTTCAATACGTTCAGGTTTTATGATCCGGATGTAGGGCGGTTTACGACGCCGGATCCGATTGGGTTGGATGGGGAACTCAACCTATACCAATACGCGCCGAATCCGATTGCCTGGGTGGATCCATGGGGATGGAAATGTTGGGGTACTGCAAGGAAAGGTCACTGGAAAAAAGCGGCAAGTAAAGCTCCACCAGGCAAGTATTCCGCCAAAAACCTGGCGCGAATGGCGGCAGGTAAAGCGCCGAGAATGAGGGTCGAGGTCCGCTACCGTAACAGTGCAAGGAACCGACGGCTTGGGCGTGTCGGCAAGACAGCTCGAATAGATGTGTCGATGGAACTGAACCACCAGTACATTCCCCAGCGCGCCGGATCGAAAGTCGCTCACGAGGATTGGAACCTGACCAAAGCAACACCTTGGGGGCATGAGTCAATGGACAAGTACCGCCATACGGGATGGGACTTGGTAAAAGTTATAAAAACCACCGGACAATGGTAAAGCAGGCTTTACAGGAGAAGACATGAGCGGGTTGACGGATTTTCACGTGTTCTGGGGCGCTGCGATGGAGATTGCAGAAAAGCAATCCGCGTCGATGGAAGCCGAAGGTGCAGAAGATTTTGCAAGGGGCCTTTACAACGAATACGTCGAGCAAGGCGCCCCAAAAAATAAAAAGAAATGGCTAACTGAACGTCTAGCAAATGAGTTCCTGTGTTTGAATGAAAAACCTGTATGGGTGGGCGAACCAGCCTGGTTGTATCATCAGGGCCAACCCATGGTCTTCTTACATCAATTTTTAGTCTCACCCTCAGCACAGCATATAAAAGAAAAAATTTCACTTGGCGACACCATATACGTGTTTGGCTCAAAACATATTCTTAAAAGATCGCCAGAGGATAGTTGGACAGTCATTTATCGAACGGCCGTCCAAACCTTGGAAGGAGAGACTGCAGTGGAAATCCTAGAGTAGGCTGTTAGAAATCTGACGCCCTTATAGCGGTCAAGTATCAAGCAGGACGTCTACCATAAATACAGAACTATCATATGAAAAACTTAGCAGATGAAACCCCCACGCTGGCAGACAAGATAATGGCCATCATGGCCTCGGGCAATGAGCTCGATGAGCAAAACAGAAAAGATGAAGCTCGGACCCTGTACCAAAAGGCTTGGGACTTGCTTCCTGAGCCAAAACTTGAATGGACACCTTTGTCGTCATGGGTCACAGGTTCTTTTTTCAACCTGCACTTCGACAACGGTGACTTCGAGACCGCTAAAGATTGGGCGCAAAAGACCCTGGATGGCCGAGAGTCAGATATCGATACAGGTCCGTTGATCAACTTGGGAATGGTCTACTTTGAACTGAAAGATTATTCACAGGCTTATAAATACTTTGATGATGCATATAGCTTCGGTAAGGCACGAGCCTTTCAGGAAAGACCAAAAAAATATCTGAAGTTCTGTTTAGAGAAAAAATCCTGACCAAACCCAAGGGCTCTAGGGCTGAGGCGTCAAAGAATCGAACAGGATCCGATCAAGGTTTACTGATGAAAAATAACGCTCAAACTGTGGACCTATTAATCTCCCACAGTCAAATTCAATTCCGCTCACGGCCTTTCGACGAAACCTCAAGCCAATGGGGCAAGATTAACCTGGAGCAGGGTGCGGTCCTCCATAGCGACTATGTTGTGTTTGACCCTCTACCCGAAGATGCTTTCGGTGCAAACGTACACCTGAAACTGGAAGACAGCTTCAACCTCGACCCCAGCGCCCAGCGCTGCATCGTGGTGCCGTTTCGTGTCACGGATCCCAGTCATGTGGAAATTGCATCCGCTGCTGAAAAATTCAAGGTCGAGCTTGATCTAGAGAAACGCGACTATGCGTTGTACTTCGAGGTTTGCGAGGGTGAAGAGATTTTTTACAAAATCACTCTGGTCCCATCGGACAGCAAAGCACCAGTGAAGTACCTGTTGGACGATCCTTGGGGCGGAGAAAAAGACAAGGTACTGGTAGAGGGACTTCGTTAGAAATTCATCTCTGCGTCCAACAAAAAATGGGCACCCGATTCAATCGGTGTGCCCATTTTTCAATACGGTTCTCCCCGTTTTTCAGGGAGTTCGCCGCAATTATGGATTAACGCTGTCTTTCAACGACTTGCCTGGCTTGAACGCAACAGTGTTGCTGGCCTTGATTTTGACTGGCTCACCGGTCTGCGGGTTTTTGCCCGTACGGGCACCGCGATGGCGTTGCAGGAAGGTGCCGAAGCCCACCAGCGTGACGCTGTCTTTGCGGTGCAGAGCGCCGGTGATTTCTTCGAGAACGGCGTTGAGAACGCGGTTGGCCTGTTCTTTGGTGAGGTCTGCTTTTTCCGCAATTGCAGCGGCGAGTTCTGGTTTACGCATTAGTGAAGCCCCTTTGACGGTTTTTTGTTGTTATGTCCGTGCTGTTCTCGTTGGAACAGCGCCTAAGGCGCCGCAGGTGCTCTACTCTGCGGCAGACGGGAGTGAGGATGGCACGCGCTTTAGAGCGGCGCCAGTCTCCCCGCGACCTTTGTGGGGGCAAAAGCGGGGTGATTCCGACAGAACGACCGCTATTTACGCCAGCAAGGCGGGAAGCTCTTTGTTCAGGGCGAGTTTTTCCATCACCGCCGCGCCTGTCAGGGCATAGCCCAGCAATTTGCCGGCGCTGTCGCGGCATAGCACCTTGATGTCCGCGCCCTGCCCTTCGACCGTCCAGACGCCTTCCGCGCCCCGTGGTGGCGGCGAAACCACCAATGGGCAGACCGGCGTTTTCACGGTGATCGGCATCGGGCCATAACTCACCGCTGTAGGGTTTCCGGCGAGGGTCTGGGCCAGCGCTCTCGCACAACTCATGAGGGGCATGACGTACAACAGATTCAGCCCATCGACCTCGGCGCAGTCGCCCAGGGCGTAAATGTTGGCGTGAGAGGTTTTCAGGTGACGGTCGACCACCACGCCGCGATTGACCTGCACCCCGGCAGCGGCCGCCAGGTCAATGCGCGGACGCAGACCGATGGCTGAGACCACCACATCGCAAGGGATGACCTGGCCGTCGGACAGGTGCGCCTCAAGGCCGTCCGCCACTCGCTGCAAGCGATTGAGCACCGGCCCGAGGTGGAAGCGCGCGCCCAGGCTTTCCAGGCCGGCCTGGACCGCAGCGGCCGCCGCCGGGTGCAGCAAGGTCGGCATGACCTGTTCGCACGGTGCAACCAGTTGCACCTCGTAACCACCGAGAATCAGGTCGTTGGCGAATTCGCAGCCGATCAAACCGGCGCCTAGCAGCAATACCCGATGTTTGCCGGCCGCGGCCGTGCGAAAGCGTGCGTAGTCTTCAAGATCGTTGATCGGAAAAACGGCGTTAGCGGCATCGCCTTCGATCGGCACCCGCACGGTTTCCGCGCCCCAGGCCAGGATCAGGTCGCGGTAGATCACCGCCTCTTCACCAATCCACAGGCGCTTGTGGCCTGGATCGATACCGCTGATGCGCGTATGGGTGCGCACTTCGGCCTTCAATTGTTCGGCCATGGCGCCCGGTTCGGCCATGCTCAGGCCGTCGGCGTCTTTATTCTTGCCGAAGCCGGTGGAGAGCATCGGCTTGGAGTAGGAGCGTCCGTCATCTGCGGTAATCAGCAGCAGCGGGGTTTCGCCATCGAGTTTGCGAAACTCCCGGGCCAGGTTGTAGCCAGCCAGCCCAGTGCCGACGATCACGACAGGTGCGTTCATTCCTTGCTCCTTGCTTGTCTTAGTTGATTTCAATCATTTCGAAATCCATCTTGCCCACGCCGCAATCCGGGCACAGCCAGTCTTCCGGCACGTCCTGCCACGGTGTGCCCGCCGCAATACCGTCGTCCGGCCAGCCCTCGGCTTCGTTATAGATCAGGCCGCAGACCACACATTGCCACTTTTTCATTCAGGTACTTCCTCAGGATTCAGGCTTTTGCCGGCGCGAACGGTCGATAGGTGGAGCGCTGCCGTCCGGCTCAGGGCGTTTTGTACTGATCGCGCCCGGCAGATGCAAGCCTGTTCGGCGCAACGGCAGGCCGGTTCAATCAAAAGCGTCGTCTGACATGGTAAGCTCGCCGCCTCATTTGCTGCCAATAATGACTCACTGTGCCGCACTCAAAATTCCCCTCCCCGACGCCGCTCTGGCTCTCTCGAAGCCAACTGACGCCCCTCCCCGACACGTCTACGCTCAATTGGTTGTTCGATGAAGGATCGCTGACCCGGCGCCTGATCCGCTTGTCGAATGACGGTTTCAGCGTCACGCCGCTGTTCGAAGGCTGGCAATCGCTGCGCGCCGACGAATGTGCAGCGCTGGAGCTGGCCGAAGGCAGTGAAGGCTGGGTGCGCGAGGTGTATTTGCGCGGCCACGGTGAAGCCTGGGTGTTTGCCCGCAGCGTGGCGGCGCGTAGCGCGCTACAGGGCGACGGGTTGCATATGGATGAATTGGGCAGCCGTTCGCTGGGCGAATTGCTGTTTTGTGATCAGGCATTTCAGCGCCGGGCCATTGAGGTTTGTCACTATCCTCAAGCATGGCTACCGATGGATGCTCAGGCGCCTGAACTGTGGGGCCGGCGCTCGCGTTTCGATCGCGGCGCCTTGAGCGTGCTGGTGGCCGAGATCTTCCTGCCGACCTTGTGGAGCGCCGCCCGCGCCCATCCGGAGAATTGCTGATGTACCAGAGCCTGCTCAAGTCCCTGAACCGCTTGAACCCACGGGCCTGGGATTTCATTCAGCTGACCCGCATGGACAAGCCGATCGGCATTTATCTGCTGCTGTGGCCAACGCTGTGGGCACTCTGGATTGCCGGTGAAGGTTCGCCTTCATTGGCCAATATCGTGATTTTCGTGCTCGGCGTGGTACTGACCCGTGCCGGCGGTTGTGTGATCAACGATTGGGCGGACCGTAAGGTCGATGGCCACGTGAAACGCACCGAACAGCGGCCACTGGTGAGCGGCAAGATCAGCTCGAAAGAAGCCCTGGTGTTCTTCGCGGTCCTGATGGGCGTGAGTTTCTTGCTGGTGCTGTGTACTAACGCGAAGACCGTGTGGCTGTCGCTGGGCGGCTTGGCTCTGGCATTCAGTTATCCATTTATGAAGCGCTACACCTACTACCCGCAAGTGGTGCTGGGCGCGGCGTTTTCCTGGGGCATGCCGATGGCGTTCACCGCCGAAACCGGTGAACTGCCGGCAGCGGCCTGGTTGTTGTGGATCGCCAACCTGTTGTGGACCGTGGGCTACGACACCTATTACGCCATGACCGACCGCGACGACGATCTGAAGATCGGGGTGAAATCCACGGCGATTCTGTTTGGCGACGCCGACAGGGCGATCATTCTGACCCTGCAGGGCTTGGCGTTGGGGTGTTTGCTGCTGGCGGGTTCGAAATTCCATCTTGGTGGCTGGTTCCACCTTGGATTGCTGGCGGCGGCGGGTTGTTTTGCGTGGGAGTTCTGGTACACCCGCAGCAAGGACCGGATGCGCTGCTTCCAGGCGTTTTTGCACAATCACTGGGCGGGGTTGGCGATTTTCGTGGGGATTGTGCTGGATTACGCGTTGCGCTGAAGCGACTGACGCCTTCGCGGGCAAGCCTCGCTCCTACAGGAACGAGGCTGTGGTTCCTGAACTTGCTTACTTCTTAGGTCCGGTGTTAGTGATGACGTGCCAGACATCTTTCATGCCGTCACCCTTCATTTCTCCAGGTTTTTCGTCCTTCATAAACGTATATAGCGGCTTACCGTCATAAGCCCATTGCATTGTGCCATCATCCCGTTTGATGGTCGTCCATTTGCCTTCGGCCTTAGCGCCCGCCGGAGCCATCATCGGTGGCCAGTTCTTGGCACAATCATCGTTACACATCGACTTGCCGCCGGCGTCCTTGTCGAACGTGTAAACGGTCATACCCTTATGGTCGACCATCATGTTGCCTTTCATCATCGCCGGTTCGGCGGCGAAAGCCATCGTCGGCAAAATCAAGGCAGCGGCCAACAACAGGGTTTTGAAGGAAAAAGTGTTCGTTGTCATTGAAACCTTCCTCTTGTGGTTGTCAGGATTCGGACTTAGAGCTTAGTTCAGGATCACGCCAATCGCAGGACGGCTAAAATACTGTCACACGACTGCAATAATTCCGTTATCTAATGCGGCGCAAGACAGTTAAATGACAAGAGGATTAACGCATGGTTGGCAGGAGCATTCTGATCGTCGACGACGAAGCGCCCATTCGCGAAATGATCGCCGTTGCGTTGGAAATGGCCGGCTATGACTGCCTGGAGGCAGAGAACTCGCAACAGGCCCATGCCATTATCGTCGACCGCAAACCGGACCTGATCCTGCTCGACTGGATGCTGCCCGGCACCTCCGGCATCGAACTGGCCCGCCGCCTCAAGCGCGATGAGCTGACCGGGGATATCCCGATCATCATGCTCACCGCCAAGGGCGAAGAGGACAACAAGATCCAGGGCCTGGAAGTCGGCGCTGATGACTACATCACCAAACCGTTTTCCCCGCGAGAGCTGGTGGCGCGCCTGAAAGCCGTGCTGCGCCGCGCCGGTCCGACCGATGGCGAAGCACCGATCGAAGTCGGCGGCCTGCTCTTGGACCCGATCAGCCACCGCGTGACCATCGACGGCAAACCCGCCGAGATGGGCCCGACCGAGTACCGTTTGCTGCAATTTTTCATGACCCACCAGGAACGTGCCTACACCCGCGGGCAGTTGCTGGATCAGGTCTGGGGCGGCAATGTCTATGTCGAAGAGCGCACCGTCGATGTGCACATCCGTCGCCTGCGCAAAGCCCTCGGCGATGCCTATGAAAATCTGGTACAAACCGTGCGCGGCACCGGCTACCGGTTTTCCACCAAGGCATAGAAGCAGCGGCAAGCTTCAAGCTATAAGCGGCAAGCAAAAGCGCAGCCGAGCCCGTCACTCTTACTTGAAGCTTGCAGCTTGAAACTTGAAGCTGCGTTAGGACGCTCCGTGAACCAAAACTGGCATGGCACCCTGATTCGCCACATGCTGTTGCTGGTCACCGCCTGCCTGGTGATCGGCCTGATTTCCGGCTACTACGGCTGGAGCCTCGCCGTGGGCCTGGGCCTTTACCTGGCGTGGACCCTCAAGCAACTGCTGCGTTTGCACGAATGGCTACGCCTGCACAAACCCGATGAAGCACCGCCCGATGGCTATGGCCTGTGGGGCGAAGTGTTCGACAGCATTTACCACCTGCAACGCCGCGACCAACGAGTGCGCGGGCGCTTGCAAGCGGTGATCGACCGGGTCCAGGAATCCACCGCTGCGCTGAAAGACGCGGTAATCATGCTCGACAGCGACGGCAACCTGGAATGGTGGAACCGCGCCGCCGAAACCTTGCTTGGCCTCAAAACCCCCCAGGACAGCGGTCAGCCCGTGACCAACCTGGTGCGCCATCCGCGCTTCAAAGAATACTTCGAGCAGGACAGCTACGCCGAGCCGCTGGAAATCCCTTCGCCGATCAATGATCGCCTGCGTATTCAGCTGTACATCACTCGCTACGGCAACAACGAACACTTGATGCTGGTACGCGACGTGACGCGTATCCATCAGCTGGAGCAGATGCGCAAAGACTTCATCGCCAACGTGTCCCATGAGCTGCGCACACCGCTGACGGTGATCTGCGGCTACCTGGAAACCCTGCTCGACAACGTCGAGGAAGTGAACCCGCGCTGGACCCGCGCCCTGCAGCAGATGCAGCAGCAAGGCGGACGCATGCAGACCTTGCTTAACGATTTGCTGCTGCTGGCCAAACTGGAAGCCACCGATTACCCGTCGGACAATCAACCGGTGTCCATCGACAGCCTGCTGCAATCGATCAAGGGCGACGCTCAGCAACTGTCCGGTCAACGTAATCAGCACATCACCCTGGAAGCCGATCCGACGATTCTGCTCAAGGGTAGCGAAGCGGAATTGCGTAGCGCGTTCTCCAACCTGGTGTTCAACGCAGTGAAGTACACACCGGCCGAGGGCAATATCCGCATTCGCTGGTGGGGTGACGATCAAGGCGCACACCTGAGCGTGCAGGATTCGGGGATCGGCATCGACAGCAAACACTTGCCGCGCCTGACTGAACGCTTCTATCGCGTCGATTCCAGCCGCAACTCCAACACCGGCGGCACCGGGCTGGGGCTGGCCATCGTCAAACATGTGTTGCTGCGCCACCGGGCACGTATGGAAATCAGCAGTGTGCCGGGCCACGGCAGCACGTTTACTTGCCATTTTGCGCCAGCCCAAGTGACAAAATCCCGCGTCATCAGTGCCGCCGATTGATACCGGCCAGCACCCGCCACTAGGCAATTACCCGGTCAGCCGCTACATTGGCTGACTTGTGCCTGCCCTTCAGGCGCACTTTTTTCTTTCCTTTCGAATACACGGAACCCGCAAAACTCCATCATGGACCCTTCCCCTGGCTTGACCCTCGCAACAATATTCGCCGATTTCGGCATGATTCTTTTTGCTCTGATCCTGGTTTTGCTCAACGGCTTTTTCGTTGCGGCAGAGTTTGCCATGGTCAAATTGCGCTCGACCCGGGTCGAAGCCATCGCTGATAAAAACGGCTGGCGCGGACACATCCTGCGTACCGTGCACAGTCAGCTCGATGCTTATCTCTCGGCCTGCCAATTGGGTATCACCCTCGCCTCGCTGGGTCTGGGCTGGGTCGGCGAACCCGCGTTCGCGCACCTTCTGGCACCCGTGCTGAGTGCCGTGGGCGTGGATTCCGCTGAGGTGGTGAAGGCAGTTTCGTTCTTCACGGCGTTCTTCATCATTTCGTACCTGCACATCGTGGTCGGCGAACTGGCCCCGAAATCCTGGGCCATCCGCAAACCCGAGCTGCTGTCGCTCTGGACAGCAGTGCCGCTGTACCTGTTCTACTGGGCCATGTACCCGGCCATCTACCTGCTCAACGCCAGCGCCAACCAAATCCTGCGCATTGCCGGGCAAGGTGAACCCGGCCCGCATCACGAGCACCATTACAGCCGTGAAGAATTGAAACTGATCCTGCATTCCAGCCGTGGCCAGGACCCGAGCGACCAAGGCATGCGCGTGTTGGCCTCGGCGGTGGAAATGGGCGAGCTGGAAGTGGTCGACTGGGCCAACTCCCGGGAAGACCTGGTCACGCTGGAGTTCAACGCGCCGCTCAAGGAAATTCTGGCGATGTTCCGTCGCCACAAGTTCAGCCGCTACCCGGTGTATGACAGCGAGCGCCAGGAGTTCGTCGGCCTGCTGCACATCAAGGATTTGCTGCTGGAACTGGCCGCACTGGATCACATTCCCGAGTCGTTCAACCTCGCCGAACTGACCCGGCCGCTGGAGCGCGTGTCACGCCACATGCCGCTGTCGCAGTTGCTGGAACAATTCCGCAAGGGCGGTTCGCATTTCGCTCTGGTCGAGGAAGCCGACGGTAACATCATCGGCTACCTGACCATGGAAGACGTGCTGGAAGTGCTGGTGGGCGACATTCAGGACGAACACCGCAAGGCCGAACGCGGGATCCTCGCGTATCAGCCAGGCAAGCTGCTGGTGCGGGGCGATACGCCGCTGTTCAAGGTGGAACGCCTGCTGGGCATCGATCTGGACCACATCGAAGCGGAAACCCTCGCCGGGCTGGTCTACGAAACCCTGAAACGGGTGCCGGAAGAGGAAGAAGTGCTGGAGGTCGAAGGTTTGCGGATCATCATCAAGAAGATGAAAGGGCCGAAGATCATTTTGGCGAAGGTGTTGATGCTGGACTAAGCGATCCCTGACCGGATCCGTGTTGATCCCTTCGCGAGCAAGCCCGCTCCCACACTTGTTATGTGTCGATCACATAAATCGGGTTCGACGCCGATCAAATGTGGGAGCGGGCTTGCTCGCGAATGCGTCAGACCAGACAACCCATCACTGCTTGCCCAACGCAAAGTTGGGCAACGCGCCTACCGGTTGATTGAACTGGTACGGAATCGATACCAGCCCCAACCCGGTGTTGCGCTGCACCACGAAGTGCAGGTGCGGGCCGCTACTGTTGCCGGTGTTGCCCGACAGCGCCAGCGCACTGCCCACCACCACGCGCTGACCTTCCCGTACGCTGACCGAACCTTTCTTGAGGTGCAGGTACACGCCCATGGTCCCGTCATCGTGCAATACCCGCACGAAATTGCCCGACGGATCGTTGCCGCGCCCGGTCTGGCCATTCTCGGTTTTCACCACCATGCCACCGCGCGCCGCGATGATCGGCGTGCCTTCGGGCATGGCGATGTCCATCGCATAACGGTTCTTCGGCCCGTAGTGGCTGTATTGGCCATTGGCGCCCTGACTCAGCCGAAACGGCCCACCGCGCCAGGGTAATGGATATCGATAGGCCATGGCGGCCCCTGCAGGGTCGCCCAGTGAATATTCGAACCTTGGGGTATACGCCAGCGGCCTTCCAGCCTTCGTCGCCTTGAGCAGCGCCAGACGAATGTTACTGCGCGCCGGCATGACCCGACGAATCGGTCGGCTCGGCGCGCCGCTGACATTATTCAGCCCGGAAAAACTCAGCTCGATCTCGACCGGCGCATACAGATCGTTGCGCACGAACACACTGTCCATGCCCCTCTGCTTCTTGATATCGAGGTACACCTGCCGCTCAAGGCGCTCGACCATCCGGTCGCGAAAAACGAACACCTTCGCGCCTTTGGTGGGGCGGTCGCTGTAAGAGACCACGCCACTGGCGTTGGTGGACCGGTAAATCGTCATGGCCACAGCCGAGGTGGAGGCCATGATCAGACCACAGAAAAACAGCAGGCGCGCGAGCATGGGCAAGATTCTGTCGAGTAAGGCCTGGGAAGGAGCCTAGCAGCTGAAATGGACCAGCGTAGTCGACAGATGTTTCAAAATGGGCGGTTCAGGAGATGTGCGGTGAATGTGGTGGCCCCTTCGCGAGCAAGCCCGCCCCCACATTGGAATGCATTCCAATGTGGGGGCGGGCTTGCTCGCGAAGGCGGACTAACAGGCGACGCTACATCAAGCACCGGGTACGAAATGCTTCTGCGCGGTGCCACGGGCGATCAGGCGGGAGATGTAGTCGAGCTTCTGCGCATCCTGGTCGACAAAGCGGAAAGTCAGTTGCAGCCATTCGCTGTCGGGTTTCGGCTCGAAGGCGACGATGGCGTGCAGGTAGCCGTTGAGCCGGGCGATTTCAGCGTTATCGCCCTGCTCCAGGTCGAGCACGGCGCTGTCGAGGACTTGCGGCAGCGTGTCGGTGCGTTTCACCACCAGCAGCGCTTCCTTGATGCTCAAGGCCTTGATCACGCATTGCTGAGTGCCGCTTGGCAGGCGCAGTTGGCCTTGGCCACGACCGCCGGCTGATGCTGCGGAGGCAGCAGGCGCCTTGATCGGCGGGCTGTTAAGCAAGCCGCGAGACGGTGCAGCGGCCGGGGCTGGCGCGGCGGCGACGGGTTTGGCGAACGGATTGACCGGTGCCGCCGATGGCGCGGTGATCGCTGCCTTGCCACCAGTGAGTGCGCTAAGGGAATCGTTGCCGAACGCCGAGTTCATTTTGGTCGGAGCGCTGTTCATCAAGGTGTCGAGCTTGCCGACCTTGTTCAGTGCCTGCTTGACCTTGGTCAGCAGTTGCTCGTTGGTGAACGGCTTGCTGACGTAGCCCGAAACCCCGGCCTGAATCGCCTGGACGACGTTCTCTTTGTCGCCACGGCTGGTGACCATCACGAACGGCATGGTCTTGAGGTTGTCCTGCTCGCGGCACCAGGTCAGCAGTTCAAGACCGGACATTTCCGGCATTTCCCAGTCGCACAGAACCAGGTCGAATGCTTCTTTGGCCAGCATGGCCTGGGCCTTTTTGCCGTTGACTGCATCTTCGGTCCGGATCCCCGGGAAGTAGTTGCGCAGGCACTTCTTCACCAGGTCACGAATGAACGACGCATCGTCCACGACCAACACACTGATCTTGCTCATCCAACACCCCTTTAAAAATCCCGGCAAGCATAACGCTGGCTGATGGCACTTTGCCAAAACTCTTCAGTCACGCCGGGACTTTTCGTTCGCGGGTGCTGCTTTTCTAATCGGCTTTTCAATACGAAGGCCACGCAAACAAAAACGCCCGGCCAAAGGGCCGGGCGCTTTCCTAGGGGCAATCTTACTTATCGTCAGCTTTGCCCGGAACATTAGCGGTTTCGGCACTTGTGCCTTCAACTTCTTCCTTCATGCGCTTGAGACCCAAGTGACGCACGTCGGTGCCGCGCACCAGGTAAATCACCAGCTCCGAGATGTTGCGCGCGTGGTCACCGATTCGCTCCAGCGAACGAAGGACCCAGATAATGCTCAAGACCCGCGAGATAGAGCGAGGGTCTTCCATCATGTAAGTGGCCAGCTCGCGCAGCGCGGTCTTGTATTCGCGGTCGATGATCTTGTCGTACTGCGCCACCGACAACGCGAGATCGGCGTCGAAGCGGGCAAACGCGTCCAGCGCATCGCGAACCATGTTGCGCACCTGGTCGCCGATGTGGCGAACCTCGACGTAACCGCGCGGCGCTTCACCTTCTTCGCACAACTGAATGGCACGACGGGCGATCTTGGTGGCTTCGTCGCCGATGCGCTCCAGGTCGATCACCGATTTGGAGATGCTGATGATCAGACGCAAGTCCGACGCCGCCGGCTGACGACGGGCCAGAATGCGCAGGCATTCTTCGTCGATGTTGCGTTCCATCTGGTTGATCTGGTCGTCGATCTCACGCACTTGCTGGGCCAGGCCGGAGTCGGCCTCGATCAACGCGGTGACCGCGTCGTTGACCTGCTTCTCGACCAGCCCGCCCATGGCCAGGAGGTGGCTGCGCACTTCCTCGAGCTCAGCGTTGAACTGCTGGGAGATGTGATGGGTAAGGCCTTCTTTACTAATCATCTTGTTCGCTCCGCGAAAGTTGCAAGCTTCAAGCTGCAAGCTTCAAGCAGTTATGTATAAGTCCTGAAATCGCACCGCTTCTTTCTGGCCGCTTGCAGCTTGACGCTTGCGGCTGTACGGCTAGCCGTACCGTCCTGTGATGTAGTCTTCGGTCTGCTTCTTCGCCGGATTGGTGAACAGAGTGTCGGTATCGCCGAATTCCACCAGTTTGCCCATGTACATGAACGCCGTGTAGTCGGAAACCCGCGCGGCCTGTTGCATGTTGTGGGTCACGATAACAATGGTGAACTTGGATTTCAGTTCGTAGATCAGCTCTTCGACTTTCAGCGTGGAGATCGGGTCGAGTGCCGAGCATGGTTCGTCGAGCAGCAATACTTCCGGCTCCACGGCGATGGTGCGGGCAATCACCAGACGTTGCTGCTGACCACCGGACAGGCCGAGTGCCGACTCGTGCAAACGGTCTTTGACTTCGTCCCACAGCGCCGCGCCTTTCAACGCCCACTCGACGGCTTCGTCGAGGATGCGTTTCTTGTTGATGCCCTGGATGCGCAAACCGTAAACCACGTTTTCGTAGATGGTTTTCGGGAACGGGTTAGGCTTCTGGAACACCATGCCGACCCGGCGACGCAGCTCGGCCACGTCCTCGCCCTTGCGGTAGATGTTGTTGCCGTAGAGGTTGATCGCGCCTTCGACGCGGCAGCCGTCCACCAGGTCGTTCATGCGGTTGAAGGTGCGCAGCAGCGTGGACTTGCCGCAGCCGGACGGGCCGATGAAGGCCGTCACACGCTGCTTCGGGATGTTCATGCTGACGTCGAACAGCGCCTGCTTGTCGCCATAGAACAGGCTCAGGCCCGGCACTTCGATGGCCACGGTTTCCTGCTCGAGGCTCAGGCTCTGTTTGTCGCGGCCCAGGGCCGACATGTTGATGCCGTGAGTATGTGCTTCGTGCTGCATGGGAGGCTCCCTGTGCTAACAAATTCGGTTCGGGACGCCACTTGTGGCATGCCCAATAAATGTTCGGTTGGACGCGATCCAGTGTGGGAGCGGGCTTGCTCGCGAAGAGGTCAGCACATTCAACATCAATGCTGCCTGACCCACCGCTTTCGCGAGCAAGCCCGCTCCCACATGGAAATCAGCTATCCAGCGCTTTGTATTTTTCGCGCAGGTGGTTACGGATATAAACCGCCGACAAGTTGAGCGTGGCGATCACCAGCACCAGCAGCAATGCGGTGGCGTACACCAGTGGCCGCGCGGCTTCGACGTTCGGGCTCTGGAAGCCGACGTCATAAATGTGGAAGCCCAAGTGCATGATCTTCTGGTCCAGGTGCAAGTACGGGTAGTTGCCATCCAGCGGCAGCGACGGCGCCAGTTTCACCACACCCACCAGCATCAGCGGCGCCACTTCACCGGCGGCACGGGCCACGGCGAGGATCATGCCGGTCATCATCGCCGGGCTGGCCATCGGCAGCACGATCTTCCACAAGGTTTCGGCCTTGGTCGCGCCGAGGGCCAACGAGCCTTCACGCACGGTGCGAGGAATCCGCGCCAGGCCTTCTTCGGTGGCCACGATCACCACCGGCACAGCCAGCAGTGCCAGGGTCAGCGAGGCCCAGAGCAGGCCCGGCGTACCAAAGGTCGGTGCCGGCAGTGCTTCAGGGAAGAACAACCGGTCGACCGAACCGCCGAGCACGTAGACGAAGAAGCCCAGACCGAACACACCGTAAACGATGGCCGGAACACCCGCCAGGTTGTTCACCGCGATGCGGATCAGGCGAGTCATCGGCCCCTGACGTGCATATTCACGCAGGTAGACCGCCGCCAGCACGCCGAACGGCGTCACGATCATCGCCATGATCAGGGTCATCATCACGGTGCCGAAAATCGCCGGGAAAATCCCGCCTTCGGTGTTCGCTTCACGCGGGTCATCACTGAGGAATTCCCAGACCTTGCTGAAGTAGAAGCCGATCTTGGTGAAGGTGCCCATGGCGTTCGGCTGGTAGGCGTGAACCACTTTGCCAATGCCGATTTCGACTTCTTTGCCGTTCGCATCGCGGGCGGTCAGGCTGTCGCGGTTGAACTGAGCGTGCAGATCATTCAGACGCGCTTCGATGTCCTGATAACGGGCATTCAGTTCGGCGCGCTCGGATTCCAGATCCGCTTGCGCGGCAGCGTCGAGACGACCGGCCAGTTCCAGTTTGCGACCCTGCAGACGCACGCGTTCGAGACCCGCGTTGATCGCGCCGATGTCGACCTTTTCCAGAGTCTTGAGCTGTGCGGCGAGCTGGTTGACGCGATCCACGCGCGCCTGCAACTCAGGCCATGCGGCCTCGCCTTCAGCGATGACCTTGCCATCCTGTTTGACGTTGACCAGGTAGCCGTAGAAATTGCCCCACTCGCGACGCTCGATGGCCATCAGCTCAGGCGGGGTTTTCTGGTTGGTCAGCCACTCGCCGACAATCCAGGTGAAGTCGGTGCCATTCAGATCACGGTTGCCGACCTTGATCAGCTCGCGGGTCATGAACTCCGGGCCTTGATCGGGCACCGGCAGGCCAGCGCTTTTCAGGCGCTCGCGTGGCACTTCTTCCTTCTGCACCACTTCGCCGATGACAAGGTGGTTGGCTTGGCCCGGCACGTCATAACTGGCGTGGATCAGGTCCGCCGGCCAGAAGTGACCCAGACCGCGCACGGCAATCACCGCCAGCAGGCCAATGGTCATGATGACCGCAATGGACACCGCGCCACCGCTGATCCAGACGCCGGGGGCGCCGCTCTTGAACCATCCATTCAGGGAGTTCTGTTTCACAGACTTCTACCTTTCTTAAAGCGACGAGTATTTCTTGCGCAGACGCTGACGAATCAGTTCCGCGAGGGTGTTCATGATGAAGGTGAACAACAGCAGCACCAGCGCCGAGAGGAACAGCACGCGGTAGTGGCTGCCGCCGACTTCCGATTCGGGCATTTCCACCGCAACGTTGGCCGCCAGGGTGCGCAGGCCTTCGAACAGGTTCATTTCCATGACCGGGGTGTTACCGGTGGCCATCAGCACGATCATGGTTTCACCCACCGCGCGGCCCATGCCGATCATCAGCGCCGAGAAAATGCCCGGGCTGGCGGTGAGGATCACCACGCGGGTCATGGTCTGCCACGGTGTGGCACCGAGGGCCAGGGAGCCCAGGGTCAGGCCGCGAGGCACGCTGAACACGGCATCTTCGGCGATGGAATAGATGTTCGGAATGACCGCGAAGCCCATGGCCAGACCGACCACCAAGGCGTTGCGCTGGTCGTAGGTGATGCCCAGATCGTGGGAGATCCACATGCGCATGTCGCCGCCGAAGAACCAGGTTTCCATGTACGGGCTCATGTACAGCGACAGCCAGCCCACAAACAGAATCACCGGGATCAGGATTGCGCTTTCCCAGCCGTCCGGCACTTTCAGGCGGATGGACTCAGGCAGGC
Source organism: Pseudomonas sp. GM79 (assembly GCF_000282495.1). Taxonomy (GTDB): domain Bacteria; phylum Pseudomonadota; class Gammaproteobacteria; order Pseudomonadales; family Pseudomonadaceae; genus Aquipseudomonas. The sequence goes on from NZ_AKJE01000076.1 coordinate 148,014, forward strand.
GACTGAAGACGAAACCCGCCACCAGAATGCCGATCGGCAGGAGCATCAGCAGGCTGAAGATGCCGGGCAAATGCCCTTCGACATACGGCGCCAGGAACAGGCCGGCGAAGAAGCCGAGGATCACCGTCGGCATCGCTTCCATCAGCTCGATCACCGGTTTGACCTTGCGACGCATGCCCGGGGCCATGAAGTACGCGGTGTAGATCGCGGCGGCAACGGCCAGTGGCGCGGCCAACAGCATCGCGTAGAACGCAGCTTTCAGGGTACCGAAGGTCAGCGGCGAGAGGCTCAGCTTGGGCTCGAAGTCGGTGTTGGCCGCGGTCGATTGCCAGACGTATTTAGGCTCGTCGTAGTTCTCGTACCAGACCTTGCTCCACAACGCGCTCCACGAGACTTCCGGGTGCGGGTTGTCGAGCAGCAACGGTTGCAGCTTGTCGCCCTGCTCCACGATCACGCGGTTGGCCCGTGGCGACATGCCGAAAAGGCCTTGGCCGTCGACCACCTGATCCACCAGCAAAGTGCGGTGAGCGGTGCTGTGGAACACGCCCAGTTTGCCGGACGCATCGAGGGCAACGAAGCCTTTACGACGTTCTTCAGCGGTGATTTCAACGACCGGCGCAGTGCCCATCTGAAAAGTACGAATCTGCTTCAGACGCTGCTCGCCATCCGGGTCGCGAGCCATGAACCACTGGGCGAGACCACCCTTGGAGTTGCCGACGATCAGCGAGATGCCGCCCAGCAATTGAGTACTGGCGGTCACTTCGGCATTGCCATCTTCGAGCAACTTGTAGCGCCCGTTGAGGCTCTTGTCGCGCAGGCTGAAAACGTCGGCCTGAGCGCGGCCATTGACCACGTACAACCACTGCTGACGCGGGTCGATGAAGATGTTCTTCACCGGCTCGGTCATTTGCGGCAGTTCGATGCGCTTCTGCTCGTTGGTGACTTCGCCGGTCATCATGTTTTCTTCGCTGGTCAGCGAGATGACATGCAACTGCGCACCGCTGGCGCCGGCCAGCAGCAGGGTCGAATCGTTAGCGTTGACGCTGACGTGCTCCAGAGCGCCACCCGCCTCGTTCAGCACGATAGGCGTTTCGCCGTACGGGTATTCGATGGCCGGCGAGATGGTTTTCTTGCCTTCCGGGTAGCTGACTTTATAGGTGTGACGAAACACCAGCGCCTGACCGTTGGACAAACCCACCGCCACCAATGGCTGGCCAGGTTGATCTTCTCCGATGGAGGTCACGCTGGTACCGGCCGGAATCGGCAGGTCGACGCGGCGCAGCTCGGCGCCAGTGTCGATATCAAAGAACAATGCCTGGCCCTTGTCGGAAACCCGCATGGCGACCTGGTTCTGCTCTTCGATGGAGATCATCAGCGGCTTGCCGGCGTCTTGCATCCAGGTGGGCGTGATGGCGTCTTTGGCGGTCAGGTCGGCCCCCTGGAACAGCGGCGCGACGACGTAACCGAGGAAGAAAAAGATCAGGGTGATCGCGGCAAGAACGGCGAGGCCGCCGACGAGGACGTACCAGCGGGTCAGGCGATCTTTCAGCGCACGAATACGGCGCTTGCGTTGCAGCTCAGGCGTATTGAAGTCAATTCGCTTGGGGGGATTTGTAGTCATGGTGGAGTTGGCCAGATCATTCATGCGCACACCCTAGCGATCCTGTATGACAGAAAGATGACAATGCAGTGACGCAACAAATCCGCCGCGGGAGAAACCGGCAGCGGAGTAAAAATTGGGGGGTGTGTAGGAGCTGTCGAGGGAACCGAGGCTGCGATCTTTTGACCTTGCAATTGGAAAGCCAGATCAAAAGATCGCAGCCTCGGTTCCCTCGACAGCTCCTACACAGGTCCGGGTTTAGCCCGGACCTAGGGTTTTACTTTTTTACTACGTTGTTGCCTTCTTGCAGACCCAGGTCAGCCAGTGCTTTTGCAGCAACCTTGGCTGGCAGCGGGATGTAGCCGTCTTTCACAACCACTTCCTGACCCTGTTTGGACAGAATCAGCTTCACGAACTCGGCTTCCAGCGGGGCCAGAGGCTTGTTCGGAGCCTTGTTGACGTAAACGTAGAGGAAACGCGACAGCGGATACTTGCCGTTCAGGGCGTTTTCTTCAGTGTCTTCAACGAACTCGGTGCTGCCTTTCTTGGCCAGGGCCACGGTCTTCACGCTGGCGGTCTTGTAGCCGATGCCCGAGTAACCCACGCCGTTCAGCGAGGAGCTGATCGACTGCACGACCGAAGCCGAGCCTGGTTGTTCGTTGACGTTTGGCTTGTAGTCGCCTTTGCACAGGGCTTCTTCTTTGAAGTAGCCATAAGTGCCGGATACCGAGTTACGACCGAACAGTTGCACTGGCTTGTTGGCCAAGTCGCCGGTCACACCCAGGTCACCCCAGGTTTTCACGTCAGCTTTGGCGCCACACAGACGAGTCGAGGAGAAGATCGCGTCGACTTGTTCCATGGTCAGGTGCTGGATCGGGTTGTCTTTGTGTACGAACACAGCCAAGGCATCCACAGCAACCGGGATAGCGGTTGGCTTGTAGCCGTACTTGGTTTCGAAGGCTTGCAGTTCGTTGTCCTTCATCTTGCGGCTCATCGGGCCCAGGTTAGCGGTGCCTTCAGTCAACGCAGGTGGCGCGGTAGAAGAACCGGCAGCCTGAATCTGGATGTTTACGTTCGGGTATTCTTTTTTGTAGTTCTCAGCCCACAGGGTCATGAGGTTAGCCAGGGTATCGGAGCCGACGCTGGACAGGTTGCCCGACACACCAGTGGTCTTGGTGTAGCTCGGGATAGCAGGGTCAACAGCGGCAACCGCGTTGGCAGTCGCAACGCCAGCAGCGACAAAAGTCATTGCCGCCATCAAACGCTTCAGTTTCATGCCTTACTCCTAGCAGATAGGTGTGTTAAGTCGGGGCCAAGTATCAGCAGGCCGTGTGAACACTCTATGGCTGAAATATGACAATTGGATGAAAGGCCAGTATTTGCTTTTTTCGCAGGCAGACCGCGTTATCGTTCTTCGCGGGCAAGCCCGCTCCCACACTTAACCGAGTTCTCCTGGAAGAATGCGGTCGAATGTGGGAGCGGGCTTGCTCGCGAAGGCGCCAATATGATCGATACAAAGGGCCGGCTTAGCGCCCCTTCTTCCAGAGATAGGCCCCCACCAGAATCCCGACGCCACAAATGATTGCCACATAATAGGCCGGCCCCATCGGGCTTTCCTTCAAGAGCAACGTCACCACCATCGGCGTCAGGCCACCGAAAATCGCGTAAGCCAGGTTGTAGGAAAACGACAACCCGCTGAACCGCACCACCGCCGGGAAGGCTTTGACCATCACGTACGGCACCGCACCGATAGTGCCGACCAGCAGACCGGTCAGGGCATACATCGGGAACAGCCAGTCGGGATGGTTGAACAGACTGTGATAGAACGTCCATGAACTGATCAGCAGCGCGGCGCTACCGAACACGAACACCCGGCCAGCGCCGAAGCGGTCAGCCAATGCGCCGGAGGCCACACAGCCCAGGCTCAGGAACACGATGGCCAGGCTGTTGGCCTGCAACGCGGTAGTCGGCGCGAAGTGGTAAACGGTCTGCAGCACGGTCGGGGTCATGAGAATGACCACGATGATGCCGGCGGACAGCAGCCAGGTCAGCAGCATGGAAATCAGAATCGCACCGCGATGGTCACGCAACACGGCGCGCAGCGGCACTTCTTCGGCCAGCGCTTTGCGTAATTGCAGTTCGGCAAACACTGGGGTTTCGTGGAGCCAGCGACGCAGGTAGACCGAGAACAGGCCAAACACGCCGCCCAGCAGGAACGGGATTCGCCAGGCGTAATCCGACACTTCCACCGGCGTGTAAATGCTGTTGATTGCGGTAGCGACCAACGAGCCCAAAAGAATACCGGCGGTCAGACCGCAGGTCAGCGTGCCGCAGGCATAACCAATATGACGCTGCGGCACGTGTTCGGAAACGAATACCCAGGCCCCCGGCACTTCACCGCCAATCGCCGCGCCCTGAATTACCCGCATCAACAGCAACAGGATCGGCGCCCACATACCTATCTGCGCATAAGTTGGCAGCAAGCCCATGATCAGGGTCGGGACTGCCATCATGAAAATGCTCAAGGTGAACATCTTCTTGCGCCCCAGCAGATCACCGAAGTGCGCCATGACGATGCCGCCCAGCGGCCGCGCCAGGTAGCCGGCGGCGAAGATGCCGAACGTCTGCATCAGGCGCAGCCACTCGGGCATGTCAGCGGGGAAGAACAGTTTGCCGACCACCGTGGCGAAGAACACAAAGATGATGAAGTCGTAAAACTCCAGCGCGCCGCCCAAGGCAGACAGCGATAACGTCTTATAGTCGTTGCGGGTCAGCGGACGTGTGGACTGGGTGGGCTGCGCGATGCTCGAGGGCGCTGTGGTCATGGCAAGGGCTTCTCTTATAGTCGGATCTGCAACCTCAACAACGCTGGCGGAGGCTTGGGCAGGTTTGGCACGATAGCAAATTGTTCGAAAAAGCACATAGAGGCGCGTATTTGACGGTCGAAATGAGAACCGGACGGTCGTCTCGGAGTCTACCGATCGATATACTCCCAATATTGCAACGGCTTGTAAGGGGTTGCTGTGCGAAACCGTCGTTGGCATCCGTCAGCCGATTTCGCAGAGTTTCCCTTTAGGCGCCTTACGAAAAACGTGACGAACGTAGTATGTTCGGGGCTGAATCGTTTTTCTTAGAGACGGCTATTCAACCTGAAGTACCAATGAAGAGTCACGGGTCAGAGGCACCCCCGGCATGATAGAGCTCGAACAAGAAGATCCAATCCCGCAAGGCGACCTGGCCCTGCAAATCACCGCGCTTCCGCGCGAAACCAATGGCTTTGGCGATATTTTCGGCGGCTGGCTGGTGGCGCAGATGGATTTGGCTGGCACTGCAATGGCCAGCAAGGTGGCGGGTGGTCGCGTAGCCACCGTGGCGATCGATCGCATGGCGTTCCTGGTGCCGGTAGCGGTGGGCGCGCAGCTGTCCTTTTATACCCAGGCTCTGGAAATCGGTCGCAGCTCGATTCAGATGATGGTCGAAGTCTGGAGCGACGATCCACTGTCCAGCGAATGGCGTAAAGTCACCGAAGCCGTCTTCGTGTTCGTCGCCATCGACGGCAGCGGCCGCACTCGCTCGGTTCCGCCTAGAGCCCGTTAAACCGGAGCTTGTAAAAACGGCGCGTTAAACCCCGCGACCGTTTTGCGGTCCCATTGAGTCATTGTTCCTGATTGAGAGTTGCCCCATGAGCACGCCCAACGTTGAAGCCGTGAAACTGGATGAACTGAACTGCTGGCGCATCCGCCACGGTCAGGCCGAATTGCTGGTGGCCCAACAAGGCGCGCACATCCTCAGTTATCAACTGGCTGGCGAGCCACCGTTGATCTGGCTCAACGACGAGGCGGTGTTCAAGGCTGGCAAAAGCATCCGCGCCGGCGTGCCGGTGTGCTGGCCGTGGTTCGGCAACCTGTCGCGCAACCCGCAGAGTGTCCAGGCCATGCGCGTCAGCCAGGAACCGCCGACCGCCCATGGTCTGGTGCGGGCGATGGACTGGGAACTGGGTGGCATCGAAACCGAGGGCGAAAGCCTGAAAGTGGAATTTGTCCTTCCCTACCCCGAAGGCGGCCTGCCAGGCTGGCCGCATCAGGTGGACTTGAAGCTGGGCATTCGTCTGGATGAGCAGTTGCATATCAGCCTGACGAGCGAGAACAAGGGCGCTGAACACGTCACCATCAGCCAGGCTTTGCACAGCTATTTCGCGGTCAGCGATGTGCGCAACGTACACGTTGAAGGGCTGGATGGCTTGAGCTATATCGAAACCCTGGACGACTGGAAAACCGTCACCCAGACCGGTGATCTGCATTTTACCGGCGAGACTGACCGCATCTATCTCAATACCCCGCCGAAGCTGAGCATTGTTGACCCACACTGGGAGCGACGCATCGAACTGACCAGCAGCGGTTCACGTTCGGCGGTGATCTGGAACCCCTGGATCGACCGCGCCGCGGCATTCAGCGACATGGCCGACGATGGCTGGCAGCGCATGCTGTGCATAGAAACAGCGAATGTGATGGGTGATGTGGTGACGCTGGCACCGGGGGGGAGCCATACCCTGGGCGTCAGCATCGGTAGCAAATCCCTTTAACACCACAAAACAAATGTGGGAGCGGGCTTGCTCGCGAAGGCGGCGTATCAGTCGACATTAACGTTGTCTGACACACCGTCTTCGCGAGCAAGCCCGCTCCCACATTTTGATCTGCGCCAGACTGACTGGCGTTTTTACAAATCCGACTCTTTGACCACCCGCACCTGCGCCGCGTCCAGCGCATACGCCGCATCTGCCAGGTCGTTGTTGACCGTCTCGATCTTCAGCGTGCCGGTCACCCACAGCGGCGTGTAGATGTCACTTAGCTTCAAGCCTTTTGGATAACGCACCAGCACCAGTTGGTTAGGCGGCGGTGGTGGCACATGGATGCAAGCGCCCGGATACGGCACAAGGAAGAACAACGTGCTGCGGCCCTTGGCGTCGGATTCCAACGGCACCGGATAACCGCCAATGCGGATGTGCTTGTCGTTCATCGACTGCACGGTTTTGGTCGAGTACATCACCGCCGGCAAGCCCTTGCTCTGCTTCATGCCGCCCTTTTGGGTAAAGGTGCCGTTGGCTTCCGGTGAGTTGTGATCGATTTCGGGCATGGCCTCGAGGGCTTTCTGGTCCGACTTGGGCATCAGTTCAAGCCAGTCGGTTTCCGGCAGTTCGCCGGCATGGGCCAAACCACTGCCCAGGAAGAGAAGAGTCAACAGAAGACGACGCATGAAAGTGCTCGGCAAAAGAAAGGACGGTTTAACGCCGGGCATTCTAGCCCTCTCCGGCGATGGCGCAGAGAGGGCTTTGTCACTTCAATCAGTTCTTTTTTTGATCAGGCCGTAGATCACCAGCAATACCACCGCGCCCACCAGCGCACCGATGAAACCGGCACCTTCGCCTGCGTGGTAAATGCCCAAGGCCTGGCCGCCGTAAGTGGCCGCCAGCGAACCGCCGATACCGAGCAGGATGGTCATGATCCAGCCCATGCTGTCATCGCCCGGTTTCAAAAACCGAGCCAGCAGACCGACGATCAAGCCAATAAAGATGGTTCCGATAATTCCCATGGCATTTCCCTCTGATTAATTGGCTATAGCCTAGACAGACTTTGGCATCCTGCCATCAGAGAACGGCGGCCCCTGAAGGTTCCGCCGCTGCCACATGAAACTATTCGGCGATCAGCGCTTCGACCTTGAGGATCTGCGCAGCCAACGTCTCACGGTCTGCACAGCGCAGACTGGCGTGACCGACCTTGCGGCCGACCTTGAAAGCCTTGCCGTAGTGATGCAAATGGCAGTCGTCGATCGCGATCACTTTTTCTACTGGCGGCACGACACCGATGAAGTTGAGCATCGCGCTCTCGCCGACCTTGGCCGTCGAACCCAGCGGCAGACCGGCAACGGCCCGCAGGTGGTTTTCGAACTGGCTGCACTCGGCGCCTTCGGTGGTCCAGTGCCCGGAGTTGTGTACGCGCGGGGCGATTTCGTTGGCCTTGAGGCCGCCGTCGACTTCGAAGAACTCGAACGCCATCACGCCGACGTACTCCAGCTGCTTGAGCACCCGGCTGGAATAATCTTCAGCCAACGCTTGCAGCGGGTGATCGGTGCTGGCCACGGACAGCTTGAGAATGCCGCTGTCGTGGGTGTTGTGAACCAGTGGATAGAACCTGGTCTCACCATCGCGGGCGCGCACGGCAATCAGCGAGACTTCGCCAGTGAACGGCACGAAGCCTTCCAGCAGGCAGGCAACGCTGCCCAGCTCAGCGAAAGTGCCGACCACGTCTTCAGGCTTGCGCAGGACTTTCTGGCCCTTGCCGTCGTAACCCAGGGTGCGGGTTTTCAGCACGGCCGGCAGACCGATCGAAGCCACGGCGGCGTCCAGGTCGGCTTGCGACTGGATGTCGGCAAACGCGGGGGTCGGAATCCCCAGGTCCTTGAACATGCTCTTTTCGAACCAGCGATCACGAGCGATGCGCAGGGCTTCGGCGCTCGGGTACACCGGGACGAATTGCGACAGAAAAGCCACGGTTTCGGCCGGGACGCTTTCGAACTCGAAGGTCACCAGGTCGACTTCATCGGCCAGTTGACGCAGGTGATCCTGATCGCCGTAATCGGCCCGCAGGTGTTCGCCCAACGCGGCTGCGCAAGCATCTGGCGCCGGGTCGAGGAAAGCGAAATTCATGCCCAGCGGAGTGCCCGCCAGCGCCAACATGCGACCCAACTGGCCGCCACCGATTACACCGATTTTCATCGTCAACAACCTCAGGCGATGCGTGGGTCTGGATTGTCCAGGACGCTGTCTGTCTGCTCAGCGCGGAATTTCTTCAACACGGTATGAAATTGCGGATGCTTGGCGCCCAGGATGCTCGCCGAGAGCAGCGCTGCGTTGATCGCGCCGGCTTTGCCGATGGCCAGGGTGGCGACCGGAATGCCTGCAGGCATTTGCACGATAGACAGCAGCGAATCGACGCCCGAGAGCATCGACGACTGTACGGGTACGCCCAGCACCGGCAGGTGGGTCTTGGCCGCACACATACCAGGCAGGTGGGCCGCGCCACCGGCACCGGCGATGATCACCTCGATGCCACGGGCCTCAGCCTCTTCGGCATACTGGAACAGCAGGTCCGGGGTGCGGTGGGCAGAGACCACTTTCACCTCGTAAGGGATGCCGAGCTTTTCCAGCATATCGGCGGTGTGGCTAAGGGTGGACCAATCGGACTTGGAGCCCATGATCACGCCAACCAGTGCACTCATCGTCGTGCCTCTTCTCTCTGGGCGCCCGCAGGCGCGTCAAAAAACAACAAGCCACGCAGGATGCGTGGCTTGATTGTACGAATTAAGGCCAGGTAAAACCGGCCGAAGGCCGCGCAGTATACCTCAATGAAGCAGATAAACAGCCCCCGATACGACCATCTGTCATACGGCGCAAAGTGCCGGTTTTATTGACCCGCAGGTCAGCGAAAGATCAATACAAATCCCCCTGTGGGAGCGGGCTTGCTCGCGAATGCGCTGGGTCAGGCAACATTGATCTCGACTGAAACACCGCATTCGCGAGCAAGCCCGCTCCCACATTGGATCTTCATTGGTCTCAGATACCCGTCGTGCCTTGGGCTGCACCACCTTCAAGCTTGCGCCAGAGCAACCGCACATTGGCCTTGCGCACCAATGCGCAGCGGTACAGACGGATCTCCAGTGGCACATGCCATTGCGGGCCACCGCAGACGACTAACTCACCGCGAGCCAGTTCAGCGCGCACGCTCAATTGCGGTACCCAGGCGATGCCAAGGCCTTCCAGCGCCATGCTTTTCAGGCTGTCGGCCATGGCGGTTTCGTAAATAGTGGTAAACCTGAGGGCGCGCTGGCGTAACAGCATGTTGACCGAGCGCCCGAGAAACGCACCGGCGCTGTAGGCCAACAGCGGCACGCTGGTTTCGCCTTCCAGGTCGAACAACGGCTTGCCGTCGGCATCGGCGGCGCAGACCGGGAGCATTTCGGTGTCTCCCAGATGCAGCGACGGAAAAATCTCCGGGTCCATTTGCATCGCGGAGTCCGGATCATAGAACGCCAGCATCAAATCGCAGCCGCCTTCGCGCAATGCATGCACCGCATCGCCAACGTTAGTGGCCACCAGTCGCGTGGCAATGTTCAGCCCTTCGTTGCGCAACTGCGCTATCCAGCGCGGGAAGAAACCCAGTGCCAGAGAGTGAGCGGCAGCAACCTGCATCACCTCGCCCTGCCCGCCTTCCAGGTGATGAAGGTGGCGCAGCACTTCACCCAGCTGTTCGACCACGGTTCGCGCGGTAACGAGAAACAGCTGCCCCGCCGCCGTCAGCTCGACCGGCGTGCGAGAGCGATTCACCAGGGTCAGCCCCAACGCGGCTTCGAGGCTGCGGATCCGTCGGCTGAATGCCGGCTGAGTCACGAAGCGTCGTTCAGCTGCCTGGGAGAAGCTGCGGGTGGCGGCCAGAGCACTAAAGTCCTCGAGCCATTTACTTTCCAGATTCATCACGCCCTCCCGGACACGCACCAATTTAGGTCACACGCTCGCCGCACACGCGGCGTCACACGGGCATTATGCCGAATGTGCATAGGCTAGTGTTTAACAGCATTGGCCCAAAATTCTTCACAAGCCTAGCATTTGCGGTGTTCCGGCACAGACCGGGTCCATATCGAGATGATTTCTATCATGTCCTCCGCTGCATCTTTCCGCACAGAAAAAGACCTGCTTGGCGTACTCGAAGTACCTGCTCAAGCGTATTACGGCATCCAGACCCTGCGAGCGGTGAACAACTTCCGCCTCTCTGGCGTTCCGATTTCGCATTACCCGAAACTGGTTGTCGGTCTGGCAATGGTCAAGCAGGCCGCCGCTGACGCCAACCGCGAGTTGGGTCACCTGAGCGAAGCCAAGCACGCTGCTATCAGCGAAGCTTGTGCCCGATTGATCCGCGGCGATTTCCACGAAGAATTCGTGGTGGACATGATTCAAGGCGGCGCTGGCACTTCGACCAACATGAATGCCAACGAAGTCATCGCCAACATCGCGCTGGAGGCCATGGGCCACAGCAAGGGCGAATACCAGTACCTGCACCCGAACAACGACGTCAACATGGCGCAGTCGACCAACGACGCCTACCCGACCGCGATCCGTCTGGGCCTGCTGCTGGGTCACGACGCGCTGCTGGCCAGCCTCGACAGCCTGATCCAGTCGTTCGCCGCCAAGGGTCAAGAGTTCAACCACGTTCTGAAGATGGGTCGCACCCAGCTGCAAGACGCCGTGCCAATGACCCTGGGCCAGGAATTCCGCGCCTTCGCCACCACATTGGGCGAAGACCTGGCACGCCTGAAGACTCTGGCGCCAGAGCTGCTGACCGAAGTGAACCTGGGCGGCACCGCGATCGGCACCGGCATCAACGCCGACCCGCGCTACCAGCACCTGGCCGTGCAACGCCTGGCGACCATCAGCGGTCACCCACTGGTGCCAGCCGCCGACCTGATCGAAGCCACCTCCGACATGGGCGCCTTCGTGCTGTTCTCCGGCATGCTCAAGCGCACCGCGGTCAAGCTGTCGAAGATCTGCAACGACCTGCGCCTGCTGTCCAGCGGCCCACGCACCGGCATCAACGAAATCAACCTGCCAGCGCGTCAGCCAGGCAGCTCGATCATGCCAGGCAAGGTCAACCCGGTAATCCCGGAAGCCGTGAACCAGGTGGCGTTCCAGATCATCGGCAACGACCTGGCCCTGACCATCGCGGCCGAAGGCGGCCAGCTGCAACTGAACGTGATGGAGCCGCTGATCGCTTTCAAGATCTTCGACTCGATCCGCCTGCTGCAGCGCGCCATGGACATGCTGCGCGAGCACTGCATCGTCGGCATCACCGCCAACGAAGAGCGCTGCCGTGAACTGGTCGAACACTCGATCGGCCTGGTTACCGCACTGAACCCGTACATCGGCTATGAAAACGCCACTCGCATTGCCCGTATCGCGCTTGAAAGCGGCCGCGGCGTGCTGGAACTGGTGCGCGAAGAAGGCTTGCTCGACGAAGAAATGCTCGCCGACATCCTGCGCCCGGAAAACATGATTGCTCCGCGTCTGGTGCCTCTGAAGGCTTGACCAAACGCCGGCTCTTTTGAAGAGCACGCTCACCAGGTCGAGGGACTAGACACCTCTCACCTTTTGAGGGCTTGGGGATTTACTCCCTCAAGCCCTTTTTTTTAACTCTTTGGCAGCCACAAACAGAATGTCTGGAAGCTGAAAAATGTGGGAGCGGGCTTGCTCGCGAAGGCGGTGCGTCAGTCACCCGCAATGGTGGATATCAGACCGCATTCGCGAGCAAGCCCGCTCCCACAAAAGAGCAGCTTCTACATAAGCCCGACGCCGGTAACGTCGGGTGTTTCAAAGCTTCGTTTCGTCGCTTGCACCACAACCGTGCAGACGGACGGCACTCTCCTATGTATAGTGCCGGCCCTCTTCGCGTGAGCGGTCGTCGGTAACGAGGCCCAAACCCATGCGAACCCGAACTAATAACAAACCCGCGAAATGGAACCGGGACGAACCTTCGCCTCACCTGTTGTGCCGCGCACAAGCGGGTGTAACGCGATGTGTCAACCACCCAGCATTCGCACACACAAAAAATAGCGAGGAATAATCCATGCTCGAAGTCATCAACGACTTCCTCTCAGGGAAAGTACTGATCGTGCTCATTGTCGGGCTCGGTAGCTACTTCACGATCCGCTCGCGTTTCGTCCAGTTCCGTCATTTCTTCCACATGTTCGCGGTATTCCGTGACAGCCTGCGCAGCAGCGCCGGTCAACTCAGCTCGTTCCAGGCCCTGATGCTCAGCCTCGCCGGCCGCGTCGGTGCGGGCAACATCGCCGGTGTCGGCATCGCCGTGACCCTCGGTGGCCCCGGTGCCGTGTTCTGGATGTGGGTGACCGCGCTGGTCGGCATGTCCAGCAGCTTCTTCGAATGCTCCCTCGGCCAGCTCTACAAGCGCTGCGACTCCGAAGGCCAGTTCCGTGGCGGCCCGTCCTTCTACATTCAGCACGGCCTGCAGAAACGCTGGTTGGGCATGATCATGGCGTTCCTGCTGCTGATCACCTTCGGCTTCGCCTTCAACGGCCTGCAAGCCCACGCCGTAACCCACTCGCTGAACAATGCCTTCGGCCTCGACACCACTTACACCGGACTGGGCCTGGCGGTATTGCTGGGTCTGGTGTTCATCGGCGGTATCAAGCGGATCGCCAAGGTCGCTGACCTGCTGGTACCGGTGAAAACCCTGGTGTACATCGGCGTGACCATCTACGTAATCGTGCTGCAGTTCGATCACGTTCCGGGCATGTTGATGACCATCGTCAAAAGCGCCTTCGGTCTGGACCAGGCGTTCGGCGGCCTGATCGGCAGCGCCATCGTCATGGGCGTGAAGCGCGGCGTGTTCGCCAACGAAGCAGGCCTGGGCAGTGCGCCGAACGTGGCCGCAGTGGCCTCGGTCGAGCACCCGGTCTCGCAAGGCGTGGTTCAAGCGTTCAGCGTGTTCCTCGACACCTTCGTGATCTGCACCTGCACCGCGTTGCTGATCCTGCTGTCGGGCTTCTACACCCCAGGCTTCGAAGGCGACGGCATTGCCCTGACCCAAAACTCCCTGGCTGCCGTGGTCGGTGACTGGGGCCGGATGTTCATCTCCGTAGCCTTGGCGCTGTTCGTATTCACCTCGATTCTCTACAACTACTATCTGGGCGAGAACAACCTGCGCTTCATGGTCGGTGAAAATCGCAAGGCGCTGATCGGCTACCGCGCGCTGGTACTGGTATTGATTTTCTGGGGTGCCATCGAAAACCTCGGCACCGTGTTCGCCTTCGCCGACATCACCATGACAATGCTGGCGTTCGTTAACCTGATCGCGCTGTTCCTGCTGTTCAAGGTCGGTATGCGCATCCTGCGTGACTACGATGACCAGCGTGCTGCCGGCATCAAGACCCCGGTGTTCGATTCGAGCAAATTCCCGGATCTGGACCTGGACCTGAAAGCCTGGCCGGCCAATCCGCCAGCCGCCGCTCCTACGGCCGCAGCCGAGCCGCAAGGCGTGACCGCAGCGCAACGCTGATCGGTAAAAAACCGGGCGCACCCTCTGCGCCCGGCGTGACACAGCGTTCGGTCGGCGTCATGCTCGACCCTACGCTGTGGCAGCTTGATGAGGCTGCCGTTCAGGGTTCAAGCCTGCAAGACCGCATCGCGGCTTTCGCGAGCAAGCCCGCTCCCACAGTTTTCGGAGACCTCCATGAATTCCTCGACTTTTCCTGCTGCCCAGCACGTCATGGTGCTCTACACCGGCGGCACCATCGGCATGCAAGCCAGTGCCCACGGGCTGGCCCCGGCGTCCGGTTTCGAAGCGCGGATGCGCGAGTATCTGCACAGCCAGCCTGAACTGGTGGTGCCGCAATGGCGCTTTCGCGAGATGGCGCCACTGATCGACAGCGCCAACATGACGCCCGCCTACTGGCAGCAACTGCGTGAAGCGGTGGTCGACGCCGTTGATGTCCAGGGCTGCGACAGCGTGTTGATCCTGCATGGCACCGACACCCTGGCCTACAGCGCCGCGGCCATGAGCTTTCAGCTGCTCGGCTTGCATGCCCGCGTGGTGTTCACCGGCTCCATGTTGCCGGCCGGCGTGACCGACAGTGATGCCTGGGAAAACCTCAGCGGTGCATTGGTTGCACTTGGCCAGGGCCTGGCGCCGGGCGTTCATCTGTACTTTCACGGCGAACTGCTCGATCCGACCCGCTGCGCGAAGGTTCGCAGTTTCGGCCGTCATCCGTTCAAACGGCTGGAGCGTCAGGGCGGCGGCGTGAAAGCGACTTCCGTGCCGGCGCAGCTGAACTACAACCAGCCTAAACAACTGGCGACGGTCGCAGCGCTACCCCTGTTCCCCGGCATCGGCGCCGAGCAACTGGATGGCCTGCTCAACAGCGGTATTCAGGGCCTGGTGCTGGAATGTTATGGCAGCGGTACCGGGCCAAGCGACAACCCCGCGTTTCTCGCCAGCCTGGAACGGGCGCGGGACAAAGGTGTGGTGGTGGTCGCGGTGACGCAATGCCATGAAGGTGGTGTGCAACTCGACGTGTACGAGGCGGGCAGCCGCTTGCGTGACGCCGGTGTGTTGTCCGGTGGCGGCATGACTCGCGAGGCGGCGTTTGGCAAGTTGCATGGGCTGCTGGGTGCAGGGCTTGAGACCACTGAAGTTCGACGGCTGGTTGAGCTCGACCTGTGCGGCGAACTGAGCTGAATTGAGCTGACACAACACAAAACCCTGTGGGAGCGGGCTTGCTCGCGAAGACGGCAGCATATCCTGCATCAATGTGACTGACAGGACGCTTTCGCGAGCAAGCCCGCTCCCACAGGATCGTCGTTGGGCATATAACTTGCTCGCTTCCAGTTACTTAAAGACTGGAACACCCCATGCTCCACTCCCATCTCACCACCCTCAATGCCGTTTCCCTGGTGCTCAACACCTTCATGGCCGAAGGCCTGTCCAGCGAAGCATTGCTGGCCGGCAGCGGTATCAGCGCGGCGGATCTAAGCCGGGCGGACACACGCATCACCACCAACCAAGAGATGCTGGTTTGCGCCAACGCCGTCGCGTTACGCCGCGATATCGGCCTGGAACTGGGCCGGCGAATGCATGTTTCGTCCTACGGCATGCTCGGGTACGCCTTACTCACCAGCGCCACTTTAGGTGACGCCTTGCGGTTGGCGCTGCACTATCCGGCGCTATTGGGAACACTGTTCGAGTTGAGTCTGGAAGAGGATGGCGAGCGCATCTGGCTCACCGCGGGCGACTATCGGGAGAATCCGGCGCTGGCGCCCTTCAATGTCGAGTTTTGCCTGGTCTCGATGAAAGTCACCTGCGAAGACTTGCTCGGCCATCCTCTGCCTCTGCTCGGCGCCCGCTTCGAACACCCGGCGCCGGACTATCAGGCGCGCTATGCCGAGCGTTTCGACTGCCCCTTGCAGTTCGATGCTGTATCCAATGCCTTTGCTTTTGACAAACGCTGGCTCGAACAACCTCTGCCTCTGGCCGACGCCATCACGCACCAGGCCATGGCCGAACGTTGTCGCAAGCAAAACACCGAGTTCACCGGGCGCCAGGCCTGGCTCGGGCGTATCCGCCAACTACTCGCTGCGCAACTCAACGCGGCCCCGGGCCTGGATGGGCTGGCCGAACAGTTGAACTGCTCGGCGCGCACCCTGCGGCGACATCTGAAGGACCTGGGCTGCAGCTATCAAGAACTGCTCGATGAATTGCGCTTCGAGCAGGCCAAGCGAATGCTCTGCGAAGATCAACTGCCGATCTACCGGATTGCCGAGGCGCTGGGGTTCAGCGAGACCGCAAGCTTCCGCCATGCGTTTGTGCGCTGGAGTGGCGTTGCGCCGAGTCAGTTCCGGCCACACCGATAACCCCTGTGGGAGCGGGCTTGCCCGCGAAGAGGCCAGTACATTCGACGCATCTCCATTGGCTGGGCCACCGCTTTCGCGGGCAAGCCCGCTCCCACAGGTTCGGCATTCCACGCCTGACACTGGAGCATCGCAGCACCAATAAGGGGCGAATTTCGGTCAAATCTTTTGGCCATATCGATCCCCTTTTGGCCTTTCCTGCCGTTCTCCCAAACGCCGCCCGCCGCAAGACTGTGTGCAACCAATCAGCCTGCGGAGAATAAGAATGCTGACGATCTACTCGGACGATCACCACCTGCATCACGGCCGTTGTGAATTGATGGACGGGCAACTGATGCCCTGCTTCGAAATGCCCTCGCGGGCCGACCATGTGCTGGCACGCGTACAGTCCCGTCATCTGGGCCCGGTCGAGGCGCCGCAGGATTTCGGTCTCGGACCGATCGAGCGCATCCACAGCCGCGACTACCTCGACTTCTTCAAAGGGGCCTGGGCGCGCTGGACCGAATTCAATACCGACGGCGACTTGCTGCCCTACACCTGGCCAGCCCGCACGTTGCGCCGGATCATGCCCACCAGCCTGCACGGCCAGCTCGGCTATTACAGTTTCGACGGCGGCGCACCGATTACCGCCGGCACCTGGCAAGCCGCGTATAGCGCGGCGCAAGTTGCGCTCACGGCCCAAGCGCAAATCCAGCGCGGAGCCCGCAGTGCCTTTGCCTTGTGCCGTCCACCGGGACACCATGCCGCCAGCGATTTGATGGGCGGTTATTGCTACCTCAACAACGCCGCCATCGCCGCTCAGGCATTCCTCGATCAAGGCCACAAAAAGGTCGCGATCCTCGACGTCGATTACCACCATGGCAACGGCACCCAATCGATTTTCTACGAGCGCAGCGACGTGCTGTTCACCTCGATCCATGGTCATCCGGAAGCCGAGTTTCCGTTCTTCCTCGGCTACGAAGACGAACACGGTGAAGGCCCGGGCGAAGGGTTCAACTTCAACTACCCTTTGCCCGCCGGGAGCGGTTGGGACCGTTGGAGCGCGGCGCTGGAGCAGGCCTGCAAAGAGATCGAACAGTACGGCGCCGACATCGTCGTCGTGTCTTTGGGCGTCGATACGTTCAAGGACGACCCGATCTCCCAATTCAAACTCGACAGCCCGGATTACCTGGCGATGGGCGCGCGCATCGCGGGCCTCGGCAAGCCGACGCTGTTCGTGATGGAAGGCGGTTACGCGGTGGAAGAAATCGGCATCAATGCCGTGAACGTTCTCGAAGGTTTTGAAAGCGCCGAATGAGGAATTAGAACAATGAATCGACTCAAGCGTCTTATCGTTCCAGTGCTATACGCCACCGTATTCAGTGGTGCCGTTCACGCCGAAGAGCGCACGTTGCGGGTGTACAACTGGTTCGACTACATAACACCCAAAGCGCTGGAAGATTTCAAGACCCAGAACACCCAGACCAAACTGGTCTACGACATTTTCGACACCAACGAAGCCCTGGAGGCCAAGCTACTGACCGGCAACTCCGGCTACGACGTGGTGGTACCGTCCAACGTGTTCCTCGCCAAGCAGATCGAAGCCGGAGTGTTCCAGCCGCTGGACCGCAGCAAACTGCCGAACTGGAATCATCTCGACCCCAAGCTGATGAAGTTGATCGAAGCCAACGACCCGGGCAACAAATTCGCCGTGCCGTACATGTACGGGACCATTCTGATCGGCTTCAACCCGGACAAGATCAAGGCAGCTTTGGGCGACAACGCACCGGTGGACAGCTGGGACCTGATCTTCAAGGAAGAGAACATCAGCAAACTCAAACAGTGCGGCGTAGCCCTGCTCGACTCGCCGTCAGAGATCCTGCCGCTGGCCCTGCAGCACCTGGGCCTGGACCCCAACAGCAAGAAGCCGGCGGACTACGCCAAGGCTGAAGCGCTGCTGATGAAGATCCGTCCGTACATCACCTACTTCCATTCGTCCAAGTACATGGCCGACATCGCCAACGGTGACATCTGCGTCGCGGTCGGTTACTCCGGCAGCTTCTCCCAGGCCGCCAACCGCGCCAAGGAAGCCAAGAATGGCGTGATCGTCGACATGCGCCTGCCCAAAGAAGGCGCGCCGATCTGGTTCGACATGCTCGCGATCCCCAAAGGCGCGAAAAACCCGGAAGACGCCTACACCTTCATCAACTACCTGCTGCAACCCCAGGTCATTGCACCGGTCAGCGATTTCGTCGGCTACCCGAACCCGAACAAGGACGCCACGGAAATGGTCGACCCGGCGATCCGCAACAACCCGAACCTGTACCCGACCGAAGCGGCGATGAGCACGCTGTACACCCTGCAACCGTTGCCTCGCGATGCCGAGCGGGCGCGGACCCGGGCCTGGACCAAGATCAAGTCCGGCACCTGATCCGGGCGGCGCGACTCACACCGGGCGCCAGATCTCTTTGAGCCTCGCCAGTGCCGATTCGATAGCCGTCTCCGGCACTGCGGCGAACCCCAGGACCAGCCCCGCTCGCTGGTCCTCGGGAAGCGTCGTGTCTGGCAGCCAATAACTGCTCAAACCATTGATCTCCACCCCGACGCTGGTGGCTTGTTCAATCAATTCGCGCTCACGAGTCACGCTGTCGACACGTACCGTCAGGTGCAAACCGGCCGCCACGCTGGGCAGCTTACCGACGCCCGGGATATCCACAGGCCAGCCATTGAGCAACACGTTACGCCGACTCAACGCAGCGCGGCGCATACGTCGGATATGCCGCTGGAAATGCCCGGCGGCCATGAACTCGGCCATTACCGCCTGGGTGCTGACCTCCGAGTGCCGTACGTCCACCGCACGACGCTGGGAGAACGCCTCAACCAATCCGGGCGGCAACACCAGATAACCCAGTCTTAATGCCGGGAATGCGACCTTGCCGAAGGTTCCGACATACAGCACCCGCCCCTGTCGATCCAGTGCAGCCAACGGCGCCAGTGGTGCACCGCTGTAACGGTATTCGCCATCGTAGTCATCCTCGACGATCCACCCTTGGGTGCGTTCGGCCCAGGCCAACAATTCAAGACGTCGCGCCAGACTCATGACCACCCCGGTCGGGTACTGATGCGACGGCGTGACGTAAGCCAATCGACAATCGCTGAGCGCCGCCAATTCGGTGCAATCAATACCCTCACTGTCCACCGCTATCCCGTGCAATCGCGCGCCGGCTACCGCGAACGCATGACCCGCCGCTCGATACCCCGGATTTTCAATCCCCACCCCATCGCCAGGCTCCACCAGCAACTGTGCACAAAGGCTAATCCCCTGTTGTGCGCCACTGGTGATCACAATTTGCTCAGCCGTGCACTGCATGCCCCGCGAACTGCGCAAGTACGCAGCGATCAGCCCACGCAATCGTGCATCACCCGCCGGGTCGCCGTAACACAGTTGCTGTAAATCCGGCTTACGCCAGAAAGCCGCATTCAGCTTGGCCCAGACCTCGAAAGGAAACAGATCGAAGGCTGGAACGCCGACCCGAAATGCCCGAGGCGGACCACTGGGAGGCAAGGTCAGATGGTTCTTTTCAACCCGGCCCAAAGCACCGCTGTGGATAACTTTACTGGATGAAACCACAGGTAAATCCAGCCAATTTGTGGATAAGGCTGTGGGTAACCCTGTTGAAAACCCTGTGGATACTTTTGTGGATAATTTTTTCACCGACACCGCGGCCTGAGGCAATTGCGCGACATAAGTCCCGTCGCCAACACGCCCCTCGATGAAGCCCTCAGCGTAAAGCTGATCGTAGGCACGGACCACGCTGTTACGGGAAATCGATAACGCCGCCGCCAGATCGCGACTGGCTGGCAGTCGTGTGCCGCTGGCCAGTCGTCCGTCGAGCACTCGCACCCGCAGCGCTTGATAGAGCTGACGACTCAGGCCCTGGCGGCGGTCGAGTTCGATACCCGCCGGATTGAACGACGAGGGAAGCGGCGTATTCGACATGGTAATGGACCTATGAAATTGGTCATTAATGGCTCTTACAACAGACCAATAGCCTGCCTAGGATGCAGGCATTCGCCAAGGAATATTTCCATGTATACGCCCAGCAATTTCGCCATCAATGATTTGAATGAGCTGCATCAGCACATCCTCGGCGCCCGTCTTGGCGTTTTGGTCACCCACGGTGTGCAAGGCCTGCAGGCCAGTCATTTGCCTCTGCTGCTGAATGCTGACCACGGCCCGAATGGAACCCTCTACGGCCACTTCGCCAAAGCCAATGCGCAATGGAAGGAACTGCAGAATGGCGCTGAAGCGCTGGTGATATTTGCCGCCGCCGACGCTTATGTGAGCCCAGGGTTTTATCCGGCCAAAGCCGAACACGGCAAAGTGGTGCCAACCTGGAACTACGTGGCCGTACACGCTTATGGCACTGGCGAAGTGTTCACCGATACCGATCGCCTGCGCGATCTGGTCAGCGCATTGACCGAGCTCCATGAAGCCGGTCGCCCCCAGCCGTGGAAGGTTGCCGATGCCCCCGCCGACTATATCGACGGCATGCTCAAGGCCATCGTCGGTTTTGCCTTGCCGATCCAGCGGCTGGAGGGCAAACGCAAGCTCAGTCAAAACCGTAGTCCCGCAGACATCGCCGGTGTGCGCGAAGGGCTGGCCGCCAGCCCTGATGTTCACGACCAGGCCCTCGCCCACTTGATGCGATAAGGAACGAACATGAGTCAGATCGACATCCGCCAGGTTACCGCCGACGATCACGCCGCCTGGCTGCCGCTGTGGCAAGCCTACTTGCGCTTCTACAACACCGAATTGCCCGACGCAGTCACCCAGAGTACCTGGCAGCGCCTGCTCGACCCGAGCGAACCGACTCACGGGGCGCTGGCCTGGGCCGACGGCAAAGCGGTGGGCATGGTGCATTTCATCTATCACCGCTCGAACTGGAGCATCGAAAACTCCTGCTATCTGCAAGACTTGCTGGTGACGCCAGAAACCCGCGGCACCGGCGTCGGTCGGCAACTGATCGAATTCGTCTACACCACGGCCAAGGCCGATGGGTGCTGCAAGGTTCATTGGCTGACCCACGAAACCAACGCCACCGCGATCCAGCTCTATGAGCGCATCGCCGAGCGCCCCGGTTTCATCCAGTTTCGCCACGCCCTATAAGGTTCAAGGAGAGCAGCATGTCGACTTCACTCGCGGACTGGAAAGGTGTTCCGCCACCCTCGGTTCAACTGATCGAAGGGCGTTTCATCCGCCTGGAAAAACTTGACCCGGCCCGTCACGCCGACGGCTTGTGGAAAGCCCTGGAAGGCCCGGGCTCGGATCCGAAACTCTGGGACTATTTGCCTTACGGTCCTTTCCCGGAACGTAGCGCTTTCAACGATTGGCTGAACAACCATGCGGCCAACAGCGACCCGTATTTCTTCACCGTGATCGACCGCGCCAGCGGCGACGTGCAAGGTATCCTCAGCCTGATGTCGATTGTCCCTGCTCAGGGCCGCATCGAGATCGGCCATGTGACCTTCGGCGCAGCGATGCAGCGTTCCCCGAAAAGTACCGAGGCGGTTTACCTGCTGGCCAGGGAATCCTTTGCCTTGGGTTATCGGCGTCTGGAATGGAAATGCAACAACGGCAATGCCCGTTCCAAGTATGCGGCGCAGCGGTTGGGGTTCAGTTTTGAAGGGGTGTTCCGCCAGCACATGGTGGTCAAGGGTCAGAACCGTGACACCGCGTGGTATTCGATTCTGGATTCGGAATGGCCGGCGATTGGCGCGGGGTTCGAACGATGGCTGTCGGATGAGAACCAGACGGGGTCGGGGCAGGTGAAAACGTTGGCGGAGTGCCGGTAAAGTCCCAATAGCAAAAGATCGCAGCCTTCGGCAGCTCCTACATTGGAATGCGTTCCCATGTAGGAGCTGCCGAAGGCTGCGATCTTTTGATCTTTCTTTTTAAGCCAACTTTTGCGCCAACACCGCAATATGCTCCGGCCCGATCCCGCAGCACCCACCCAAATGGCTGGCCCCACGCTTCTGCCAATCAGCTGCCCACTGCAAATAACCCGGAGGGTCGAGATCGTCGCGCAACGGGTCCAGACCGTCGTTGGCCGTGGCCTCTTTCGGCTGCGGCGGGAAGGCATTGGCGTACGCGCCAATGTGTATCTTCACCCCCAAGCGTTCGAAGGTTTCCCGCGCCGCATCAATCGCAGCGCCAATCACTTCTGGCTGGCTGCAGTTGAACAGCAAAGTCTGGACGCCCAACTCGGCCGCCACCGCGGCAGCCTCAGCCACGGGCTCACCGGAACGCAGACGCGGCACTTCGTCGGTGTCTTCATCCTTCAAGGTAAACGACAGCCAGAACGGTTTGCCATCCTTCGGCAGACCGGCATGGATCGCCCGTGCCTCGACGATCGAGCTCTGGGTTTCCGCCAGCCACAGGTCGACATGCGGCGCCAGGCCATTGACCAGAGGCGTCAGCAGCTCAGTCACCCGCGCGGCATCGAACAGGTCCGGGCGATAGGAGCCGAACAACGGCGGCAATGAACCGGCCACGCGCACCGGTTTGCCCGCCGCATCGACTGCACGCCGAGCCAGCTCACCGGCCAACGCCGCAAGAGCCTGACCTTCAGCCGCGAAACGCTCTTCGCCAATATGGAACGGCACCACCGCGTAACTGTTGCTGGTGATCACATTGGCACCGCTTTCGATATAAGCCGCGTGCACCGCCTCCACCGCTTGCGGCGCTTCGCTCAAGGCCAGCGCCGACCATTCAGGCTGCCTGAACGGCGCCCCTCGGCGCTGCAGCTCACGACCCATGCCGCCATCCAGAATTACCGTGCTGCCTGCGCCCATATGCTTTTCACTCATAAGCTTATGAAAATAACTCACTATCAGAGTCGTTCTTATAACTATTTAATACGCACCGTACGGTTAATAACAACCTCTTTTTTTCAGGGATCAACTGTGAAATTTCAACCACTGCTGGCCCTGGGCCTGACGATTCTGGCTGCCTCCACTCAAGCCTTTGCGGGCGCCACACTGGACCGCATCGAGCAAAAGAAAGAACTGGTGGGCGTGCTGATGGAAAGCTATCCACCCTTCTCATTCCTCAACGATCAAAACCAGCTCGACGGTTTCGACGTCGACGTGGCCAAGGCCGTGGCGGACAAACTGGGCGTCAAATTGCGCCTCGAAACGCCGTCCTGGGACGTGATCGCCGCCGGTCGCTGGAGCGGGCGTTACGACATCTGCATCTGCTCCATGACCCCGAGCAAAGCCCGCGCCGAAGTCTTTGACTTCCCGGTGGAGTACTACGCCTCCCCTGCCGTGATTGTGGTCAACGCCAAGGACGACAGCATTCATAGCGCCAAGGACCTGAGCGGCAAAAAAGTCGGCCTCACCAGCGCCTCCAGCTATGAAAGCTACCTGAACAAAAACCTGGTGATCGAAGGCGCCGAAGATACCCAACTGCAATACCCGTTCGAGAATGTGCAGATCGCCCCGTATGACACCGACAACGTCGCGTTCCAGGATTTGGGCCTGGGCACTGGCGTGCGTCTGGACGCGATTCTCACCAACCTGGTGACCGCACAACCACGCCTGAACGAAGACAAGCGCTTCAAGCTCGCCGGTGAGCCGCTGTACTCGGAGCCGAACTCGGTGGCCATCGAAAAAGGCGACGCCCAGTGGGACGCCAAAGTGCGTGATGTGTTTGCCCAGTTGAAACAGGACGGCACCTTGAGCAAGCTGTCGCAAAAATGGATCGGCGCCGACATCAGTAAATGACTTCTTTCCCCAAACCTCCTCAGCCACCGCAACCGGTGGCTGAGTCGATGCTGCAACGGATTTTCGGTTTCCGCACGCGGCTGTACCTGACCTGGGCAGCGATGTTCGGCTTGTTCGCGAGTTTCTTCCTGAGCTTCGACCTGAAGTTCTCGATCATCCTCGACAAACTGCCGAACCTGATCGGCCTGCACCTGGCGCCCAACGGCTTTCTGCAAGGCGCAGCGCTGACGCTGTTTTTGTGCCTGTGCTCGATCGTGGTGTCATCACTGCTGGGCTTCATAACGGCTTTGGCTCGGTTGTCGAAAAGCGCGGTGGCGTTCGGTATCGCGAGCTTCTATGCCTCGTTCTTTCGCGGTACACCGCTGCTGATTCAAATTCTGCTGATTTATCTCGGCTTGCCACAATTGGGCATCGTGCCTGGCGCCATCGCCGCCGGCATCATTGCCCTGTCGCTGAACTACGGCGCGTACCTGAGCGAAATCTTCCGCGCCGGCATCCTCGGCGTCCCCCATGGCCAACGCGAAGCGTCATTGGCCCTGGGCATGCGCGAAACCGTGATCTTCTGGCGCGTCACCCTGCCCCAGGCCATGCGCACCATCATCCCGCCCACCACCAACCAGTTCATCTCCATGCTCAAAGACTCGTCACTGATTTCGGTGATGGGGGTTTGGGAAGTGATGTTCCTGGCGCAATCGTATGGGCGCTCGAGTTATCGCTATATCGAGATGCTCACGACAGCGGCGATTATTTATTGGCTGATGTCGATTGGACTGGAGCTGATTCAGGCGCGGATGGAGCGGCATTATGGGAAGGCGTATTTGAGCCGTAGCCAGGTTTAAAGCAAAAAGATCGCAGCCTTCGGCAGCCCCTACTCGGGATTCACTCGCCTTGTCTCACTGATTCAGCACAGTAAGCCTTGTGGGAGCGGCGGTGCGGCGATCCTGCTTGCTCGCGAATGCGGCGTTACATTCAGCATTCATATTGGCTGATACTCCGCATTCGCGAGCAAGCCCGCTCCCACACAAGGGTTGTGGCGCTCCCAAATAAACCGGGCGAAAAAAAAGGGGAGCACATGCCCCCCCGAGGTTTAAAGCGGTATATCGAGGCTGTTAACTCAGCCTTCGATCTCGATCAGTATTTCGCCCGGGTTCACCCGGTCGCCCTTGGCCACGTGGATGGCGGTGACTTTGCCGGCGATGGCCGATTGGACTTCGGTTTCCATCTTCATCGCTTCGGTGATCAGCACAGCCTGGCCGGCTTTCACGGTGTCGCCTTCCTTGACCAGGACATCGACGATATTGCCCGGCATGGTGGTGCTGACGTGGCCCGGTGCAGTGGCTTGCTTGCGCTTGCTGCTACCGCCGCTGACGAATTCGTTGAGCGGTTCGAACACCACTTCTTCCGGCATGCCGTCGATGGACAGATAGAAGTGGCGCTTGCCTTCCGACTTGACGCCAACACCGGTGATGTCGACGCGGTAGGTTTCGCCGTGAACGTCGATGACGAACTCGGTCGGCACGCCTTCGCCGCCGGCCGACGTCACGCCGCCCGCTTCCGGAATTGGCAACAGCACCTCCGGTACGAGGGTGCCGGCTGCACGTTCTTCGAGGAATTTGCGGCCGATGTCCGGGAACATGGCGTAGGTCAGAACGTCTTCTTCAGACTTGGCCACGGCGCCGATTTCGGCACGCAGTTTGGTCATTTCCGGCTTGAGCAGATCGGCCGGACGCACGTCGATCACTTCTTCGCTGCCGATCGCCTGACGACGCAGTTTTTCGTTCACGGTGCCCGGCGCTTTGCCGTAGCCGCCTTGCAGGTAGAGCTTCACTTCATTAGTGATGGTTTTGTAGCGCTCGCCGGCCAGCACGTTGAAGAACGCCTGGGTGCCGACGATTTGCGAGGTCGGGGTCACCAGCGGTGGGAAGCCGAGGTCTTCGCGAACGCGAGGGATTTCCGCCAGCACTTCGCTCATGCGGTTCAGCGCGCCCTGCTCTTTCAACTGGTTGGCGAGGTTTGAAATCATCCCGCCCGGAACCTGGTTGACTTGAACGCGGGTGTCGACAGAGGTGAATTCGCTTTCGAACTGGTGGTACTTCTTGCGCACGGCGTAGAAGTACAGACCGATCTCTTGCAGCAGTTCCAGGTTCAAGCCGGTGTCGAACTCGCTGCCTTTAAGGGCGGCGACCATCGACTCGGTACCCGGGTGGCTGGTGCCCCAAGCGAAGCTGGAGATTGCGGTGTCGATGTGGTCGGCGCCGTTTTCGATGGCCTTGAGTTGGCACATCGCGGCCAGACCGGCGGTGTCGTGGGAGTGAATGAACACGGGCAGCGATTGCTCGCTTTTCAGAGCCTTGACCAACTCGCCTGTGGCGTACGGGGTCAACAGGCCAGCCATGTCCTTGATCGCCACGGAGTCGCAACCCATGGCTTCCATTTGTTTGGCTTGGGCCACGAACGCCTCGATGGTGTGCACCGGGCTGGTGGTGTAGGCGATGGTGCCCTGGGCATGCTTGCCGGCAGCTTTTACCGCTTCGATGGCGACTCGCAGGTTACGCACGTCGTTCATCGCATCGAAAATGCGGAACACGTCGATGCCGTTGACTGCCGCCTTGGCAACGAAGGCTTTGACCACGTCGTCGCTGTAGTGGCGGTAGCCCAGCAGGTTCTGACCACGCAGGAGCATTTGCAGACGCGTGTTAGGCAAGGCCGCGCGCAGTTGGCGCAGACGCTCCCACGGGTCTTCTTTCAGGAAGCGTACGCAGGCGTCGAAGGTCGCGCCGCCCCAGCATTCCAGCGACCAGTAGCCGACTTTGTCGAGCTTGTCGCAGATCGGCAGCATGTCTTCGGTGCGCATGCGGGTGGCGAGCAGCGATTGGTGGGCGTCGCGCAGGATTGTGTCGGTAACGTGGATTTGTTTGCTCATTGTTCTATTCCTCACAGGCCTGCGTGGGCGGCGATGGCGGCGGCGATGGCCAGGGCCAGCTCTTCGGGTTTGCGCTTGATCGAGTAGTTGGTCAGTTCAGGGTGGCTTTCAACGAAGCTGGTGTTGAACTGGCCGCTACGGAATTCCGGGTTACGCAGGATTTCCTGGTAATACGCGGCGGTGGTCTTGACCCCTTGCAGACGCATGTCGTCCAGAGCTCGCAAGCCACGGTCCATCGCCTCTTCCCAGGTCAGCGCCCAGACCACCAGTTTCAGACACATGGAATCGTAGAACGGCGGAATGGTGTAACCGGTGTAGATCGCCGTATCAGTGCGCACTCCAGGGCCGCCGGGCGCGTAGTAACGGGTGATCTTGCCGAAGCTCGGCAGGAAGTTGTTTTTCGGGT
This sequence comes from Pseudomonas sp. GM79, assembly GCF_000282495.1. Lineage (GTDB taxonomy): Bacteria > Pseudomonadota > Gammaproteobacteria > Pseudomonadales > Pseudomonadaceae > Aquipseudomonas. The sequence goes on from NZ_AKJE01000076.1 coordinate 175,180, forward strand.
CTTCGGCGTTGATCCGGAACTGCAACGCGAAACCGCGGTGCTGGATGTCTTCCTGTTTCACCGAAAGCGGCAGGCCGGACGCGATGCGGATCTGCTCGCGCACAATGTCGATGCCAGTAATTTCTTCGGTGATGGTGTGTTCCACCTGCACCCGGGTGTTCATCTCCATGAAGTACACCTCGCCCTCGGCGAGCAGGAACTCCACGGTGCCGGCGTTCTCGTAACCCACAGCCTTGGCCGCACGCACCGACAGATCGCCGATGTAGGCGCGCTGTTCCGGGGTGAGTTGCGGGCTCGGAGCGATCTCGATCAGCTTCTGGTTGCGACGCTGGATCGAGCAATCACGCTCGAACAGGTGCACCACGTTGCCGAAGCTGTCGCCGAGGATCTGCGCTTCGATGTGTTTCGGATTGACGATGCATTTTTCCAGGAACACTTCCGCCGAACCGAAAGCCTTGGTGGCTTCGGAAATGACCCGCGGAAAGGCTTGTTCGAGTTCTTCGCGACTGTTGCAGCGACGAATGCCGCGGCCGCCACCACCGGAGGTGGCCTTGAGCATTACCGGGTAACCGATGCGGTCGCCTTCGGTCAGGGCTTCTTCGATGCCCGACACGTTGCCTTCGGTGCCCGGGGTGACCGGTACGCCAGCCTTGATCATGCTGCGGCGCGCTTCGGTCTTGTCGCCCATGCGGCGAATCACTTCAGCCGATGGACCAATGAATTTGATACCGCGTTCGGCGCAGATGTCTGCCAGCTCGGCATTTTCCGAAAGGAAGCCGTAGCCGGGGTGCAACGCGTCGCAACCGGTTTCCACCGCCAGATTCACCAGCTTGCGCGGGTTGAGGTAGCCGGCCAGTGGCTCGGCACCGATGCTGTGGGCCTCGTCCGCACGCTTCACATGCAAGGCATGGCGGTCGGCGTCGGAATAGATCGCGACCGAGCGAATGCCCATTTCGGCGCAGGCGCGCACGATTCGTACGGCAATCTCACCACGGTTGGCAATCAGGATCTTTTTTATCACTTGGAGGTTCCCTTGAGCCGGTGGTACCCACGACCTGTCACACCAGGTCGACGCGTGACCAAATGTTTCAATTCAGTCGCAGCTCCACACTAGCCTTCGCAAGGGATTAACAAAAATGAATAATAATTGGGTTACACATAAGCAAAGACTTATAGTTGAAGCATCAGCCTCCGCTCAGGGTCTCTAGAAAATGCGTAAGTCATTGATGCGTATGACGTTGCGTCAATTGCAGATCTTCAATGAGGTGTGCGACTTAAGGTCCTACAGCCGTGCAGCCGACGAAATGTCTCTCACACAACCTGCCGTGAGCCTACAGATTCGTCAACTCGAAGAGCTGATCGGCCAACCGTTATTCGATTATGTCGGCAAAAAACTCTACATGACCGAGGCGGCCGAAGCACTGCAGCGCGCCAGCCGGGACATTTTCGGGCGCCTGGAAAACCTCGATATGCAGCTGTCGGACATGCAAGGCTCACTGCAGGGTCAGCTGAAACTGGCGGTGGAATCCAGCGCCAAGTATTTCGTACCGCACCTGTTTGCCGCCTTCAAACGCCAGCATCCCGAAGTGAACCTGCACCTGACGGTGGTCAACCGTGGCCAGGTCATCCGGCGCCTGTCGGATAACCGTGATGATCTGGTGATCATGTCGATGGTCCCACAGGACATGGGGCTGGAGTTTCTACCGTTCCTCAACAACCCGATTGTCGCCGTGGCGCCGCCGGATCATCCACTGTGTCACATGGGCCCGCTGCGCTTGCAGGATCTTGAGCCCTACACGTTGCTGTTGCGCGAACACGGTTCCGGCACGCGACTGGCTTGCGAAGAGTATTTCAAAGAGAAACGTGTGCACTTCACCCAAACCCAGGAGGTGGCCTCGGCCGAAGCGCAGCGTGAATGCGTATTGGCGGGTCTGGGCGTGGCGCTGTTGACGCGCCACGCCCTGAACCTTGAATTGGCAACCGGCGGATTGATCGAGTTGCCAGTCGAAGAGCTGCCGCTGTACCGCAGTTGGTGCCTGGTGCAGGCCAAGGCCAAACGGCTGTCACCGGTGGCCCATGCATTCCTTGCGTTTATCCGCAGCGAACGGGCGCAGATCAGCGCGCTGGTTGAGCGTTTCGACGGGAAGCTGCGGGAGCCGCCTGCCAGTAATTGAGTTCCAGATCGTCAGGAAAATCGCCAATTTCGGCCAGTAGCTGGCGGCGTTCGCAGCGATCTTCGATGGCGCGGCGAAATTCCATGCGGCGCTGATCTTCTTGCTGGCGACGGGTTTTGACGGCGCTGTTGCGTTCTTCGTAGGGCTGAGCCATTTCGAGTCTCCCAAGGCGAGTACGGGAGTTACAAGATAGGTGCCAGGGATGACGGTTTGGCGGCGGGAGGGTGACAGGGAGATGAAAATAATCGATTGATGTGGTGAATTTGATGACGCCTTCGCGGGCAAGCCCGCTCCCACAGGGTTCGGTGGTGTTCACGCCTTTTGCGCAACACCGCCGATCCTTGTGGGAGCGGGCTTGCCCGCGAATGAAGGTCAGAACGACCTTCCAGCAATCTCAGATCAGAATCAATCGTCCAGCGCTTTCACCGATTTGGGCGACAGCCGCAAGCTGCGAAGGCTGCGTTTGACGCTTTTCAGGTGATTGACCAGGCTCGGACCGCGGGCCATGGCCACGCCCATCGCCAGCACATCGATCACTACCAGGTGCGCAATGCGCGACGTCAGTGGCGTATAGATTTCGGTGTCTTCATGCACATCGATCGCCAGATTGACGGTCGACAACTCGGCCAACGGTGTCTGGCTCGGGCACAACGTGATCAGCGAAGCGCCGCTCTCGCGCACCAGATTGGCCGTGATCAACAGGTCCTTGGAACGCCCGGATTGGGAAATACAAATCGCCACGTCGCTCGGCTTCAAAGTGACCGCCGACATCGCCTGCATGTGCGGGTCGGAATACGCCGCTGCAGTCAGCAGTAAACGGAAGAACTTGTGCTGGGCATCCGCCGCCACTGCGCCCGACGCACCGAAGCCATAGAACTCGACACGCTGGGCCTGAGACATGAGCGACACAGCCCTCTGCAACTCCACCGGATCGAGTTTCTCGCGAACCTCCATCAGCGTATGCAGGGTGGTGTCGAAGATTTTCAGGCTGTAATCGGCGACTGAATCGTCTTCATGGATCGCGAACTGCCCGAAGCTCGCGCCAGCCGCCAGGCTCTGCGCCAGTTTCAATTTCAAATCCTGGAACCCGGAGCAACCAATGGCGCGGCAAAACCGCACGATGGTCGGCTCGCTGATGCCCACGCTGTGGGCCAGGTCGGCCATGGAGCTGTGCATCACCGCCGCAGGGTCAAGCAGCACGTGGTCGGCGACTTTGAGCTCCGACTTGCGTAACAGGTGGCGGGACTGGGCGATGTGTTGCAGCAGATTCAAGGGGCTGGACTCTTTGTTATTGGCAGGTGCCGGGGATGTAGCACGCTTGTAGTTATACTACATGAATCGGCTCTTTGCCTGCTCAATGCGTAACTCAATGCCCCCATTTCATGCGCCATGCGCTCCATGTAGCCCTCTCGGTCCTTGTAGCAGCTGGCGAAGCCTGCGTTCGGCTGCGAAGCAGTCGTAAAACCTGCTTGCCGGATTTTTCCGGTTAAACCATATCCATCTTCACGACGGCTTCGCAGCCGAACGCAGCCTTCGCCAGTTCTACAAAGGGTTGGCGTCGCGACGTAAAAGCTCGGCCAGGTTGGCGGCCTCGACCGGACGACTGATCAAATACCCCTGCACTTCATCGCAGCGCTCGACTTTCAGAAACTCCAGCTGCTCCGGCCGCTCCACCCCTTCAGCCACCACCTTCAACGACAGGCCATGGGCCATGGCAATGATCGCCCGGGTGATCGCCGCATCCTCACTGCTCTCCCCCAAACCGCGGATAAACGCCTGATCGATTTTCACGTAGTCCACAGGGATGCGCTTGAGATAGCTCAGCGACGAATAGCCAGTGCCAAAATCGTCGATGGCCAGTTTCACCCCAAGGTCGCGCAACTGCTGGAAGGTCGCAATGATGTGCTCGACGCTGTCCAGCAACTGGCTTTCGGTGAGCTCCAGTTCCAGGTAGTGCGGCGCCAGGCCGGTTTCCTCCAGCACCTGGCGCACCAGGCTCACCAGTTTCCCCTGTCGCAACTGATGCACCGACAGATTGACCGACACCCGAATCGGCTCCAGTCCCTGACGCTGCCACTCGCAGGCTTGCCAACAGGCCTGGCGTAAAACGAACTCGCCAATAGCGCCGATCAGCCCCGTTTCCTCGGCCAGGCCGATGAAACTCCCCGGCGGCACTTGGCCCAGAGTCGGGTGATGCCAGCGTACCAATGCCTCGGCGGCATTCAGCCGGCCGGTGGCGAGGCAGAGTTTCGGTTGATAAAACACTTTCAACTGCTTTTCTTCGATGGCTTTGCGCAACTGGTTCTCGAGCTGCAAACGCTCGAGCGTGCTGGCTTGCAGGCTGTCGGTATAAAACTGGAAGTTGTTGCCGCCCAAGTGTTTGGCATGCTGCATGGCCATGTTCGACTGGCTGACCAGCGCAGAAATCTCCCGCGCGGTGTCCGGTAACAGGCTGATGCCCATGGACGCGCTCATCACCAATTCATGACCCTCGACGGTGATCGGCAAACGCAGCTTGGTCGACAATCGGGTCGCCACGCGCGCCAGGCTCGACAGGTTGCCGTAGGTATCGAACAGCACTGCAAATTCATCACCGGACAACCGGGCGATGGTGTCCGCTTCCGGCAGCGCATTGACCAGACGCCGGGACATTTTCTGCAATAACTGATCGGCGATTTCGTGGCCGAGGCTGTCGTTGAGCAGCTTGAATCGATCCAGATTGATGTGCAGCAGTGCCAGGCTACGCCGACCGCCCTGACGCACCCGCTGATGAGCCTCATGCAGCCGTTCGCGGAACAACGATCGGTTGGCCAATCCCGTGAGCTCGTCGTAATGGGCGAGGTAACGCATGCGCTCTTCGGACTCACGCCGAGCAGACAGATCAGCGAAGAAGCCGACAATATGACTCACTTTTCCCCGTGAATCACGCACCGCATTCAATTGCAACCATTGCGGATACAACTCGCCATTCTTGCGCGTTTCGACCAACTCGCCTTGCCAGCTACCGTGCAGCTCCAGCGCCTGACGAATCGCTGCGTAATGCCGGCGCGCGTCGCGACTGCAGGGTAACTCGACCACATTGCGCCCGAGCATGTCGTCGATGTCATAGCCAGTCACCCGACTGAAGGCCTGATTGGCAGCAATCAGCGCGTAATTAGGGTCAAGAATGACGATGCCCTCGCTGGCGGCCTCGAACACCGTCGCCGCCAGTTGACGCTGCTCTTCCAGGTGCTTGCTGGCACTGATATCGCGTCGAGTGCCGACCATACGGATCACCCGGCCGTTTTCGCTACGCTCAACCGCTCGACCACGGTCCTCGATCCAGACCCAATGGCCATCGCTATGCCGTACTCGATATTCGATCTGATAATCCTCGGTACGGCCCTTCAAATGCTCGACCAGCGCCCTCTTCAGCGCTGGCAAGTCGTCGGGGTGCAGCCTCGGCTTGAGGTGGCGGAGCATCGCCGTCACGTATTCCGGCTCTAGCCCGAACAACTCCTGGAGCTGAGTGTGATGGACTTCGTCTGTCTGCAGGTTCCAGTCCCACAAACCGAGTTCGCTCGCCTTCAACGCCAGCGCCAGCCGCGCTTCGCTCTTGCTCAGGGCCTGGTTGGCCGCGTCCAGCTCCAGACTGCGTTGGACGACCCGATTTTCGAGATCGACCTGGGTTTCACGTAATTCGTCTTCGGCGCGGCGGCGCTGGTCGATTTCCTTGGCCAGTTCGTGGTTGAGCTGATCGCTGCGACGTTGCGCCTGCTGCAAGTGCTCGATCAGGGCCTGATTTTGAAAGCGCCGCAACAACCCCTGGTTGATCAGCCGATTGACCTGCCAGGCGACCACGCTCAACGAACCCAGCAATATCAGCCCAAACCAGCCCCAGCCCTGTTCCTGTTCATCCCCGCCCCAGAACAGATAGCCGATGGCCGGCAACAGACAGGGCAAGGTAAAGGACAGAAAAGCCGGCAGGCTGACGGCATAGGCGACGCTGGCCGAGAGCGCCGCGGCGCCGATCAGGCCGAACACCCAGGCTTGCTGCATGAAATTGTCCGCGGGCACCAACGCGATGCCGGCACCGGCCAGGGTCAGGCCAGTCATCGCAGAGCCGAGCATGAACATGCGACGCCAGACCGGATGGGCCTGACGGTTGGGAATCGCCGAATCGAAAGCCGCGACTTGAATCACCCGCAACGCCACCAGCGACAATAACCAGATCAGCCAGACGCTCACCACGAAGTAACGCTGCGGGCTCCAGAGCAGGCCGGCGCACACCAGACCGTTGATCAGCATGAACAGCGTAGGCAACAGTGAGCCCTGGTACAGCAGACGCGTGCGTTCTACCGCCATTTCCATGGCGTACTGTTTGCGGATAACCCGGGGCTCCACAGAGGGGCCCGACAGGTCGGAGCTGAGGGTCATAGGCAATGTTCTTGTTCTTATAGTGAGCATGCGAGCCCGAATTGTGCACGGAGCATACACAAGCAAATGCCCGGACCAAACTGCCTCAGGTCATAAAACAGACAAAAATATCGGCTACCTGCATAGACTCCAAAAGCAGCCAGACGAGCCCCGCCAACGCTTGCAGCCGGTGACCGACCGGTCGTCATCGGTGCTTCTTTCATCGGCTAATGCAAAGCTCGGTTTGCCCGGTGTGACGGCGCACCCTAGAATGCCCCGATGCGCGATGATCTCTCCCTTCTGCTGAACTCCCTCAACGATGCCCAACGTCAGGCTGTAGCTGCCTCTGTGGGTCGTCAGTTGGTCCTGGCCGGTGCTGGCTCCGGTAAAACCCGAGTGCTGGTGCACCGTATTGCCTGGTTGATCCAGGTCGAAAACGCCTCGCCCCACTCCATTCTGTCGGTGACCTTCACCAACAAGGCCGCTGCCGAGATGCGTCATCGCATCGAGCAGCTGATGGGTATCAACCCGGCCGGCATGTGGGTCGGCACCTTCCACGGCCTGGCGCACCGCTTGCTGCGGGCGCACTGGCAGGAAGCCGGCCTGAGCCAGACTTTCCAGATTCTCGACAGCGACGACCAGCAACGGCTGGTCAAGCGGGTGATCCGCGAGCTGGGTCTGGACGAGCAACGCTGGCCGGCCCGACAGGCCCAGTGGTTCATCAACGGGCAGAAAGACGAAGGTCTGCGCCCACAACATATTCAAGCCAGCGGCGATCTGTTCCTGGCGACCATGCGCAGCATTTATGAAGCCTATGAGGCCGCGTGCCTGCGCGCCGGCGTCATCGATTTCTCTGAACTGCTGTTGCGCGCCCTCGATCTGTGGCGCGATCACCCGGGCCTGCTCGCCCATTATCAGAAGCGCTTCCGGCACATTCTGGTGGACGAATTCCAGGACACCAACGCCGTGCAGTACGCCTGGTTGCGTCTGCTGGCCAAGGGTGGCGACAGCCTGATGGTGGTCGGCGACGACGATCAGTCGATCTATGGCTGGCGCGGCGCGAAAATCGAGAACATTTATCAGTATTCCGACGACTTCCCCGATGCCCAGATCATTCGTCTGGAGCAAAACTACCGCTCCACAGCCGGGATCCTCAAAGCCGCCAACGCCCTGATCGCCAACAATACCGGGCGCATGGGCAAAGAGTTGTGGACCGATGGCGGCGAAGGCGAAGCAATCAATCTGTACGCGGCGTTCAACGAACACGATGAAGCACGCTACGTGGTTGAAACCATCGAAAGCGCGCTGAAAACTGGCTTGGCTCGCAGCGATATCGCGATTTTGTACCGCTCCAACGCCCAATCGCGCGTTTTGGAAGAAGCCTTGCTGCGTGAGCGCATTCCATACCGCATTTATGGCGGTCAGCGCTTCTTCGAACGGGCTGAAATCAAGAACGCCATGGCGTACCTGCGTTTGCTGGAAGGCCGTGGCAACGATGCGGCCCTTGAGCGCGTGATCAACGTTCCGGCCCGTGGCATTGGCGAAAAAACCGTCGAAGCCATACGCGATCATGCGCGCCACAGCCATGTGTCAATGTGGGAAGCCATGCGTCAGCTGGTGGCGAACAAAGGCCTGACCGGTCGCGCTGCCGGTGCCCTTGGGGCATTTATGGAGCTGATCGAGAACCTCGCCGCCAAGTGCATGGAAATGCCGCTGCACTTGATGACCCAAACCGTGATCGAGCAATCGGGGCTGATTGCCTACCACCAGGCGGAGAAAGGCGAGAAAGGCCAGGCCCGGGTAGAAAACCTTGAGGAATTGGTCAGCGCCGCGCGTAACTTCGAAAACCCGGAAGAGGATGAAGAGCAGTCGCCATTGGCGGCGTTCCTCGGTCACGCCTCGCTGGAGGCCGGAGACACCCAGGCCGACGAACACGAAGACAGCATTCAGTTGATGACCCTGCACAGCGCCAAGGGCCTGGAATTCCCTTACGTGTTCCTGGTGGGCATGGAAGAAGGCCTGTTTCCGCACAAGATGAGCCTGGAAGAACCCGGCCGTCTTGAAGAGGAACGCCGCCTGGCCTACGTCGGTATCACCCGGGCGATGCAGAATCTGGTGCTGACTTATGCTGAAACCCGACGCCTGTACGGCAGCGAGACCTACAACAAGGTGTCGCGTTTCGTACGTGAAGTGCCGAAAGGCCTGATTCAGGAAGTGCGGCTGTCCAACAGCGTCAGCCGCCCGTTCGGCGGTGGCCAGCAGCAGAGTTCCAGCAGCCTGTTCGGCGGCAGCGAGATCCCGGACACCGGGTTCAGCCTCGGTCAGACCGTGCGGCATTCGGTGTTCGGCGATGGTGTGATCCTGAATTTCGAAGGCGCCGGCGCTCAGGCGCGGGTGCAGGTGAACTTCAGCGAAGGCAGCAAGTGGTTGATGCTGGGTTACGCCAAGCTGGAAGCGGTATAAAGCCCGCCGCAGGGCTTTTCTGTGGGAGCGGGCTTGCTCGCGAAGGCAGCGCTACGGTGTATCAGAAACACCGTGTCATCGTTCTTCGCGAGCAAGCCCGCTCCCACAGGTTGATCTGATGAAATTACCAAACCTCCTACAGAACCTATCCACTCGTCCTACAGACCAAAGTTAACAAGTCTTATTGCGTGACCGGAGGCTGAACACTACCTGTCAGGCAAAAGCCCGAAACACTCTGCCGCTAGCCAGCAACACTTCAGCTGTGCAACATGGCGCGCGTGCCTTCCACAAATTGGGAATTCCCTTTATGAAACGTTTTCTTAGCATCGCCATGGCGTTGTGCATTGGCCTGACGATGAGCCTCGACGCCAATGCCGCCAAGCGCTTTGGTGGCGGCAAGAGCTCCGGCGCTGCGCCGACTCACCAGACCAGCCAAATGGCTCCTTCTTCTGCTGCAGGCGGCGCTGCTGCCACTGCGGGCGCGGCCGGTGCTGCTGGCGCCGCCACCAAGGCCAGCGGTGCTTCGCGCTGGCTCGGCCCTCTGGCCGGTATCGCCGCCGGTGGCCTGCTGGCCTCCATGTTCATGGGCGACGGCTTTCAGGGCATGCAGATCTTCGACATCCTGATCATGGCGGTCATCGCCTTCCTGGCCTTCCGTTTCATCGCCGCCCGTCGTCGCAAGCAGCAGGAGCATATGGCTCCAGCCGGCGCGCCGATGCAGCGTGAAGTGTTCGAACAGAAACCAACAGCCATGGGTTCGATCTTCGGCGGCTCGGCAGCACCGGTTGCCGCTCGTCCGGTGATCAACGCGCCGGCCTGGTTCAATGAACACAACTTCATTGAAGCGGCCCGCAACCACTTCCAGTCCCTGCAGCAACATTGGGACGCCAACGAAATGGACAAGATTGCCGAGTTCGTGACTCCGCAACTGCTGGAGTTCCTCAAGCGCGAACGTGCCGATCTGGGCGACGGCTTCCAGTCGACCTACATCGACAACCTCCAGGTACAACTGGACGGCGTTGATGACCGTGCGGACAAGACTATCGCCACCCTGACCTTCAGCGGTGTGTCGAAGTCCTCGCGCTTTGATCAGGGCGAAGTGTTCAGCGAAAGCTGGAACATGGAACGTGCACAGGGCGAAAACCAGCCTTGGCTGGTGGCCGGTATCCGCCAGAACGGCTGATCACTTCCCGCGTTTCACCTGTTGTAATAAAACCCCGGCCTCGGCCGGGGTTTTCTATTTCGCGGTTGCATCTATAGCGAGCTACTGTATAAACCGCCCCAACTAAACCGCGCCATCAAGCAAGAGGATCCCGGACGTGGAAGAAATCATCGAACAACTGCGTGAAGCCAACGAACCGGTACCGGTCCCCTTGGAATTGCCTGACGAAGATCAGATTGTGGAAATCGAAGAGCAACTGTTCATCGACATCCCATTCGTCTTCAGAGAATTTTTGCTGACCGTCAGCGACGTGGTCTACGGCAGCCTGGAGCCGGTGACCGTCACCGATCCGCAGTCCCACACCTACCTGCCGGACGTTGCCGCCAACGCCTGGGATGCTGGCGTCGATCGCAGCATGATTCCGATCTGCCAGGACGGTGACAATTATTACCTGGTCGAAGAAGACGGCACCGTGGTGTTGTGGCTGGCTGAGGAAGAGTTGCTCGCCGAAGAAACCTGGGAATCGGTATGGCACTGGGCGCGGGACGTCTGGCTGGAAAGCTGATTTACCCTGATGCATCGCGTGTTCAATGCCCGGACGATTCCTTGTGATTGTCCAGCGTTTCCAGCAAAGCCACCTGCATCCGCGTATGCACGCGGATGAACCAGCGCCAGAGCAGCGCCGCCACCGCGGCCGCGACTATGACGATCAGCACCAGCAACTTGTTGGTCGGCAGAATACTGGCCGACAAGGCTGTCAGCAGCAGGAAAATCACTAACAGCGAGAGTATCGGGATCACTTCGGCGATCACCCGACGCACTCGCTGTGTGTGGCGGCCGGCCATTTCCGGTTTCACACCCATCTCTGCCAGCAGCATCGACAGCGCCTTGAGCTTACGATAGGCGGCGATCAGGAACGGCAGTGACAACAGCAACGCCCCGCCCCAGATCAACGCTTTCTGCCAGCTCGGGTCGCTGACCCAGGCTTGCAGGTAAACGGACATGCGCTCGGCGAAGAACGCGCCCGAGAGAAAGATCGCAATCACCAACGCCAGATTCACACCTACCTGCAACAGAATCCGCCGGATCATCGACGCCAACAGTGCGCCCTCGCCCTGAGGCTGAATGCTGCGCAGCCATTCGCCATACATCCCCAGCACACGGCTCAGACGCTGCGGCATCACTGCCGCAAGCTTGATCGACAGCGGATCGGCCGCGCGGATCAGATACGGCGTCAACAGCGTGGTGATCACCGAGACGGCCACCGCCACCGGGTAGAGAAAGTTGCTGGTGACCTGCAGCGTCATGCCCAACGCCGCGATGATGAAAGAGAATTCGCCAATCTGTGAAAGCCCCATCCCCACGCGCAGTGAGGTGCGTCCGTCATTGCCGGCGATAAAGGCACCGAGGCCGCAGGACAACATCTTGCCCAGCACCACTGCCACCGTGATCACCGCGATCGGCCAGGCGTATTGCAGCAGGATCATCGGGTCGAGCATCAGGCCGATGGCGACGAAGAAAATCGCACTGAACAAGTCGCGAACCGGCTCGATCAACTGCTCGATCTTCAACAGTTGTCGCGATTCAGCCATGATCGCACCAATCAGGAACGCGCCCAGGACCATGCTGTATTCAAGTTTGACCACCAACAGGCAGAAGCCGAAACACAGGCCCAGTACGGTGATCAGCAGCATCTCGTTGCTGTCGAACTTGGCCACATAGGCCAGCAGCCGCGGCACCAGCAGAATGCCAATAACCAGTGCGACAATCATGAACAGTGAAAGCTTGCCGACCGTGGAAAACACTTCTCCGGAACTGACGGTTCCGCTGACCGCGATGCTCGACAGCAACGCGATGATGCCAATGCCGAGGATGTCTTCGACGATCAGCACGCCGAAGATCAGCTGTGCAAAACGCTCGTTCTTCATCTTCAGGTCGTTGAGCGCCTTGACGATGATGGTGGTCGAGGAAATCGCCAGGATCGCGCCGAGGAACAGCGAGTCCATGGTATTCCAGTCGAACCAGCGGCCGATTTCATAGCCGATCCAGATCATCAGGACGATTTCCAGGAACGCTGCGATGAACGCCGTGGCACCGACCTTGAACAGCTTGCGCAGGCTGAACTCCAGCCCCAGGCAGAACATCAGGAAAATCACCCCGAGTTCGGCGAGGGTCTTGATGGTTGCTTCATCGTGGATCAGGCTGAACGGAGGCGTGTGCGGGCCGATTATGAAGCCGGCGACGATATAGCCGAGCACCACCGGTTGTTTGAGACGATGAAAGAGCACGGTCACCACACCCGCGATCAACATGATCACTGCCAGATCCTGAATGAAACTGATGGCATGCATGGCGTAGGCTCCTTGGAGTGGCCTTTCGAAGGGTAACACCGCGACTTCTGGCAGAAAGGCGGTGCAATATATGGAAACAGATCGATCCGGGAGTGACGGCGACCATCCGCCCGGCGTCCCGATAACTGTTGGTTTGAAAAACCAAGCACCCGCAGAGGTGTAACCCCGAATCCTGCCTTGAACCCGTGAGTACGTTATGGAACCCGGAAACGCCCAGCTGTCGATGACGGTATTGATGACCCCCGACATGGCCAATTTCTCTGGCAATGTCCACGGCGGCACCCTGCTCAAATACCTCGATGAAGTGGCCTACGCCTGCGCCAGCCGCTATGCCGGCCGCTATGTGGTGACCCTGTCGGTGGATCAGGTGATCTTCCGCGAGCCGATTCACGTCGGCGAACTGGTGACCTTTCTGGCGTCGGTCAACTACACCGGCAACACCTCGATGGAGGTGGGCATCAAGGTCGTGACCGAGAACATCCGCGAGCGCTCGGTGCGTCACACCAACAGCTGTTTCTTCACCATGGTCGCGGTGGATGACCAGCGCAAACCGGCCGCAGTCCCACCGCTGCAACCGCAGAACAGTGAAGACAAGCGTCGGTACATGCAGGCGCAGCAGCGTCGGCAGATTCGTCAGGAACTGGAAAAGCGTTATCAGGACATCAAGGGCGACGCCTGAGCTATTCAGTCAGTTTGACGGTGCTCATTAGATCGTCTTCGCGAGCAAGCCCGCTCCCACAATGGATCTTCAGTGCACACAGATTTCGTGTACGACAGAGAGCCAGTGTGGGAGCGGGCTTGCTCGCGAATGGGGTCGACGAGAAGCTCAGAGGCTGATCGCCGTCGCTTCGAACCGCACCCGCGGATGGGCGATCCGGTCCTGCGCCCGCACCAGTTCCAGCTCATAGCTGGCGCAGGCCTGGGTTTCCAGCATCACTTCATGCACCGCCGCCGCGGTGAATTCGAAGGCACTCACCAGACTGTCACCCAGCAGCACGCGTGCCAGGAACAGCCCGGCAGTCAGATCGCCAACGCCCACCGGCTGACGCGGAAACGCCAGCAGCGGCCGACGCAGGTGCCAGCTGCCTTCGGCGGTCACCAGCAACATCTCGAAGCCATCCGCCAATTTGCCGGGATAGTCCAGATGCTTGACCAGCACCGCCTTCGGACCGCGCGCCAACAGCGCTCGCGCCATGGCCAGGCAATCGAACAGTGACTGCGCCTTGCGCCCCGAGAAGCTGTTCAGCTCCAACTGGTTCGGGCACATGAAGTCAGCCACCGCTGCCGCCTCTTCCAGCAGAAAATCGCTGACCTCGGCTGGAACGGTGCAGCCCTTCTCCGGATGGCCCATCACCGGGTCGCAGAGGTATACCGCTTGGGGATTGATCGATTTGATTCGTTCCACACCCGCGAGAATCGCCCGGCCCTGGGCCGCGCTGCCGAGGTAGCCGGACAACACGGCATCGCAATTGCCCAGCTCACCAATTGCAGCGATTCCTTCTACCAATTCCGGAATCTGATGCGGAGCCAGCACTTCCCCGGCCCACTGGCCATATTGCGTATGGTTGGAGAACTGCACGGTATTGAGCGGCCACACGTTCACCCCGACCCGCTGCATCGGGAAAACCGCGGCGCTGTTGCCAGCGTGGCCGAACACCACGTGGGACTGGATGGCGAGCACATGGGGCGTACGTTTCATGCGGTGAGTTTTCCGTCAAACGATTGAAATTCGAGCCGCGCAGTATGCGACTAAACGCAGCCTGTACGACAGACCGGCGACGCAGTTAAGCTGGCACTATCTTGTTGGAGCACCCTGTTGATGCTGACCCTCGGAAATATCTTCGTGCTGATGCTGCTCGCCACCGGTGGCGCGTGGTTGTGGCACAACCACGGCTTGCGCGAACGTGCGCTGGAGCGGGTCATGCAGCATTGCGCCAAGCTTCGGATCGAGCTGCTGGACGGCAACGTAGCCTTGAAGAAGATCGCCTTCATTAAAGACGCCAATGGCCGTCGGCGCCTGGCCCGTGTGTATAACTTCGAATTCACCGTGACCGGCGAAACCCGCCACACTGGCACCATCACTCAGTTCGGCGCCCACAGCGCACAGATCGAGCTCGCGCCCTACCCGATGCCGTTCGACGACACTCCGCCGGTGGTCGATATCGCGAAGCCCAGAGCCGAGGTGATTGAACTGAGCCAGTGGCGGCAAGAACACACCAAGTGGCGGCCTTGAAGGTAGTTGTTGTCAGTTAAATCCATTCGCGAGCAAGCCCGCTCCCACATTTGATCTGTTGTGCTGCACAACTTGTGTGCACATCACAGTCCCTCTGTGGGAGCGGGCTTGCTCGCGAAGAGGCCTTCTCAGGCGGTGAAAAAATCAGCTAGTTCGCTTGAACCCTGCACCCCACCAGCCCCTCCTGCAGCTCTTCAACAGCCTGCTGCTCACTGAAAATCAGCTCAATACGCGAATCCCGACGCCATTCGCTGGGTTGCCAATCCAGTAACGAGTTATCCAGCGCATTGGCCGACACCCAACCCTCAACGCTGTGGATAACCAATTTCGCCCGCCGCCATTCAAGGCGCTCAAGCCACTCCCCGATCAATACGGAGTCGAATACCTGACTCGGATGCCACCGCCATCCAACGCTCCAGCCACCCTCCTGCGCCTGACTCAAGCAAATTGGCAGCGTGGGGTCGGTCCAGATGGCCGGCATCTGCGCCAATCCCTTGGGCATGACAAAGTTATCCACCCCCCCGACAGCCTGAGCCCCGAGCCCCGGCAACTCACTCAATGGCAAAACCGCTTGCTGCGTCCAGTACAAGGGACGTTTCGGCAACCGCGCGGCGATTCGCTGGCGATCACTATCGTCGAGGCCTTCTGCCTTGTTCAGCAACAGCAACCCGGCACTGTCCAAGGCTTGCTGTTGCGCCGCAGGCAGCGGTTTTCCGGCCGCGAGCGCCCGGGCATCCAGCACCAGCACGCACGGCTGCACCGCCAGGACACCTTGCCACGGCGCCTCACTCAATTGCCGGAGTAACTGCGCCGGATGCCCTAGCCCGGAGGGTTCGATGAACAGTCGATCCGGTCGTGCCTTGCGCAGCAACCGCCCGAGGCCGATCTGAAACGGTGCACCATTGACGCAACACAAACAGCCCCCGGCCACTTCCCCCAGTGCGATACCATCGGCATCCTGGGTCAACAGCGCGGCATCCAGACCGATCTGGCCGAACTCGTTGATCAATACCGCCCAGCGCTCACCCGCGGGCCGTTGCGCCAGCAGGTGCTTGATCAGGCTGGTCTTGCCAGCGCCTAGCGGGCCGGCAATGACGTGGGTGGGAATGTTCTGCAACATGGTCGAGGTTTTCTGAGGAGGTAAAGAATGCGGTTGATGGGATGGTCGTTGCTTCTGGCGCTCACGTCGGGCGAAGCGCTGGCTCAGGCCTGCGTGGTGCACAGCACGGCTGAGCGGCTCGACGTGAAGGTCTGCCAGCAAAACCGCAACATCCCGGAAAAACTGTTCGCCGACGGATTCTGCCAGCCGAATCTGCCCGGGCAGAAAGTCGAAGTGCAGTACGTCGACCAATGCCCTACCGGCGCGTTCGGGGTGTGCAGCAACGCTCAAGTCGCCAATATGCCCTACCGGCAGGATATTCACTATTACGGCGTGGCCACCGATGCGGCGTATTTGAAGCCGTTTTGCGAAGCCCAGAGCCAGGGAACCTGGCTCAAACCTTGAGCGGCTAGCTCAGCCAGTCAAGGGTCAGGATCAAACGACGCTCTCCCGGCGCTGGTTGCGGCGAACGGTGGATCAAACCGAAGCCTTCGTTGCCGTGCCACTTCTCCCCTTTAAGCAACGCCACTTCGCCGCTGGTGATTTGCTGGATCAGCGACTCGTCCGGCGGTTCGGCCTCAGGTTTGCCTAATTGCTGGCGATCCATCGCCCCTTCTTTCAGCCATTGGCTGCCGATACCTGCGTAGGTGGTGATCAACCGCACGGGCACGTGATCGACGTGGAAACGCGGGCACATGGCTGTGTCCAGAACCCGCAGGCGCAGGCCGATACGCTGGGCGCCCAACAGGCAAGCGAAAGCGCTGACCAGCCAGGAAATATCGGCGATAAAGCCTTCGTAGCCCTCAAGGTCGCTGAAGCCTGAGGCTAAACCGTGGAGATTGGGTTCGGCGTCATCGCCGGGCATTTCCAGGGACAGTGACTCGGCCAGCGGCTCGTTCAGGGACAACAACAAACGACCGAAATCGGCAATGTGCGCCGGGAGTTGGCGTTGCCAGAGGGCGAGGTTCACGCCGTCGTCCAGAATTCCGGTCAGCGCTTTGGGCGTATCACCTTGAACCTGACGAATGACCGGTCGCAGCTTCAGACTGGGCGCCAACATCAGGCGGCCGCCTCTTCGTGCCAAGGACCGAACGGATCGGGCAGTAACTGCCAGCCCTCGACGCCCAAGGCCATTTCAGCATCCGTCAGCAGGCAGTTATCGAGTTCGGCGGCGAGTTGCGCAAAGTCGATGTTCTGGCCGATAAACACCAGTTCCTGGCGGCAATCACCGGTGGCGGCCGTCCAGTTTTCCATGATCCCGGCGGTGCTTTCTTCGTCTTGCGGCCACTGGTTTTTCGGCACGAAACGCCACCAGCGCCCGGCAAAACCGTGGCGCATCAAGCCGCCGGCCTGGGACCAGCTGCCAGCATCCCTGTGTTTGCTGGCCAGCCAGAAATAGCCCTTGGAGCGCAGCAATTTGCCGTTCACCCACGGACGATCGATGAAGCTGAAGAAGCGTTGTGGATGAAACGGTCGCCGCGCCCGATAGGCCGTGGAGGCGATACCGTACTCCTCGGTTTCCGGCACGTGTTCACCGCGCAATTCCTGCAACCATCCCGGCGCCTGAGCGGCTTTTTCGAAGTCGAAGCGCCCGGTGTTGAGGATTTTCTTGAGCGGCACTTCGCCCATGACCATCGGAATGATTTCCGCCTGGGAATTGAGCCGTTCAAGGATCGCGATCAACTCTTGGCGCTCGTTACTGCCGATCAAATCGATCTTGCTGATCAGGATCACGTCGGCGAATTCGATCTGCTCGATCAACAGGTCAGTGATCGAGCGTTCGTCCTCCTCGCCCAGGGTTTCGCCACGGGAAGCGAGGCTTTCGGCGGCTTGATAGTCGAGCAGGAAGTTCATGCCGTCGACCACGGTAACCATGGTGTCTAGCCGCGCTATGTCCGCCAGGCTCTGCCCTTCTTCATCGCGAAACGTAAAAGTTTCCGCTACGGGCAAAGGCTCGGAAATCCCCGTGGACTCGATCAGCAGGTAATCGAAACGACCGTCTCTGGCGAGTTTGCTGACTTCTTCGAGCAAATCTTCCCTCAAGGTGCAGCAGATGCAGCCGTTACTCATTTCCACGAGTTTTTCTTCGGCACGATTCAAGCTGACATCGCGCTGAACTTCGCTGCCATCAATGTTGATCTCACTCATGTCATTGACGATCACCGCGACACGCAAATTTTCGCGATTACGTAGTACGTAATTAAGAAGTGTACTTTTTCCGGCACCGAGAAAGCCCGACAGGACGGTCACGGGGAGACGATTGGGCATCAGGTATTCCTCATCAGGATGTGGCCGGTCAAATCGCCCGTTGATGGCGTTCGCGCAGCTCTTCACGTTCTTTGGCTTCAATACACAAAGTGGCGGTGGGTCGCAGCAGCAGGCGCTTGAGACCAATCGGCTCACCGGTTTCGCGGCACCAGCCGTACTCGCCGCGAGCCACGTGCTCGAGGGCTTCGTCAATCTTGTCCAGGAGCTTCTTTTCCCGCTCCAGCAGGCGCAGTTGCCACTGGCGCTGTTCTTCGGCGCTGCCGATATCGGCGGGATCGCTGTGGGGTTCCTGCTCGCGTAACGCGTCGAACTCGCCGGCAATGCGCTCCTGCAGCTCGCTGCGCTGAGCCAGCAACAGCTCGCGAAAGAAACCTTGCTGGGCGTCGTTCATGTAATCGGCGGCGGGTTGAGCGAGGAGTTCTTGTTCAGTCATGGCGGTGAATCATCAGAGCGGGTGTATTTTTATGTTATAGTATAACAATGCAAATAAGCCACTCCCCTCTTGTTACTCACGACAAAGGGCACGATGCTTTAAACCGTCCGCCCTTTTGAGAAATGCCATGGGAAACGCCCTGAAACTCTCGCTATTGAGCCTTTCGCTGCTGATTGCGGTCGATGCCTGGGGACAAATCCCGAGTCTGGCCAACTGCACCCGCAGCGCCAATCTGCTGGCCTGCGTAGATGCCGACGGCAATGCCTACAGCGTTAACACTGTCGGTAGCACGATCTATCTGCGCGGCTTCGAAGTAGCCGGCAAACGCCAATGGGCACAAACCAACAGCCGCTACGGGCAACTGACATTCTTCACGGGCATCACATCCGATGGTGAAGCCTGGGTCGGTTACAACCGCCGGGTTGGCTGGACAACCATCAATCGGTTTTCCAGTTCCGGCGGCAGCAGCGGCAAGTTCACGTGTAGCCGGATGACCGGCTGCTAGGCCTGCATCTTCTTCTGTTCCTGTTGCCAGGCGATGTAGCTGTTCACCGGTGGGTTCTTCTGAAAATAGCGCTGCAAACCTTCGAACAAACCATCCGCCACGGCTTGTTGATGACGGGCAGTCACCAGTCGCTGGCTGTCGCGGGGGTTTGAGATGAAGCCGGTTTCCACCAGAATCGACGGCACATCCGGAGACTTCAATACAGCGAATCCCGCTTGTTCCACGCGCTTCTGATGCAGTGTGGTGATGCCTGCCAGGCTGCCAAGCACCGTACTGCCCAGTTGCAAGCTGGCGGCGATGGTGGCATTCATCGACATGTCGAGAATCACCCCGGCGAGCATCGGATCCTTATCCTTGAGATTGAGCAGGCTGGTGGCACCCAGCAGGTCTGCACCGTTCTCCCGTTGCGCCATGAAACGCGCCGTGGCCGAGGTCGCGCCGCCTTCGGACAGGCAGTACACCGACGCACCTGAAGCGGTGAGACGCGGCGCCGCGTCCGCATGAACCGAGATGAACATGTCGGCATTGTGCTTGCGGGCGATCTCCACGCGTTTACGCAGCGGGACGAAGAAGTCGTCGTTGCGCACCAGTTTCACGTCGAAGCCCTTCTCGCGCTTCAGCCGCTTGGCCAGCAATTGGGCGATCGACAGCACCACGTCTTTTTCCCGCTCACCTTTGGCACCGACCGCGCCCGGGTCTTTGCCACCGTGACCCGGGTCGACCACCACGATGATGTCGCGCTTGGGGTGAGCCTTGGCGGGGACGGGTTCAGGTTTTTCCGACGGCACCGCCGCAATCTGTAGCGGCGCGGCGGTCTTCAGATCGAGCACCAATCGGTGCCCCTGCCCGTCCTGGGGCGGCAGCAGGAAACTGTTGAGCTGCACCGGGCCGCTGAGGTCGAGGACAATCCGCGTATCGCCCCGACCGAAATGTCCGGAGCGGATTGAGCGAATCACCGTATTGCTGAGTGCTAACTGACTGAAATCGCCACTGAGATTGGCGCCACTCAGATCAATGATCAGCCGCTGCGGAGCGCTCAGGGAAAACGTCTTGTATTGCACCGGCCCGCTCAGATCGAACACCAGTCGCAGCTTGTCGTCCGAACGCCACAGTCGTGCATTGCGAATTTGCGTGGCCGACACACCAAAGGGTAAAGCGAAGGCCGCGCTGGCCAGAATCAGGTTGAGCAAGTGACGTCTGTGCATGGTGAAAGCCTGCTCACGAAAAAGGCATCGTCGATTTAATTGTTATAATATAACATGCCAAATCAACTCCCACGATGGACCTGCTCATGAATGCGCTGACTCTGCCGGATATCGCCGCGCAGGCCTCACGCCAAGCCCTGCCACTCGATTGGGTGGGCATGTGCGGCATTGCTCTTCCTGTTTTATTCGATGGCCAGCGACTGAGCGCAAAGGCCGACGCTGGCGTTAGCCTCGACGATGGAGAGGCGCGCGGCATCCATATGTCGCGGCTGTATCTGGCGTTGGAAATGCTTGAGCAGGAAAACCTTTCGCCCGCG
The DNA here is from genome assembly GCF_000282495.1 of Pseudomonas sp. GM79. Lineage (GTDB taxonomy): Bacteria > Pseudomonadota > Gammaproteobacteria > Pseudomonadales > Pseudomonadaceae > Aquipseudomonas. Next base: position 195,785 of record NZ_AKJE01000076.1, read on the forward strand.
TTATTGCGGCGAGTCTTGCAAAATTTTCTCGAAACCCATGAAGGACTTTCCCGCAACGCTTACCTAAAAATTCACACCGATCTATTGCTCAAAAGACCCGCGCTCATCAGTCCGCTAGCCGGTTGGAAAACTTATCCGGTGAGCATCGAAGCCAGTTTGAAAAACGCGATGTTCCACGTGGAACTAAAAATCGATGTTCCTTATTCCTCAACCTGCCCGTGCTCAGCGGCACTTTCGCGGCAGTTGATTCAACAACAATTCGTGGATGACTTTGCCAACAAGTCGCTGCAACACGCCGACGTTCTGGCTTGGCTCGGTTCCACGAAAGGCATCGTCGCCACGCCGCATAGCCAACGCAGCAATGCGCGATTGCAGTTGCGTCTGGACGATTATCTGGATGACCTGCCGCTGATCGCCGCGATCAACGATGCGGAAGCAGCCCTCGGCACCGCAGTGCAAACCGCCGTGAAACGCGCCGATGAACAAGCCTTCGCCCTCGCCAATGGACAGAACCTGATGTTCTGCGAAGACGCCGCTCGACGCTTGAACCTGGCCCTGAAACGCTCCGCCGGAATCAACGCCTTTCACGTGCGAGTCGTTCACGCCGAAAGTCTTCATGCCCACGATGCTGTCGCCGAAAGTCGCTGGAATTGGGAGGCCGCATGATCCAATGCCAAGCCTTGCGCTGGGGCGCACCCGGTCAACCGCTCACTCCGTCGGTGGATTTCCAGTTGCCCAAGGGAAGTCTGACCGCTGTCATCGGTGCCAACGGTTCGGGTAAAACCAGCCTGCTGAAAGTCATCGCCGGTCTGCAAAAGCCACTGGCTGGAAAAGTCATCATTGATGTTCCACGCAAAGGCGGCCTTTCGTTCCTGCCTCAGCAACAACATCTGGATCGGCAGTTCCCCATCAGCCTGCAAGAGTTGGTGGCCGCAGGTTTCTGGGGCAGCAAGCAAACTCCGGAAATTCGCAGCCAACGCCTCAAGTCTGCGCTGGAAGACTGGTGCCTGAGTGGCCTGGAACATCGCCCATTGATGGCTCTCTCCGGGGGCGAATTGCAGCGTGCCCTGCTCGCCCGGTTGAGTCTCGCCGAAGCCCCCTTGCTGCTGCTCGACGAACCCCACGCCGCACTCGACGAACTCGGCCAGGCGCTGCTCTGGAAACACATCCATGTCTGGCATGCCGAAGGTCGAACGCTGGTGGTGGTGTGTCATGACCTGGCCGCCGTGCGCCAACACATCCCCCAAGCCCTATTGATCAAAAGCAGCGGCTGCGTCCTCGGCCCCAGTACCGATCTGATTCGCCAACAACCCCAGACGCAGGTGGCTTGATGATCGCTGCCGCTCAGCTTTGGCAACCGTTCCACGAATTCGTATTCATGCGCCGGGCGTTGCTTGGTGGTCTCGTTCTGGCGTGCAGCACAGCACCGCTTGGGGTGTTTTTGATTCTACGGCGCATGAGCCTGATCGGCGACGCGGTGGCTCACGGCATCTTGCCGGGCGCCGCATTGGGCTTCTGGTTCGCCGGGTTGAGTCTGCCCGCGTTGACCATCGGAGGCCTCGGCGCTGGTCTGAGCATGGCCGGACTGGCGGCCTGGATCACCCGCCGCACCGGCCTGCGGGAAGACGCGAGCCTGGCCGCGATCTACCCGATATCGCTGGCCAGCGGCGTGCTGATCCTCGGCATTGCCGGCAAGCGACTGGACCTGTTGCACCTATTGTTTGGCTCGGCGCTCGCGGTCGATGGGCCGACCTTGACCGGCATGATTTGGGTCTCGGGCTTCAGCCTGATCGCCATGGCCCTCATCTACAAACCCCTGTTGCTGGACACCCTCGACCCGCTCTTTCTGCAAACCGTCAGCCGCCTCGGGCCACTGGCTCACGGGGTATTTCTGACGCTGGTGGTGCTGAACCTGGTGATCGGTTTCCAGGCCATCGGCGCCCTGATGGTGGTCGGTTTGATGATGTTGCCGGCCGCAGCTTCTCGCTTCTGGAGTCGTCGCTTGCCGGTACTGATGGTCATCGCCGCGCTGCTCGGCTGCCTCTCGGTCTGGTTCGGCTTGTTGCTGTCGTTCTACTACTCACTGCCCAGCGGCCCGGCGATCGTGCTGGTGGCTGGCGGTTTGTATCTGCTGTCCGTGGTGTTCGGTCCGGTGCACGGCTTGCTGCGCCGCCCGCCTTTGCTCACATCCCAATGAGGTGTAACCCGATGCGCGCTTTACTCGTGCTGTTCAGTTTGATGCTGTCGATGTCGCTGTCTGCCGCGGAAAAACTCCAGGTAGTCACCAGCTTCAGCATCCTCGCCGACATGACCCATCAGGTCGGCGGCGACCATATCCAGATCACCAACATGGTCGGGCCGGACGCCGATGCCCATACCTACGAGCCGACTCCGGACGATGCCAAGGCATTGCTCAAGGCCAGACTGATCATCAAGAACGGGCTAGGTTTCGAGCCATGGCTGGACCGTCTGGTGACCAGCACCGAGACCAAAGCTGCGGTCATCAGCGCCAGCCACGGTGTCATTCCACGCTCGCTGGATGAAGACGGCGAAACCATTCCCGACCCGCACGCCTGGCACAACCTGGCGAACACCGAGCTGTACATCAGCAACATCACCAAAGCGCTGATCGCCGCCGACCCTGCCAACAAAACCGACTACGAACACAACAGCCAGGCCTACCTGAAAAAGATCTACGCCTTGCTCGCCGAGGCCAAAGCCAAGCTCGGTTCGCTGCCGCCGGGTAACCGCAAAATCGTGACCTCCCATGACGCCTTCGGCTATCTCGGTCAGGCGTACGGCATCGACTTCATGGCACCTCAAGGACTGTCTACCGAACGTGAACCGTCGGCCGCCGAAGTCGCTGCGCTGATCACCCAGATCCGTCAGGCCAAAGTCAAAGCGGTGTTCATGGAAAACATCAAGGACGCACGCCTGCTCAAGCAAATCGCCGATGAAAGCGGCGCGCATATCGGCGGGACGCTGTACTCCGATGCCCTCGCGGCGACCGGCCCGGCCAGCACGTTCGCCGGGTTGTTCGAATACAACCTCAACACCCTGTACAACGCGTTGAGCAAGCCATGATCCGCAAGAATCCTTCAGGCGATCTGCCGGCGATTGCAGAGTCCGCGTACGTGGATAAAACCGCCATCATCTGCGGCAAAGTGGTGATCGGCGAGAACGTGTTCGTCGGTCCCTATGCGGTGATTCGCGCCGACGAAGTGGATGATTCGGGCGAGATGGAGCCGATCACCATCGGCGCCAATTCGAACATCCAGGACGGCGTGGTGATCCACTCCAAGTCGGGGGCGGCGGTGACCATCGGCGAGTTCAGCTCTATCGCCCACCGCTCCATCGTGCATGGCCCCTGCACCGTCGGTAATCGCGTATTCATCGGGTTCAACAGCGTGCTGTTCAACTGCGCGGTGGGCGACGGTTGCGTGGTGCGGCACAACTCGGTGGTCGACGGTCGTGACTTGCCTGAAGACTTCTACGTGCCCTCCACCACGCGCATCGGCCCCAACACTGACCTGTCGCAGTTCCCACCGGTGAGCGTCAGTGCCTCGGAGTTTTCCGAGGATGTGGCGCGCACCAACGTTGATCTGGTGCGCGGCTACAAAGCCCTGCAGAACGAGTTCTGACCATGAGCAGCGTGTTGATTCGCAACGCCCGGCTAGTGAATGAAGGTCGTGAATTCGACGGCGATCTGTTGGTGAGCCACGGTCGCATCGTCAAGATCGCCAGCAGCATCGAAGGTGAAACGGCCACCGTGGAAATCGACGCCAACGGCCAATGGCTGCTGCCGGGCATGATCGATGACCAAGTGCATTTCCGCGATCCCGGAGCGCCGGACAAGGGCAGCTTCCATACCGAATCCAGGGCTGCAGTGGCTGGCGGTATCACCAGTTTTATGGACATGCCCAACACCTCCCCGGCCACCCTGACCCTCGCCGCGCTGGCCGACAAGAAGCGTCGAGCGGCGACGAGTTCAGTGGCCAATTACGGTTTTCATTTCGGCGTGAGCAACGACAATCTCGATACCGTCGCCGCGCTCAATCCTTGTGAGGTGGCCGGAGTCAAAGTGTTCATGGGCGCCTCCACCGGCAACATGCTGGTGGACGACCCACGGATACTCGAGCGGCTCTTCGCCGAAGTACCGACCATTTTGTTGGCCCACTGCGAACACACGCCGAGCATTGAGGCCAATGCCACGAACCTGCGAGAACTGTTCGGCGAGCAACTTCCGCCCGCCGCCCACCCGCTGATCCGCAACGCCGAAGCGTGCTTTCGTTCCTCCTCAATGGCCGTTGATCTGGCCAGGCAACACGGCACCCGACTTCACGTTTTACACTTGAGCACGGCCCGCGAACTGGCGCTGTTCGAAGACCAGCCGCTGGCACAGAAACGCATCACCGCCGAAGTCTGCCTGCACCACTTGCTGTTCGATGATCGCGACTACCCGAGCCTTGGCAACCTGATCAAGTGCAACCCGGCGATCAAGACTCAGGCCGACCGCGATGCTTTGCGCAAAGCATTGTTGAGCAATCGACTGGACGTGATCGGCAGCGATCACGCGCCTCATACCTGGGTCGAAAAACAGCGACCCTACAGCCAGGCGCCGTCCGGTTTGCCATTGGTGCAACACGCCCTGCCCGCGTTGCTGGAGCTGGTGTCCGATGAGATATTGCCGATCACCACCCTCGTGACCAAGACCAGTCACCGGGTCGCCGATTTGTTTGCCATCCCCGATCGCGGCTACCTGCGCGAAGGCTATTGGGCAGATCTGGTATTGATTAAACCCGAGCCCGGTGGCGTTGCGGTTTCCCGGCAGCCGATCCTTTCGCAATGTGGCTGGACGCCCTTCACCCACCACTGTTTTCGCCACAGCGTCACCACTACGCTCGTGTCGGGGCAAATTGCCTGGCACGACCAACGTCTTAATGACAGCTGCCAGGGTTTACCCCTACGGTTTATGCGCTAGCGCGCGTTATCGAAAACATTCGAGAACACGATCATGATCCACATCACCCTGCCCGATGGTTCATTGCGTGAGTACGATCAGCCGCTGACTGCGTATGAAGTTGCCGCAAGTATCAGTCTCGGGTTGGCCAACGCGGCGGTGGCCGGTCGGGTCGACGGCGTGTTGGTGGACTGTGGGTTCCTGATCGAGGGCGATGCCCGGGTCAGTATCGTCACACCCCAGGAGCCCGATGGTCTGGAGATCCTTCGCCGGTCCTGTGCGCTGATGTTGGCCATGGCCGTCAAACAGCTTTTTCCGCACGCGCAATTGCGGACCGGATCGTCGCTAGGTGACGGTTTCTTTTATGAGTTTGCTTTCCAGCGCTCTTTAACTCTGGCCGAGCTGCCAGTTATCGAAGCGCGCATGCATGCACTGGCGGCGACCAACCATTCGATCCGCCGGGAACCAGCTCCCCAGGCGACGTCAACTGAACGGTTATCGCTGTATCGCTTGGGGGATTTTGAAAGTTTCGCAACAGGCCCGCATGTTCCCACCACCAAGGTATTGCAAGCATTCACTCTGGACCATATCAGCGGCACGTCGCAGCAACGGATCTACGGCACGTGCTGGTCCAGCCAACAGGAGCTGGACACCTGGCGAGCGCCGCCGCAGGTGATGGTCGTGAACATCGATGAACGTCAGACCGCTTATGCGCACTCAGTAACCCAGGCACTGCGCCGCCGCGAACTGCGGGCCAACTCGGACCTGCGTAACGAGAAAATCAGCCACAAGATTCGCCAGCACAGCCAGAAAGTGCCGTATCTGCTGGTAGTGGGAGAGAAGGAAAAGGAAGGCGGGTTTGTCAGCATGCGCAGCGGCAGTGGAGAGGATTTCGGGGAGAAAGGGATTGAGGCGGTGTGTGAATTGTTGAATCCGCCCAAGATTCAAGGTGACTAAACGGACGTCATCGCGGGCAAGCCCGCTCCCACAGGGATCGCGTATGACCTTGTGGGAGCGGGCTTGCCCGCGATGCTTTTAGGCTCTTGGCTTCACTGTGCCGCAATCCTGGCCCAACCACACAGCGCGAGTATCGAGGCTACCCTTCTGCTGAATGCCGGTGGCGTTGAACGTGCCGTTGACCTTGGTGGTGAACTCACGATCGCTGAGGAATGTGGCGACACCCGCACCTTGCGCTTTCGGACAGCTGAAACGGAATTTCCACTGGTTGCCGGTACGTTCGGTGATTTGCTGCTTGCAGCCCGATTGTGGGTCCGTCAGCGGAATGTTGTCGGTCTTCACCTGCTCGGGCGTCAGGCACGCCCGAATCCCTTTGCCGCCCATAGTGATGCCCTGCTTCTCCAGCTGCGCGCGCTGTTCAGGGGTCATCTGACTCTGTATCTGACCTAGGATCAGCTGCAGATCGGGCAGGTTCTGGTCATCGACCTTCATGTTGCTTGAAGTCATTTCCCACAAGCCCGGCTGCAACATCTGCGCCTGAGCAGCCACAGGAAGTGTCAAACCAAACGCAATGGCCAAACCCAGCAGACGAACGTTCATCGAGTAACTCCTGATCATTAGTGGCCGTTAGACGTCAGCCACGGGCTTCGGTTCAGGGGCCAATTAAATAGCGACATTCTGCCCGGAACATGGTCTGTTAAGCATTGAATCTTCAGGAGCAAGGCTGCCCCATGGATTATTTTGGACCGCATGTTTTCGGTTATCTGATCGCAATCCTGCACACGCTGGGTTCGATTGCCGCCATCCATGCCGTATTGACCGTTCGGACCGCTCAGGGCTCGATCGCCTGGGCTCTGTCACTGCTGTTCATTCCCTACCTCACGCTTATCCCTTATCTGGTCTTCGGCCGCAGCACCTTCGACGGCTATATCAAGGCCCGGCGGCAAGCCAACGAGGAAATGCGCAAGGCCATCTCCGAGCTGAACTGGCGCCCCTGGGTAGAAGAAGCACTGGCTGCTCGAGCCTCCAGCGCCTACGCGTCTTTGAGGGCCATGCCGAAACTGGGGCGCATGCCGTGTCTGGCGAATAACGAAGTACACCTATTGATTGATGGCCAAGCCACCTTCGATGCGATTTTCGACGCCATCAGCAATGCCCGGCAAGCCGTGCTGATCCAGTTCTTCATCATCCACGATGACCGCCTCGGCCAACGCCTGCACACCTTGCTCACCAGGAAAGCTGCCGAAGGCGTGGCGATTTACTTGCTCTACGACCGCATCGGCAGCCACTCCCTGCCCCACAGTTACGTGCAACCGTTGCGCGATGCCGGTATCGAGGTCAAAGCCTTCGCCACCCGCAGCGGCTGGCTCAACCGCTTTCAGGTCAATTTCCGCAACCACCGCAAGATCGTCGTGGTCGACGGGATTGTCGGTTTTGTCGGCGGGCTCAACGTCGGCGACGAATACATGGGCGAAAAACCACCCCTGGCGCCATGGCGCGACACCCACGTGCAAGTGCGCGGGCCGGTGGTGGCCTGCATGCAGGAGTCCTTTGCCGAAGACTGGTTCTGGGCGGCCCGTTCGCTGCCGCCGTTGATCCTGCCGGAGGTTTATCCAGATCACGGCGTGCTCTGCCAATTGCTGGCCACCGGCCCGGCGGATTCCTACGAAACCTGTTCGCTATTCTTCGTCGAAGCCATCCATGCGGCGACGGAGCGGGTGTGGATCACCACCCCTTACTTCATCCCCGACGAAGCGGTGTTCGCCGCGTTACGACTGGCAGTATTGCGTGGTGTGGATGTACGGATTCTGTTGCCGTCGCGGGCGGATCACCGGATCGTCTACGCCGCGTCCAGCCTTTACGCCTTCGAAGCAGTACGTGCTGGCGTGCGCTTGTTCCGTTACCAGCCGGGGTTCATGCATCAGAAAGTGGTGCTGATCGACAGCGAAATCAGCGCCATTGGCAGCGCCAACATGGACAACCGTTCGTTCCGGCTGAATTTCGAAGTAATGTTGCTGACGGTCGACAGTGCATTTGCTGCCGAAGTGGAACAGATGCTCAACGATGACTTCGCCCAGGCTCACGAAATCGCCAAAGAAGAAGGCCGGGAGACCCACCGTCTGCAACAGATCGGCATGCGGATCGCCCGGCTTATTTCACCGATTCTTTAAGGGTTGTAAATGTCGTCGCGGGTCCAGGGCAGTTCATGGCTGCCATCGGGATGGGTTTTCACCGCGAGAATTTGATGCAGGTTGATCCAGCCTCTGGCAAAGGCATAGGCGCACCCTGCCAGGTACAACCGCCAGATCCGTAAAGCCTGTTCTGGCACCAGTTTGCCGGCGGCTTCCAGATTGTCTTCCAGGCGTTCGCTCCAGTGGTCCAGGGTTCGTGCGTAATGCAGGCGCAGGCTCTCGACATCAACGATTTCCAGCCCCGCTTCGCTGATCTCGGCGGAGATCATCGACAGATGCGGCAGCTCGCCGTTGGGGAACACGTACTTCTCAATGAATTCACCAGCGCCGCGCCCAACCGGACGACCATCGGTGTGCTTGGCGGTGATCCCGTGGTTCATCACCAGGCCACCCTCTTTCACCGCGCCGAACAAGGTTTTGCAGTACTCGGACAGGTTCGCGTGGCCAACGTGTTCGAACATGCCGACGCTGACCACCTTGTCGAAGCGCCCGTCCTGCGGCAAATCGCGGTAGTCGAGCAGTTGCAGCTCGATCTGATCCTCCAGGCCTTCGGCTTTCACCCGTTCACGGGCCAGCGCCAATTGCTCCTTACTGAGCGTGATCCCGAACACCTTCGCGCCGAACTCACGAGCGGCATACCGCGCCAACCCGCCCCAGCCGCAACCGACATCCAGCAGATACTCGCCTGGTTGCAACCGCAGCTTGCGGCACAGGTGGCGAAACTTGGCTTGTTGAGCTTGTTCGAGGGTTTCACTGCCGGTTTCGAAATAGGCGCAGGAGTACGCCATGTCGCTGTCGAGCCACAGTTGGTAAAACGCGTTGGAGAGGTCGTAGTGGTAGGAGATGGCTTTGGCATCGGTTTCCTTGTCGTGTACCGAGCGCACCGGTTGCTCATCTTCGTCCTCGTTGATCAGCGCCTGACTCCACTCGTCGCAGACACGAATCACATCGCTGATAGAGCCTTCCAGCTCCAGCTTGCCTTCGACAAACGCCGCCCCCAACGCGTCGAGGCTGGGATGGGTGAACTGGGTAACCATGTGTGGGTCCTTGACCACAATGGTGACGCTGGGCGTCGGCCCCAGATTGAACTCATGGCCGTCCCAGAGTCGCAAGCGAAGCGGTAATTGCAGATTCTGTAAGGCCGGTGGAAGTTGCGCGAGCATGAAAAGTCCCCCTTGTTTCAGACGTCAAATCTGAGGGTAGACCATCCTTGAAAAATAGCAGGCTATCGAATTAATAGCCTTTTTCTATTCCCGGTATTGCCTGCAACACTGAAACCATCCAACGGGCGATCGTTGAAAATGACCGCCTTACCCTAGATGACTACAAATCCGGCACACAGTTCTGAAAAGCTGTAGACGCTCACACCTCATCCTTAAGCTTGAGTAGGGGTTCCTGAAAGCGTAGCAAACGCCCGGCATTACCGAGCACCAATAACGTGCTCAAGTTGTGTAACAGCGCGGCAATCATCGCCCCTGCCGCGCCGAGCCAGCCGAATGCGGCGAACGCGACGATGGCCAGGGTCCAGCCCAACCCGATAATCACATTGACCTGCAAGGTCTGGCGGCATTGGCGACTCAAGCGCACACAGGTCCCGAGCCGGCGCAGGTCGCTGCCGATCAGTACGATATCGGCCGAAGCCAGCGCGATGTCCGCACCGCCTGCGCCCATCGCCACGCCGACCACACCGGCCTTGAGCGCCAGGGAATCGTTGATGCCGTCTCCCACCACCATCGGCCGGAACCCGCTGCCGATTTCTTTCAGCACACGATTGAGTTTGTCCTCGGGTAAGGCCTGGGCTTCGACATCGCTGATGCCCACATTCCGGGCCAGCGTATGCGCAACGCTTTGCCGATCCCCGGTGAGCAACAACTGACGACCCAAACCCAGTTCACGCAACTCACTCAGGGCAAACCGCGCCTCGGGTTTGATACTGTCAGCGAGCAACAGCCAGGCGAGAAATTCACCGTTGAGTGCCAGCCCGGCAATCGGGCCGTCGTGTTCGGGCACAGCTGATGTGGCGATGCCTAATTGCGCGAACAGCTCCGGACGACCGAGGGCCGCTTCGCCCTGCTCGGTCATCGCCACGACACCCAGCCCCTGACGCTCATGAATGTCAGAGAGCAGCAGAAAGTGTTCCTGAGTGACCAACCCGGCCAAGGCGCGGCTGACCGGGTGACTGCTGGCGGAACCGAGGCTGGCGGCGAGCTTCAGTACGTGACTGCGATCCTCCAGTGGACTGTCGATGGATTGCAGGCGCAAGGTGCCGAACGTCAGGGTTCCGGTCTTGTCGACCACCAAGGACGTCAGGTCAGCCAACTCTTCGAGGAACGCCGAACTGCGAATCAGAATCCCGTGCCGAGCCGCCACCGCCACCCCGGCAATCGCCGTTGCCGGTGCAGACAACACCAGCGCGCAAGGGCAAGCTGCGACTAACACCGCGAGCATCGCTTGCGCATCGTTGGTCACAAACCAGGTCACGGCGGCCAGCAGCAACACCAGCACCATGTAGCTTCCGGCATAGCGTTCGAGCAAACGGGTGATTGGAGGCTTGGAACGTTCGGCACTTTGCATCAGCGCAATGACTTTACCCAAGGTCGATTCGTTACCGGTGCGGGTCACTTCAATGCGCAGCAGGCCATCGAGATTGATCGCCCCGCCGAATACCGACATGCCCACATCCGCCTCCATTGGCACCGACTCACCGGTGATCGACGCGGTGTCGAGGCTTGCCTGACCGGACAACACCCGGCCATCCGCCGGCACTCGATCACCGGCACGCACCTCCACAAGGTCACCGGCCTTGAGGGTGCCGTTGTCGACTTCAACGACGGAACCATCAGCCTGAATCTTGCGTGCATGGCTGCGGGTCAGTTTGCCGAGGGCATGAATCGCTTCCTGGGAACCGATCACGCTGCGCTCTTCCAGCACGTGGCCGAAGATCATGATGATCGGCAGCAACGCCGCAGTGAGTAGATCGCCTGTGGCCCAGGCACCGAGCATGGCCAGGGCGATCAGTTGATCGGTAATCCCGTGCAGGCTCGGATAACGCAGGCTGTACCACGCCGAGCGCATGACCGGCACGGCCACCAGCAAGGAAGCGAAACCCAGCAGCAATTGGCTGATACCGGTCTGCTCCGGCGACAACCAGCGCCAGATCAGGCCCAGCGCAAGCAACCCAAGCGCAAGCATGGCCAGGGTCAACTGGCGCGCTGCGCTACGTTGTTCAGCCGAGGACAACATGCTCGGCGCGGCGGCGGTTTGGGCAGTCATTGCGCAGCTCCCTGAATGATCAGGCGGGAATCGTCTTTCGGATCAACCGTGGTCACCGAGCCGGCCTGCCCGAGAATCTTCGGCATCCGTTCACGGTAAATACGCAGCAGCATTTGCGGATCGGTGCCCTGCTGTTGCGCCTTGGCCAAACTCAGCACCGTGGCGGTGTCGGCGGAGGCTTTTGCCAGGCGCTCGCTGGCTTGGGCGTGAGCTACTTGCAGCGTGCGGTCGGCTTGTTCGTTGGCGGACTGAGTCAACTTCTCGGCTTCAGTGCGCGCGTTGGCCACGGCTTTGTCGGCCTGCTGGCTGGCGGTTAACACCGCGTTGAACGCGTTCACCGCCGGGCCGGGCAGACTCGATTGCACATCGACCCGCGCCACTTCAATGCCCAACCCCTGCCCGGTCGCGGTCAGTTCGGCCAAGCGCTGATTGATGCCCCGCACCAGATCGCCGCGTAAACGTTCGCGATGTTCGGCGGCTTGATTGTCGGCGCCGATCAGTTCCGGTCGAGCCACCAGAATAGTATCCAGGTCGCGCGCGGCGGTGAGCGCCACGGCACTGCGGGTCACCAGCCGATCCAGTGCCGGCAGCACATGTTCACCTTGGAGAACGAAGGCATGCGGCTCGGTGACTTTGTAGAACACCCGCACATCCAGTTGTACGACGCCCGCATCACCGGTCAGCAGATAACCGGAGCCGGCAAGCGCATCGCTGATGGGCGTGGCGAAACTCGCGACTCGATCCGCCTGCAATGCGGCATCCGTGCGCAGCAGATTTTCCACCCGACGCTCGATCACCCGATCCGCTGCCGGCAACAAGATGACCTGCTCGAACGGGCGCGGCCATGCCAACAGCAAACCGGCATTTTGAATGCGATCCAGTGCGCCAAAGTGCAGCACTACAGCACGATTTTGCGGGTCGATTTGCCGCACATTTGAGAATGCCCACGCCAGCGCAGCCAGTACGGTCACGGCGTACAGCGCCAGAAAAGCCAAGCGCCCGGCCTGAATCCACGGGCTGCTTAACTCATGTGTTCCACGTGGAACTTTTAAATTCATGGCTGCAACCCGGACTTGTTATCGAGCGTCGGCGGACCGTCAACCAGCACCCGGAACGGCGCCGCATCGGTACGCAAAATCAGTTTGGTGCCCGGTGCGACGATAGTGCCCAAGGTGTCGAGAGAGCGCAGCAAGTTGTAGAGCTGCGGTGAACCGGCGTAGGCACGGCCGTAAATCTGCGCGGCTTCGACACGGGATTGGGCTTCGATGTCCGCGGCTTTCACCGTCGCATCGGCTTGCACAATTCGCGCATCACGCTCGGCCGCAGAGCGAATTTGTGCAGCTTCCCGCTTGCCGATGGCCGTGCGTTCAGTGGCGATGGTTTCACGCTCGGCGCGCATACGATCGACAGTCGCGGTGAGCGTCACCGACGGCAAGGTCAAACGCTCGATGCCGACTTGCAGCACTCGCACGCCATAAGTGGTGAGCAACTGCTGATCGATCTGCTGACGCAGCTGCGCTTCAAAATTGGCGATGCGCACTTGGTTGGCATCGGTGTTCACCAGGTTGGCCAGATCGAAACTGCTGGCGGTGGTTTCCAGCGCCGAGCCGACAAAGGTGCGGATCTGCCGCGCGGCTTCGTCCGGCTGGTTCTGTACGGCGCGCATAAAGCGTTGCACGTTGTCCGGATCACCCTGCACCTGCCAGGCCACGTAGGCTTGCACGATGATGCGCAGACCATCGCGCGTGCCCACATCCTGCAAACCGCTGGAGGTGGTACGCAGCCGCAGATCCACCGGGATCGCCGCCTCGAACGGTGCCGGCCAGCGCCAGCCAAGACCGGGTTCCAGTAACACCCGCGATGGATTGCCAAAGCGAGTGATGACCGTGGCCTCTCCCGAACGCACTTGCACCAGGCTCGCCGCCGCAATGGCAAACGCCACCAGCAGCGCCGCCCATCCCATTCGCCGCCACGGAAAAGGGCCCGCTTCGTGTGGATCACCGTGGTGATGATGGTGATGGCCGTGGTGATGTCCGCCATGGCCGTGATCGTGGCCAGCGTGGTCATCGTGATCGCGATTGTGTGTAGGCGTCGGCTGGCTCAATGGACGGCTCCTGGCTGAACGGTATTACGCGGCGGCGCAGGATCAGCCGGCAGCGTGAAGGTACGTAGGTCGATGGTCGGCGCATTGCTGTTGCCGCCCAGACGATGATCGAGAATCAGCAGCCTGGCGTTGGCCAAACCTTGGGTCAGCTGGCTGAGGTATTGCTCCAGCACGAAGGCCTGGCCGGCGCTGGAAAAAGCCTTTCGCTCGGCGGCAAACTTCAGGTCGGCGGCCTGAGCGGTCGAGTTGATTTCATGAGCACTGGCCGTAGCTTGATCGTGAGCGATACTGGCCTGCAGTTGCGCCTGGTTGGTCGCCTCTGCCGCAGCCCCGCGCTCACGGGAAATCAATGCCTGAGCTGCAATCTGCGCCGCCTGCACGCCGTGATAAGCGTTGGCCGCCCCCGCTGGCGGGTGAATGGCTTCGACCACCGTGGCGAGAATTTCCACACCGCTATCGAGTTTTTGCAGGTCAGCCTGCACGGCACGGCCGATCTCTTCGGCCAGCCCTACCCTGTCCTCGCCGAGCAAACCATCGAGGGTTCGCGAGGCGAAATCGTGCACCAGAATCCGGCTGGCGGTGCTGCGGATCAACGTTGGCACATCGGCGCTGTTGTACGTTGCTGCCAGCGCCGCCTGATCGCTCAGGCCGATGCGATAGACGAAGCGCACGTCCATGTTGACGATCTGGAAGCTCTGTTTGTCGGCGCGGCTACTGGCGATGACCTGGGATTTGTCATTCACATGGCTGGCGTCCCACAAGCGATTGGCAATCGCCGGTGCCGGGCCTTCGGCAGGTTCGGCCGTGACCGGTGCAGACGCTTCGCCGACGCTGGTGGCCAACTCGTGGACCACACCGTTCTCGACACTCAGCACACGACCCTGCGGCCATGGCAAACCGGCGTGCAAACCAGGGCCGAACACCTCCACCGGTTTGCCGAAACGCTCGTAGATACCGCGCCCTTGCAGGGGTATTTCGTGAATACCGGTGAGCGACCAACCGACGACAGCCACCACCGCCAGCACCGGCAAAAACGCCCGGCGCATGTAGGTAAAGGCCCAGATTTGCCGCAGGTCGATACCGAAGCGGTTGTGCAGTTCGTGCTGCAATGCGAGCAAAGGTTGCGGCGGCCAACGCAGCATGTCGGCGACGAAGCTTCGCGCCAGCAAGGCTGGTTCCACTTGTTCACGACGGGGACTGAACAGCGACAACACGGCCCGCAGCAGCAACTCGACGGCGACCAGCCCCGGCAGCAAGCCGATCAGCACCGCCAGACGCACCGGCCAGACCGATGTTTCGCTGCCGAACAACAAACACAGGGCGCTGAGCACCAGGCAAACAATCGCGACCCGCGTCAGCTGCGCCAACGGCCCTGCTTCGGGCCACTGGGCGACGTTTTCCTGCGCCAGTTGCCGCTCCAGCACCAGCAAACCGAAAGCCAGCAGCAACGCCAGCGTGGCGCCGACACTGGCCGACAACCCCAGCGCGGCGGGCGGCAAGGTCAGATTCCAGACTTGCCCGATGCTGTACAACATCAATAACGCCCAGCCAGCCAACCATAGCGTCGGCGCACCGATCTGCCCCAGCAAGCGCAACCAACGTTGGCTGATGCGGTCCAGCAACCGCTCGTACCAGCCTTCAGCGCCAACGACCTCCTCAGCGACAACCACCGGCACCGACAATGCTGGACTCATCGCCCGTGCGCGCCACTGCGTTACCCACCAGGCCGATTGCAGGCCGGCGACCAGCACCAGCAAACCGGCGCTCTGATTGACCAGCAACGCCGGCCAAAGCGACTGCGGCGCAAACAGTCCGACAAAAAACGCCAGCACCAACCCTGCGCCAGCCAAGGCCGCCAAACCGATCGCGAATTGCCGCAATCGACGTCCTTGAACGACCGCCTGCTGAAAGCGCGGCAGCGCTGCTATTTGTGCCCCATCGCCATCGAGATCGACTTGCATACCACCCCAGCCATCGCTCACATCACAGTTCGTTACGATATAACGAAAGTGGTGAAATATTCGTCGTAAATCGCTCTATCTAAAAGCGCCGGACCTGTCGCCAAGCTGAAGCCTTGACCGAAATGGCTCGAAACGCACATATTACGTTCGTAATTTTTATCCGAGACTACGTTTATCGATCCTGCCCTCTTTCATCAGGAGTACCACCATGAGCACCTATGACGTCGTGATTCTGGGCGCAGGCCCCGGCGGTTATAACGCAGCGATCCGCGCCGGCCAGCTGGGTCTGAAAGCAGCCTGCGTGGAAGGCCGCGCCACTCTTGGCGGGACGTGCCTGAATGTCGGCTGCATGCCATCCAAGGCGCTGCTGCATGCCTCCGAACTCTACGACGCGGCCATGGGGGCGGAATTTGCCAACCTGGGGATTGAGGTCAAACCTGTCCTCAACCTTGCTCAAATGATGAAACAGAAAGATGAAAGCGTGACCGGGCTGACCAAAGGCATCGAGTTTCTGTTTCGCAAAAACAAAGTCGACTGGATCAAGGGCTGGGGCCACATCGACGGGCCGGGCAGCGTCACGGTGACCGACAGCCAGGGTGGCAAGACCCAGCTGACAGCCAAGGACATCGTCATAGCCACCGGTTCCGAACCCACTCCCCTGCCCGGCGTGGACATCGATAACAAACGCATCCTCGACTCCACGGGCGCGCTGTCGCTGAGCGAAGTGCCGAAGCACTTGGTGGTGATCGGTGCCGGAGTGATCGGCCTGGAGCTGGGCTCGGTATGGCGACGCTTGGGTGCTCAGGTGACGGTGGTCGAATTTCTCGACCGGATCTGTCCCGGTGTGGATGGCGAAGCGGGCAAGGCCCTTCAGCGCTCATTGAGCAAGCAAGGCATCCGCTTCAAGTTGAGTTCGAAAGTCACCAGCGCCACGACATCGGCGAGCGGTGTTCAGCTCAGCGTCGAGCCGGCCGAGGGTGGCACCGCCGAGTTGCTTGAAGCCGATTACGTGTTGGTGGCCATTGGTCGGCGCCCTTACACCCAAGGCCTGGGGCTGGAAAACGTCGGTCTCGCCACGGACAAACGCGGCATGCTCGCCAATAAGGGCCACCGCACCGAGGCCGCTGGCGTCTGGGTGATCGGTGATGTCACGTCTGGGCCGATGCTCGCCCACAAGGCCGAAGACGAAGCCATGGCCTGCATCGAGCAAATCGTCGGCAAGGCCGGCGAGGTCAATTACGACCTGATTCCCAGCGTGATCTACACCAAACCGGAGCTGGCCAGCGTCGGCAAGACCGAAGAACAGCTGAAGGCCGAAGGTCGCGCCTATAAGGTCGGCAAGTTTCCCTTCACGGCCAACAGCCGGGCGAAGATCAATCACGAAACCGAAGGCTTCGCCAAAGTATTGGCCGATGAGCGCACCGACGAAGTCCTCGGCGTGCACCTTGTGGGCCCCAGCGTCAGTGAAATGATTGGCGAATATTGCGTAGCCATGGAGTTCAGCGCCTCGGCTGAAGACATCGCCCTGACCTGTCATCCACACCCGACCCGCTCCGAGGCATTGCGTCAGGCGGCAATGGATGTGGAGGGGATGGCGACGCAGATGTAGGGCCGATGATTTTGCGCTGACTGAACTGGCGCTTTCGCGAGCAAGCCCGCTCCCACACTGGTTCTGTGAACACCACAGATCAAATGTGGG
Organism: Pseudomonas sp. GM79; assembly: GCF_000282495.1. Taxonomy (GTDB): domain Bacteria; phylum Pseudomonadota; class Gammaproteobacteria; order Pseudomonadales; family Pseudomonadaceae; genus Aquipseudomonas. The sequence continues at coordinate 212,931 of NZ_AKJE01000076.1, forward strand.
AGCGGGCTTGCTCGCGAATGGGGCGATGCGATCTAAAGCGGCAAATGCCCCAACGGCAACGCCCCCGGGGTCTTCACCGTGTGAATCGCAAAGTTGCTGCGAATGTCGCTCACACCCGGCAATTTCAGCAATCGCCCGGTGAGAAAACGGTCATAGGCGCGCAAATCCGGCACCACCACCTGCAGCAGAAAATCCGATTCCCCTGACACCAGGAACGCCGAAATCACCTCGGGCAATGCCGTCACGGCCAGGCGAAAGGCTTCGGCCTGTTCATCGTTGTGTCGTTCAACTTTGACCCCGACAAACACCGTCAGCCCAAGGCCCACTTCATCTCGATCCAGATTGGCCTGATAGCCGCGAATCACGCCCGCCTCTTCCAGCATCCGTACCCGACGCAAACAAGGCGAGGCGGACAAACCGATTTCGTCAGCCAATTGCACGTTGCTCAGGCGACCGTCCCGTTGCAGCGCGGCGAGAATCTTGCGGTCGTAGGCGTCCAGTTTCATGGTTTGGCAGATCCCGATGGTTCATTCATCACAAAATGGCAGGTTATGCCAAATATAGAAGCTTTAGAAGCTGACTACGCAACCACCTGCCCTGCTCTTCAGCCATAGACTGACCTCACCAAATCGACAACGAATGGGGTGCAACATGGCAGGACTCTGGCTGTTTTTCATGGCATTGGCGGTGGTGTACCTGTTGCCGGGCCCGGACATGATTCTGCTGTTGCAAACCGGCGCGCGTCAGGGCAAAGGCGCGGCGCTGGCCACGGCGTTGGGGCTGGGCATAGCGCGTGGTTGTCATGTGGCCTTGGCTGCGTTGGGTTTGGCAGCGCTGTTCAAGACGGCACCCTGGACCTTCGACGTGGTGCGCCTGGTCGGGGCCGCGTACCTGCTGTGGATCGGCATTCAGTGCCTGCGCACCACGATGCTGCCGAGCTTGAACAGTGCAGGTTCCACGACTGAAAAATCGCATTGGCGCGAGGCGATCCAACGCGGTTTGCTGACCAATCTGCTCAACCCCAAGGCGCTGCTGTTCTGCTCGGTGCTGTTGCCGCAGTTCATCGAACCTCACGCCGGGCCAGTGCTCGCGCAATTTGCAACACTGGGCGCGATGCTGGTCGGTGTCGGGTTGTTGTTCGACAGTGCCTACGCACTGGTCGGCGCCGCACTGGGCCGCTGGCTGCAACGCAGTCCATCGGCCCAGCGGGTGCAACAGTGGTTGTTCGGTAGCCTGCTGATCGGCTTCGCGGTGCGGCTGACCTTTGTGCAGCAAGCGTGATTACTGTCGCGCCTTGCGCTGGCGTCGATTGATCAGCACCAGCGCTACCGCTGTAAACACCACAACACCGCCCGTTTGCAGCCATTTTTTATAAGGTCGCAATGCCGAGCGGACCGGACTCAATGCCTGGCTTACGTAACGTTTGTCCGCATTCTGGAAGTCTGGATAAGGACAATGGTGGCCGAAGTTCACCGCCCAATCCACGTACGGACCTTCTTTCACATACCGTTGGTAGAAGGCACTTTCTTCTTCAAGGCTGGTGTTCCACCCCGCCGCCGCACACAACACCGCCGCAAAAGCCTGGCTGGTATGAGGCAGATTATCGGCAGCACGACTGGCCAAAGCCGTTGCGACATAACGATAGTGATAGCGCTCATCGGGTTGAGCGGCGCTGGCTTGCTGACGCACGACCTCATCTTCAGCCACTAACGGGCCGACCTTTAGCTCACGGCTCTCAAGGCTGTAATTACCACCGAACGTGGCGTAATCCGGCGCCATTTCGTAGCCGAGAAGCTCCATGCCCCATTGGCGTGTCGTCCACGCGGCATTGAACAACGCCGCGGCACGTTTGGTCGGCCACCAGGCAGCGTCCGCCTCCTGACGCAATTGCCCATACGCTTTGGCCTTGTTCTGCAGATCGACGTTGTCGAAGTAAGCCGGCGCTTCGTCATAACGCCCTTCACGCAACAGGCGCCGCCCGAGCAAATTGCGCAGGTTCGCGGCTACCGGCAACGGCACATAATTGTCGCGATCCTGTTGGCTGAGAGCCGGCGGTGCAGGCACCTGAGTGTCGACGTACTGCTTGAGTTCATCGAGGGTCAGCACTCGCTCGGCAACGGTGGCCGCGTCGTACCAGTAAATGCTTTGGCTGCGATAGAGCTGATCAAAGGCTTGCAGATAATCCCCGCGTTGCAGGGCAAGGATCGCGCTTTCGCCGTCGACCCGGCACTTGGGCTGCACTGTTTCGTAATCCCAATCCGGGGTCCGTCGTTCACCCCAAGACTCGTTCTGCGGGAAGGCCTGGGCGGCCTTGGCGTAGGCCGCAGCGGCAGCGCCTTTGTCGCCATCACGCAACGCCAGTTTCGCCCGCAGCCACCACGCGAGGCCGCCGTCACCGGCCTGTTCGAGGAAGGCTTTGGCACTGGCGTAATCGCCCTGCTGATAGTTCATCGCCGCCAGGCGATCCGCGTTATCCAGGCTGCCGCGGGTGCTGTTTTGCAGCAGCTTGATCAGTTTCTGTTCGCTTGGCGGCTGATCACCAAATGACCAGCCGAGTCGACTGATCAACGACGCCGTCACCAGTTGCTGCACCGCTTTGCCCTTGAGCAACACGGCCAGTTGATCGTCGGGCATTACCATCAGATCGGCCATCAACAACTTCAACGAGCTGTAGCCCACCGCCGAACCGTGGAGGTTCTGCGTCGCATAAAGTTCGATGGCGCTGTCCCAATCGCCAGCGGTGCGGGCCACTCGCGCTTCTTCGCCGAGGCTGGCAACACCCAGTTCCAGCGGGTCGCTGAAGCCGTCGATACTCAGCTGACGAGTTTGCTCGAAAGCCTTTCGGGATTGAGCCAACAGGTCGGGACCTGCGCCCGCCTCTGAACTCATGGCAAACAGTGTCCGCCCCAACGAGTAAGCCGCCCAGGTACTGCGCAACGCGCGTTGATCCGCCGGCAGCGCCAGCACTTTCTGAAAATATTCAGCGGCCAAACCATGGTCACCCGCGTTGAACGCCACCGCGCCCGCCAGATAGAACATGTGTTCGGCCGGCAGGCTCGCGCCTTGCTCTTCAACCTGACGGGCATCGGTCAGGCTGCGCAGCTGTTGCACCAGCGCTTGCTGCTCAGGCGTCAGACCGGCCTGTTCGGCGGTGTTGCGCTGACCCGCGTAATCCGGCGCATCGCCGTAACCGTCCCCCGGAATATTGGTGGCAGCCGTGACATTTTTCAGTCCCGCGATGGCATGCCCGAGGCGACTGATCTCAAAGTTGAAGTTGCCTTCCGGCAGTTCCGCCAGCGACTGGCCACGGTTGTCCAGCAGGCGCATGGGGAAGTCCGGCCCGCAGGCCAACGCTGAACCCAACGGCAGGCTGAGGCTCAGGCAAAGCACATGACGGGGCCAGTTACGGGTGAACATTCGAACCTCCTTGATCAATAGTTGCGCAGCGTGCCCAACCGATGGCGCGCTGCCCGCCGGCCGGGATTCGACCCTCGCGCAGGCGGGTGAAGGTAAGCAGATCCGGGCGCTGTTGCAACGCATAACCGGCCAATGCATCGGCGCCATCGCAGCCCTGCACCGCCAGAGTCAGGCGTTCGGGCCAGGCGCTGTCGAGGTTGCCTTGGTTGCTGACGCTGATGTCGTAGAGGCCGTCCTGCGCCGAGAGCTTCAGCCCCACGCGGCTGTCGAGCATATCGCCACGCGCCACAGCGATTAGCGTCGTCAGGCTCCAGGCCCTGCGATCATTGGCCAGCGGCAGGCGAAACCAGATCAGTCCGGCCAAATGAGCCGGTGGATCGGCGCGCAACTCGGTGCCGAGTTTGCTCAGTTGCAGCGGATCCGCCAGTAACTCCCGGCGTTTGCCGCCCCGCTCGATGGGCACTTCGCTTTCCACGACCGGCGCGCCACTGGCCCCTGGCAACAACGCCACGCCATAAGCCGGCAGCGCCAGATAAAATGGTTTCGAGGTGATACGGCTCCAGGCCTTGGCCCATTGCCGGGCCTGATCCGGGTCGAACAGCCCACGCCGTGGATCGCTCACCGCGTGCACCTGCAATACGCTGCTGTCGACCGTCGCCAGCAGCGCCGGCAATTCGGGGCTGTCGAGCCAGGCCGGCAACGCGGTGATGCTCAGTGGCAAGGAGGCCGGCAGAACCGCGCGTAAATGCGTGAGGAATTCGCGGTAGGCCGGTAGCCGAGCGTTGCCCGCATCGTGGTCGATTTCCACGCCGGAGAGGATCAGCCCCTGCCCTTGCCAATCGCTGAGCACCTGCTGGATGTGCGCCGTGACCTCGTCCTGATCCAGCCCCTTGAGCTGGCCATCCAGACGAATCACCGCAATCAGCGGTCGACCATCACGCTTGAGCAGCGCCGGATCGATCCGCGCCCGGCTCCAGCCGGCCTGCGGAAACGCCTGCAAGGCCAGTACGCGCAAGGTCGAGAAATCGGCGCGGCTGTCGCGCAGCGCGGCGTCATGGGCCGACGTCCATTGGCGTTGCCAGACGTAGAGTTGCTGATCGAGCGACGGCGCGTCCTGTTGCTCGCAACCATTGAGCAACACCGCTGCCAGCAAAACGATCAAGCGTGTGAAAAAAGCCATGAAAAACCTTATCCCTGAAATACAAAAAGGGCCTCCGAAGGCCCTTTGTCGCTCTGCTCATTACCCTACTCAGCCATTGGCTTGCGGGCAATGATCACCTGACTTTTCGCCACCACCGCATCCAGCGCCTGTTTAATCTGCGCCCCCCGTGGCGAGGACAGAACGGCTTGCCAGGTTTCGGCCCAATGGTTGAGCAACGGATGGTCAGCGTTGCTGAGATCAACCTTGGCCTCCCAGAACAACAGCATCCACATCGACCAATAGAACCCGTACTGGCTGTGGCTGATGACTTCCAGGCCGGCGTCGCTGACCATCGCCTTGAACTGCTCTTCGCTGATGATGCGAATGTGGTTGGGCTTCTGGAAATACTCCGGCGCGGCGATGTCTTTTTGCAGGTCTTCGGAACTGGGGTGCGGAACACTGAGCAAATACAGCGCCCCGGGCTTGCCGACCCGCACCAGTTCGGCGAGGAACTGTGCCGGATTGTCGACGTGCTCGATAACTTCGGTGGACACCACCCGGGTCGCGGTCGCGTCGGCAATCGGCAGCGGATTGCAGTCCGTGACGTGGCACTCGACGCCCCGCGCCGGCGTGTCGCTCAGGCGCTGACGAGTCGCTTCGACCTTGGCGGCGTCGATGTCGGCAATGATGATCTTCGCCCCGCGCATGCCGCAGAAATGCACGTTGCCCCCGTCACCGCAGCCCACATCCAGCAACGTGTCCTCGGGGCTGACCGGGAAACCGGTGAACAGCTCGTTAGTTTGCTGGTTGAACCAGCCGCTTAGCGTCGCGTCGTGCAAACCGAGCATGAACGGGTCGACTTTGTCCGGGACCGACGGTTCTGGCGTCAGCGGCTGCGCAGCAGCGGAGCTGCCTGTGAGTTTCTTCAAAAGGCTCAGCATGAGGTAGCTCCAGAGGATGGGATGGCGGTTCGGGACGCGCCCAAACGTTGCACCAGCGAGGCGCCGCGATTACGCAGGGGCATTTCAATGAAGCGGTAGTTGAATTCACTCAATAGGACGATCAGCCCGCAAGCGATCAGCAACATCAGGATCGGCTGGCCGGCCGGGCTGGGCAGACCGAGCGCCTGCAAGCGAAAGGTGAATTCGCGCACCATAAAGTAGGCCGGGATGTGGATCAGGTAAATCCCGTAGGAGCGGCTGCCGACCCAAGTCATCAGATTTTTCAGCCATCCACGGGGTATCAGGTAATCACGGTTGTAGGACGCTACCCAAACCAGCACCGCACTGAACACCGCAATCACGCCGACACGGTAATGGGTAGGCTGAAATCGATCGGTCGCCAGCATACTCAGCAGCGCGACAATGACCGCCAACACCGAAACGCCAACCAACGGCCGACGCAAGAACGTCGGTTCCCAGCGCCTGTATCCAGGTTGCACACTCCACATCGCCAACAACACGCCGAGGGCCAGTGCATCGGTTCGCACCACCATCAGCATCGGCGTGCGCGACGTTAATAACTGCACCGCCACCAGCGCCAGCAGCGCCCAAGCCAGGTACTTGCGGCAGAGCAGAATCATCAACGGAAACAATAGGTAGAACTGCTCCTCCAGAGACAGGCTCCAATAGACGAAACTGGCACCGTATTCGTAATGGAGGAAGCTGTCGGCGAAACGGAAATTAGCGTATTGCGCCAGCCCGGCCAGGGTGGCCTGCACATTGGCATGGAGCGAACCGAAGGCGCCGGAGCGGTTGAGAAATACACAGGCCAGCAGCGTCAACGTCAACCACAACCACGCTGAAGGCAACAAACGAAAAGCTCGGCGCAGCCAGAAATTGCGAATCTGCTGCCAGTAGTCCTGGCGTGTACGGCAGCCTTGCAACGCCGGTATCAGACTGCGTGCGATGACGAATCCGGAGATGGCAAAAAACAGATCGACGCCCCACCACAATTGCCCATAGACACTGATGGTCTGCAGCAGTGGCGACGTAAACAAGTTGATTTGCAGGTGCTGGAACAACACACCGAGTACCGCAATGCCCCGCAACAACTCGATATCCATGATCCGCTTGCTGCTCATGCCGTCCTCCTGGACGTTACCTGAGCCTCCACCGGTTTGCGGGCGATGATCACCTGACTCTTGGGCATGAACTGATCAAGCAGCTGCTTGATCGCCAGACCGTTGGGTTGCGCCAGCAGGTCTTGCCAGGTTCTCGCCCAGCTCTCCATCAGAGGGGGGTATGGCGCGTGAATCCGGTCACGAACGGCACCACTGAGATCGTTGCCCCCGGCGCGTTCGCTGGCCCAGAAAAAAATCATGCCCATGACCCAGAAAAAGCCGCTGGATTGACGGTGCTCGATGACCAGTCCTGCGTTCTCGACAAGCTCGGTAAAGCGCTCACGGGAAAAGATCTGGATATGGTTGGGAGACTGGTAGTAACTCGGCGGCGCGATGCCTTTTTGCAAGTGCTCACCCACCGGGTCCGGAACACTGATCAAATATTGCGCACCCGGGCGTCCCATGCGCACCAGCTCAGCCATGAACTGCTCGGGCTCATCGACATGCTCAAGCACTTCAGTGCAGACAATCTTGCTCGCGCAGCCGTCGCGCAACGGTAGCGGCAGACTGTTACTGACCAATCCGAGGCTGGCTACGCCAGATTCCGCCCTGACGCGTCGGGCAAGGTCCTGCACCTTGTCCAGCTCGCTGTCGGTGAATATCACTGAAGCGCCTTGGCGCACGGCAAACAGCGTTGAGCCACCTTCGCCGCATCCCACATCCAGGAACGTGTCGTGCGCCGTGATAGCGAAACCCTTGAGCAGCTCACCACTGTCGTTGAGAAACCAACCATCAAGTACCGCATCGCGCAAGCCGCAGTCGCGGGGCGAGGCAGCGCCTTCGAAGACGTTCGCCGCTTGCACGGCAATCTCATCCTTGCGCTGGAGCTGGGCCGCCACGCGATCAACAGGTTTGCCGTTGACTTTGTGGTGTTCCAGTACATCGGCGATGAATGCTTTCAACCGCGTGTAAGTACGGTCCTGGCTGCAGAATGCCTCCAGCCGGTCTATGGCATGGGCCGACATGGTCGCGTAGCGATCGTCGTCGTGTCGGGCCACGTCATAACTGGCCTGATAGGCCTGGCACAGCGACTCCCAATTGGCGGTATAGCGCAACGTGCGGTAAGCAGAGCGTGGATCATGAGGCCAGTTGGTCAGCTCTTCTGTCGACTCGATGATGAAGGTGTTATCGGCATCGACGTAATCACCCATCGCCGTGTTCGACGGAGCCACTGCGGGTTTGCCGCAGGACATGAATTCCATCAGCGGCAGACACTGCCCTTCCCCATACGACGTGTTCACTACGTAACGGGTTGCCTGCACCAACTGCTCGTAATCGGCGTCCGCCAGATACCCGTAGATCAACACGACCCGGCAACGATAGGGCTGATTCTGGTACAGCTTGGGCAGCAGATCGCTCAGCGCCTGCTCGGCATCGAAATGGGTCAGCTTCAAAACCAGCGTCGCGTCTTCCACATCACGGAATGTGGAGCAAAAAGCGCTGAGCATATCCTCCCAGTTTTTACGGCCATCACAGGGGTTGAATACCGACGTGTAGACAACGCCGTCGAGCATCAACTCCCGCTCGCCAACCGGAGCCTTGAAATCAATGCCCGTGCCTGTGCGCAACGGCGCTGGAGCATAAGCCCGCAGATCGACTGCCCGGCTATCGACCAACAGCCCCTTGAGCTTGAGCCTGACCTGACCTGCCAGCGGTCGACGTTCCAATTGCCGTCCCCGTGCACAGAACCGGTCCCACACCGGAGACGGTATCGCGGTGATGGGATAATCGGCGCCCATGGCAGTGCGCACCGCATTGACCGTGTAGCTGGAATGGGTAATCGCCGCACCTGTCGACGCCAGAACATTGCGCCAATCGTTGCGCGGATCGTCGTACCAGCTTTCGTCCGGAATGGTGCTGAATTCCCATGCAAATACCGGAACGGTCGGGCACGCATAGTGAGTGGCCGTGCGGTGGGGAGGCGAGAACGACAGAAACACGCATTCTTCATTCCGGGCCAGGCATTCACCGTAAAGGCGGTCGACCTCCTCATCGGGGTTGGTGACTTCCAGCACCGTGCCCAGTCGTTCGAGTACCGGGCGAAATTCCTTGAGTACGAAGTAGTAACTGTATTCAGCACGACCAAGATTCTGGGTGATGGTGCTCTGATTGGTTTCCGAATAAATCAGGATCAGCATGATGCGTTATCCGCCACGTTGACGGCCGAGGCCGTTTCCAACTCGCCCGCCTCCGGCCGCCCGAGAAACGCCAGCAGGCGCGGTTGCCAGGAAGTGACCAGGCAGTAATCGTGCATGCGCGCGATGGCAGCACTCGACATGGCCTCGTAGGCCTGTGGTTGTTCCTTGGCCATCGCGTAACTTTGCTGGAACGCGATTTTCAGCGAGCCCCAATCCGGCCGATATTGCCGGGTGCGATAAAGCGTGCGGACATCCTGAGGCCAGGCCGCAGGCTCGGCACTGGACCTGACCACAAACGCCACGGTGTCGTCGATGTAGTCCTCCATGGCACTGTGATCCGGCGCGATGGCCGGCGTACCGCGGGCCATGAACTCCATCACTGGAAGACACACTCCCTCACAATGTGAGGCATTCACGTAGAAGCTCGCAGCCTGGTAAAGCCGTGTCGATTGCGACTCATCCAGTTCGCCATGCAATACCAGCACTCGACAGGCAAATGGTGAGAGCTGCCTGAGCACGGTGAGTACTTCGACGTAATAAGCCGCAAGATCGGCATGGGTGATTCTCAACACCAGCGTGGCGTCCGACGTGTCACGAAACGCCCAACAAAACGCCGAGATCAATCGCGGCCAATTGCTGCGGCCATCCTTGGGGTCGAACACGCTGACATACACCACGCCATCGACCCTGGTTTCGGCCCGCTGGCCGAGGTCCGGCAAATCGAGTGCTGGCGGTGCAGGTATGGGCAGCGGACCCGCCACGCCCGGCAGGTACTTGGCCAGCCGTGAATGCAAGGTGTCCGATAAAAGATCCTGGACGCCTTCCCAATACCACTGCTTCAGATACTGGATTCGATGGCCACGCTCCGGCAGTGACGGCCCTCGAACAACGTCCCTAATCCAGGCCCGCAAATAGTGCTTGGCAATAATGAAGCGTCGATGTGGCGTCAGCGGTGGAGGTTTCAGTGCCTCAATGCGCGCCAGCTCTTCAGCGGTAGGCACCGGGGGAAGCAGATCGTCGGCGTGCAGCCCAAGCACCCGCGTATCGAGAATGCAGCCGGTGATATCAACAGTGGTCCCCGGGTTAATCGGTACTGGCTGCACGGGTTCGCCGGCGGTGGCGAAAGCTTGCCAAAGCGGCACGGGCAGGACCAGCACCGGGAAGTCCTCGCCCAACGCCTTGCGGATCGCCCGTGCGGCGTGGCTCGAGAGCGTGATGACTCGACCGTGAATACCAAGGATGCGACGCCAGTCTTGCTGCGGGTCGCTGCTTTCTTGCCCAGTGGGGATCGAGTCGAACTCCCAGGCCATCACGCAAACGGTCGGGCAGCTGAGGTCCGTGGGGGTGTCATGTGGCGCGGCGAACGAGAGGAAAATACTTTCCTGACGCTCTTGCGACAGTCGCCGGACAAGGGGGTCGACCTCTGCGATCGACTCCACAATATGAACGCTTCCAAAGCTCCCGAGTACCCGTCGGTAAGCCTGGAGGATAAACGCGTAATCGTATTGAGGACGACCGACCGTTTGACCAGTCAGGTTATCGTTCACGGCTGAGTAAAGAATGAAATTCATAGCATCCCACAATGAAACTGCCATCCCGGCAGCCCCACTTTATGACGGTAGAGAAACGGATAAAGCCAGGTATCACCTGTGCCCTTCCATCGTCTTCGTACCCGTCTACGTTCTTGTTTTAGTGGTCAGTTTCGCGGAGTTTCAAAATAACCCTGCCGAACCCTGGGCGATCGTGACGAGGGGCATTCTAAACACATCCGTTAAGGGTTCGTGAACCGCTCGGCGAGAATAAATAGGCCTGCGAAAACGAGAACTGACCGGTCACGGTGGGACCTGTTGAAATTGCTGCGCAATTGGCACAGATTGACTACCAAACAACTACAACAACGACTTTGCCTGTCTTCCTACGAAGATTTTTCTTCGGTCTGACAGACTTTCCCTAAAGCCTGCGGGAAATGGCAGAAGTTTAGACATTGAGGGGACCGCTGCTTGAAAAAGCGTCTGTTCGTAACGGGTCTGAGTGGATTCGTAGGACAACACATCCAATCTCGTCTGAAGGCTGATGCCTCGGAATGGGAACTGCTGCCTGCCCCTTCCCGTTACGATCTCGTACAGCCAGAAAGCCTTGAAGGCCTGTGGCCGGAGATGCCCGATGCGGTCATTCATCTGGCCGGCCAGACCTTCGTTCCCGAAGCCTTTCGTGATCTGGCACGTACGCTGAATATCAATCTGCTGGGCACCCTTAACCTGCTTCAAGCCCTCAAAGCCCGTGGCTTCGCCGGTACGTTCCTGTACGTCAGCTCCGGTGACGTCTATGGCCAGGTCAACGAAGCCGATCTGCCCATCACCGAACGCCAGCCACCCTGCCCGCGCAATCCTTATGCCGTGAGCAAACTGTCGGCGGAGTTCCTGAGCCTGCAATGGGGCCTGAGCGAAGACTGGCCAGTGCTGGTCGCTCGTCCGTTCAACCACATCGGCACCGGGCAGAAGGACAGCTTCGTCATCGCCAGCGCGGCGCGGCAGATCAGCCGAATCAAGCAAGGCCTGCAAACACCGCAACTGGAAGTCGGTGACATCGACGTCACTCGCGATTTCCTCGATGTGGGCGACGTGGTGTCGGCCTACTTCGCATTGCTGGAAAAAGGCACGTCGGGACAGGTCTACAATATTTGCTCGGGCCGCGAGCAGAGCATTCGCAGTTTGATCGAACAGCTGGGGGATCTCGCCCAGGTCGATGTGCAACTGATTCAGGATCCGGCGCGTCTTCGCCGCGCGGATCAACGTCGCGTTTGTGGCAGCCATGCCAAGCTTGCCCAGACCACAGGCTGGACGCCTGAAATCACAACACAACAATCCTTGCGGGCGATCCTGTCCGACTGGGAGAAGCGAGTACGACAAGAATGACAAAAAGTGCATTGATCACAGGGATCACCGGTCAGGACGGCGCCTATCTGGCCAAGTTGCTGCTCGACAAAGGTTATAAAGTCCATGGTCTGGTGGCGCGGCGCAGCAGCGATTCACGTTGGCGACTGCGCGAGACCGGGATCGAGGGCGATATCGTCTATCTGGATGGCGATATGGCCGATGCCTGCTCGGTGCAGCGCGCCGTAATCAAATCGGCACCGGATGAGGTTTACAACCTGGCGGCGCAAAGCTTTGTCGCCGCCTCCTGGGATCAACCGGTGACCACCGGCATCGTCGACGGCCTGGGCGTGACTCACCTGCTCGAAGCGATCCGTCAGTTCAGTCCGCACACCCGTTTCTATCAAGCGTCCACCAGCGAAATGTTTGGCTTGATTCAGGCCGAGCAGCAGGACGAAAACACGCCGTTTTATCCGCGCAGCCCTTACGGCGTGGCCAAACTCTATGGCCACTGGATCACGGTGAACTATCGCGAAAGCTTCAACCTGCACGCCAGCAGCGGGATCCTGTTCAACCACGAATCACCGCTGCGCGGCATCGAGTTCGTGACCCGTAAAGTCACCGACGCCGCCGCCCGCATCAAACAGGGCAAACAGCAGGAACTGCGCCTGGGCAACATCGACGCGAAACGCGATTGGGGATTTGCCGGCGACTACGTCGAAGCCATGTGGCTGATGCTGCAACAGGACACGCCTGACGATTATGTGGTCGCCACCGGCGTGACCACCACCGTGCGCGAAATGTGCCGCATCGCCTTTGATCACATTGGCCTCAACTACCGCGACTACGTGAAGATCGACCCGGCGTTTTTCCGCCCGGCCGAGGTAGAAGTGCTGCTTGGCAACCCGGCCAAGGCCCAGCGCGTACTGGGCTGGAAGCCAAAAACCGATCTGGACACCTTGATCCGCATGATGATGGATGCGGACATCAAACGCGTTGCCAAGGAGTAGGCCATGCTGATTCCCGTGATTCTCTCCGGCGGTGCCGGCACCCGGTTGTGGCCGGTGTCCCGCGAAGGCCATCCCAAGCCGTTCATGACCCTGCCCGACGGTCAGTCGCTGCTGAGTAAAACCTATCGGCGTGCGGCCGGCTTGCTCGATGGCTGGGGCGATATCGTCACGGTGACCAACCGCGACTATTACTTCCAGAGCAAGGATCACTATCAGGAGGCGTGCCTGGAGCGCCATCGCGGGCATTTTCTGCTCGAGCCGACGGGTCGCAACACAGCCCCGGCCATTGCGGCGGCAGCCCTTTCGCTACAAGCCCTGCACGGCGATGAAGCGATCATGGTGGTTATGCCCGCCGACCATCTGATTCTCAACGAAGACGCCTTGAAAAGCGCGGTCGAGCATGCCGTGGCGCTGGCCAAGTCTGGTCACCTGGTGACGTTCGGCGTCGTGCCGACAGCCCCGGAAACCGGCTTCGGCTACATCGAAACCGGTGCCCCGCTGGACGACAAAGGCGCCGCCAAGGTGCAGCGCTTCGTCGAAAAACCCGACCTGCAAACCGCCACGCATTATCTGGAGAGCGGCAACTTCCTGTGGAATTCGGGGATGTTCTGCTTCTCGATCGCCACGCTGCTGGCCGAGTTGCACCTTCACGCCCCCGCATTGCTGGAACAGGCTCGGGCCTGCATGGCGGCCAGTGCGCCGGTGGAAACCGGCGGTTGCCTGCAACAGGAACTGTCGCCAACGCACTTCGCCGAAATCACCGACATCTCCATCGACTACGCCCTGATGGAGCGCTCCGACAAAGTGGTCGTGGTACCGGCCAGTTTCGACTGGAGCGACATCGGGTCCTGGGGCGCCGTGGCCGCACTGGTGCCGGCCGATGCGCAGAACAATCGCGCCAGCGGCGAGGCGATCTTCATCGACAGCCACAACAACTTCGTCCAGAGCGAAGACCGGTTGGTCGCCGCAGTGGGTGTGGATAACTTGATCATCATTGACACTGCCGATGCAGTGCTGGTGGCCCACGCCGACCGCGCCCAGGATGTGCGCCGGGTAGCCCGGCAGCTCAAGGACAAAAAACACGAAGCCTATCGCCTGCACCGCACAGTCAGCCGACCGTGGGGCACCTACACCGTGCTCGAGGAAGGTCCGCGCTTCAAGATCAAACGTATCGTGGTCAAACCCGGGGCCAAGTTGTCGTTGCAGATGCACCACCACCGCAACGAACACTGGGTGGTGGTCGAAGGCATGGCCAAGGTCACCAACAACGGTTCCGGGTCGCACCTGGTGGCCAAGAACGAGTCGACGTTCATTGCCGCCGGGCACAGGCACCGTCTGGAAAACCCCGGCGTGATCGACCTGGTCATCATCGAAGTGCAAAGCGGTGAATACCTGGGGGAGGACGATATCGTTCGATTCGAAGACCAATATGGCAGGACGGTTTGAATGTTGCTTTCCCTGTATCGCTCGCTGTGGGGCTATCGAGGTTTCATCCTCGGTAGCGTCAAGCGAGAGTTTCAAGCGCGTTATCGCAATTCGCTGTTCGGTGCCCTGTGGACCGTACTCAACCCGTTGTCGATGATCGTCGTCTACACGGTGATTTTTTCCCACGTCATGCGCGCACGCTTGCCGGGTGTGGATGACGGCATGGCCTACAGCATCTACCTCTGCGCCGGGTTGCTGACCTGGGGCCTGTTCTCGGAAATCACTCTGCGTAGCCAGAACATGTTTCTGGAAAACGCCAACCTGCTGAAGAAAATCAGCTTCCCGAGAATCTGCCTGCCGGTGATCGTGCTGTTCAATGCCGGCATCAACTTCGCGATCATCATCGGGCTGTTCCTGGGCTTTCTGCTGATCACCGGGCGCTTGCCGGGCATGGCCCTGCTGGCGTTGCTGCCGCTGATCGCGCTGCAAGTCATGTTCTGCGCCGGTCTGGGGATGATCCTCGGCGTGTTGAATGTGTTCTTTCGCGATGTCGGGCAACTTTTCGCCATCTGCCTGCAATTCTGGTTCTGGCTGACACCGATCGTGTACCCGCTGAGCATCCTGCCCGAGTGGGTCCAGCGGCTGTTGCAACTCAACCCGCTGACGAACCTGATGGGCAGTTACCAGAACCTGTTCCTCTACGGCCAATGGCCGGTCTGGAGTGCGCTGCTGCCGATTTTCGTGATCGGTGTGTTGTTCTGCGTGATCGGGCTGCGACTGTTTCGTCAGCGGGTCGGCGAAATGGTGGATGAACTCTGATGGGACACATACGCGTGACGGGCCTGGGCAAGGCCTACAAGCAATACCCCACACGCTGGAGCCGACTGGCTGAGTGGCTGATCCCGTTTTCGCCCATCCGCCATCGCCAGCACTGGGTGCTGCAAGACGTAGCGTTCGAAATTGCTCCCGGTGAAGCGGTGGGCATCGTCGGGGTCAACGGTGCCGGCAAAAGTACCTTGCTGAAGATGATCACCGGCACCACCCAACCCACCTGTGGGCAGATCCAGCTCGAAGGTCGCGTCGCCGCCCTGCTGGAACTGGGCATGGGGTTTCACCCGGAGTTCACTGGTCGACAAAACGCGATCATGGCCGGGCAACTGCTGGGCATGCAGGTCGAAGAAATCGAAGCCCTGATGCCACAGATCGAACATTTCGCGGAAATCGGCGAAGCCATCGACCACCCGGTGCGCACCTACTCCAGCGGCATGCAGATGCGCCTGGCGTTCAGCGTGGCCACCGCGCGGCGCCCGGACATCCTGATCGTCGACGAAGCGCTGTCGGTGGGCGACGCCTACTTCCAGCACAAGAGCTTCGAACGCATCCGCAGCTTTCGCAGGGCCGGCACCACATTGCTGATCGTGTCCCACGACCGCTCGGCGATTCAGTCGATCTGCGACTCGGCGATTCTCCTGGAGAACGGCCGCATGGCCATGCACGGCAAGCCCGAAGCCGTCATGGACTACTACAACGCCCTGCTCGCCGAGCGCGAAGGCCAGACGGTGCGTCAGGAAATGCTCGCGGACGGCCAGGTGCAAACCGTTTCCGGCACCGGTGAAGCCGGGATCCTCAGCGTGCGCATGCTCGATGAGCGCGAACGTGCCATCGATGCCGCCGAAGTCGGCCAGCCGGTCGTGCTTGAGGTGCAAGTCGAAGTGCGCCAGGACATCGAACGCCTGGTGCTGGGTTTCATGATCAAGGATCGCCTGGGCCAGGCCATGTACGGCATCAATACCCATCGTCAGGACCTCGCCCTCACCGATCTGCAGGCCGGCGAGCGGCTGACCTACCGCTTTGCCTTCGTCATGGGCCTGGGCAAGGGCAATTATTCCGTGGCCCTGAGCCTGTCGCGACTGGACTCGCACCTGGACCGCAATTTCGAGTGGCGCGACTACGGCCTGGTGTTCCATGTGATCAACAACCGACACGAAGACTTCGTCGGCTGTTCGTGGCTGGCGGCGAAAACCACCATCACTCGCGCAGCCGAATCGATTGTTTCGGAGAACACGCCATGACCCGTCTCCTGGTGGAATGCACGTACGTGTTCCAGCACCCCAAGGTCAACTCAGGCATTCAGCGGGTGGTGCGCAACGTCATCAACCAGTTGCCTGAACGCGTCGATGGCGTTGAGTGCATCCCGGTGGTGATGCTCAAGGGCAAGCTCTACCGGGTTCTGAAACTGAGCCCTTCAGGCATCCCTTTTTTCAACGGGCTGATGGAGTTCGGTGGGCGCCTGGAGCGATTGGCTCATCGTTTCTGGCAACTGCACCAGCGCCTCGACAAACGCTGCACCTCGCGATGGACCCGGCGCGCGCTGTACGCGGCTTACCGCCTCACGGCGCTGGCGGGTTTCAGCGTACCGCTGCGCCTGATTGATCAGATCAATCGCTATCACCTGCCCAAACGTTGCTCGCCGCTGCAGCATCAACCGGGCGATCAACTCGTGTTGCTGGATTCGTCCTGGCACGCCGATTTCTTCCCGTTGGCCGAACAACTCAAACGCGAAGGCGTGGGCATTGTCTCGGTGATCTACGACCTGATTCCCCTGACCCACCCGCAGTTCTACGACACGCGACTGGTGCAGATTTTCAACGAGTGGTTCGACTGGATCGCCAAAACCGCCGACGGCTACGTGGCGATTTCCGCCACGGTGCGCGATCAGGTGCGCGATGAATTGCATCGTCGCGTCGGTCCTGCCAAAGCCGACACCTTGTGGTTCGACTACTTTCACCTGGGCTCGGAGCTGGACCTGCGCGAAGAAACCGCCGCTGTCGAAACACGCCTGACCCGGCTGTTCGATACCCCCGAACCAGTGTTCCTGATGGTCAGCACCATCGAGCCGCGCAAGAACCACGACTACTTGCTGGACGCCTTCGAACTCGCCTGGGCCGCAGGCTCCACTGCCCGTCTGTGCATCGCCGGGCGCATTGGCTGGAAATGCGATGCCCTGCTCGCCCGGGTGCGCAATCACCCGGAGCTGAACAGGCGGTTGTTCATGTTTAACGACCTGAGCGACACCAGCCTTGAACACGCCTATTCCCACGCCAGTGCACTGGTGTTTCCGTCCTACGTCGAAGGCTTCGGCCTGCCACTGGTAGAAGCCATGCAGCGCGGTTTACCGGCCATGGGCAGTGACATCCCGGTCTTCCGCGAAATAGGCGGCGAGTTCATGGCGTACTTCGACCTGGCCGAACCACAAAACCTGGCGGATCTGGTTGCCCGATTCGAGAGCAGCAAACAATTCCCGGCCGCCCGCGATGTGGCGGACTGGCGCTGGATTGGCTGGCGTGAAGCCAGTGCTCAACTGGCCGAGCGAACCCTGCGCAACCTTGTGGAAACACCCGTCGTGCAAGAGAGGCAACATGCGAATTGCCCTTAATGCCCGAATTCTCCAGGCCCCACGCACCGGTATCGGCCATTACGTCGCCGAACTGGTGAGTGCCCTGGCCGGTGAGCCCGATGTCGAGTTGTCGCTGTTCCATGGCTGGGGCTGGAGTTCTTCGCTACCTGACGCCGCCATGCCGGGCTACTCGCGACTGACGCCGTTGCTGCGGCAGATACCGGGGGCGTATCAGGCTCGACGCTGGCTGGCGCAGAAACGCTTTGATCAAGGCCGTGCGCAGGCGATCGACCTTTATCACGAACCCAGTCTGTGGCCGTTGTCGTTCGACGGCCCGACGGTCATCACCCTGCATGACCTGACACACCTGCACTATCCCGAGACACAACCCCCGGCACGCCTGCGAGAAATCGAGCGGCGACTGGCCGATGGCGTGCAACAGGCGCAGCTGATTCTCACCGACTCGCAGTACATTGCCGACGAGGCTCAAGCCTGTTTCGCACTGCCGGCCGAGCGTTTTGTAGTTGCCCCGCTGGGCGTGGCGGCACGTTTCCACCCACGCGAACCCGAGGCCATCGATACGTTGCTCAAGGCCCACGGGGTCGAGATGCGGGATTATTTTCTCTGCGTAGGCACCCTGGAGCCACGCAAGAACCTGACGCTGGCCCTGCGCGCCCACGCCCAACTTCCGGAAGCATTGCGTCAGCGCTTTCCGTTGTTGATCGTGGGCATGGCCGGCTGGCAGCGCGAACACTTCAACGATGAGCTGCGCCAGGCATTGGCCAATGGTCATGTGTGTTTGCTCGGTTATCTGCCCGACGAGCAGGTCGCGCAGCTGTTGGCAGGCGCCCGGGCGCTGATTTTCCCGTCGCGCTATGAAGGCTTTGGTCTACCGGTGCTGGAGGCCATGGCCAGCGGCACGCCGGTCATCCTGACCCGACGTTCGGCCATGCCCGAAGTCGCAGGCGTTGCGGGCAACTATATTGAACCTGACGATCCAGACGGCTTGCGCGATGCCATGCGCCGTCTGATCGACGATCAAACACATTGGCAGGCATGCCGAAAAGCCGGATTGCAGCAGGCAAGGCTATTTTCCTGGGAGCGCTGCGCGAAGATCACTGCCCGCGCCTACCGCCAGGCCATGGGAGGTTGAATGCGAGTTCTTCATTTTTTCAAGACGTACCTGCCTGACTCGGTCGGCGGGATCGAACAAGTCATCTTCCAGTTATGTGAAAGCGGCGCCCAGCATGGCATTGAAAGTCAGGTGTTGACCCTCAGTGCCGATCCGACACCGCCGGTGGTGCAACTCGGTCAGCACGAAGTCCATCGGGCCAAACTCGACATTCAGTTCGCTTCCACAGGCTTTTCTTACAGCGTCTTCAAGCAATTTCGCGAAATGGCCGCTGAAGCGGACGTGGTCAATTACCACTTCCCGTGGCCGTTCATGGACCTGGTGCATTTCTTCAGCGCCATGAACAAACCCAGCGTAGTGACCTACCACTCGGACATCATTCGTCAGAAGCACCTGCTCAAACTTTACCGGCCACTGATGAACCGCTTCCTTGCCAGCGCCGACCGGATCGTCGCCGCCTCCCCTAACTATCTGCACACCAGTGATGTGTTGCAGCAGTTTCAGGACAAGACCCGCGTCATTCCCTATGGCCTGAACAAGGCAGGTTATCCACAGGCCGATAACGAACGCATGAACCATTGGCGGCAAAAGCTTGGGGATAAGTTTTTCCTGTTTGTGGGCGTGATGCGCTATTACAAAGGCCTGCACATTCTGCTCGACGCCTTGAAAGACGTGGATTACCCGGTGGTGATTGTTGGCGCCGGGCCGCTGGAAGCCGAACTGCACGCCCAGGCCGCAGCGTTGGGTTTGCGCAATATTCACTTTCTGGGGCGTCTTGGCGACGAAGACAAAGTCGCGCTCCTGCAACTGAGTTACGCGATCGTATTTCCTTCGCACCTGCGCTCCGAAGCGTTCGGCATCTCGCTGCTCGAAGGCGCGATGTACGGCAAACCGATGATCTCCAGCGAAATCGGCACCGGCACCAGCTACATCAACATCCACAACGAAACCGGGCTGGTGGTGCCGCCGAGTCATCCACAAGCGTTCCGTGAAGCCATGCGCACACTCTGGGAAAACCCGACGCTTGCAGCCGAAATGGGCGTGAAGGCAGAGGCGCGTTATCGGCAGTTGTTCACGGCGGAAGAAATGGGTCGCAAGTGGACGACGTTATACGAAGAACTACTGGAAGAAAAATCCCTGTCCTACGCCTAACTCATGTGGGAGCGGGCTTGCTCGCGAAAGCGATTTATCATTCAACACTTGTGTTGTCTGACACTCCGCTTTCGCGAGCAAGCCCGCTCCCACATTAAATCAGCTGTGTGGCGCAGGTTTTGGTACGGCAACGTTATCCAGCATCCGGTTCACCGCCAGTTCTGCCAGCATGACGATCTGTTGAATCGCCATCGCCGTATACCGATGTGGCCCTTCCAGATACCCCGCAAAATCACTCGCCATCACACTGGCCTGGGCCAACGATTCACAGGTGTGGGCCAACAGGTCTTCGTCTTTGATATCCGGCGCAACCATGTACATCGTGCTCGGTTTGCGGGCCATGGGGGATTTGAGGGCTGAGGGGTTGAGGTAGTGATCGAGCGCGCGGTTAGCGGCTTCGTTGAGTTTTTTGGAATCGAGGGATTCGTAGGGGGAAACGTCGTCGGTTTCAGGGGGATTTGGTGTTGCTTTGAACATGGTGAAACTCCATTCGAGGACTGGAGTTCGCCAACACTGCGACCAAGCAGAAAGGTGGCGAACCGTACGCGGGTTGGTCGACCAGGGAATGGAAACCCGGCAGGGCCTAAGCCCTCCCACGCACAGCTCGCCATGAAGCAAGCATAAAAGTGCGCCATTCTAAACCTGGGCGACCAAACCCGATCACTGAATTTGCAGCGACCCCCAAAGCCTATCCCTCCGACTTCTGACACGACAACCGCTAGAACGTGTCGGAATCGTCCTTCAGAACAGCCAAATCTGTAGGATATTCGCAATTGTTTTCAGGCCAGCCGAGATCAAATGTGGGAGCGGGCTTGCTCGCGAAGGCTGTTTAACATTCAACATGGAAGTTGTCTGACACACCACTTTCGCGATCAAGCCCGCTCCCACAGGGGATTTTCTCTGTTGTCTGGTTCAATTACAGATCCAACACCAACGCTGCAAACCCTGAGCCGGAATCGCGCAAAAAATCAGCATCTGTCCGTTATCCAGTCCTGCCGCCGGCGGCTGTGGATAACTCACCTGACCGCTGATCAACCGGGTTTTGCGGATGCATTCGCCTGCGCCCAGGTCCCGGTCAGCAAACTGGTGGGTGACACGCCGTCAAAGCGCCAGCGCAAGGCCAGTGCCGCGGGCCGTCGCACCACGTGCTCCACCTCGAATGTCCACAACCGCTCGGCCCCTTGAAAGGCTTCGACTTGCGGGCCTTCGAGGATGATTTGCGTGCGACCGCTGAGGTGCAGCAAGTCACCGGAATCGAAATCGATGAACAGCAAACCGGCTCGAGGATTGATCAGCAGATTGCCCAACGTATTGAAGAACAGATTGCCGGCGAAGTCCGGGATAGTCAGGCGATTGCCCTCTACCTGGACGAAACCGGCCTGCCCACCCCGGTGAGAAACGTCCACCGAGCGTTGGCCATCGACGTCCACATAACTGGCGACAAAGAAGGTATCGGCGCCGGCAATCATGGCTTTGGCCGCGTCATCCAGCCCGTTGAGGTGCTGCGCGACACGGGTCGCCGGATCCGCCAAGGGCACCGAGCGAAATTGGCGCAATTGAATGTATTTCGGGCAATTACCGAAAGATTGCTGCACCGTCACCTCGAAGCCGCTCGTTGTCACAGCGCCAACTCGGCCATTGAGACGGTTGCGACGTCGGGTGTGCAGCTCAATACCGAGCAGACCGATCGCCGCTCCCTCTTGCAATTGCGCAGGGTCGTCGTGGCCAGGCAGGCTGCCAAACTGCAACAGCGCAGGCTCTGGAGAATGGGCAAAACCTGGCGCCCCTTCCAGAATGCTGGCCCAAGCGTTGCCGTCAGCATCCACCGCGCCGTACAGCATGAACGGCAGTTGCTGATAGAAGGTGCGGTGCTGATCCGGCATCTCGCTGCGAATCACCCTACGACCTAACTCCTCCATTCGCTCGGCGACACCCACGTGAGCCTGCAACTGTGTCTCGCCTGCGTGCCAAGGTGAACGTTCCATAACGGCTTCTCCCCTGCGCTCATCGCGCAACAAGAACAGCCCGACTGAGGCGGGCTGTGAACATCAGGCAGTTTTTTGCAAACCGGCCACGGTGCGTGGCATGCCGACAAACCCTGGCAAGACTTCAACCCGTGCCAGCCAGGCCCGAATGTTGGGGTAGTCATCCAGCGACACATTGCCTTCCGGAGCATGGGCGATGTAGCTGTACGCGGCGATGTCGGCGATGGTCGGCTCGCCACCGGCCAGATAGGCCGTTGCGCCCAGTTCCTGATCGATTACTTTGAGCCAGCTGTGGGCGTAAGCGATCACCTCTTGCGCGTTGTAAGGCGCACCAAATACGGTGATCAGCCTTGCCCTGCCCGGGCCGAAGGCAATCGGCCCGGCGGCGACCGACAACCAGCGCTGAACCTTGGCCGCACCGACCGGGTCGGTTGGCAGCCAGCGACCGTTGCCGTATTTCAGCGCAAGGTAGACCAGGATCGCATTGGAATCAGCCAGCACCACGCCTTGATCATCAATCACCGGCACTTGCCCAAACGGGTTGAGCGCCAGAAAATCCGCTTGCTTGTGGGCGCCCTTGGCCAAATCGACGAAGATCAGCTCGGTCGGCAGTTGCAACAAAGACAGCATCAGCTCTACACGGTGAGCGTGGCCAGAGCGGGGAAAGTTGTAGAGTTTGATTGCTTGCATGGTCGACTCCGCTGGGTGGTGGCGCCGTCCAGGAAAGATCAGCGCCGATAGGGGGCTATCTTCCATCCGCAACCAAAACAACAGAATAACCAGCAAACGCAATCCATTATTTCAGCCAGTGCAATAACCCTTCAGCCAAGCAGGGCTGGGTGTTCGCGCAGGACGTTCACCGCGAAGTCCACAAAACTACGGACCCGCACCGGGGCCTTGCGCCCACCCTGGTAGACCACATGAATGGGCAATGGCGGCAGTTCGAAGTCAGCCAGAACAATTTCCAGCTCACCGGCCGCGACTTTGCTCGCCACTTGATACGACAGCACTCGAGTCAGTCCCAGCCCCATGGCGGCAGCCGTGATAGCCGCCTGATTGGCGGTGACCACAAGACGCGGTTCCAGACGAATGCTGATCGGCTCTCCCGCATCAATGAACGGCCAGCTTCTGTGCTGACCGATAGACGAGGTGGCGATGATCGGGGCTGTGCTCAAATCTGCAGGATGGCGGGGCCGACCATGGTCGGTCAGGAATCCAGGGGACGCGCAGATCACCCGCCGCACTTCGCCCACGCGAATTGCATGTTGATTGCTGTCAGGCAACTCACCGATGCGCACAGCCACATCGATGCCCTCCTCGACCATGCTCACCACCCGGTCGACCAGTAGAGCGTTGATGCTGACTTCAGGAAATTGAGACAAGTAACCGACCATGACCGGCGTAACGAACAAATCACCGAACAACACCGGCGCCGTGATCGTCAGTTGCCCACGGGGTTGGGCGTGGCTCCCGGCCGCCGAATCCTCTGCTTCCTGCACCTCGGTGAGAATTCTCCGACAATCCTCCAGATAACGCTGACCCGCCTCGCTCAAATGCACGCTGCGGGTGGTACGTGTCAGCAATTGGGTGCCAATGCGCTTCTCCAGTGCCGCCACGGCGCGGGTGACACTGGCCGCCGACATCCCCAAACGCCGCGCCGCCGCCGAGAAGCCTTGTTCCTGGGCGACGGTGGCGAAGACTTGCATTTCCTGGAAGCGGTCCATGGATTAACTCCTGAGCACTGAAAAACGCGAGGCCGACAGTTCCCGATTGGACCTGGATATCGCTGGAAGAGGATGAGCCGTGCAGTTTTACTGGCATTCTGATTATTGTGACGTATAAACCTGAACGTTCACGCTTTCAATTGCTGAGACCGTATCCAGATGCCCTCCATCTACCAACTTAAACCTGCCTTCCAGAATCTGTTGCGACCGCTGGTGCAGCGATTGTTCGATAACGGCACCACCGCCAATCAAATCACCGTGCTGGCCGGCGTCATTTCGGTCGTGACGGGCGTCGCGATTGCCTGTTTCGCCAATCACCTGTGGGTATTTCTGCTGATTCCCGTGTGGATGATCCTGCGGATGGCGCTGAACGCCATCGACGGCATGCTGGCCCGGGAATTCGGCCAGCAGTCGCGCCTCGGCGCCTACCTTAATGAACTGTGCGATATCGTTGCCGACAGCGCGCTGATCCTGCCTTTCGCCCTGATTCCCGACGTGAGTG
Source organism: Pseudomonas sp. GM79 (assembly GCF_000282495.1). Taxonomy (GTDB): domain Bacteria; phylum Pseudomonadota; class Gammaproteobacteria; order Pseudomonadales; family Pseudomonadaceae; genus Aquipseudomonas. The sequence continues at coordinate 236,949 of NZ_AKJE01000076.1, forward strand.
TGTTGATTGTGCTGTTGGTCACGCTGCTGGCATTGTTCAGCGAGTACAGTGGCGTCCTCGGGCCGATGGTCGGCGCATCGCGGCGTTATGACGGCCCGATGGGCAAGAGCGATCGCGCGTTTGTACTGGGCGTCTTGGCCACCGGCATTGCCATCGGCTGGATCAACGCGTTGTGGATTAACGTTGTGTTTGCGGTGGTCGCCGTCCTGCTGGCTTACACCTTGGTCAACCGGGTCCGTCTGGGCCTGAAAGAAGTGCAGGAAAACGCTCCCTCGGCATAAGGCCCTCAGCGTAAGGCTCCCCAAGCATAAGGAAAGTGCAATGCGTGAAACTCAGAATAAGACCTTCACTACCCACGACGGCGTTGAACTGTTCTACCGCCATTGGCCGGCCACGGCGGATAATTCGGGCGAACCGCGCAAGGCAGTGCTGCTGTTTCATCGCGGCCATGAACACTCGGGGCGTATCGCTCACCTGGTGGATGAACTGGACCTGCCAGCGTTCGACTTCTTTGCCTGGGACGCGCGCGGCCATGGTCAGTCGCCGGGCGCTCGCGGCGACAGCCCGAGTTTCGCCACCAGCGTGCGGGACGTGCAGACCTTTTGCGATCACCTGAACGCGACCCATCAGATCGACGAAGAGAACATGGCCGTGATCGCCCAGAGCGTCGGCGCGGTGATTGCCTCGACCTGGGTCCACGACTATGCACCGCGCATCCGTTCGTTGGTGCTCGCGTCACCCGCATTCAAGGTCAAGCTCTACGTCCCTTTCGCCCGTCCGGGCCTGGCACTGATGCGCAAGTTTCGCGGCAACTTTTTCGTCAACAGCTACGTAAAAGCCAAGTTTCTCAGTCACGACCCGGAGCGCGTCGCCTCCTACGACAGCGATCCGCTGATCACCAAGGCGATTTCGGTGAATGTGCTGCTCGGCTTGTATGAAGCCGCTGACCGTGTGGTGGCCGATGCGCAGGCGATTCAAGTGCCGACCCAGCTGCTGATTTCCGGCTCGGATTTTGTGGTCCACCGCAAACCCCAGGAACAGTTTTTCGAACGTCTGGGCAGCCTGAAAAAGGAAAAACACATCCTCCCGGGCTTCTTCCACGACACGCTTGGGGAACGTGATCGCGCCGTGGCCGTAGCCAGTGCCAAACGCTTTATCCTGCAAAACTTTGAATACCCGCTGGACCGGGCCTCGCTGCTCGATGCCGACAAGATCGGCCTGACCTGCGCCGAATCCGAATCCCTCGCCGCTCCGCTGCCGCACAACTCGTTGCGTGACCTGTACTGGCGCATGACCCGCGCCAGCATGCGCTTGGGCAGCCGACTGTCAGATGGAGTGAAACTGGGCTTCGACACCGGTTTCGACTCCGGCAGCACCCTGGACTACGTGTACCGCAACCAGCCCACCGGCAAGGGCGGGCTTGGGCGGATGATTGATCAGAACTACCTGAATTCCATCGGCTGGCGCGGCATTCGCCAGCGCAAACTCAACGTCGAAGAGTTGCTGCGCCTGACCATGGCCAAGCTGCGCGAAGAAGGCCGACCGGTGCGCATCGTCGACATCGCCGCCGGTCACGGCCGCTACATTCTCGAAGCCTTGCAAGGCGTCAGCCCGCTACCGGAATCGATACTGTTGCGCGATTACAGCGACATCAATGTACGTGACGGTGGTGCGCTGATTCGCGATAAGGGCCTTGGGGACATCGCGCAGTTCGTGAAAGGCGACGCGTTCGACCGCGCCGACCTGGCGGCACTGGAGCCAAAGCCGACACTGGCGGTGGTGTCCGGGTTGTATGAACTGTTTGCCGACAATGCACTGGTCGGCGGCTCTCTGGCGGGCCTGGCCGAGGCCGTGGAGCCCGGTGGCTATCTGGTCTACACCGGTCAACCCTGGCACCCGCAGCTGGAACTGATCGCCCGCGCCCTCACCAGCCACCGTCAAGGCCAGGCGTGGGTGATGCGTCGGCGCAGCCAGGCGGAAATGGATCAACTGGTGGAAGCAGCGGGTTTTCGCAAAATCACCCAGCGAGTGGATGAATGGGGGATCTTCACCGTGTCCCTCGCGCAACGGGTGCAATGATGGGCGCTGCCCCGAGAGAGCCGGGTTTGCTGAAACCCGCCGTGCTCTGGTTGCTGGTGCTGGCACCGCTGTTTTTCGCCAGCTACGGCTTTGCCACATGGGTCACGGCCCAGCGCAGCGATGTCGCCACCTTCGTTTTCGATTGGGAAAGCGCCATGCCCTTCTGGGCCTGGACCATCGTCCCCTACTGGACGATAGATCTGCTGTACGGTTTTTCGCTGCTGCTACCCGATAGTCGCCATGAGCTCAAGCGCCACGCCTTGCGCCTGCTGAGTGCTCAAGTGATCTCTATCAGTTGTTTCCTGTTATGGCCGCTGCGCTTCACCTTCGAACGGCCTGAACTGGATGGAGTGTTCGGCTGGCTGTTCGCGGTGCTGGCCGGGTTCGACAAGCCGTTCAATCAGGCGCCATCGCTGCACATCGCCCTGCTGGTGATTTTGTGGGTGATGTACCAACGGCACTCTCAAGGGCTGTGGCGCTGGCTGGTGCACGGTTGGTTCGCATTGATCGGGATTTCGGTGCTGACCACTTATCAACATCACTTTATCGACTTACCCACAGGCGCCCTCGCCGGCTGGCTGTGCGTGTGGTTGTGGCCACTGGATCGGCCCAGCCCCTTGAGTAGCCTGCGGTTGGCCGAGGACCCGAAACGCTGGCGCCTGGCCCTGCGTTATGGCGTAGGCGCGGCGATATTCGCCCTTCCAGCCTTTGGCCTGGGCGGCGGATGGCTGTGGCTGATATGGCCCGCCGTGGCATTGCTGTTGGTGGCGCTCAACTACATGCTGCTGGACGCCGCCGGGTTTCAGAAACGCGCCGACGGCCGCCTTAGCCCGGCCGCCCGTTGGTTATTTGCGCCCTACGTGGCAGCGGCGTGGATCAACTCACGACTTTGGACCCGCAAACATCCACAGCCCAATGAGGTTGTGGATAACGTTTGGCTCGGCAGGCTTCCCGACGCTGAGCAATTGGCGCCGTTCAAAGCTGTGGTCGATCTATGCGCTGAGCTGCCGCTCAACCCGAGAGGCCGCGCCTATCAAAGCGTTCCGATACTCGACCTGACCGCGCCCAGCGCTGAGCAATGTCTCGCCGCCGCCCAGGCCATTGAACACCTGCGCCAGCAAGGTCCATTGCTGGTCTGCTGCGCTTTGGGCTATTCACGCAGCGCCACCGCTATCGCGGCCTGGTTGCTGCACAGCGGTCGAGCGGCCACTGTCGATGCCGCCGTGGCGATGATCCAGGCCGCACGCCCGCAAGTGGTGCTCCATCCGGCCCATCGCCAAGCCCTGGAGAACGCCTATGCCGGTTGATATGGAACTGAACGTGGTCGCCAGCCTGCTGCGCCGGGGCCGCACCCTCGATCAGTTATCCACAGGGCTGACCTTGCTGGGTCTGTTGTTCGGCCTGCTGCAACTGTTGCTGATCACCCCGACTGCGCCGTTCTTGATCCTCAGCGCCTGGCTGATCATCCTCGGGCTATGGCAAAAATACTGGGCGCTGCGGGTGGCCTTCGACGCTGACCTGTTTACCCTGATGGCCCGCGACGCTGACGCTTTGTCAGACCGCACTCAAGCCCTCGATCAGGCCCTGCAAAACCTCGGCCTGCAAGCGGCCAACCGTGCCGGCCGGCCCTGGACCGAACGTCAGCGCGGGGGGCTTAAACTGCTGCGCAAACAGGCTGTCCTGCTGGCCGTCCAAGTGCTGCCACCCTTGGTGGTCATCCTGGCCAGCCCTTGGCTGCCCTTCGCTGGATAAGGAAATCGTTCATGTTCGAACCTGTGGTCGCCACCCTCATCACCTCCATGGCCCGAACCGTTACTGGCGCCCGCAGCCTGTGGATGGGTTGCGCGCCGGAACCCGTGCAGCGCATTTATTTTGCCAACCACAGCAGCCACGGCGATTTCGTGCTGCTCTGGGCCTCGCTCCCTTCCACCCTGCGCAAACTTACGCGACCGGTGGCCGGCAGCGACTACTGGAACAAGAGCGCCTTACGCCGTTACATCATCAGCCGGGTGTTCAACGGCGTGCTGATCGATCGCGAGCGCAAGGACCCTGTGGATAACCCGTTGCAGCCCATGCTCGACGCCCTGGAGAACGGTGATTCGTTGATCATCTTTCCCGAAGGCACGCGCAATCTGGAAGAGGGTTTGCTGCCATTCAAAAGCGGCCTGTATCACTTGGCAAAACGTTACCCACAGGCCCAGGTGATTCCGGTGTGGATCGCCAACCTCAACCGGGTCATGCCCAAGGGCCGAGTGCTGCCACTGCCGCTGTTGTGTACCACCAGTTTCGGCGCGCCCCTGCAACTGACCGAAGGCGAGAGCAAAGAACAGTTCCTTTCACGCTGCCGCGACGCACTGCTGGCCCTCGCCCCGGAGCATTCCTGACATGGATAGACAAACCCTGATGCTGTTCGGCGGGATCGGCATGATCCTGGTGCTGGCTTCACTGATTGGCCTGATCCTCAAACTGCGCACCCAGGGCACGCCCAATGCAGTCATCGAGAACCTCAACGCCCGCATCAACGCCTGGTGGGTGATGGTGGTGGTGATCGGCATCGCTTTTTGGCTGGGCACCGGCGCGGTGATCCTGCTGTTTTACGCGGTATCGTTCTATGCGCTACGCGAATTCCTCACCCTCATGCCCACCCGACGCAGCGACTACCCGGCGCTGGTGGCAGCGTTTTACCTGGCATTGCCGCTGCAATATCTGCTGATCTATTCCGATTGGTACGGACTGTTCTCGATCTTTATTCCGGTGTACGTGTTTTTGCTGCTGCCGATCCTTGCGTCTCTCGGCGGCGACAGCACGCACTTCCTCGAGCGAGCGTCGAAAGTGCAATGGGGCTTGATGATCGCGGTGTTCTGCGTGTCGTTCGTCCCCGCCCTGCTGACACTGGACATCGTCGGTTATGAAGGTCGAAACCTGCTGCTGATCGCGTATCTGGTAATCGTGGTGCAGCTGTCGGACGTGCTGCAGTACGTTTGCGGCAAGTTGTTCGGCAAACACAAAATCGCGCCCACTCTGTCGCCGTCGAAAACCGTTGAAGGCTTTGTCGGCGGCGTTCTGTTGTCCTCGCTGATTGGCGCAGCCTTGTGGTGGACCACACCATTCAGCCCGTGGCAGTCGTTCTTGATTGCGCTGCTGATCAACCTGCTGGGGTTTGCCGGCGGCATCGTGATGTCGGCGATCAAGCGTGATCGGGGCGTGAAGGATTGGGGACACATGATCGAAGGCCACGGCGGGATGCTGGATCGACTGGATTCAGTGTGTTTTGCGGCGCCGATCTTCTTTCATCTTGTGCGGTATTGGTGGACTTGAGATAGCTGACCTTTTCAAACAAAAAAAGACCGCAGCCAAAGCTGCGGTCTTTTCATTTCATGGCTTGTGGATAACTTATTCCACCGTCACCGACTTCGCCAGGTTACGCGGCTGGTCAACGTCAGTGCCTTTCAATACGGCCACATAGTACGAAAGCAGCTGCAGCGGAATGGTGTAGAGGATCGGCGACAAGATGTCATGGATGTGCGGCATATGGACGACATGAGTGCCTTCGCCATTGGTCATGCCAGCCTGTTCGTCGGCGAAGACGATCAGTTCACCGCCACGGGCGCGGACTTCCTGGAGGTTGGATTTCAACTTCTCCAGCAGTTCGTTGTTCGGCGCTACAGTGACGACGGGCATGTCGTTATCCACAAGTGCCAACGGGCCATGTTTCAGTTCGCCCGCCGGGTAGGCTTCTGCGTGGATGTAAGAGATTTCCTTGAGCTTGAGGGCCCCTTCCATCGCCACCGGGAATTGCGCGCCGCGACCGAGGAACAGTGTGTGGTTCTTCTCGGCGAACAGCTCGGCGATTTTCTCCACGGTGCTGTCCATGGCCAGGGCTTCGCCCAAACGGGTCGGCAGGCGACGCAGTTCCTCGACCAGTGTGGCTTCGACACCTTCGGCCAACGTACCGCGAACCTGACCCAGAGACAGGGTCAGCAACAGCAGGCCAACCAGTTGAGTGGTGAAGGCTTTGGTCGAGGCCACGCCGATTTCGCGACCGGCCTGAGTCAGCAGCGTCAGGTCCGATTCACGCACCAGGGAGCTGATGCCGACGTTGCAGATTGCCAGGCTGGCGAGGAAACCGAGCTCCTTGGCATTGCGCAGCGCGGCCAAGGTGTCGGCGGTTTCACCTGACTGGGAGATGCTCACGAACAGGGTGTCGGGCTGCACCACTACCTTGCGATAGCGGAATTCGCTGGCGACTTCGACCTGGCATGGGATGCCAGCCAGTTCTTCGAGCCAGTAACGGGCAACCATGCCAGCGTGATAGCTGGTGCCGCAGGCGACGATCTGTACATTGCGTACCTTGGCGAACAGCTCGGCCGCTTGGGGACCGAATGCCTCGACCAGCACCTGGTTCTGGCTCAGGCGACCTTCGAGGGTGCGCTGCACCACTGCCGGTTGCTCGTGAATTTCCTTGAGCATGTAATGGCGGAATTCGCCCTTGTCAGCCGCTTCGGCCCCGTCACGGTACTGAACGCTTTCGCGCTCGACGAGTGCGCCGGTGATATCCCAGATCTGCACGCTGTCGCGGCGAATTTCGGCGATATCGCCTTCTTCCAGGTACATGAAACGGTCAGTGACCTGACGTAGCGCCAATTGGTCCGAAGCCAGGAAATTCTCCCCCATACCCAGACCGATCACCAATGGGCTGCCACTGCGGGCCGCCACCAGGCGATCCGGTTGCCGGGCACTGATCACTGCCAGACCGTATGCACCATGCAGCTCTTGCACGGTCGCTTTCAGGGCGACTGTCAGGTCGGGTTGCAGCTTGAGTTTTTCGTGCAGCAAATGCGCGATGACTTCAGTGTCAGTGTCCGACGTGAACACGTGGCCCAAAGCCTTGAGTTGCTCGCGCAGGGCTTCATGGTTCTCGATGATGCCGTTGTGCACCACCGCCAGATCGCCCGAAAAATGCGGGTGCGCGTTGCGTTCGCACGGCGCGCCGTGGGTCGCCCAGCGGGTGTGGGCAATGCCCAGACGGCCGACCAGAGGCTCTTCGATCAGCGCCTGTTCCAGTTCGCTGACCTTGCCCGGACGACGCGTGCGCAAGAGTTTTTCATCGTTGGTGTACACCGCCACACCGGCGCTGTCATAACCACGGTATTCCAGACGCTTGAGGCCTTCGAGCAGGATGGCGGTAACGTTACGTTCTGCGACTGCACCGACAATTCCACACATGCTAGTTCTCCTGACTGACGGCGGCGCAAATCAAATTAATGCCGCGGGCCTGAATCTGATCGCGTGCCGCAAGTGGCAGACGATCATCGGTAATGAGGGTATGGACGCTGCTCCATGGCAGCTCCAGATTGGGAATTTTTCGGCCGATCTTGTCGGCCTCGACCATCACGATCACTTCGCGGGCAACCTCGGCCATGACACGGCTCAAGCCCAGCAATTCATTGAAGGTGGTGGTCCCGCGTACCAGATCGATGCCATCGGCACCGATAAATAGCTGATCAAAGTCATATGAGCGTAGTACTTGCTCGGCCACCTGACCCTGGAAGGACTCGGAATGCGGGTCCCAGGTCCCGCCGGTCATCAACAGCACCGGCTCGTGCTCGAGTTCGCTCAAAGCGTTGGCGACATACAGGGAGTTGGTCATCACCACCAGACCCGGTTGCTGGCCGAGTTCCGGGATCATTGCGGCGGTGGTGCTGCCGCTGTCGATGATGATTCGCGCATGCTCGCGGATCCGCGTGACGGCGGCGCGGGCAATCGCCTGCTTGTATTTGGAAACCGGTTGGCCGAGATCGGCGACCAGTTCCTGAGGCATGGTGACCGCCCCGCCATAACGACGCAGCAACAGACCGTTGCTTTCAAGCGCGGCCAAGTCCTTGCGAATCGTAACTTCCGAAGTTTCGAAGCGCTTGGCCAACTCATCCACACTGACTTCCCCCTGCTCATTGAGCAAGGCGAGGATGTTGTGGCGGCGTTGGGGGGTGTTGCGCTTCGACATGGCTGGTAAGTTTCGATTCGAAAGATAACGTAAGCAATCAAAACCCATTAGCGAAACTTCGTCAAGCCAGCGCCAGAAAAAAGATGTGTAGATAACCCATAAAAAAGATCGCAGCCTTCGGCAGCTCCTACAGAATGAACACGAATTCCTTGTAGGAGCTGCCGAAGGCTGCGATCTTTTGATCTTGTTGTGGATAACTCAGCTCTTCTTGAGCTTCTCCGGCCGCTTCCAGCCATCGATGTTCTTCTGCCGAGCCCGGCCCACGGCCAACTGAGCTTTATCCACATTCTGGGTAATGGTCGAACCCGCCGCCGTGGTTGCACCCGCTGAGATATCCACAGGCGCCACCAACGAATTGTTGGAACCGATGAATACATCTTCGCCCAACACGGTTTTCCACTTGTTCGCCCCATCGTAGTTGCAGGTAATGGTGCCTGCGCCGATGTTAGTGCGCGCACCGATCTCGGCGTCGCCCAGATACGTCAAGTGACCGGCCTTGGCGCCCTCGCCCATATGGGCGTTCTTCAGTTCAACGAAGTTACCCACATGCGCGCGAGCTTCCAGCACCGTACCCGGACGCAAACGAGCGAACGGGCCGGCATCGCTGCCTTCACCGAGTATTGCGCCTTCGATATGGCTGTTGGCCTTGATCACTACGCCTTTGCGCAGGGTGCTGTCCTTGATCACGCAGTTCGGGCCGATCACCACGTCGTCCTCGATGACCACTTTGCCTTCGAGGATGACGTTGATGTCGATCAGTACATCCCGACCGACGGTGACCTCACCACGTACATCGAAACGTGCCGGGTCGCGCAGGGTCACGCCCTGAGCCATCAAACGACGAGCGGCGCGCAGCTGATAGTGACGCTCAAGCTCGGCCAGTTGCTTGCGATCGTTGGCGCCCTGCACTTCCATAGCGTCATGGGGGTGTTCGGTAGCCACTACCAGACCATCACTGACCGCCATGGCGATCACGTCGGTCAGGTAGTACTCGCCTTGGGCATTATTGTTGGACAGCCGGCTCATCCAGTCGCCCAAGCGCTCAAAAGGAACTGCCAGGATGCCTGTATTACCTTCAGTAATGGCGCGTTCGGCGTCGTTGGCGTCTTTCTGCTCGACGATGGCGGTAACCTTGCCGGCGGCATTGCGGACGATGCGGCCGTAACCCGTCGGGTCATCCAGCTCGACAGTCAACAGGCCCAGTTGCTGCGGTGCAGCCAGCTTGAGCAACCGTTGCAGGGTTTCGACTTCGATCAAGGGTACGTCGCCGTAAAGAATCAGCACGGTATCGGACTCGATGAACGGCACAGCCTGGGCCACCGCATGTCCGGTACCCAGCTGTTGATCCTGCAGGACGAAATTCAGGTCATCGGCCGCCAGACGCTCGCGCACCGCTTCGGCACCATGTCCGATCACCACATGGATGCGTTGTGGATCTAGTTGCCGGGCCGTGTGGATAACATGGCCAAGCATTGAGTTACCGGCAACAGGATGCAGGACTTTAGGCAAGGCCGAACGCATGCGCGTGCCTTGGCCGGCAGCGAGGATAACGATTTCAAGAGACATGACAGACTACTAATCCTGGGGGGTCAGCGGCTGCGACCGGGTGATGAAAGTCGGAAAAGAAAAAAGGGTAGCCGAGGCTACCCTTTTTAATCAATCGCGCAATAAGTCGATGGCCTATTAGTGGCCGAACTTCTTGCGGATCTGCTGGACGGTGCGCAGCTGAGCTGCAGCCTCGGCCAGACGTGCGGCAGCAGCTCCGTAATCGAACTCTGCGCCTTTGTCATGCAGGGCCTTCTCGGCAGCCTGAACTGCTTCCCGAGCGGAGGCTTCATCCAGGTCGGCAGCACGTTGCACGGTGTCGGCAAGAACCTTGACCATGTTCGGCTGAACCTCGAGGAAACCACCGGAGATGTAATACACCTCCTCTTCCCCGCCCTGCTTGATCAGGCGGATCGGACCCGGCTTGAGATTGGTGATCAGCGGCGCGTGACCCAGGGCGATACCAAGATCACCCAGTGCACCGTGCGCAACCACCATCTCGACCAGGCCGGAAAAGATTTCCCCTTCCGCGCTGACGATATCGCAATGGACTGTCATAGCCATCTGATTGCCTCAACCTAAATTAGCGCCCGTTGCCGGGCGCCGGGATTACAGTTTCTTGGCTTTCTCGATCGCTTCTTCGATGCCGCCGACCATGTAGAACGCTTGTTCTGGCAGGTGGTCGTAGTCACCGTTGAGGATGCCTTTGAAGCCAGCAATGGTGTCTTTCAGGGAAACGTATTTACCCGATGCACCGGTGAAGACTTCAGCCACGAAGAACGGCTGCGACAAGAAACGCTGGATCTTACGAGCACGGTTTACCAACTGCTTGTCGGCTTCCGACAGCTCGTCCATACCCAGGATCGCAATGATGTCCTTCAGTTCTTTGTAACGCTGCAGAACATACTGTACGCCGCGAGCGGTGTCGTAGTGGTCCTGGCCGATTACGTTCGGGTCCAGCTGGCGCGAAGTCGAGTCGAGTGGATCGACCGCCGGGTAGATACCCAGGGATGCGATGTCACGGGACAGAACGACGGTGGCGTCCAAGTGGGCGAAGGTGGTCGCTGGCGACGGGTCAGTCAAGTCATCCGCCGGTACGTATACCGCCTGGATCGAGGTGATCGAACCGTTTTTGGTCGAAGTGATACGCTCTTGCAGAGTACCCATCTCTTCGGCCAGGGTCGGCTGGTAACCTACTGCGGAAGGCATACGGCCCAGCAGTGCGGATACTTCAGTACCGGCCAGGGTGTAACGATAGATGTTGTCGACGAACAGCAGAACGTCGTTACCTTCGTCACGGAACTTCTCGGCCATGGTCAGGCCGGTCAATGCTACGCGCAGACGGTTACCCGGCGGCTCGTTCATCTGACCGTAAACCAGTGCCACTTTGTCCAGAACGTTGGAATCCTTCATCTCGTGGTAGAAGTCGTTACCCTCACGAGTACGCTCACCCACACCGGCGAACACGGAATAACCGCTGTGCTCGATGGCGATGTTACGGATCAGTTCCATCATGTTTACGGTTTTGCCTACACCGGCACCACCGAACAGACCGACTTTACCACCCTTGGCGAACGGGCAAACCAGGTCGATAACCTTGATGCCGGTTTCCAGCAGGTCGTTGCCGCCCGCTTGTTCAGCGAAGGTTGGCGCAGGACGGTGAATGCCCCAGCGCTCTTCGGTGTCGATCGGGCCAGCTTCGTCGATCGGGTTACCCAGAACGTCCATGATCCGGCCCAGGGTCGCTTTACCGACTGGTACGGAGATAGCTGTGCCAGAGTCAGTGACTTCCAGACCGCGCTTCAAGCCCTCGGTGGAACCCATCGCAATGGTACGAACCACGCCGTCGCCCAGCTGTTGCTGAACTTCCAGGGTGGTTTCGGCCGCGCTCACTACTTTCAGCGCGTTGTAGATGCTCGGTACGCTGTCGCGTGGAAATTCCACGTCGATAACGGCGCCGATGATTTGAACGATACGTCCGCTACTCATAGCTGGATCCTCTGAATATTTGAACCGTTAAACCGCGGCAGCGCCGCCGACGATTTCCGAGATCTCTTGGGTGATCGCAGCCTGACGCGCCTTGTTGTAGACCAGCTGCAAATCGCTGATCAAATCACCGGCGTTGTCGGTAGCGTTCTTCATCGCGATCATCCGCGCAGCTTGTTCAGCCGCGTTGTTCTCGACCACCGCCTGGTAGACCTGCGACTCCACGTAACGGACCATCAAGCCGTCAAGCAGCTCTTTGGCGTCCGGTTCGTACAGATAATCCCAGTGGTGCTTGAGTTCTTGATCCGGGGTTGCCACCAGTGGAATCAACTGCTCCACGGTAGGCGATTGCGTCATGGTGTTGATGAACTTGTTGGATACCACGGACAGGCGGTCAATACGGCCGTCCAGGTAGGCATCCAGCATCACCTTGACGCTGCCGATCAAGTCATTGATCGACGGCTCTTCACCCAGGTGGCTGATAGCTGCAACGACGTTACCGCCGAAGTTGCGGAAGAAAGCCGCACCTTTGCTACCCACTACACACAGATCAATCTCGACGCCGTTTTCGCGGTTTACCGCCATGTCCTTGACCAGGGCCTTGAACAGGTTGGTGTTCAAGCCACCACACAGACCACGGTCACTGCTCACCACAACGTAACCGACGCGCTTTACTTCACGGTCGATCATGAATGGGTGGCGATATTCCGGGTTGGCGTTGGCCAGATGGCCAATAACCTGGCGGATGCGCTCCGCGTAAGGACGGCTAGCAGCCATGCGCATTTGTGCCTTGCGCATTTTACTGACCGCCACTTTTTCCATGGCGCTGGTAATCTTTTGCGTGCTTTTGATGCTCGCAATCTTACTGCGAATCTCTTTTGCGCCTGCCATGTAACACCTATCAGGTTAGCAAGCGGGAGCCTTGCGGCTCCCGCTGCGGCTTACCAGGTTTGGGTGGCCTTGAACTTCTCGATACCGGCTTTCATGCCAGCGTCGATTTCGTCATTGAAGTCACCCTTCACGTTGATCTTCGCCATCAATTCGGCGTGATCGCGGTTGAAGAAAGCAATCAGCGCTTGTTCAAAGCTGCCGATCTTGGCGATTTCGACGTCAGTCAGGAACCCACGCTCAGCGGCATACAGCGACAGCGCCATGTCAGCGATCGACATTGGTGCGTATTGCTTCTGCTTCATCAGCTCGGTAACGCGCTGACCATGCTCAAGTTGCTTACGGGTCGCTTCGTCCAGGTCAGAAGCGAACTGGGCGAATGCCGCCAGTTCACGGTACTGAGCCAGAGCGGTACGGATACCACCGGACAGCTTCTTGATGATCTTGGTCTGAGCGGCACCACCCACACGGGATACCGAAACACCGGCGTTCACTGCAGGACGGATCCCGGAGTTGAACATGGCCGATTCCAGGAAGATCTGACCGTCGGTGATGGAAATCACGTTGGTCGGAACGAACGCGGAAACGTCGCCAGCCTGGGTTTCGATGATCGGCAGTGCGGTCAGGGAACCGGTTTTGCCGGTCACTGCGCCGTTGGTGAACTTCTCTACGTATTCTTCCGAAACGCGGGATGCGCGCTCCAGCAGACGGGAGTGGAGATAGAACACGTCGCCTGGGTAAGCTTCACGGCCTGGTGGACGGCGCAGCAGCAGGGAAATCTGGCGGTAAGCCACTGCTTGCTTGGACAGATCGTCATAAACGATCAGCGCGTCTTCACCGCGGTCGCGGAAGAATTCACCCATGGTGCAACCGGAGTACGGAGCCAGGAACTGCAGTGCTGCAGATTCCGAAGCGCTCGCCGCCACGACGATGGTGTTAGCCAGTGCGCCGTTTTCTTCCAGCTTGCGAACAACGTTGGCGATGGTCGATTGCTTCTGACCGATTGCTACGTAGACGCAGAAAATGCCGCTGTCTTTCTGGTTGATGATCGCGTCGATCGCCAGAGCGGTTTTACCGATCTGACGGTCACCGATGATCAGCTCACGCTGGCCACGGCCGACAGGGATCATGGCATCGACAGCCTTGTAGCCAGTCTGTACAGGCTGGTCTACCGACTTACGCCAGATCACGCCTGGAGCAACTTTCTCGACCGCATCGGTCTCGGTGTTGTTCAGCGGACCTTTGCCGTCAACTGGGTTACCCAGTGCGTCGACTACGCGACCCAGCAGTTCCTTACCAACCGGAACTTCGAGGATGCGGCCGGTGCACTTGGCGCTCATGCCTTCAGCCAGAGACTGGTAGGAGCCCAATACAACGGCACCTACAGAGTCTTGCTCAAGGTTGAGAGCCATACCGAAGACGCCGCCCGGAAACTCGATCATCTCGCCGTACATGACGTCGGCCAGACCGTGAATCCGCACGATACCGTCAGATACGCTGACGACAGTGCCTTCGTTACGGGCTTGAGAGGTCACATCGAGCTTGTCGATGCGGCCCTTGATAATTTCACTTATTTCGGAAGGATTGAGTTGCTGCATTGCTCTGCTGCCCCTTCAAACTCAAGATTTCAATGCTTCGGCAAGGTTCGCGAGTTTGCCGCGAACCGAGCCATCGATAACCAGGTCGCCGGCGCGGATGACAATGCCCCCAATCAGGGATTTGTCTTCCTCGACTTGCAGGCGCACTTCCCGGTTGAGTCGTGCACTGAGAACCTTGGCGAGTTTGTCTTGCTGTTCTTGGTTCAATGCAAAAGCACTGGTCACTTCAACGTCTACCGACTTCTCTTGTTCAGCCTTGTACAGGTCGAACAGAGCGGATATCTCCGGCAAAAGCGGGAGACGGTCGTTTTCGGCAACGACGTTAATGAAGTTCTGTGCCTTGGCATCAAACTTGTCGCCGCACACGTCAATAAACGTGGCGGCCTTGTTTGCGCTCGTCAGTCGCGGGGCCTTGAGCACGCGCTGCATGGTGTCGTCTTGCGACACTGCTGCAGCCAGGCCGAGCATGGCTGACCAAGAGGCCAGTTGCTGGTGGGCCTGGGCGTGCTCGAAGGCTGCCTTAGCGTAAGGTCGGGCCAACGTGGTCAATTCTGCCATGATCGCCCTCGCTTAAATTTCAGCAGCCAGTTTGTTTACCAGCTCCGCGTGCGCGTTTTGATCGATTGTGGCACCCAGGATCTTCTCGGCGCCGCCGACAGCCAGTGCACCCAGTTGGGCACGCAGCGCGTCTTTGACACTGTTCAGTTCCTGCTCGATCTCGGCCTGAGCCTGAACCTTCACACGGTCAGCGTCGAGACGGGCTTTTTCAACAGCCTCGTCAACGATCTGATTACCGCGTTTCTTGGCTTGCTCAATGATTTCAGCTGCCTGAGCTTTCGCTTCGCGCAGTTGCTGACCCACTTTCTCATGGGCCAACTCCAGGTCGCGAGCTGCTCGGCTGGCAGCGTCCAGTCCATCCGCGATCTTCTTCTGACGTTCGTGCAAAGCCGCGATGACCGGAGGCCACACGAACTTCATGCAAAACAGTACAAAAATGAAGAACGCAACGGATTGGCCAATCAGGGTTGCATTAATGTTCACGCCAACACCTCGCTCGTTCGTTGCACATCACACCAATCAACTCGAAGGTTCGAGTGATTAGCCAGCGAGTTGACCAACGAATGGGTTCGCGAAGGTGAAGAACAGAGCGATACCAACACCGATCATGGTTACGGCGTCGAGCAGACCGGCAACGATGAACATTTTAACTTGCAGCATTGGAACCATTTCTGGCTGACGCGCTGCGCCTTCCAGGAACTTGCCGCCCAACAGGCCGAAACCAATTGCGGTACCCAGTGCGCCCAGGCCGATCAACAGTGCAACAGCGATAGCGGTTAGACCAACTACAGTTTCCATCTTTCCTCCCGACTTTTACGTCGTATGGTTTAGGTTTTTTAGATTTTAAAGCGGTAAAACAAATCGTTTCATAGCCCTGTTCGGGCACCCACCCGTTTTACCGGGTGGGACATCAGACTAGTCGAGACTGGTCTTAATGGTTCTCTTCGTGCGCCATCGACAGGTAGACGATGGTCAGCATCATGAAGATAAACGCCTGCAGGGTGATGATCAGGATGTGGAACACAGCCCACGCCCACTGCAGAACTACGCCCAGGCCGCTAAGCCAGAGCAGACCGCTGCCGAACATCACAGCAATCAGAATGAAGACCAGCTCGCCGGCGTACATGTTGCCGAACAGACGCAGTGCCAGAGAGATTGGCTTGGCCACCAGCGTCACGAACTCCAGCAGGAAGTTCACCGGAATCAGCAGGGCTTGAACGAAGATGTTCTTGCTGCCGAACGGGTGCAGGGTCAGTTCGCCGATGAAGCCGCCGATGCCCTTGACCTTGATGCTGTAGAAAATGATCAACGCGAACACCGACAGGGACATACCCAGGGTCGCGTTCGGGTCAGTGGTAGGAACGGCACGGAAGACCAGGTGCGGGTCGCCGGTCATGATGGCAGCCAGCTTCGGAATCCAGTCGACCGGTACCAAATCGACGGCGTTCATCATGAACACCCAGACAAAAATCGTCAGCGCCAATGGTGCGATCAATGGATTACGGCCGTGAAAGGTATCTTTCACGCTGCCGTCAACGAACTCGATCAGAACCTCAACGAAGTTCTGCAGGCCGCCAGGTTGACCGGAAGTCGCCTTCTTTGCCGCCATGCGGAAAAGAAGAACGAAAATCAGACCCAACGCGACCGACCAGCCGAGAGTATCGACGTGGAAAGCCCAGAAGCCCATTTCTTTGGCTTCTGCTGCGGTGTGGGCAAAACCCCACCCGCCAGTTGGATGCTGACCGAAGGTCAGGTTCTGCAAGTGGTGCTGGATATAGCCCGAAGCGGTTGTCTCTGCCATGGTTGCCTCAAACGCCCTAAGGTCTCGAAAGTCTTGTTCTCATTAGCAGGGGAGCGAACCAGCTAACCAGTTGGGTCAGCACGAAGACGCCGAATACTGCTAACGGCGCCAATGGCTTCACACCTGCGAACGTCAATGCAAACAGCACTGCCGTCAAAATCAGTTTGCCCGCCTCGCCGGCATAAAAAGACCGGACGATGGCTTGAGCTGCTCGGGCGCCGGAAAACCGAAATGCCCTGTGAGCGAAATAAATATTGGGAAGCAAGGCTATCAGGCCTCCGCAGAGCCCCGAGTACCCGGCAACGACTCCATGCCATTGCCAGAGCGCCAAAGCGGCAATCAGCAAAACGACAAATTGAGCCATTAACACCGGAAAAACTGCCAGGCGATGGAACGGCAAGCGGTCTGGCGTGCGGTTTTCCATCTCTTTTGCTCCCCAATGGTCGGCTGCCAGAATTCAATAACTTGGCATAATTTGTGCCGACAAAATGCGCGCAGAGTATAGGGGCGGTTCTGCCCCTATTCAACTGTCAGGTAGTGATTTCCGACTTCACGCTACATGAGGAATTGTTTCAGCGGATGTGTGCGAGCACACCTTGAAGTTCATCAAGAGAGTTGTAGCCGATCACTAGCTGCCCCTTACCCTTCTTTCCGTGGCGGATCTGCACCGCAGAGCCTAGGCGCTCGGCCAGACGCTGCTCGAGCCGGGCGATATCCGGGTCCGGTTTTGCTGGTTCCACAGGCTCCGATTTGCCACTCAACCACTGGCGAACCAGTGCTTCAGTCTGGCGCACAGTCAGCCCCCGTGCGACAACATGTCGCGCCCCTTCAACTTGTTGAATTTCCGGCAAACCGAGCAAGGCACGGGCATGACCCATTTCCAGGTCGCCGTGAGACAGCATGGTTTTGATGACTTCCGGCAGCGAAATCAGGCGCAACAGATTGGCGACGGTGACGCGGGACTTACCCACAGCCTCGGCCACTTGTTGCTGAGTCAGCTGGAATTCCTGCTGCAAACGCTGCAAGGCCACCGCTTCTTCAATCGGATTGAGGTCTTCACGCTGGATGTTCTCGATCAGCGCCATGGCGATGGCGGTTTCATCCGGCACATCGCGAACCATCGCCGGGATGGTTTCCTGGCCAGCCTGCTGGCTGGCACGCCAGCGGCGTTCGCCGGCGATGATTTCGAAGCGCCCGCTGCCGATCGGGCGAACCACGATCGGCTGCATCACGCCCTGGGCCCTGATCGACTGCGCCAGCTCTTCCAGCGCTTGAGGATCCATGTCCCGACGCGGCTGGTACTTGCCACGCTGGATCAGGTCCAGGGGCAGGTGCTGCAACTCACGCTGGTCGGCTTGTACCGCTTGCTCTTCCAGCGAGCTGACAGTCGGACCACTCAGCAGTGCATCCAGTCCACGTCCGAGACCTCGTTTCTTGACGGCCATGGGGATTCCTTAAGTTGCCTGAGCAGCGGCGATGCGTGAGTTTTTGCGCTGACGGCGAACCATCTCGCCCGCCAATGCCAGATAGGCAATCGCGCCCCGCGATGACTTGTCGTACGCCAGCGCCGGCATGCCATAGCTTGGCGCTTCGGCCAGGCGGATGTTGCGTGGAATGACGGTGTCGTAGAGCTGATCGCCGAAGTGTTCCTTGAGCTGCGCCGATACGTCGTTCATCAGGCTCAGGCGCGGGTCGTACATGGTCCGCAACAGGCCTTCGACTTTCAGGTTAGGGTTCAGCAGTTCGGCGATGCGCTTGATGTTATCCACAAGGTCGCTCAACCCTTCGAGCGCGAAATACTCGCACTGCATGGGGATAATCACCCCGTCGGCGGCAACCAGCGCATTGAGCGTCAACATCGACAGCGACGGCGGGCAGTCGATCAAAATGTAATCGTAGTTTTCACGGATCGGCGCCAACGCACTGCGTAGGCGGCTTTCCTTCATCTGCATTTCCAGCAGAACCACTTCGGCCGCGGTCAGGTCGCGGTTGGCCGGCAGCAACTGGTAACCACCGTGCTCGGAATAATGCATGGCCTGGGCCAGATCGCATTCGCCGATCAGCAGGTCGTAGACCGAGTTTTCCAGGCCGTGTTTATCCACACCGCTACCCATGGTGGCGTTGCCCTGTGGATCGAGATCGATCAACAGCACCCGACGCTTGGTAGCGACCAGGGAAGCTGCGAGGTTGATACAGGTGGTGGTCTTGCCCACACCACCCTTCTGGTTCGCTATCGCGAATACCTTAGCCATTCTTGCTTGTGTTCCCAATCATGCCGTGCGGCGCAGTATCAGCAGATGGCGTTGGCCTTGGCAACCGGGTACGGCCAGGGCGTGTTCGCTATCGAGGTGGAAGTCTGCCGGCAATGCTACCAGCTCATCGGCGGGATGAACGCCCTTCATTGCCAGCCAACGTGTTTCGGCGTCGCCCAAATGGCGAGTCCAGTTGCTGAAGTTCTCCATGCTGCTGAACGCACGGGAAATGATCCCGTTGAATGGCAGTTCAGGCTGGAAGGCTTCGACGCGACTGTGGATAACTTGCAGGTTATCCAGTTTGAGTTCGAGTTTGACCTGGGTCAGGAAGCGGGTTTTCTTGCCGTTGCTGTCCAGGCAGGTCACTTGCGACTCGGGAAACAGGATCGCCAGGGGAATCCCTGGCATGCCGCCGCCACTGCCCACATCCAGCCAACGGCCGTTTTCGATGAAGGACATAACGCTCAGGCTGTCGAGCAAATGCCGTGAAACCATTTCGTCCGGATCACGCACGGCCGTGAGGTTGTAGGCCTTGTTCCATTTTATCAACAGGGCCAGATAACCCAGCAGCTGTGCATGCTGGGCGTCCGTCAGGTTGACACCGAGCTGGCGAGCACCTGTGGATAACTCTTCGGCGTGTTGCGAGGTGACCAACGAACTCAAGCGCTTTGCTCCAACTGACGGCCCGCGCCGCGTTTTTTCAAATGAATCATCAACAGCGAAATCGCTGCCGGGGTCACGCCCGGAATACGCGACGCCTGGCCCAGGGTCTCTGGACGGGTCGCGCCGAGCTTGCTCTGGATCTCTTTCGACAGACCGGAGATGTTCGTGTAATCGATATCCACAGGCAGTTTGGTGTCTTCGCTAGCCCGCAGGCGCGCGATTTCATCCTGTTGACGATCGATGTAACCGGCGTATTTGGTCTTGATTTCGACCTGTTCGGCGACCTGTGGATCTTCTGCCCCCCCACCGGTCACGGCGATCAGACCAGCGTAGTCGATTTCCGGACGGCTCAGCAGGTTGAGCAAATTGTATTCGTGGGTCAGCGGCGTACCGAACTTCTCGGAAATCGCATCGCCCTGCTCGGTGCCCGGGCGAACCCAGGTACTTTTCAGGCGTTGCTCTTCCAGATCGATGCTTTCGCGCTTCTTGCAGAACGCCGCCCAACGCACGTCATCCACCAGACCCAATTCGCGACCTTTCTCGGTCAAACGCAGGTCGGCGTTATCTTCGCGCAGGATCAAACGGTATTCGGCGCGGGATGTGAACATCCGATACGGTTCCTGGGTACCCAGGGTAATCAGGTCGTCGACCAAAACGCCGATGTACGCCTCGTCGCGACGCGGGCACCAGGCGTCTTTGCCCTGCGCACGCAGTGCGGCGTTGGCTCCGGCCAGCAAACCTTGGGCGCCGGCTTCTTCGTAACCGGTGGTGCCGTTGATTTGCCCGGCGAAGAACAGACCGCCGATCACTTTGGTTTCCAGGCTGTACTTCAGGTCACGCGGGTCGAAGTAGTCGTACTCGATGGCGTAGCCCGGGCGAACGATGTGCGCGTTTTCCATGCCGCGGATCGATTGCACGATCTGCAGTTGCACGTCGAACGGCAGGGAAGTGGATATCCCGTTCGGGTACAGCTCGTGGGTGGTCAAACCTTCCGGCTCGATGAAGACCTGGTGGCTTTCCTTGTCGGCAAAACGGTGGATCTTGTCTTCGATCGATGGGCAATAACGCGGACCGATGCCTTCGATCAACCCCGCATCGGAATACATCGGCGAACGATCAAGGTTCGCAGCAATGATTTCGTGGGTACGGGCGTTGGTGTGGGTAATCCAGCAACTGACCTGTTTCGGATGTTGCTCTTTGGAGCCCATGAACGACATCACCGGAATCGGCGTATCCCCTGCCTGCTCGGTCATCACCGAGAAATCCACAGTGCGACCGTCGATACGCGGCGGTGTACCGGTTTTCAGGCGACCGACACGCAATGGCAGTTCACGCAGACGATGAGCGAGGGCAATCGACGGCGGATCACCGGCGCGGCCGCCGGAATAATTCTGCATGCCGATGTGGATAAGTCCACCGAGGAAGGTACCGGTGGTCAACACCACGGAATCTGCGAAGAAACGCAGACCCATTTGGGTGACAACACCGCGCACTTGTTCCTGCTCGACGATCAGGTCGTCAGCAGCTTGTTGAAATATCCACAGGTTCGGCTGGTTTTCCAAAGCTTCGCGGACAGCGGCCTTGTACAGAACCCGATCTGCCTGAGCGCGGGTTGCACGCACGGCTGGGCCTTTGCGGCTGTTCAATACGCGAAACTGAATACCACCTTTATCGGTAGCCATGGCCATCGCGCCACCCAGGGCATCGATTTCTTTAACCAGATGGCTTTTGCCGATACCGCCAATGGCTGGGTTGCAACTCATGGCACCGAGGGTTTCCACGTTATGCGTCAGCAACAGGGTTTTTGCCCCCATACGTGCTGACGCCAGTGCTGCCTCGGTACCGGCATGACCGCCGCCGATGACGATCACTTCAAAACGGGAAGGGAAATCCACCACGCACCTCGTGCCTGCTTCAGTCAGGTAATCCGGAAATAGTTTGAGCTCAGGTTTTTGGACCTGGTCGGCAAGTATAGGGACTTCGCCCTTCCTAAAGAACCCTTTGCACAAAATTTAACCAGCTGTGGAGAAGTCGGGGTTATAGAAATTAAAAAGAGAGAAATTTATTAAATCTTTGTTTTTATGTTTATTTCTACTGAGCCACCTTTCTGTGGATAGATTGGTACAGCCCTTTATTTTCAATGTGTACAGAGATTCAAAACCCTGTGGTCATGTACCAAGGAGGCCCTTGGATAACCGGTGTAAGCCTGTGGATTAAAGGGATGGTTATCCACAGAGGTGATTATCTTCAGTTTTCAGGCCCTGTTATCAACTGCCCTTAGCGGCACTTATTCACAGAGCTTAATCCACAGAAAAGCCGCCGAATGAGCAAATCCCGGGCAAGGGGAATCCGCTCAAGCGAAGAATCTGCTCGGCACTGGGGAAAAATTTCAGGAAAGGAGAGAAAAGACAGGCCCGAATGGCCTGTCTGTGAACGGCTGAAGGGACTTATTTACCGATACAGAAGCTGGAAAAGATCCTTCCCAGCAGATCATCAGAGCTGAATGCTCCGGTGATTTCGCCCAAAGACTGCTGCGCCTGCCGCAAATCTTCGGCCAGCAACTCACCGGCCCCCGCTAATGTCAGTTGCGCACGGCCATGCTCGAGGGATGCGCTCGCATGACGCAGTGCCTCCAGGTGACGTCTGCGAGCACTGAAGCTGCTTTCGGACGTCTGCTCGTAACCCATGCAGGCCTTGAGGTGCTCACGCAGCAACTCCAGGCCTTCACCGGCAGACCTCGCACTGAGGCTGATCGTAACGTGGCCATCGTTGCTGACTTCCAGGGCAATCGCTTCCCCCGTCAGGTCAGCCTTGTTGCGGATCAGCGTAACTTTCGCCGGATCCGGGCGGGTTTCGAGGAATTCAGGCCACAAGGCAAAGGGATCAAGGGCCTCGGGAGCTGTGGCATCGACCACCAGCAATACCCGATCTGCCTCGCCGATGGCTTTCAATGCCCGTTCGACGCCAATTTTCTCCACCTGATCATCGGTATCGCGCAGGCCGGCAGTGTCAACCACGTGCAACGGCATGCCATCGATGTGGATATGTTCGCGAAGAATGTCCCGGGTAGTACCGGCGATCTCGGTCACGATCGCAGCTTCACGTCCGGCCAAGGCATTCAGAAGGCTGGATTTGCCGGCATTCGGCCGGCCGGCGATGACCACGGTCATACCGTCGCGAAGCAAGGCCCCTTGCCCGGCTTCACGCAGTACTGTGGATAATTCGTCGCGCACTTTGTCGAGCATGCTCAGGACATGACCGTCGGCGAGGAAGTCGATTTCTTCTTCGGGGAAGTCGATGGCTGCTTCGACGTAAATACGCAGGCCTATCAGTTGCTCAGTGAGGTTATGCACACGCTGGGAAAACGCACCCTGCAACGAACGCAGGGCGTTTCGTGCTGCCTGTGCAGAACTTGCCTCGATCAAGTCGGCAATGGCTTCGGCCTGAGCCAGATCGAGCTTGTCGTTGAGGAAGGCGCGCTCGCTGAATTCCCCCGGCCGGGCCAGACGACAGCCCAGTTCCAGACAACGTTTGAGCAGCATATCCAGAACGATCGGCCCGCCGTGGCCCTGCAGCTCAAGCACATCTTCGCCGGTGAACGAGTTCGGTCCCGGGAAATAAAGCGCGATGCCTTCGTCCAGCACCTCTTCGTTTGCACTGAGGAACGGGCCGTAATGGGCAAACCGCGGTTTCAATTCACGGCCGCTGATGGCTTTGGCCGCCAGACTCGCCAGCGGCCCGGAAATACGGACGATGCCCACCCCGCCGCGACCTTGAGCGGTGGCGACGGCAGCGATGGTTTCACGAGGAACGCTCATAAACCGGTATCCAGACAAAAGTGACAGATAGCAAAACGCCCCACTAGGGGGCGTTTTGAGTGGTTATCCACAGAGTAAGTTACGCCTCGGCTTTTTTGGTAGCCGCTTCGATCTTACGCGTGATGTACCACTGTTGGGCAATCGACAATACGTTGTTCACTACCCAGTACAGTACCAGACCCGCCGGGAACCACAGGAAGAAGAAGGTGAAGATGATTGGCATCATTTTCATGACCTTCGCCTGCATCGGATCCGGAGGAGTCGGGTTCAACTGCTGCTGGATGAACATGGTTGCACCCATGATGATCGGCAGAATGAAGAACGGATCCTTGATCGACAGGTCAGTAATCCACAGCATGAACGGCGCCTGGCGCATTTCCACGCTTTCCAGCAGAACCCAGTACAGCGAAAGGAAAACCGGCATCTGCACGAGGATTGGCAAGCAGCCACCCAGCGGATTGATCTTCTCTTTCTTGTACAGCTCCATCATGGCTTGCGACATTTTCTGCCGGTCGTCGCCATGTTGCTCCTTCAGCGCGGCCAGTTTCGGTGCCACTGCACGCATGCGCGCCATGGATTTGTAGCTAGCAGCCGACAGCGGGAAGAAGATCCCCTTGATCAGCATGGTCAGGAAGATGATCGACCAGCCCCAGTTACCGACCAGCGCGTGGATATGTTGCAGCAGCCAGAAGATTGGCTGGGCAATGAACCACAGAATGCCGTAGTCGACAGTCAGTTCCAGACCTGGGGACAACTCTTTCAGCACAGCCTGGCTTTTCGGACCGGCGTACAGAACGGCGCTGGTTTCAGCTTTCGCACCTGGTGCGACAGTTATTGCCGGGGCGGTGTAGCCGATGATGTAGTTGCCTTTGCTGTCTTTACGGGTCTGGACGATGTTGTTTTCGCCCTTGACCGGAATCCACGCAGTCACGAAGTAGTGCTGCAACCAGGCAACCCAACCACCAGTGACAGTTTCTTTCAGCTGAGCCTTGTCCATGTCGCTCATCGACACTTTCTTGTACGGCTCGTTACTTGTCCACAGGGCGGCGCCCAGGTAAGTCGCGGTGCCGGTGGCGGTGCTGGAAGAAGGGTCGGAGCTGGCATCACGCTTCAATTGCGCGAACATTGCACCGGACCAGGGCTGAGCGCTCTGGTTGTCGATCAGGTAGGAAACGGTTACGTCATACAGGCCACGTTTCAGCGTGAAACGCTTGATGTAGTTGACACCGTCCTTGCTGAACTTCAGGTCTGCGACCAATTGGTCTTGACCGTCAGCCAGTTGATAAATCTTCTTCTCGGAGGAGTAAACCGGACGACCGGCAGGACTTGCGTCCGGACCGTTGGTGCCGATCAGGCCACTCTGAGCCAGATAAGTCCGCTCGTTGCCGTTATCAAACAGCTGGAATGGAATTTCCGGATGATCCTGGCGACGTGGATACAGCGGCAACGTCAACTGGGCAACATCGCCACCTTGTGGGTCGATTGCCAGGTTGAGCACATCCGTTTTGATCTGGATGAGGTCTTTGCTTGCAGCTACTGGTGTTTCAGCAGGTGCAGTTGCACTGGTATCGCTTGCGGCGCGTGGAATGTCGTCACTGACAGAAGCATTATTGCCAGTCGCCGTATCCGGTAGGCCCGGTGCGGTAGTACTGGAAGCAACATTCTGAGTCGGCAGGGCAGCCTGGCCATAGTCCTGGTTCCATTTAAGGACCATAACGTAGGACACGATTGCCAGGGCGACGATCAGGATCGTGCGTTTGATATCCATGATTACTCGGCCATCGAAGAAGAACGGGAGGTAGGGATAGATGGAACCGGGTCATAACCACCGGGATTCCACGGATGACAGCGACCTAAACGACGAAAGGTCAGCCAGCCACCGCGCAGAAGGCCATGATTTTCTATGGCTTCATACGCGTAGCAGGAACAACTGGGGTAGAAACGACAGTGACTGGCCATCAGGGGACTGATGGCATAGCGATAAAACTGGATCGGAACGAGTGCCAGTTTACGCATCGGTACTGTCTACCCCTACAGTTTCGGTTTTGACTGCTGGTACCGGCTTGCTGCGTGCCAGACGTTTCCAGAGTTTGTCGAAATGCTGAATCAATTCGGGGCTTTCTACGTCACCCAAACCTTTGCGCGCGACGATAACAATGTCCCAACCGACCAGTAAATCCTGGTTCAGGCGAAACGATTCGCGCATCAGACGTTTGAGGCGATTGCGCTCGACGGAGAGCTTTACGCTCTTTTTCCCGATAACCAGCCCGAGACGGGGGTGATCAAGATCGTTATTGCGCGCAAGGAGCAGGAGATTTTTCCCCGGAACCTTGCCGGTAGGGGAGTCAAAGACTGCCTTGAAATGCCGGGGAGTAAGCAGACGCTTTTCCCGACTGAAGTCCTGACTCACCTCCAGTGCCGGCTTATCAAACTGCCAGACGCGCACGACCTTTGGCGCGACGACGCGACAGAACGGCACGACCGTTCTTGGTAGCCATGCGAGCACGGAAACCGTGGGTACGAGCGCGTTTGATAGTGCTTGGTTGGAAAGTACGTTTCATTGTCGTGTTACCTGGTTCGTCCACAACGGGCCGGAATGGCCCCCGTTTTAAGAGACCGGGGATTCTAGAGAAAGCAAGCCTCTAGGTCAATTTCCAACCAGCGTTTCCTTATAAATAGATCTCCAGACGATTTGCTCGCCGACAGTCGTTCGCTAGATATAGAAATAAAGAAGGGAATTATTTAAAGCTTTTCTGTAAAGCTTATAAAAGCTAGGGCCACGTTAATCTGTGGATAACTACCTTCAGGCCCTCTAAACCGTGATGTACAGAGAATGACAACCACGGTGGAAAACGGTGGTCAGCCTGTGCTGCGCTGTCGGATAAGCTGTGTGTGGAACGGCTGGTTATCCACAGGCAGGTTATCCACCGAGTTTCGCCCCCACTTGTCCAGTGCCCTCATGGGCGGTTATCCACAGAGCTTATGCACATACCGTTGGTCTTCTTTTCCAGGGTTAACGCATTGATAAATCATGCCCTGTGCGCAACCTGCATGTGGATAAGTGGACGTCTGGTCGCTACAATGACCCCTTGTTTTTGCCTCACCGGCTTTCAACTTAGGGGATATCCGTGTCAGTGGAACTTTGGCAGCAGTGCGTTGAGCTTTTGCGCGATGAGCTGCCTGCCCAACAATTCAACACTTGGATCCGTCCACTACAGGTCGAAGCCGAAGGCGACGAGCTGCGTGTCTACGCGCCGAATCGTTTTGTTCTCGACTGGGTCAATGAAAAGTACCTGGGCCGCGTCCTTGAACTGCTGGATGAGCATGGCAATGGCCTGGCGCCGGCGCTTTCCTTATTAATAGGCAGCAAACGCAGTTCGGCACCGCGTGCGGCACCCAATGCCCCGTTGGCCGCTGCGGCGTCCCAGGCTCAGGCCGCTCAAGCGCCTGTCAGCGCTCCGGCGCCAGCCCCGGCAGCAGCCTCGACCAAACGTGCGACACAAAAAGTAGCCGAGGTCAGTGAAGAGCCGTCCCGCGACAGCTTCGATCCAATGGCCGGTGCCAGCTCGCAACAAGCCCCGGTTCGCTCCGAACAGCGTACGGTGCAGGTCGAAGGCGCACTCAAGCACACCAGTTACCTGAACCGCACCTTTACCTTCGAGAACTTCGTCGAAGGCAAGTCCAACCAACTGGCCCGGGCTGCGGCCTGGCAGGTGGCGGACAACCCCAAGCACGGCTACAACCCGCTCTTCCTTTATGGCGGCGTCGGCTTGGGTAAAACCCACTTGATGCACGCGGTGGGTAACCACCTGTTAAAGAAGAATCCGAATGCCAAGGTTGTGTACCTGCATTCCGAGCGTTTCGTTGCGGACATGGTCAAGGCCTTGCAGCTGAATGCGATCAACGAGTTCAAGCGCTTCTACCGCTCGGTGGATGCGTTGCTGATCGATGACATTCAGTTCTTCGCCCGCAAGGAACGCTCTCAGGAAGAGTTTTTCCACACCTTCAACGCCCTGCTTGAAGGTGGCCAGCAGGTCATTCTTACCAGTGACCGCTATCCGAAAGAAATCGAAGGCCTTGAAGAGCGCCTGAAGTCACGTTTCGGCTGGGGCCTGACGGTTGCCGTCGAGCCGCCGGAGCTGGAAACCCGCGTGGCGATCCTGATGAAAAAGGCCGACCAGGCCAAAGTCGATCTGCCACACGACGCGGCGTTCTTCATTGCCCAGCGTATTCGCTCCAACGTCCGTGAACTGGAAGGCGCGCTCAAACGCGTGATCGCCCATTCACACTTCATGGGCCGCGACATCACCATCGAGCTGATTCGCGAATCCCTGAAAGACTTGTTGGCGCTGCAAGACAAACTGGTGTCTGTGGATAACATTCAGCGCACCGTCGCCGAGTATTACAAGATCAAGATCTCCGACTTGCTGTCCAAGCGTCGTTCACGCTCGGTAGCACGTCCGCGTCAGGTCGCCATGGCGTTGTCCAAGGAACTGACCAACCACAGCCTGCCGGAAATCGGCGATGTGTTTGGCGGCCGTGACCACACGACTGTTTTGCACGCCTGCCGCAAGATCAACGAGCTTAAGGAATCCGACGCGGACATCCGCGAGGACTATAAGAACCTGCTGCGTACACTGACTACTTGATGAACACCAGCGCAGCTTATTAAGGCAAGGGACTAGACCATGCATTTCACCATTCAACGCGAAGCCCTGTTGAAACCCCTGCAACTGGTCGCAGGCGTCGTCGAGCGCCGACAGACCTTGCCGGTGCTCTCCAACGTGCTGCTGGTTGTCGAAGGCCAGCAACTGTCGCTGACCGGTACCGACCTGGAAGTCGAGCTGGTCGGTCGTGTACAACTCGAAGAACCTGCGGACCCGGGTTCCATCACTGTGCCTGCGCGCAAGCTGATGGACATCTGCAAGAGCTTGCCCAACGATGCGCTGATCGACATCAAGGTCGATGAGCAGAAGCTCGTGGTGAAGGCCGGCCGTAGCCGTTTCACTCTATCGACCCTGCCGGCCAATGACTTCCCGACGGTGGAAGAAGGCCCAGGCTCGCTGACCTGCAGCCTTGAGCAAAGCAAACTGCGTCGTCTGATTGAACGCACCAGCTTCGCGATGGCGCAGCAGGACGTACGTTACTACCTCAACGGCATGCTGCTGGAAGTCTCGGCCGGGATCATCCGCGCCGTGGCCACCGACGGTCACCGTCTGGCCATGTGTTCGATGCAGGCCGATATCGGTCAGCCGGATCGTCATCAGGTGATCGTGCCACGCAAAGGTATTCTGGAACTGGCGCGTCTGCTGACCGAACCGGACGGCAATGTCAGCATCGTGCTGGGCCAGCACCACATCCGCGCCACCACCGGCGAGTTCACCTTCACCTCGAAACTGGTCGACGGTAAATTCCCTGACTACGAGCGTGTTCTGCCTAAAGGCGGCGACAAGCTGGTACTCGGCGATCGCCAAGCCTTGCGTGAAGCGTTTAGCCGTACCGCGATTCTGTCCAACGAGAAGTACCGTGGCATCCGTCTGCAACTGGCCAATGGTCAGCTGAAGATCCAGGCGAACAACCCGGAGCAGGAAGAAGCGGAAGAAGAAGTGGGCGTTGAGTACAACGGCGGCTCTCTGGAAATCGGCTTCAACGTGAGCTATCTGCTTGACGTACTGGGCGTGATGACCACCGAGCAGGTTCGCTTGATCCTGTCCGACTCCAACAGCAGTGCGCTGGTACAAGAGTCCGACAACGACGACTCGGCTTACGTTGTCATGCCGATGCGTCTGTAAACATGCTCAGCAGAACCTAGATGTCCTTAAGTCGCGTCTCGGTCACCGCGGTGCGCAATCTGCACCCGGTGACCTTCTCCCCTTCCCCCCGAATCAACATTCTTTACGGCGCCAACGGCAGCGGCAAAACCAGTGTTCTGGAAGCCATTCATCTGCTGGGGCTTGCCCGTTCGTTTCGTAGCAGCCGTCTATTACCCGTCATTCAATACGAGCAATTGGCGTGTACTGTGTTTGGCCAGGTCGAACTGGCCGAGGGTGGACACAGCGCGTTGGGGATATCTCGTGACCGGCAGGGTGAGTTCCAGATCCGCATCGATGGGCAGAACGCGCGAAGTGCTGCGCAACTGGCAGAGATCCTGCCATTACAGTTGATCAACCCGGACAGCTTCCGCCTGCTGGAAGGTGCGCCGAAGATTCGCCGACAGTTTCTCGACTGGGGTGTGTTCCACGTGGAACCCCGATTCATGTCCACGTGGCAGCGCTTGCAGAAGGCCTTGCGCCAGAGAAACTCTTGGCTGCGACATGGTACACTTGACGCCGTTTCGCAAGCGGTTTGGGACAGGGAACTGTGCCAGGCCAGCGCTGAAATAGATGAATACCGCCGCGCTTACATCAAAGCCTTGAAACCAGTCTTTGAACAGACCTTGAGCGAACTGGTTGAGCTTGAGGGCTTAACGCTCAGCTATTACCGAGGCTGGGACAAAGACCGTGAGTTGAGTGCAGTGCTCGCCGGATCCCTTCAACGGGATCAGCAAATGGGTCATACCCAAGCCGGACCACAACGCGCTGATTTGCGTCTTAGATTGGGCGCACATAACGCCGCGGACATCTTGTCTCGTGGCCAGCAGAAGTTGGTGGTCTGTGCATTGCGGATCGCCCAAGGGCACTTGGTTAGCCAGGCCCGTCGCGGCCAGTGTATTTATCTGGTGGATGACCTGCCGTCCGAACTGGACGAGCATCACCGTCGCGCGCTTTGCCGCTTGCTGGAAGACTTACGCTGCCAGGTCTTTATCACCTGTGTAGATCACGAATTATTGAGGGAAGGCTGGCAGACGGAAACGCCAGTCGCTCTGTTCCACGTGGAACAGGGCCGTATCACCCAGACCCACGACCATCGGGAGTGAAGGCATTGAGCGAAGAAAATACGTACGACTCAACGAGCATTAAAGTGCTGAAAGGCCTGGATGCCGTACGCAAACGTCCCGGTATGTACATTGGTGACACTGACGATGGCAGTGGTCTGCACCACATGGTGTTCGAGGTGGTCGATAACTCGATCGACGAAGCTTTGGCCGGCCATTGCGACGACATCAGCATTATCATCCACCCAGACGAGTCCATCACCGTTCGCGACAACGGTCGTGGCATCCCGGTAGACGTGCACAAAGAAGAAGGCGTCTCGGCGGCCGAGGTCATCATGACCGTGCTGCACGCCGGCGGTAAGTTCGACGACAACTCCTACAAGGTATCCGGCGGTCTGCACGGTGTAGGTGTGTCGGTGGTGAACGCACTGTCCAAAGAACTGATCCTGACCGTTCGCCGCAGCGGAAAAATCTGGGAACAGACTTATGTCCACGGTGTTCCGCAAGAGCCGATGAAAATCGTTGGCGAAAGCGAAACCACTGGCACCCAGATCCACTTCAAGCCTTCGGCTGAAACCTTCAAGAACATCCACTTCAGCTGGGACATCCTGGCCAAGCGGATTCGCGAACTGTCCTTCCTCAACTCCGGTGTCGGCATCGTCCTCAAGGATGAGCGCAGCGGCAAGGAAGAGTTGTTCAAGTATGAAGGTGGTCTGCGTGCGTTCGTTGAATACCTGAACACCAACAAGACTGCGGTCAACCAGGTGTTCCACTTCAACATCCAGCGTGAAGACGGCATCGGCGTGGAAATCGCCCTGCAGTGGAACGACAGCTTCAACGAGAACCTGTTGTGCTTCACCAACAACATTCCACAGCGCGATGGCGGTACTCACCTGGTGGGTTTCCGTTCCGCACTGACGCGTAACCTGAACACCTACATCGAAGCTGAAGGTCTGGCGAAGAAGCACAAAGTTGCCACCACCGGTGACGATGCCCGCGAAGGCCTGACAGCGATCATTTCGGTAAAAGTGCCGGATCCCAAGTTCAGCTCCCAGACCAAAGACAAGCTGGTGTCTTCCGAAGTGAAGACCGCGGTTGAACAGGAAATGGGCAAGTACTTCTCTGACTTCCTGCTGGAGAACCCGAACGAAGCCAAGCTGGTCGTCGGCAAGATGATCGACGCGGCGCGTGCGCGTGAAGCAGCGCGCAAGGCCCGTGAGATGACCCGCCGCAAAGGCGCGCTGGACATCGCCGGCCTGCCGGGCAAACTGGCTGACTGCCAGGAAAAAGACCCTGCCCTTTCCGAACTGTACCTCGTGGAAGGTGACTCTGCTGGTGGCTCCGCCAAGCAGGGACGCAACCGTCGCACCCAGGCCATCCTGCCGCTCAAGGGCAAGATCCTGAACGTAGAGAAGGCACGCTTCGACAAGATGATCTCTTCGCAAGAAGTGGGCACCTTGATCACCGCGTTGGGCTGCGGCATTGGCCGCGACGAGTACAACATCGACAAGCTGCGTTATCACAACATCATCATCATGACCGATGCTGACGTCGACGGTTCGCACATCCGTACCCTGTTGCTGACCTTCTTCTTCCGTCAGTTGCCGGAGTTGATCGAGCGCGGTTACATCTACATCGCTCAGCCGCCGCTGTACAAGGTCAAGAAAGGCAAGCAAGAGCAATACATCAAAGACGACGACGCCATGGAAGAGTACATGACGCAGTCGGCCCTGGAAGACGCGAGCCTGCACCTGAACGAAGAAGCCCCCGGTATCTCCGGTGAAGCGCTTGAGCGTCTGGTGAATGACTTCCGTCTGGTGATGAAGACCCTCAAGCGTTTGTCGCGCCTGTACCCGCAGGAACTGACCGAGCACTTCATCTACCTGCCAGCGGTGAGCATGGAGCAACTGTCCGATCACGCAGCGATGCAGGATTGGATGGCTCAGTTCGAAGTTCGCCTGCGCACCGTCGAGAAATCCGGCCTGGTTTACAAAGCCAGCCTGCGTGAAGACCGTGAACGTAACGTCTGGCTGCCAGAGGTCGAGCTGATCTCCCACGGCCTGTCGAACTACATCACCTTCAACCGCGATTTCTTCGGCAGCAACGATTACAAGACTGTTGTGTCGTTGGGCGCTCAATTGAGCACCTTGCTGGACGACGGCGCGTATATCCAGCGCGGCGAGCGCAAGAAGCCGGTCACCGAGTTCAAGGAAGCCCTTGAATGGCTGATGGCTGAAAGCACCAAGCGTCATACCATCCAGCGCTACAAAGGTCTGGGCGAAATGAACCCGGATCAGCTGTGGGAAACCACCATGGACCCGAGCCAGCGCCGGATGCTCAAAGTGACCATCGAGGACGCCATTGGCGCGGACCAGATCTTCAACACCCTGATGGGTGATGCGGTCGAACCTCGCCGTGACTTCATCGAAAGTAACGCCTTGGCGGTTTCCAACCTGGACTTCTGATCCGGCAGGACCGCTAAATAAAAAAGGCCAACGCTTAGCGTTGGCCTTTTTTATTGATCGTCGAAAGGTCGTCATTCGCTAGCAGTGGCCACGCTCTCGAGCCGATACCCATACCCGTAAATCGTCAGCAGTTGCCAACCGCGATTGGCTGTCAGGCCCAGCTTGTTGCGCAGGCGATAAATATGAGTATCCAGCGGGCGGGAGGAGACTATTTCTTCATGGGTCCAAAAGCGCTCATACAAGTATTCGCGGGACAAAGGTCGGCCCAGATTGGCGAACAGGCAGCGAGCGAGTCGGTATTCCCGTTCGGTCAGGTTGATGGGGGTGGCGGCGCGGGTGACGGTGAGTTCGGCGTCGTCGAATTCAAGGTCATTGAAGGTCAGTATTTCGGTGGCTGCCGCGCGTTGCAGCCCATGCCGACGAAGCACCGCGCTGACTCGAGCCATCAGTTCGTTGGGACGAAACGGTTTGCTCACGTAATCGTCGGCCCCGGCGTTCAACGCCTGGACGATATCGCTTTCGGTATCGCGACTGGTGAGCATGATCGCGGCCGGTGGCACGTCCATGTGTTCACGGGTCCAGCGCAACAACGCCAGGCCGCTGATATCGGGCAGTTGCCAGTCGAGGATCAGCAGATCGAAGGTCTCCCGCCGAAGTTGCCGTAGCAAGTCCTCTCCCCGCTCGAAGCTATGCAACGTCCACACCTGCTCTCCCGCTACGGGGATCTGTCGCAGTGTCTGTTCAACCCGGCGCAGTTCAGCGGGCTCGTCATCCAGTATTGCGACACGCATGCCGAGTGTTTCCTTCATCTCGTAAGTGCAAAGTGAAACTTCCTACGGGAGTTTAGGCTGATTGATCGAATCTGAACAATTGTGGCGAATTGCTGCGAAGGTCATTTATGCCGGTAAATTCGTTGTCGCTGAGCGGCACAGGGGCATTGGGATGTGCTCCGGCGCAGGGAGCGCCAAGTCACTTTGCAGGCCCGTCGATTGCCGGTTTTCGGCGGTACCCTGCTCAGGGGAAACACACGGAGTGCCTGCTCGGTTCCGACACAGGGATGTGTCATCTCCAATATCCTTTGCTCCCATGGCTATCTGCCAGAGCGTCCGCTCAGGTATCGTGCGTCAAATACTTGTGTGCGTTATCCGGCGTGATTTTCATCAGAGCATAAAAAGCCAATCCATGAACCCCATGACCTTATTGCTCCCACGCCGTTCTGGCGTCTGTCTTTTACTGATGGCTGGCCTGACGGGATTGTTCGGCCAGAGTGCATCAGCAGCTGTCGCCTCGGCAAAACGTCTGTCTTATATCGATCAAAACCAACAATGCCGTGGTCAACCGCTGCCGGCGACTGTTGAGCATCTGACCGGCGAAGCCTGGAAGCTGGATGCCAAAGGCAAGCAGACGCCACTGCAGGAAGGTATGTCGATCGACGAGCAGGAAGGGGTCAAAACCTCGCCCTCAGCGTTTGTCAGCCTGTCCCTGGGTGATGGATCGCGGGTGGTGTTGCCCTCCAGTTCCCATATCACCCTGCATCTCAATGAAGAACATTCGATCCCTCAGGTTATTCTTGAGCAGGGCCAGGTTGAGTCGTATGTGATCAAACGTACCAGCGACCATGATCGCTTTCAGATCGTCACGCCGGTCGGTGTACTAGGCGTACGAGGCACGCACTTTCGGGTGCGCAACGATGACGGTGGCGAGGCGCTGCTGGAGGTTCTGAACGGACACGTGGCGGTCAACCGTGATGAGGAAACGTCGGGCTCCCGCCCTGCCCGGTCGGCTGCCAAACGGACTCAGAGCCCTGAAGACGAGGTCCAGGTCATGGCCCGCCAGGGTTTGCGTATTCAGAAACAAGGCACGCTGACGCCAATCGACTTGTTACCTGCCCCACGTTTGTTGGGGCAGGCCGGTCAGACGGGGAATGTGCCTGTCTGGCAATTGATCATGAAACCCATCGAAGGGGCCACGCGTTATTGGGCGCAAGTGGCTACCGACGCAGCCTTTCTGGACATCAAGCAAGAGCAGTTTTCCAACACGCCAGAGGTCAAATTCAGCGGGCTGAAAGCGTTTTTCTACCATGTTCGCCTGTCGGCCTATGACGCTCAGGGGTTAGAGGGAGAGACCGGGGTGTATGACATTTTCTATTACCCCAGGACCTCGCGTGTCCAATAGCGCCCTGGCCGACGACCGATGAAGAGACGGCCAAGGAAGGATGACCGCGAGCCGACCCAGGCTCAGCGGTTGTTTCAGCGGATGGTGCGCGAGTGGCTGTGGGTCTGTCTGATCCTGTTGCCGCTGACGGCGATGCTGTCCATGAATCAGGGGCTGGCTCTGAGCAATTTGCTGTATGACAACCTGCGCCGGCTGAGTCCGCTGCCGGTAGACCCGCGAATACTCATCGTCACGATCGATGACTATAGCTTGCAGCAGCTTGGCCAATGGCCGTGGTCGCGGGCCATGCACGCGCAACTGCTGGATCGGCTCAGCGCCGCGAATGTTAAAGGCGTTCTATTCGACGTTATTTTCAGCGAGCCCGATAGCCATCCCGCCAACGATCAACTTTTGGCCCAGGCGACCTGTCGGGCCGGGAATGTTTTTGTGCCGTTGCTGCGCGAAGGCGTCGCACGTTATGGACAACCCTTGGGGGAAATTGAACCGGTGGCTGCGCTGAGCCATTGCGCTAAAGGCGTCGGGCACATCAATGCCGAAGCGGACGCTGACGGGATCGTGCGCAGCGTGTATTTAAGCGAAGGCCCGGCGCAAAAAGCACGCCCGCAACTGGCTTGGCTGCTGTACGAAGAATCCCTTACCGACAAGGGAAATGTACCGATGCCTGGTACCCCGGCCCTGCCATCGGCGCAAGGCTGGCAGCGAGCCCATGAAATACGGATTCCTTTCATCCATTCCGATGCGGGCTTTCCCAGTGTGCCCTACGTCAGCGTATTGCGCGGCGAAGTCCCGCCCGAGTTGTTGCGCAATCGCTTGATCCTGATCGGCTCGACCGCTCCAGGCCTGGGCGACCGCTACGTGACACCGCAATCGGCCAGCATCGGCACCACACCGGGCATCGAGATCCAGGCGAATATCCTCAATGGGCTGCTGCAACAGCGCAACATCGTGGTGCTCGATGAGCGCTTGGCGGCGTTGCTGTCGGTGATGATTGTCGGTGAGTTGCTGGGCCTGTTGCTGGTGCGTCCGCGTCGCGCCTTATGGCTGACTTTGGGTGCAATGGCGGCCGCTCTGCTGGGCTCGGGTGTACTGTTGCGGCTTGGCTGGTGGTGGTCACCGGCGGCGAGCCTGCTAGGGATGATGCTGGGCTACCTGATCTGGAATTGGCGAAGGCTGAACGCGGTGCTCGCCTATTTCGGCTGGGAACTGGCGCGCCTGGATGGCGAGCCAAAAGTCTTTCCCGAACGTCGTCGGACCCAGGCCCCGGCCGGCGATGTGCTGCAAGGGCAAATCGTCGCGCTGGAGCAGGCCATGAGCCGGACCCGCGACACCCGACGTTTCATCGCCGATGGACTTGAATACCTGCCGGTGGCGACGCTGATCAGCGATCCGCAAGGGCGCATTCTGCTAGCCAACCGCAAGGCTCGAGAAGTGTTTTGTCATGGCCTGGTGGGCGAGGACATGCTCGAGCAACTGAGCGACTTGGGTTACCCGGTGCCGTCTAACGGAATGCCATCTGCGTTGTCGACCCTGGAGCCGCTGGAGTTTCGCGACACCCAGGCACGCAGCCTGCGTCTGGACCTGGCGCCGCTGTTGCCGGCCGAGGGTGACTCCGTGATTGGCTGGCTACTAAGCCTCACTGACTTGAGCGTCGAGCGCGATGCCGAAGAACAACGAGCCGTGTTGCTGCGCTTTTTGTCCCATGACCTCAGGGCTCCCCATTCGGCAATACTCGCCTTGCTCGATGTTCAGCGGCATCAGGTGTCCGGCGACACTCAAGTGTTCAGTCAGATCGAGTTACAAGTGCGCAAGGCGCTGAACCTGACCGAGGCTTTTGTGCAGTTGGCAAAAGCCGAGTCCGAGGCCTATCAGTTTCAGCCGAGCATGTTCGCGATGTTGTTGCTCGATACCTTCGACCAGGCCTCGAGCATCGCTCATCTGAAGAACATTCAGTTGCTGCATGACCTCGACGAAGACGCTGAAGCGCTGGTCCTGGCCGATCAATCGCTACTGACACGGGCTCTGTTCAACCTGTTGGAAAACGCCATCAAGTACAGTCCGGCGGGCTCGCGGATCTCAGTGCGGGTGAGTTGTGCCGAGGGTTGGCTACTGTGCGAGATCGCCGATCAGGGTCGAGGGATTGCTGTCGATGAACTTCCTGAGTTGTTCAGTCAGTATCGGCGTTTTACCTCGGCTCACGACAGTGAGGGCCTGGGACTGGGTTTGTCCATGGTCAAGGCAGTGGTGGATCGTCATGGCGGGAGGATTTCCTGTCGTAGCGTGGTGGGGCAAGGCTCGACGTTCAGCATCCAGTTACCGCTATTGAGCGAGTAATCCAGACGTTTTCAGCGAGCATAAAAAAACCGGCTATATCAGCAAATGCCAGTCAGTTAAGCGCAATCCATGTGGGAGCGGGCTTGCTCGCGAAGACGGCGGCACAGTCAACATTGATGTTGCCTGACACATCGCCTTCGCGAGCAAGCC
>NZ_AKJE01000077.1 GCF_000282495.1 Pseudomonas sp. GM79
CAGGAAACCGGCTTCGACGGCCAGCGCACCGCCTACGCCTACGACCTCAACGGGCAGTTGCTGGAGAAAATCGAGTTTGGCGATGACGGTTCGCAACTGGTTACCGGTTATCAACGGGATTCGGCCGGGCGCTTGCTGGTCAAAACGTTGCCCGATGGCATCCAGGTCGAATATCGCTATGACAGCCTTGCCCGACTGATCGGCGTCGACGACGGCCACGATCACCCGCTGGAATTCGAGTACGACCAGCAGGACCGGCTGATCACCGAGCACCAGGGCTGGGGCACGCTGCGTTATGCCTACGACGCCTGCGGCCGACTCAACCGCCTGCGCTTGCCGGACGGCAGCAAACTCGACTACCAGCACGCCAAGGGCGGGGCGCTGACGGCCATCGACCTGAATGGCGCCCGACTCACCACCCATCAGTTTGCACTCGGCCGCGAGCAGCAACGCCAGCAGGGATTGCTGCTCAGCGAATATGCCTACGACGATCAGGGCCGTTTGAAGGCCCACGCCGTCAGCCAACAGCAAAAAAACCTGTACCGCCGCGACTATGCCTACAGCCTCAACGGCAATCTCGATCACATCGCCGACACCCGCCACGGCCAGCGCAACTACCAATACGACCCGCTCAACCGCCTGATTCGCGTGCGCCACTCCCGCGACCAACCGCCGGAAAGCTACGCCCACGACCCGGCCGGCAACCTGCTGATGCAGGACCGCCCCGGCCCGACGACCGTCAAAGGCAATCGCCTGTTGATGCAGGGTGACCGCCATTACGACTACGACGCCTTCGGCAACCTGATCCGCGAACGCCGCGGTACCGCGCACAAACTAGCCACCGAATACCGCTACGACTGTCAGCATCGGCTGATCGGCGTCACGACCCCGGACGGTCGTTGTTCAAGCTACCGCTACGACGCCTTCAGCCGCCGCATTGCCAAAACCGTCGACGGTAAAACCACCGAGTTTTTCTGGCAGGGCGACAACCTCATTGCCGAAAGCAGCCGCGAGCATTACCGCAGCTACGTCTACGAACCGGGTAGCTTCCGTCCACTGGCGATGCTCGACGGCAAAGGCCCGAAAAAGGCCTGCCCGTTCTACTACCAACTCGATCACCTCGGTACACCGCAGGAACTGACCGATTTTGGTGGCGAGATCGTGTGGTCGGCGAGGTACAACGCCTACGGCAAGGTCACGCGCCTAGAGTTCGGCGGGGGCGAGCAGTTCGAGCAACCGCTACGTTTCCAGGGGCAGTACTTCGACGCCGAGAGCGGCCTGCACTACAACCGGCATCGCTACTACAATCCGGAGGTCGGCCGGTACCTGACGCCGGATCCGATCAAATTGGCGGGCGGGCTGAACCAGTACCAGTACACGCCGAATCCGACGGGGTGGGTTGATCCGTTGGGGTTGAGCACCTGCCCCGGGGGGAATGGATGTGAGAAACCGTCGTTTGGAGAGCAAGATCCGACCGGCAAGGCGGTAATTGACGAAGGTGAGCCTCGTCTGCCTTCTGTGATCCGTGATGTTGATCCAAACAGTCTAAAAAGAACTCATGCGATAGAGGGTAAAGCTTCCGCGAAACAAGTAGAAGCAATCGCCAGCAAAATGCAAAAAAATGGGTATGACGATGATTGGCCGATTGATGTTGTGGAGCATAATGGCAGTCGCTATATAGTCGATGGACATCATAGAGCTTCTGCGGCCAGACGAACTCACACAAAAGTTACCATCGTATTGATAAAGGATCTCGTTGGTCATCACGGTGCTTTTAATGCCTTGGATGAAGTAATGGAGTCCGCTGATAGCGTGGGGCATGACAGATTGATGAGGCCAAGAAGATGAAGAATAAGGATCTGGAGTGTTTGGTTGATGATTTTTTAATTCAAGTCGATAGAGCTACAGACTTGCTTGAGAAAAAATTTGGTAGAAAATGTATTCTTCGGCTTTGGCGGTTAAATGAAATCCCACAGCGAGGTATAGTTACAGATGGTGTTAGTTATGAGTTGCATGGGGTCGGTTGTAGGGTGAGTTTTCCGGAAGTGTGCGTCGACTTCGATTATGGACCTGACGAAAGGGTTGATGGGTTTGATATATGGAGACTTTATGTGTATGCGTGCGAGGTTCCCAGTCTGTATCCGAAATATACAGATCAGAGCGTATTAGAGCGCGACTTCAAAGAATATATAAGACTTGGTAAGGTTGAGAGGGTTTCTGGCTCTTTGTCGAGTCTGTATTTCAAAAATAAACTACGATGGTAAGGTCGCTTTTCCTCGCAGCTTTAGATAATTGACTTTGGAAATATTTTAGAGTTTAAGTCTGTTGGAGCGGCAGGTACAGAGGTGTCACAGATGTTTGTGGAGGCTGTTACACCTTTATCAAGAAGTATGTGGCACTAGTAATTGCAATTGACGAAGTTGTTGAGGAGGAGGTCGTACTGCTCATCGAAGGTCTCAAGCTCAAATGCTTTGCGAGCTGCTGTCTTTTATAGTTGAAGTGGGAAAGCAGTATGAAGTGGAATTCGTTCTGGTTTTGCCAGATCGTGATTTTGTTGTCGTGGCACAAGAAACGAGTATGCAGGTCGAAATGATTGGTGACGGGTTTTCATATGTTCTTTATGGGTGTTTGGATGGAAGTGTATTCCGATCTTTTATTGATTTTCCGGAACAAGAAATTCACTGCGAATTTCCATATCTCAATGAAAAATTCGTAAAGGTAACAGTGGGCCGGATTGATGTGGCCTTCTGATGGGGTGAGAAATTTCCGGGCGAGATCATCGGAAGTTTCCTTCAAGTTGTAGCGGTTTGCATGAACTGGTGCGCGATACGCTCCATCGATAGTCTTGGGGTTGTCACTGCAAATTCAGTGACAGGGCGTGGAAGCCCTTCTATCGTTAGGCGCATCAAGCGCCACCAGTTCGGCGTTTTTTATCGTCTGTGTTTTATGGTGGCTGTGCGCGGGGCGCTTTCGAGTGCGCCAGGTGCCTAACGTCCTGGTCTTCCACACCTGCGTGCAGCCGCCACCTATTGCGTGGAAGTGATTTCTGGCGGCTCCAATCCATACGTTAGGAATCAAACAATGACAGCAATTACCCCTGATCCACCCTGCGAAAAACCAATTCCCCACCCCAAAAACCGCTTCATGGCACTCACCAGCAACTGCAACGACATGCCCACGCTGTTCGTCGATACCCATGCGCCGCTCGATGTTTTGTATGACGCTGCCAGCTATCGAATTCGTGCCGTCACCCAGGTGCTTGAGAACCTGTCCATGCGCGGCTCAGTCGAATGCGATTCGACGATACTCAGCGACTTTGCCTTGCTCTGCGCCATCCCACTGCGCGATGGTTGTGATGTGCTGGATGTGCTGGATGTGCTGGATGTGCTGGATGTGCTGGATGTGCTGGATGTGATGGGGCGGCGGTTGCGGGCTCGACCTTCGGGCGATGTCTAGTGACGGATTAGTCCTGGAAATTTGTGGTGCCTGAGCGGGCCTCTTCGCGGGCAAGCCTCGCTCCTACAGGTATTGTGTCGTTTGTGGATATTGCGAATGACACAAATGTAAATTAACCCATTGCATGTCTGACAAACGAACGTGGCGTGAGGGAAACCTCCCGCCACGTTTGCGTTTTTGCCTGCTTGGTAATTTAGTTGATCGCTTTTTAGCGAATTGCCCTACAGCAACATCATCCTTTCCCGACTTCTTTCCTGATTGATCCCCCGCAAAGTCTCGCGCGTTTATTGCCGTGTAGATTCATCGGAGATTTCCTTCAAGTTGTAGCGGTTTGCATGAACTGGTGCGAGATGAGTTCACCCGATAGCCTTTGATGGTCACTGAAAATTCAGTGGTGGGGTGTAGGAACCCTGTATTTGCATCGGTAATGCGCAAGCGTCGAAACCTGATTTGCGGCCGTCAATGGGCGTCCGTAAGATCCGTTACGGCGGCTGTGCGCGGGCACGCTTCTGCGTGGTCGAGTTTCCGATGCTCGGTATTCCTACCCCGCGCATAGCTGCCACCCAAGCCTGTAGGAAGGCTTTTGGCAGCTCCCACTTTCATCGGAAGGTTTCAAATGCCAACACTTCATCCTGATCCACCCTACGAAAAACCAATTCCCCACCCCAAAAGCCGCTTCATGGCGCTCACCAGCAACTGCAACGACATGCCCACGCTGTTCGTCGATACCCACGCGCCGCTCGATATTTTGACCGAGGCCGCCAGCTACCGGATTCGTGCTGTAACGCAGGTGCTCGAAAACCTGTCCATGCGCGGCTCCGTCGAGTGTGATTCGACGATACTCAGCGACTTTGCCTTGCTCTGCGCCATTCCACTACGCGATGGCTGTGATGTGCTGGATGTGATTGGGCGGCGGTTGCGGGCAATGCCGTCGGAATAGCGTCGAGCACTGTGGCGAGGGAGCTTGCTCCCGCTGGGTCGCGAAGCGGCCCCAAAAGGGGACTGCTGCGCAGTCCAGCGGGAGCAAGCTTCCTCGCCACAATCACCGATGCCCGGCAACCAACGCTTCCTCGACTGTTGGTACCGCCAGGCTATCAATCACATGCACGCTATACCCCGGCACATTCTTCGCGTGATGCTTGGCCTGTGATGCCATCTCTGCCAACTGGCTCGCATCGAGTTGTCCGCAGGCCTGTGGATGCAAATGCACCACGCCGATGGACAGGGACAGCAGCGGAAATTCCTGTCTTACGCCTTGGCGGTTGGGTGCGATGAAGCAGCCGGCTTCCAGGTGTTCGCTGCGGTAAAAGCGTCGGCATTGGCTGTGGAAGTCGTCCAGCAATTGGTTCAGGCGTTTGCGCCAGTCTTCCGGGCCGAGCACCAGCAGGAAGTCGTCGCCGCCGATATGGCCGACGAAATCGCGAGATGGGTCGATGCGGTCGTTCAGGCATTGCGCCAGACACAGTAGGACTTCATCGCCGCGACCGTAGCCGTAGATGTCGTTGAAGGGTTTGAAGCTGTCGATGTCCACGTAGCAGATCACCGATTCCCGTTCCTGTTGCAGCAGCCGTGTCAGGCATTGCTGGATCGGTACATTGCCCGGCAGCAGGGTCAGCGGGTTGGCGTAGCGGGCTTGCTGGATTTTCAGTTCGGTAATCAGCTTGAGCACGTCGATCACTCGGCCCAGCCCCAAATAGCTGCCGTTGAGGGTGATGATGAAGTCTTCTTCGATGCGCTGGCGGGCGCGGCTGGTGATCAAGCGACTGACCTGTTGCAGCGACTGGCTCAACTCCACAGCGAGGAAGTCGTCGCTCATCAAGCGACTGATCGGCTTGCGGGCAAACAGGTCAGTGGCGAAGGGCTTGAGCAAGGCGTCCGAGAGCGAATGGCGGTGGACGATGCCACAGGGCTGGCTCTGTTTGTCGAGCACCGCCAGGGAGTTCAGGTTGGCCTGGCGGCGGAAGGCTTCCAGCACGGTGGCGGTCGGGGTGTCGCTGGTCACCGCCGGCTGGTCGTTGAGCAGGGCGCTGAGGTCACTGACTTCCTCGTTCAGTATCGCGGCGATGCTGTTTGGTTTGGGCATCAAGGTTCGGGCATCGCGAGGCGGATGCTCCTGGGGCCGGCAGAGCAGATAACCTTGCAGCAGATCAACGCCCATTTCGGTCAACACCGCCAGTTCTTCCGGCAATTCGATGCCTTCTGCGATCACTTTTGCCCGGGAAGCCTTGGCGATCTGCAGGATCGAGCCAACGAATTCACGCTTGAGCGCGTCCTGGTGAATGCCGTC
The DNA here is from genome assembly GCF_000282495.1 of Pseudomonas sp. GM79. Classification (GTDB taxonomy): domain Bacteria; phylum Pseudomonadota; class Gammaproteobacteria; order Pseudomonadales; family Pseudomonadaceae; genus Aquipseudomonas. The sequence goes on from NZ_AKJE01000077.1 coordinate 5,744, forward strand.
GATAAAGTGCCGATCGATCTTGACGTAATCCGGGCGCAATTCAGACCAGAGGCGCAAGCTTGAATACCCCGCACCCAGATCATCCAGTGCAATGGAAAAGCCCATTGCCCGATAGTGATGCAGGGCGTTTTGCAGCAGCTGGAAATCGTCGGTCGGGGTCTGTTCGGTGAGTTCAATGACCACCTGGCTCGGTGGGATGCCGAAATCCTGCAACAGTTGCAAAGTGCGTCCGGGTTGGTGGGCGGCTTCGAGCAGGGATTCCGGGGATACGTTGAGGAAGAGTTTGCCGGGCAGTTGCTGTTCATTGAAGCGTCGGCAAGCACTTTGACGGCAAGCGATCTCCAGTTCGCTGAGGCGACCGGCCTGGCGAGCTACCGCGAACAGGGCAACAGGGGAGTGGAGCGGACTGTTGGAGGGGCCGCGGCTGAGGGCTTCGTAGCCAACGATACGTCGTTCAGAGAGGGAAATGATCGGCTGGAACAGGCTGTGCAAACCGCTTTGAGTCAATATTGAGCTCAAGGCACTCAGCTGTTCGGTCGTGGTCATGGCGTTCTCTGGCGATAAAAAAAGGACCGGGTGCAAGGTGCACCCAGTCCTTTATTTCACGACAGAATGATGTCTGTTTGATGACGCTCCGGAGGGCGTCAGCATTAAATTGCCATCATCTTGGTTGTAGCCTCTTAGTGCTTGGCAACCGCGGTGTTGAGTTTCAAGTAATCCAGCAGAATCCGCCCCGTCTCGCTCAGATAAGCATCGTCTTCTGGCTTGGTCTTGTCCGGCTCACCCGCGAGGGCATCTTCGTCTTCTTTCTTCAGCTCTTTGAGCGGTTCTTCGCCCTTGGCCTTGCGACGGATGTTTTCCATGGCCAGTTGCTTGGCTTCGATATCGGCATGTTGTGCACGACGCTCGGCTTCATTGAGGCTGACGGTTTTTTCGCTCATCAACTTCTGCGCCAGGGCCAGTTTGTCGCGGATGAACACGAACTCCGCGTCTTTGGCCGTGCGTACGTCATGCTCGGACTTGAGCTGCGTGATGTACGGTTTGAACGGGTCAAGCGCAGGCTTGATGGCCGCACGAATGGTGTCCCACGGCATGGCTTCCGGCAGGGCGCTTTCGCCGATTTCCTTGGTGTCGATGATCGATGGGTAATCGATGTCCGGCAGCACGCCCTGATGCTGGGTGCTCTGGCCGGAAACCCGGTAGAACTTGGCCAGGGTCAGTTTCAGTTCGCCATGGTTCAGCGGCTGAATGGTCTGCACGGTGCCTTTGCCGAAGGTCTGGCCGCCGATGATCAGCGCGCGGTGGTAGTCCTGCATGGCGCCGGCGAAAATCTCCGAAGCCGAGGCGGACAAACGGTTGACCAGCAACACCATCGGGCCTTTGTAGAACGCGCCCGGGTTTTCATCTTCCAGCACATCGACCCGGCCGTCGGCGTTACGCACCAGTACGGTCGGACCTTTGTCGATGAACAGACTGGTCAGCTCGGTGGCTTCCTGCAAGGAGCCGCCGCCGTTGTTGCGCAGGTCGATGACCACGCCGTCGACCTTGTCTTTCTGCAGCTCGGTCAGCAGCTTCTTGACGTCGCGGGTGGTGCTCTTGTAGTCCGGATCACCGGCACGGAAGGCCTTGAAGTCCAGGTAGAAGGCCGGGATCTCGATGACGCCGAGTTTGTAGTCCTTGCCATCCTGCTTGAGGTTGAGGACCGACTTCTTCACCGCCTGATCTTCGAGCTTCACCGCTTCGCGGGTAATCGGCACGATTTTGGTGGTCTGGTCGTTCGGCGCGTTGCTGGCCGGAATCACTTCCAGGCGCACCACGGTGCCTTTGGGGCCACGAATCAGTTTGACCACTTCGTCCAGACGCCAGCCGACCACGTCGACCATCTCTTTGTTGCCCTGGGCCACGCCGATGATCTTGTCGGCCGGTGCAACCTGCTTGGTCTTGTCGGCCGGGCCGGCAGGCACCAGGCGTACGACTTTCACTTGATCGTTATCGCTCTGCAACACGGCGCCGATGCCCTCCAGGGACAGGCTCATGTTGATGTCGAAGTTTTCCGCGTTATCCGGCGACAGATAGTTGGTGTGCGGGTCGTAGGACATGGCGAAGGTATTGATGTACGCCTGGAAGATGTCTTCCGCACGGGTCTGGTCCAGACGCGACAGCTGATTCTTGTAACGCTTGGTCAGGGTTTCCTGAATCTGCTTCGACTCTTTGCCGGAGATCTTCATCCGCAGCACTTCGTCCTTGACGCGTTTGCGCCACAGGTCGTCCAGCTCGGCGGTGGTCTTGAGCCAAGGGGCATCCTTGCGATCGACCAGCAAGGTTTCCTTGGCGGTGAAGTCGATCTTGTCGACGCCCTTGTTCAGCTCGGCAAGGGCAAAGTCCAGACGCGCCTTGACGCGGTCCAGGTAGCGCTTGTAGATGGTGAACCCGGCGTTCAGGTCGCCGCTTTTGAGGAAGTCGTCAAACTGGGTTTTCCATTTGTCGAATTCGGCAATATCGCTGGCCATGAAATAGCTACGCGATGGATCCAGCAGCTTGATATAGCTGTCGTAGATGATCACGGAGCGTGCATCGTCGAGCGGTGGTTTGCTGTAATGGTGACGCTTGAGCAATTCGACGACGTTCAGACTGGCGATTACTTCGTCACGATCGGGCTGAAGCTTGTCCCAGCTGTTGGCTGCGAACGAATTGCTCGACATCGGCAAAAGACCGAGACCAATGACAAGAGCGAGGGCGGTGCTGGGGAGCAGATGCTTCATGCTGATTCGACGCAGGGACAATTGATAACGCATATTAGGCCGTCTTTGAAGTCGCCGGATCCACAAGGACCGGTCGCATAATGCAAAAAGCCCGGCGCTACAGCTTCGGGCTCAGTCCAGACTCACTATGGAGGCACTGTGAAAGCATTGCAAGGCGTTGAGGGGCGAGTGGAGTGGGTTGAAGAGCCGAGTCCTACGTGCGATGTAGGACAAGTTCGCATCCGGGTGGCGGCAGCAGGACTCAATCGCGCTGATTTGTTACAGAAAGCAGGACTTTATCCGCCACCGCCGGGGGCCAGTCAAGTACTGGGTCTTGAGTGTTCGGGGGTGATCAGCGAGGTCGGTCCGGGCTCTTCCTGGCAGGTCGGTGATCGGGTTTGCGCCTTGCTGGCCGGGGGCGGGATGGCCGAAGAGGTAGTTGTCGACGGACGGCATGTGTTGCCGGTTCCCGAAGGTTTGTCCCTGACCGAGGCGGCGGCATTGCCGGAAGTGTATGCGACTGTTTGGCTGAATTTGTTTCAACTGGCTGCGCTCAAACCGGGTGAGAAAGTTCTCCTGCACGCCGGCGCCAGTGGAATCGGTTCAGCTGCCATTCAGCTGTGCAAGGCATTTGGTAACCCGTGCTGGGTTAGCGTCGGCTCTGCCGAGCGTCTGGCTTACTGCGAAGCGTTGGGCGCACAGGGTGGCGTAGTGCGCAATGGCGATCTGGATAGCTTGAATGATCTCGCGCCGTTCGACGTGATCCTCGACCCGGTGGGTGGTAACTATGCGGCGTTGAACCTCAAGCTGCTGGCTCGCGATGGTCGTTGGGTGCTGATCGGATTGATGGGCGGTCGCGAGGCGCAGCTGGATCTGGCGCAGGTACTGGCCAAACGTGTGCAACTGCTGGGTTCAACCTTGCGCAACCGCGATGAGCAGTTCAAGGCCGATTTGTTCAGCGATCTCGGCCAGCATGTCTGGCCGCTGTTTGCCGAAGGGCGTTTGAGCCCGCAACTGGCCAGGACATTTGCAATCAAGGATGCCGAAGCGGCATTTGCGGAGCTGGCGACGAATAAGGTGTCGGGGAAGTTGGTGTTGGTGATCGACGAAAGCCTGACCTGAAATCGGGTTGGCAGCCAAAAGATCGCAGCCTCGCTTCGCTCGACAGCTCCTACAGGTGTAAACAATCCATTTGTAGGAGCTGTCGAGCGAAGCGAGGCTGCGATCTTTTGCTTTTACTTCCAGATATGGATTGGCCAGCCGGCCTTTTCGGCGTGTTCGAGTAGCACCGGATCCGGATTCACCACATGCGGAAAGTCCACTTTCAGCAGCAGCGGCAAGTCATTGCGTGAATCTGAATAGAAACTCGCGCCTTCCAGGTTTTCCTCCTCCGCATCCAGCCATTCCAGCAACCGGGTGATCTTGCCTTCGCGGTAGGTCAACGTGCCAACGGTATTGCCGCTATACACCCCGTGTGCCACTTCCAGCTCGATGCCGAGAATCTCGTCGATGCCCAAGCGGTCGGCAATCGGCTTGACCAGATGCGTGCCCGAGGCCGAGATCACCAGGATCCGGTCGCCAGCCTTGCGGTGGGCGGCGATGGCTTTGGTGGCGTCGCTGAAGATGATCGGCTCGATGAAGTCTTCCACCCAAGGCCCGACCAGATGGTCGACTTCTTCCGGTGTGCGCCCGATCATCGGCTCCAGGCTGAAGGTCATGTACTCCTCCATACGCAACTTGCCGTGGCTGTAAGCGTCCATCAGTTCGTTGTTCTGACGCATGAACGACTCAGGATCGACCCAGCCCAGGCGACCCATTTGCTCGCTCCAAAGGGTGGCGCAGTCGCCGTGGATCAGGGTTTCGTCCAGATCAAAAATTGCCAGGGCCATCGGGTTCTCTCTGAGAACAGCTGCAAGCTTCAAGCTTCAAGCTGCAAGAAGTGGATTTTGGTGATCAGCAGTCTACAACTTGAAGCTTATGGCTTGTAGCTTGCCGCTGCTTTCAAGCGACCTCACACAGGGCCGTCGGATCGATGGAAAGCGCCAGACGCTGACCATCGGGATGCAGGTCGGCCGCCGAACGGTTCAGCACATCCACCACCAATTCCACGCCCCGGGCTTCGACCCGATAGCGAATCACGTTGCCCAACAGGCTGTGGCTGCGGATCTGCGCGTCGAGTTCGCCGTTCAGGCTCAGTTCAATAGCTTCCGGGCGAATGGCGAGGCGATGGGTGATCGGTCGTTGCAGCAGTTTGCTGGCGCTGTCGGCATCCAGCAGGTTGTAGTTGCCGATGAAGCCTGCGGCAAACACATCGACTGGCGCGGTGTAGAGGGTTTCGGCATCGCCGCTCTGTACGATCTTTCCCTGATTCATCAGGAAGATTCGGTCAGACATGGTCAGGGCTTCTTCCTGATCGTGAGTGACGAAGATCGTGGTCAGACCCAGTTCGCGCTGGATCTGACGGATCTGCTCGCGCAGGTGCTTGCGAATCCGCGCGTCTAGCGCAGACAGCGGCTCATCCAGCAACAACAACCGAGGCCGGGTCACCAGCGAGCGAGCCAGGGCGACACGCTGACACTGGCCGCCGGACAGTTGATGCGGGTAGCGGGCGGCAAAATCATTGAGTTCCACCAGTTGCAACACTTCGGCGACGCGTTTTTGGCTGTCGTCGGCGTTGACCTTCTGCATGCGCAAGCCAAAGGCGACGTTTTGCTCCACGGTCATGTTCGGGAACAGTGCGTAACTCTGGAACACCATGCCGATCCCGCGTTTCTGCGGGCTCAGCGGGACGAGGTCCTGACCTTCCAGCAGGATCTTGCCGCCGTCTACCGAGGTCAGGCCGGCGATGCAACGCAACAGGGTGGACTTGCCGCAACCGGACGGGCCAAGAAGCGTGACGAATTCGCCTTTCTTGATTTCGCAGTTGATATCGCTGAATACGGTAGTTCCAGAATAATTTTTCTGAAGGTGTTGGACGCTGACATAGCTCATTCGCTTTTGTCCTTGTTCAAGATATTGGCCGCCCAGGTCAGAACCAGCACAAAGAAGAAGTAGGAAATCACCAGCGCGCTGGTGAAGTGGCCGCTGCTGTTACGCATGTTGTTGAGGTAGACCTGCAGGGTTTCATAGCGGGTGCCGACGAGGATGTTGGCGAACACGAACTCACCGAACAGAAACGAGAACGACAGCAACAATGCCACCATCAGACCCTTGCGCAGGTTCGGTAGCACCACCAGGAATGCCGCTTGCCAAGTGCTGGCGCCGAGCAGTTGCGCGGAGTCCATCAGGTCGCGCAGGTTGATCGCTTGCAGGTTGTTGGTGATCGCCCGGTACATGAACGGCAGCGCCACGGTGAAGTAGCAACCAATCAGAATCCACGGCGTGCCGACCATCGCGAACGGCCCCGAGCCATAGAGCTGCAACAACCCCACCGACGACACCACCGGCGGTACCGCGAAGGGCAGCAGGATCAGGATATTCATCAAAGCGTCGAGTTTCGGGAAGTGGTAATGCACCACGAACAGCAGCGGCAGAATCAGCACCACCGACAGAATCAGCGAGCCCACGCAGACCAGTAACGACTGGCCGAACGCGTCGAGAAAGCGCGGATCGCTCCAAAGCTGGAGGTACCACTTGAAGGTAAAACCGCTGGGCATGATCGTCGCGGACCAACTGCTGGAGATCGAGTAGATCAATGTTCCAAGCAGCGGCAACAGCAGAATGGCAAACAACAAATACACCACCACCCGGTGGTAGATACCGACGGGGCCCAGTTCAGCGCGAGACATGGTAGCTCCTCTTCAACAGCAGCTGATGCACGATAGTCACCAAGGTCATCAACGCCACCAGCACCACGGCCAAGGCGCTGGCCAGGTTCGGGTCCAGGGAAATGTCGCCGGAGACCATTGCTGCGATGCGGATCGGCAGCACGTTGAAGTTGCCGGTGGTCAGGGCGTAGACCGTGGCATACGCGCCGAGGGCGTTGGCCAGCAGGATTACGAATGTGCCCAGCAGCGCCGGGGTCAGTACCGGTAAACCGATGTGTCGCCAGAATTGCCAGCCGTTGGCACCGAGCAACGCGGCGGACTCACGCCAGTCTTCGCGCAAGGCGTCGAAAGCCGGGTAGAGCAGCAACACGCCCAGGGGAATCTGGAAGTAGGTGTAGAGGATGATCAGACCGGTTTTCGAGTACAGGTTGAAGTCCTGAATGATCCCGGCCTGTTTGAGCATAATGGTGATGCTGCCGTTGAACCCCAGCAAAATGATGAACGCGAAGGCCAGGGGCACGCCGGCGAAGTTGCTGGTCATGTTGGCGAAGGCGTTGACGAAGTTGCGCAGTTTCGAGTCGACCCGGCGCAAGGAGTAGGCGCCGAGTACGGCGATGATGATGCCGAACACGCTGGACCAGAAACTGATCTCGAGGCTGTACTGGATCGCCTGCAGATAGAACTTCGAATTGAAGATTTTGCTGAAGTTGGCCAGGCCCCAGCCGAACTCTTCCGATTCCAGGCTGTTGATCATTACCCAGAGCAGCGGGGCGATCTGGAACACAAAGAAGAAAATCGCGAAGGGCACCAGGCATAAAGCGGCCAGCCATTTACCGCGGGTCATGGCGTTCACTTGAGCAGCTCCCGGCACACAGGTTTGTCGTGGGGCACGCCCAGCAGTTCGCAGACGGTGCCGCAGATTTCGGTCTGTTTCGGCGCGGCGTTTTGGTTGAAGCTGAAGGCATCGCCGAGGACGAACAACGGCACTTCGCGTTCTTCGGGCAACAGGCCGTTGTGCGAGCGGTCGTTGTTCATGCCGTGGTCAGCCGTCACCAGCACCTGGTAACCGGCGTCGAGCCAGCCTTGCAGGTAATCGGCGAGGATGATGTCGGCTGAGCGAGCGCTGTTGCGGTACTGCGAGGTGTCGAGGCCGTGCTTGTGCCCGGCGTCGTCGATGTTCATGGGGTGGACCAATAAAAAGTTCGGCGCGTGGCGCAGGCGCAGGTGTTCCGCGTCGGCGAACAGGTGCGAGTCGGGGTAGTGGTCGTTCCAGTAGAAGTGACCGTGCTGGATCGGCAGTTTGGGGTCATCGGTATGACGATCCCGGGCGGCCATGAACGGCGAACGGTTATACAACTCGCTGACCCAGTGATAGGCCGCGGCTGCGGTTTTCAGGCCGGCGTCGGTGGCGTAATGGTAGATGCTGCGCTGGTTGGACAGGCGCGAGACGTTGTTGTGAACGATGCCGCTGTCGATCGGCGTAACGCCGGTCAGGATGCATTCATAAAGCGGTCGGGACAGGGCCGGCAGTTCGCACTCCAGTTTGTAGAGTGCCGCGCGTCCTGCGCCAACGTAAGCCTGCAGATGCCCCATGGCGTGGCGCGCGACTTCGTAATTGAGGCCGTCGAGCACGACAAGGATGACGTTGTGCTTCATAGGGGCTGGGACTCCGCAAAACAGATGATTCAAATACGCAACCAATCCCCTGTGGGAGCGGGCTTGCTCGCGAAAGCGGCGGGTCAGTCAACAAAGGTGTTGAATGTAAGTCCGCCTTCGCGAGCAAGCCCGCTCCCACATGGATCTCCATCAGATCCCCGGATGGGGATCTACCGTGTTACGGCATGTTGATGATGACTTCTTCCTGCCACTTCTGCGGCAGCGCCTTGGAGGTCTTTTCCCACGCGTCGGCGTCTTTGATCGGCGTAACCTTTTTGTACTGCTCGTTAGGCAGCAGCTTGGACTTCACGTCTTCCGGCAGTTTGATGTGCTCGGCGCGGATCGGACGGGCGTTGCCTTTCGCCAGGTTGATTTGGCCGGCATCGCTGAAGATGTATTCGCGGGTCAGCTTGGCGGCGTTCGGGTTCTTCGCGTATTTGTTGATGATGGTGGTGTAACCGGAAATCACCGAGCCGTCGGATGGAATCAGCACGATGTAGTCATCCGGATTCGCCATCTTGGCCTTGTAGCTCAGACCGTTGAAGTCCCAGACCACGCCGACTTCGATTTCACCCTTTTCCATGGTGGCGATCGTCGGGTTGGCCATGGACAGGCGGCCTTGCTTGGCGATGTCCGCGAACAGCAACAGGGCTGGCTGAATGTTTTTCTCGTCACCGCCATTGGCGAGGGCGGCGGCCAGTACACCGTTGGCCGCTTGAGCGGCAGTGCTGACGTCACCGATGGAGACTTTGTATTTGCCGGTCTTGAGGTCAGCCCATTTGGTTGGCGCTTCGGAACCGTGCAGCAGTTTTTTGTTGACGATGAACGCGATGGTGCCGGTGTAGGCCAGCGCCCAGTTACCGTCCTTGTCCTTGGCCCAGTCGGGAATCTGTTCCCAGGTAGTTGGCTTATAAGGTTGCACCACGCCCTGCTTGACCGAGATCGGGCCGAAGGCGGCACCGACGTCGCCGATGTCGGCTGTGGCGTTATCTTTTTCGGCGGCGAACTTGGCGATTTCCTGAGCCGAGCTCATGTCGGTGTCGATGTGTTTCAGGCCATATTTCTTGGCCAGGTCTTCCCAGGTGCCTTTCCAGTTGGCCCAGTCATCGGGCATGCCGACGCTGTTGACTGCGCCTTCCGCTTTCGCAGCGGCTTCCAGGGTTTTCAGATCATCCGCCGCCATGGCGGAGGTGCACAGGGCAATGGTCGAGCCTAACAGTGATGCCAGGAAAAACTGTTTCATCCGAAGCTCCTTTGGGCGTTTTCAACGCTGCGATTGCGGTTGTGTTGGTCTAGGTCAGCAATACCTGAGCCAATTTAGGCGGGTTGGATGACATTTTGATGTCGACGACCGGTCGGCCTGAATTTTCTGCGCTCGGATACGCGGGGTGCGAGATAAGCGTAGACCATGGCTAAGGAGCTGATATGAAAGGGACTTGGCCATAAAATTGCAGGTGTCTGGCGCAACCGTTCGGCGGCTTTGTCATCTGTCAGTCATATGCAGTGCCTAGGCTTGCAGGCAGTTGAAGGAACCGATTTGAATCACGGTTCTGCCCTGAATCAGTGCTGGTCTAGTCCAGATAGGTAACGTTGATGCGCATCGAGACCACCAAAGCGGTGACAGCCATCGGGCAGGTTCTGCAAGAACAGCTTGACCACGGTCTGTTGGCGCCCGGGAGCAAGTTGCCGGCAGAGCGCAAGCTCAGTGAGTTGTTCGGTACCACGCGGATCACCGTGCGTGAGGCTTTATTGCAGTTGGAGGCTCAGGGCCAGATTTATCGCGAGGAACGACGCGGCTGGTTCGTGTCGCCACCGCGACTGGCTTATAACCTGATGCAGCGTAGTCACTTCCACGCGATGGTCAGTGCGCAGGGGCGGGTGCCGTCCACCGAAGTGATCTCGGCGCGCTTGCAACCGGCATCAGCGGCGGTGTGTGCCTGGTTGCAGTTGCCGGCGCTGTCGAGCGTGATCCAGATCTGCCGCTCAAGACGGATTGACGGGCGATTGGTGTTGTATGTGGAGCATTACCTGAACCCGCAGTTTTTCCCCGGGATTCTGGACTTCGATCTGAATCAGTCGATGACCGAACTGTATGCACGGCATTACGACTTGCACTACGGGCGGGTGCGTTTCGAGATTGTGCCGACGGCGTTGTCGGTGGACGCCGCGGCGGCTTTACGGGTGTCGGTGGGCAGCCCGGGGTTGCGGATTGCCCGGGTCAATTACGACCAGCACGAACGGTTGATCGATTGCGACCTCGAATTTTGGCGCCATGATGCGATTCATGTCGGGGTGGATGTGGTGTAGGGAACGCGACCTGGCATCCAACCGTGCTTCATCTGCGTACACGATTCCCCCACTGTAGGAGCTGCCGAAGGCTGCGATCTTTTGATCTTGATTTTCAACGCATTTGAAGACGCCCGAAGATCAACATCAAAAGATCGCAGCCTGCGGCAGCTCCTACAAAGGCAGTGAGGTTGAATGTAAGTCCGTCTTCGCGGGCAAGCCTCGCTCCTGCAAGGGATTTTATTCCTTGGCGACTTGCACACTCATCCGCGGCGTCGCCAGATCCAGCCCGGCTTCATCCAGATGGCGCTTTAACGACAGGTTGAACGCCCGGGAAACTTCCCACTGCTTGATTGGCGCGGTCTTGAAGCGTGCGCGAAGAATCGCGTTGCCGGATTCGAAACTTTCTACCCCCTGAATCTCCAGCGGCGACCAGATGTTTCGCCGTTGCAGCGGGTCGGTGCGCATTTTCTGGCCGACTTCGCGCATCAGTTTGATCGCTTCGTCGATGTCCATGTTGGAGGGTACCGCCACCCGGAAGATCGCGTAACCGAATTCCCGGGAGTAGTTCTTGATGCTTTTGATTTCGCTGAACGGAATGGTGTGAACGATGCCGTCAATGTCCCGCAGGCGCACGGTGCGGATGGTCAAGCCTTCGACCGTGCCCAAGTGGCCGCCGACGTCCACGTAGTCGTCGATGGCCAGGGAGTCTTCGATGATGATGAACAAACCGGTGATCAGGTCGGCCACCAATGATTGTGCACCGAAACCGATGGCCAGACCGATCACACCGGCACCGGCCAGCAACGGCGTGACGTTCATGCCCATGTTCGCCAGCGCGACGATCAGCGCGATGATGAAAATCGCCACGAACAGCACGTTGCGAATCAGCGGCATCATCGTCTGTGCACGGGCATTGGCCAGGCCTTTGCGCGAGCGGGTGAGGGCGTGATGCACGGCGGTGTCACTGAGGATCCAGATCAGCCAGGCAAAAATCAGCGTGCCACCGAGGCTGAACAGTTTGACGCTGACCTCATGGCCTTCGCCTTCGGTGAAGCGGATCAGCGACATTCCCCAGACGCGCAGGCCGAGTTCGATGAATGCCAGCCACACCAGCAGATGGGCGAGGGTGTAGAAGAAGCTTTTCAGGCGATCCGAATACAGCGCGTGGCGCTTCACGCTGCGTTGCGGTTTGAGTGAATGGCGGCGCACCAGCCCATTGATGACCATGCACAACACCAGCAGCACGGTACAGATCAGTGACTGACGCAAGGCCGTGCTGGTGTCGCCGGCGGAGACGAAGGTGGCGAACAGCGAGATGCCCACCAGCACCAGCGCTGGCAGGTACCAAAAGGTGCCGAGGATTTCGATCGTGTCGCTCAAGGCCCGGCGAGTCAGGCGCCGGGATAGCGGTTGGTTGCGGATCAAGTGCGCGATGGGCCGACGGAAACGCAGAACGAAAAAACCGGTGGAGATCGCCGCCAACACATTGGCGAACGTCGCTGCTGTGTGAGCCAGGTGACTGCCGAGGCTTTCAACCAGACGCGGATCGTTCAGGGCTTCACCGAAGGCAGCGAAACTGCCGATCAGCCACAACGGGCGGAAGGCCTGATGCCGCAGGATGTACAAGGCACGGTGGCGATGCGGACCATCCAGCACGGAAAACGCGATCACGCAGATCGCCGAGAAACAGGTACCGACCACCAGCGCATAGGCCAACACCATGGCCAGGCTTTTGCCCAATGACGAAGGCAGGGCGTAGGTCATGTAAACCGTCATGACCAAGGCAATCAACCACGGTCCGAGTTTGCGCAAGGCGAAGCGCAGCATGTCCAGCGCCTTCGGGTGTTGTGGCAGTTCTTCGGTGAGGCCAAAGCGCATGCGTACCCGGTGGCCGAGCCAGATCAGGGCGGCGGCCAGCAGGCTCCAGACCATCAGGATTACAGCGAAAGCAAAGATGATCGGCAGCCATTCATTGGCCGGCAGCATCAGCGCCGCCAGTTCATCCTTGGCCAGATCGACTTCTTCGGACCAGCGATTAAGTGGACTGTCGGCGCCGGAAAATTGCTTTTCGAGACCGGCCAGAGTGCCGCCGATCAGCCCCAGCACGCCTTGTTCAGTGGTCGGCTGAGCCTTTTGGGTGACGTCGCGAAGTTTTTTCAGGTCCGTCAGTAGCTGGGTGCGCTGCTGATCGTTTTCCAGGGACTTGATGACTTCGTCCAGCGATTGCCCCAACGGCTCTTGTGCTTGCGGCTGGGTTTTCGCCGAGCCATTGAGCAACCCCGGCAAACTGACCGCTTGGGCAGGCGCCATCGGCAGCAGTGTCATCAGGCAGGCAAGGAGCAAACATGGCAGGGCAAAAAGACGAGCGAACACGGTCAACCTCGGATGAGCGAATCGGCCGAGTGTACGAGCCCGTCAAAATCAATGCGAGCCAGGCGCGAGGATTTATTCGTTGAGTTTGGCGAGGATCTTGTAGATCACAGTGGCGAGGATCATCAGCATGCCAACCCACATCGCGAACACACCGGCGTTCTTGTCGCGAAAGTTGAAGCCGATGGCCAGCATGATCATCCCGGAAAGAATCGGGATCAGCATGGCGTGGAACGAAGACAACGAGATCATGGTGACAGCCTTGTCGGAGAGGGGTACTGCAAGTCTAGGCGGCTTTCGGACGAGCGGAGGTGTGTGGGGCGGAAGTGAGTCAGAAGCAGCGCAATCCGTGTGGGAGCGGGCTTGCTCGCGAAGGCGGTGTGTCAGGTAACATTAATGTCGACTGACACACCGCCTTCGCGAGCAAGCCCGCTCCCACAGGTTGCGATTCGCTCGGACTACGGCAATTCGCGGCAGGTGTAAAACGCGCTCAGCACTTTGACCAGATGCGCCAGGTCATGGCTGCCGCACAACTCACGGATCGAGTGCATGGCGAACGTCGGCAAACCGATGTCCACGGTGCGCACGCCCAGGTGGCTGGCGGTGATCGGGCCGATGGTAGAGCCGCAGCCCATGTCGCTGCGTACCACGAAGCTCTGCACCGGTACTTCTTCGGCCATGCACAAATGGCGGAAGAACCCGGCGGTTTCGCTGTTGGTGGCGTAGCGCTGGTTGCTGTTGACCTTGATCACCGGGCCGGCGTTGAGTTTCGGGCCGTGGTTGGCGTCGTGCTTGTCCGCATAGTTCGGATGCACGCCGTGGGCGTTGTCGGCCGAAACCAGCAGGGATTTCTGAATGGTCCGTACGAATTCATCCCCTTCGGGCAACAGACGACGCAGGGTTTGCTCAAGCATCGGACCGTCGGCGCCACAGGCGGAGCAGGAACCGACTTCTTCGTGATCGTTGCAGACCAGCACGCAGGTTTCGTCGGTTTCGGTCGTCAGCAAAGCTTGCAGGCCGGCGTAGCACGACAGCAAGTTATCGAGGCGCGCACCCGCAATGAAATCGCCATGCAGGCCAATGACCGCTGCGCTTTGGGTGTCGTAGAAGCTCAGCTCGTAATCGAGTACCACGTCAGCGTTCAGGCCGTGTTCGCGGGCCAGTTGATCGGTGAGCACGGCGCGGAAGTCCACGCGCTCGTCACCGGCGAATTGCGCGAGGATCGGCGGCAGTTCGGTCTGGGCGTTGATCGCCCAGCCCATGTTGGCTTCACGGTTGAGGTGAATGGCCAGGTTCGGAATGATCGCGATAGGTGCCTTGAAGTCGATCAACTGGCTCTCGACCTTGCCGTCGCGGCGGAAGGTTACGCGACCGGCCAGAGACAGATCACGGTCGAACCACGGTGCCAGCAGTGCACCGCCATAGACTTCGACACCCAGTTGCCAGAAGCCCTGGCGTTGCAGTTCCGGCTGGGGTTTGACCCGCAGGCACGGGCTGTCAGTGTGCGCGCCGACCAGTCGGATGCCGCCGTGCAAGGGCGAATGACGACCCATTTTGAACGCGACGATCGAAGAGTCGTTACGGGTGACGTAGTAACGACCATTGGCTTCAGTGGTCCACGGCTCGCGCTCGTCGAGGCGCATATAACCGGCCGCTTCCAGACGCTGAACAAGGCTGGCGGTGGCATGGAACGGGGTAGGGGAGGCCTTGAGGAAGTCGATCAGGCCTTGGTTCAACTCTTCGCGCATAAGAAGCTCCAGACAGCAGTGGCGCCAGTTTAACGTATTGGTCACCGAATTGGCGGTGGACTGCTGCTGGGTTGCACTCGAATCTGTGCCTGCCAGAGATCTCCTTGTGGGAGCGGGCTTGCTCGCGAAAGCGGTGTATCAGGCGACATAGATGTTGACTGGCACTCCCTCTTCGCGAGCAAGCCCGCTCCCACAGGTTGCTCATTGGCCTTAGAACGGTGCAGGGCACTCAAAGCGCAGGCGTTCGCCGGTCTGGGGATGAGTGAAGCTGAGCATGCTCGCGTGCAGGCACAAGCGTGGCCAGGCAGCCAGTGCCTGTTCATGGGCATAGAGTCCGTCACCTAACAGCGGGTGACCTATCGAGAGCATATGCACGCGCAACTGGTGAGAGCGGCCGGTGATCGGCGTCAGTTCGACGCGGCACCAGTCGCCACAACGCTCCAGCACACGCCAGAACGTCAGGGCATGCTTGCCGAATTCGTGGTCCACCACGTGGCGTGGCTTGGTTGGAGGGTCGTAGCGCAGGGGCAGGTCGATGCTGCCGCTGTCCAGTTCCGGTTGTCCCCAGCACAGGGCGGTGTAGGCTTTTTCGGTTTCGCGGTCGTGAAATTGCCGAGACAGCTCGCGATGAGTGTCCGGGTCACGGGCCAACAGAATGATACCGGACGTTTCCCAGTCCAGCCGATGGACGATTCGTGCTTCCGGGTAGCCGTTTTCTTGCAGGCGCGTAATCAGGCAGTCCTTGTTGTCATCGGCCCGGCCGGGGACGGAGAGCAACAGGGTCGGTTTGTTCACCACCAGTACGGCGGCGTCCTGATGAATGATGCGGATGTTGGACAACGGCATTAAAACAGCCTCGTAACAAACGCCAACGGCGGCTCAGAACCAAAATGCCCAATGTAGGAGCTGCCGCAGGCTGCGATCTTTTGATTTTGCTTTTAAAACAAGATCAAAAGATCGCAGC
>NZ_AKJE01000078.1 GCF_000282495.1 Pseudomonas sp. GM79
ACGACGACGATTTCAGTCGCAATACCGTTCTCTTTCAGGCGTACGGCTTCTTCCACGGCGATTTCGCAGAACGGGTTCATCGACATCTTGACGTTAGCGAGGTCGACACCGGAATTGTCCGCCTTGACGCGAACTTTCACGTTGTAATCGACCACGCGTTTCACAGCTACCAGGATCTTCATTGGGCAGTGTTCACTCGAAAATAGTTGATCGTTGCTGTCAGATAGCCCCGGCTGCGCGCATTTGTTCAATGCGGTCCGTCCCCAGCCCCAGTTCCCTGAGCACCTGTTCGGTGTGTTGGCCAAGGCCCGGCACAGCATCCATACGCGGTTCAAAAGCGCTGTTGCTGCCGGGCGGTAGCAGACTTGGGACGCTGCCGGCAGAGGTCTCGACTTCCCGCCAGCGATCACGTGCCTGGAGTTGTGGATGGTCCCAAACACCCTGCATGTCGTTGACCCGGGCATTGGCGATCTGCGCATGCTCCAGCCGATCGAACACGGCATCGAAGTTGAGCGTGGAGAACGTTTCAACGATGAGTTGTCGTAGCGCGTGACGGTTTTCGACACGTTTGAAGTTGGCCGAGAAACGCTCGTCTTTGGCCAGTTCGGGCGTAAGGAGCACTTTCTCGCAAAACAGCTGCCATTCACGCTCGTTCTGCAAACCCAGCATCACGGTAGTGCCGTCGCCGATAGGGAAGGGGCCGTAGGGATAAATAGTGGCGTGCGCGGCGCCGGCGCGAGGTGGTGGAGGGGCGCCGTCGTAGGCGTAGTACATCGGGTAGTTCATCCACTCGACCAGGCTTTCCAGCATCGACACATCCAGGTGACTGCCTTCGCCGGTACGTTCACGCAACAACAGCGCCGACAGAATTGCGGTGTAGGCGTACATGCCGGCCGCGATGTCGGCGATCGAGCAACCGGCCTTGGCCATTTCTTCCTCGCCCGGGCCGCCGGTCACCGACAGAAAACCACCTTCGCTCTGAATCAACAGGTCGTAGGCTTTCTTCTTTTCATAGGGACCACCGACGCCATAGCCGGAAATGTCGCAGACAATCAGCCGCGGAAAGCGCTGATGCAAAGCCTCGAATGACAGCCCCATTCGCGCGGCCGCACCGGGTGCCAGGTTCTGCACGAGCACATCGGCGGTGGCCAGCAAACTGTCCAGTACCTCGGTGGCCGAGTCTTGCTTCAAATCCAGGGTCACACTTTCCTTCGAACGATTGGTCCAGACGAAGTGCGAGGCCAGGCCGTTGACGCGTTGGTCGTAACCCCGGGCGAAATCGCCTGTGCCGGGACGTTCGACCTTGATCACGCGGGCGCCAAGGTCGGCCAGTTGTCGGGTGCAGAAGGGTGCTGCAATGGCATGCTCAAGGCTGACGACGGTAATGCCATCGAGCGGGCGGGTGCCTTTGGGCTGGCTCATGGTGTTATCTCTCTTGTTATTAGAAAGAGCGCGGCAGCTCGAGCAGGTGTTCGGCTACGTATGACAGGATCAGGTTGGTGGAGATGGGCGCGACCTGATACAGCCGGGTTTCACGGAATTTGCGCTCGACGTCGTACTCGCAGGCGAAGCCAAAACCGCCGTGGGTCTGCAAGCAGGCGTTGGCGGCTTCCCATGAGGCTTTTGCCGCCAGGTACTTGGCCATGTTGGCGCTGGCCCCGGCGTTGATGCCGCTGTCGTATTCCTCGCAGGCACGCCAGCGCATCAGGTCGGCCGCTTCGATCTCGATGTGCGCTTCAGCGATCGGGAACTGCACGCCCTGGTTCTGTCCGATCGGGCGCCCGAACACCTCACGGTCGCGGGCATAAGCGCTGGCCTTCTCGATAAACCAGCGACCGTCACCAATGCATTCGGCAGCGATCAGGGTGCGTTCGGCATTCAGGCCGTCGAGGATGTACCGAAAGCCTTTGCCTTCCTCGCCGATCAGTGTGTCAGCGGGGATTTCCAGGTTGTCGAAGAACAACTCGTTGGTCTCGTGATTGACCATGTTGGCGATCGGCTGCACGGTCATGCCGTTGCCGATGGCCTCGCGCAGGTCCACGAGGAAGATTGACATGCCTTCGGATTTTTTCTGTACGTTGGCCAACGGTGTGGTGCGCGCCAGCAGGATCATCAGGTCGGAATGCTGGATGCGCGAGATCCATACTTTCTGCCCGTTGATTACGTACTTGTCGCCTTTGCGTACGGCGGTGGTCTTGATTTTGGTGGTGTCGGTTCCGGTGGTGGGCTCGGTCACGCCCATCGATTGCAGGCGCAGTTCACCGCTGGCGAGTTTCGGCAGGTAGTAGCTTTTCTGCGCTTCGCTGCCGTGTCGCTGCAGGGTGAACATGTTGTACATCTGCCCGTGAACGGTGCCGGAGTTCCCGCCGCAGCGGTTCACTTCTTCCAGGATCACAGAGGCCTCGGCCAACCCAAGGCCAGAGCCGCCATATTCGGTCGGGATCATCGCGGCCAGCCAACCGGCGTCGGTCAGGGCCTTGACGAAGGTTTCCGGAAAGCCTTTTTCTTCGTCGACTTTACGCCAGTAGGCGGCATCGAATTCCGCACACAGGGCGCGTACGCCTTCGCGGATGGCATTGAGTTCTTCAGCGTTGCGGTCGGTCATTATTATTCTCCTCAGTGCGTCACGCACGGCTTTTGCCCTGCGTGACCGGGTCCGGCATAGAGCAATCAGATCGGGTTGAAACCCAGGGCAGCACGAAAGCGATTCTTGATGTAGTGACCATCGCGCGGAGGCAGCACCCGCGGCGGGTTTTCCGCTTTGATCTTGATCGTTGCGAGCTTGACGCCATCGCGGGTTGCAAAGCGCTCGCGCAAGTTGTGTAGGCCTTCCATGTCGCGGATTTCATCGGTCCAGCTGAAGCCGCAAGTCTTCGCCACCTGGTCCAGGGAGATGCCAAATCCGGCGTGGCTGACCTGCATGCCGGTTTCGCCAAAGTGACCGTTGTCCAACACAGCAATGGTCAAGTTGGCGGGCTTTTGCAGCGCGACGGTCGCCAGTGCGCCGAAGCCCATGAGCAACTCACCGTCACCCGTGACGACCACCACCGACTTGTCCGGCTGGGCATTGGCCAGGCCCAGGCCCACCGTGATCGCACTGCCCATAGCGGCCCAGAGGTAGTAGTTCAGATCGTTGTCACCGGCCGCCATGACGTCATAGGACGCCGATCCCAGGCCGGTCACGACCAGCACGTCTTTGCGGTCGGCCAGCAAGGCCTTGACCACTTCGCGACGGCACAAAGTGTGGTTTGCGCTTACTTGACCCATTTCTTTTCTCCAATCAGGCGCTGGCCGAGCAGCAGGGCAGTGGCGGAATCACCGTTGAAGGCCATGGTCGCGGCACCGTGCAGCAATGGGGCGACGTCTTCGGGAACGTCGGCACGCCAGGTCATGACTTTCATCAGGTTCAGGGAGGCTTCGGTGGCCTGACCCATGGGGTTCTGCCACGCGTTGAATTCGGCCCAGTCACCGCGCATGGTGACCACCATCAACAGCGGAAAACCGGCACAGACTTGAAGGGCCAGAGTGTTGATGCAGTTACCGACACCGCTGGACTGCATCAAGAGGGCGCCGCGCTCACCGCCCAACCAGGCGCCAGCGAGGTAGCCGATGCCTTCTTCCTCAGTGGTGAGGACAACGGCCTTGATGTCCGGGTCTGCGTACGACATGCGGATCGCCGCCGAATGGCCTGCATCCGGTACGAAGACCACGTGTTTGACGTCGTGGGCCTTGAGCACGCGGAACACGTCCTCCTGCCAATCCTGCCCCACGGTTTGTTCAGCTTCTGTTGACATGCCTATCTCCCAAGCAGTGCTGCTTTTGTGTTTTCACTCATTCTGGGAGTGCTGGAGGAGAACGACGACTACCGTTTTTGTCTTTGAGATATGCCCGTTTTGTATAGCTGGACGGCGGATGCGTGCACAGCAGTGAGCGGCGATAACTGCGAATTATGGGAAGAGGAAAACTGAGTGTTTGCCATTCACGAAAACGCTGAGCTTGAGCACGGCGCCATAGCTTTTGGGCATATCTGGTAGAGCGCGATCGGCTCTTATTGGGGAAACAGGACTAGCGTAGTTTTCCGGTTACGTCGGTACAGCGCGTAACCGACGCAACCACAACTATAAGATCCGAGGATTGCACCTATGTATGACAGCTTCCTGCAGTTGGCTTGCCCCGTCCTGTCCTCTGTCCATGACCTGTTCCACCCGCATCCATCCTCGACCTGCCGTTACAGGCACTTTGCACTTGCCTTTTTCATTCCGTAGCACGGCGGCTGACCCTGCGTTTTTCAGCGCCATCGCGTGATCACGCGGGCGCTTGTCCAGGCTACTTTCCAGAAAATACGACAACAGGTGCGTTATGAAAAACAGGCTACCGGCTGCGGCAGGCATCTTGATCGCCATGCTGCTGGGGATCGTTATCGGCTACATGATTTTCCTCAACTTCCCGGACAAAGCGGCGGCGACCCGAGTCGCCGGTTACATCTCGATCATCTCCGATATTTTTCTACGTCTGATCAAAATGCTCATCGGCCCCTTGGTGTTTTCGACGCTGGTGGTGGGCATCGCTCACATGGGCGACGCAAGCGCTGTGGGCCGGGTCTTTTGCAAGGCGCTGGGCTGGTTCGTCACCGCGTCGTTGATTTCGCTGTCGGTGGGGTTGGTCATGGCCAACCTGCTGCAACCCGGTCACAACCTGGGCTTGCCATTACCAGAGGTGACGAGTGCGACCAACCTGCAAACGTCAGTGTTCACCCTGAAGGATTTCGCGACGCATTTGGTGCCCAGGTCTTTCGCGGAGGCCATGGCCACTAATGAAATTCTGCAGATCGTGGTGTTCTCGCTGTTTTTTGGCGTGGCGTTGGCCTCTCTAGGCAAGAAGGCCCAAGGACTGATCAATGTCATAGAGGATTTGTCTCACGCGATGTTGAAAGTCACCGGTTACGTGATGAAGCTCGCGCCGCTGGCGGTGATGGCGGCCATGGCCGCGACCGTGGCGGTCAACGGACTCTACATTCTGGTGAAGTTCGCGGTCTTCATGCGTGACTTCTATTTCGGGCTGATCGTGCTCTGGGCAATGCTGATGTTTGCCGGTTGGATGTTCCTGGGGCGGCGCGTGTTCAAACTGGTGGTGCTGATCAGGGAAGCTTTCCTGCTGTCTTTCGCCACGGCCAGTTCCGAGTCGGCTTACCCGAAGATTCTTCATGCGCTGGATCGTTTTGGGGTCAAGCGCAGGATCTCGAGTTTCGTCATGCCCATGGGTTACTCCTTCAACCTCGACGGCTCGATGATGTACTGCACGTTTGCCGTGCTGTTCATTGCTCAGGCCTACGGCATCGAGATGTCCATCGGTACGCAGATCACCATGTTGTTGACGTTGATGCTGACCTCCAAAGGCATGGCCGGCGTGCCGCGCGCTTCGCTGGTAGTGATTGCCGCGACCCTGACCCAGTTCGATATTCCTGAAGCCGGTTTGCTGCTGATTCTGGGAATCGACACCTTCCTCGACATGGGCCGCTCGGCCACCAACGCGGTGGGCAACTCCATCGCCACGGCGGTGGTGGCCAAATGGGAGGGCGAGTTGGTGAGTGAGGACGAGGCTGAGCGTCATGCCGCTGCGCTGGATGTTCAGGGTGACACAGGAGAAAAACCGCTGACGGTCTGACCTGTTATCGGTGAGTCTTCAAGATCAAGGGGTGAGCATTCACACACGTGGCTGCTCACCCTTTGTCGTTTATTCGAACGTAAGGGGCGGCCACTTGTTTCGCAAAGGCGCTGGATGCAACAGCACATAAAAAACCGGGCTGGGTACCAATGCCGGTAAGTTAAGACGCAGAACCTGTGGGAGCGTGGCTTGCCCGCGAAGAACGATGACGCGCAGTACCTGAAAGACCGCGGTGCATTCTTCGCGGGCAAGCCACGCTCCCACAGGATTTCGTCGCGTCTTAACTTACCGGCATTAGGCTGGGGGACCGCTTGGATGGCGCTGTGGAGTCTGTGCGGAAAGTGATTTGCGAAGGTGTCAGTTCGCCAGGCTGGCCTTTTCCAGCACCTTGTCCAGCCATGACTGGTCGATGGCGCCAGCGATCATCACTCGGGCTCAGTTGAGAAAAAGTGCTCCATTAATGACTAAGAGCATCGAGTTAGCGCGACTGACAAACAGCAAAACCCGGCCATGGCCGGGTACCCGATGGGTGCTTTTCAATCTGCTGTTGTAATGGTCAGACCCTGGCGGCACTCGGTTTTGAACAACTCTTTAGCCCTGTGCGCTCTTCGATCTCACCGCTACCGCTGATGTACCCATAGCGAGACAGATTCGGCATCAACATCGCAGCGATGAAGGTGATGGTCACTACCGCCGCAACATAGAAGAAAAAATACGCCTCGACACCCTGTGATCGGAGCGACAGGGCCACGTACTCGGCAGTGCCACCGAATGCCGCGTTGCCGACGGCATACGGAAAGCCTACGCCCAGCGCACGCACCGCAGGCGGGAACAGTTCAGCTTTGACGATCCCGGCAATCGGGGTGTAGAGCGACGCAATGGCCAGGCCGCCAAACACCAGCAGGAACGCCGTAAACGGGCTGCTGACTGACTGCAGCGAATAGAGCAGGGGGATCACCAGCAGCATGGCCAATCCGGAAAACATCAGCATGTGCGCTTTGATCCCGATACGGTCAGCGAGCAAGCCAAACAGTGGCTGGCAGAACATGAAACCGACCAGGGCTGCCGTCATGATGAAGCTGACTGTTTCCGGGCTGAAGCCAGCGGAGATCACCAGGAACTTCTGCATGTAGGTGGTGAAGGTGTAGAAATACAGCGAACCGCCGATGGTGAACGCCACGACCAGGGCGACCGCCCGTTTGTGTTTGAACATGCCGCGCAGAGAGCCGGCGTCTTTGCGGTTCATGTCTTTTTTGGTCGCGGTTTCATGCATGGCGCGCCGCAGATACACCACCACGATCGAGCTCAGGGCGCCGATGAAGAACGGAATCCTCCAGCCCCATTCGCGCAACTCTTCGCCGGTCAGGGTTTGCTGGAGAATGACCACAGTCATCAAGGCCAACAACTGCCCGGCAATGATGGTGAAGTATTGAAACGATCCATAGAAACAGCGGCGGCCCGGTGTCGCGATTTCGCTGATGTAGGTGGCGCCGGTGCCGTACTCCGCACCGACGGACAGGCCCTGGATCAGCCTGGCCACCACGAGCAGAATCGGTGCCGCGACCCCTATAGTCGCGTAGGTCGGCATGACGGCGATCAGCAGCGAGCCAGCGCACATCATGAACACCGAGATGATCATGGAAACCTTGCGGCCGCGAGTGTCGGCGATCCAGCCGAAAATCCAGCCACCGAGCGGGCGCATGAAAAAGCCGACGGCGAAAACCCCGGCAGTTGCCAATAGTTGGCTGGTGGTATCCCCCTTGGGGAAAAACGAAGCGGCAAAGTAAATGGCGGTGTAGGCGTAAATGAAAAAATCGTACCACTCCACCAGATTGCCCGAGCAGGCACCCATGATGGCTTTTACGCGGTTTGGCGCTTTCATCGGAGCGGTTTCGGCGGTGTGATCTTTGGCGTCTGTGATTGATGCGGACATGCTGTTCACCCTTTCTTCAAGGCGAGGCGATACGAGGAGCACGCTGATGCGCGTCCGACGTGACTGGCTCGATGGGTTGTTGGGCTTAACGAAGAGGCGTGAACCCGCCCACGGCCGGTTTTTCGGAAGAGAAGGGGGAGGGAGGATGCACGAGCGTGGCGAGCTGTACGTGGCCCGGGGAAATCGGACTGGTCAGGTAAGACGAAGCGTTGAATATCATGGCACGAGCCCTCGAATCTTATTCTTGTAGTGAGTCGAGCGCTCTTTGGCGTCGACGTTGATTGCACGCTACCGCAGAGTGAGGAGGGTAATAAGCCGTCAGGCAGGCCTAACTGATATACCTAAATTCTATAGCTTGGCGTGCAGCCCCGGCGGGCTGGGGCATACAGGCAGCTCGAAAGCCTTGAGGCCTCACGACACGCGGTTCGCGGGGCATTCCAAGGTGCGCAAATGCGATTACACTCACAGCACTTTCGACGCATATCGCGCCGACCTCGATGCTGACTGGCCTGGTAATGGATGTCGTTCAACTCAAAACCCTGATTCATGTGGCCGAACTCGGCAGTCTCAGCAAGGCCTCGGATCGGCTTCACATCGCGCAACCGGCCCTTAGCCGACAAATCAGAATGTTGGAGAAAGAGCTCGGCGCCTACCTGTTCGAACGACACGGGCGCGGGATGGAAATTACCGACGTCGGTCGGGAAGTGCTGGCTCATGCCACCCGAATCATGGAGGAAATGGAATCCATCAGAAGCTCGGTTGTCGGTGGCCGATCGTCTTTTCGTGGAACGGTGGTCATCGGTACGACGCCGACGGTTGCCGAGATTGTCACCGTACCGTTGGTGCGCAAGATCCGCGAGGCGCATCCCAATCTGGCCGTCCGATTTTCCTCGGCCTACAGCGGCTATCTGCTGGATTGGGTGCAGCGCGGCGAATTGGAACTGGCCATTTCCTACGATCCGCAACCCCTGCATACGCTCAGGATTGTGCCGGTGATGATGGAAAACCTGATGCTGGTCGGCCCCGCCAGTGCCAACCTGCGCATCGACACGCCGGTAACCTTTGCCTCCCTGGCCGAGCAGCAACTGGTATTGCCAAGCGCCCGACATGGCCTTCGGGTCATTCTGGATAACTGTGCCAGAGAAGTCGGGATCAAGCTCAAGACCAGTGTTGAGGCCGACTCGTTCGGCGCGATGATCGATCTGGTCCGCAATGGCTTCGGTATGACGGCGTTACCACTGGCGTCGATTTACGCCCAAGTCGAAGCCGGCGTGCTGTGTGCGGCGCCGCTGATCGATCCGGTGCCCATGCGCAAACTGGTTCAGGTTTTTCCGGCGGACAGGCGCGTCAGCCCGGCTGCCAAATTCGTCGGAGACGCCTTCATCGAAATTGCTGCCGACCTGGTCAATCGCAAGATCTGGGCTGGACACCTGCTTTGAACCATTGGCCAATCGGTTAACCCCTACCCGTAGTTGCGCAACTGCTCACGACTTCTGCTTTTTCTCACCACTGATGACACTGTCTTGAACCATCAAACGCGACTGCCAAGCGTATTCGGCATTTTTGTATTGGGGATGCTGCAAGTGCTGGTCTGGGGAGGTTCGTTCTTCCTGATGGCCGTCATGGCCGATCCGATCATGAGAGAGACCGGTTGGGCCAGCCAATGGGTGTATGGCGCGCTGTCGCTGAGCATCCTGGTTTCCGCGATGCTGGCGCCATTGACCAGCCGGCTTATTGCTCGCTATGGCGGCCGCCCCATCCTGGCCAGTAGCGGCCTGGGCGTCGCCATCGGGTTGTTTCTGATGGCGAGTTCGACCTCGTTGCCGATGTTTCTTTTGTCTTGGGCAGTGATTGGCGTCGGTATGGCGTTGGGGCTGTATGAAGCGCTATTCGCCGCTTTAGGTTCTCTCTACGGGGAGCGGGCGGGCAGTGCGATTACCGGGATCACGCTTATTTCAGGGTTTGCGACAACGCTGTCATGGCCTGCGGTCGCGCTGGTCATCGAGCACATTGGCTGGCGCGCGACGTGCGTGGCTTATGGGGGGCTATTGGTCATTGCCGTGGCACCGCTTTATCTCTGGGTGCTGGCGCCTGGCGCGGGGCAACTCGCAAAAAGCCATGCCATGAGTGATGAAAACCTCTCTGTCGACCGGCGGATCTACCTGTTGCTCACGCTGATTTTTGCGTTGGGTGCAGTGATCATGACGGCGATATCTGTCCAGCTGATTTCATTGTTACAGGGGCAGGGCTACTCGCTTGCAGCCGCCATCGGACTGAGCGCCTTGCTCGGTCCGAGCCAGGTCGGCTCACGCGTTCTACAAGTGTTTTCGCGAAAGCGACACCCTATCTGGACGACGTTGATCAGCGTGGTATTCGTGGCAATCGGTCTGTTGCTGGTGACCATCGCGCCGGCAATGACTGCGCTGGGGCTGGTGATCTACGGCGCGGGTAATGGTTTGCGGGCGATCGTGCGAGGCCTGCTGCCACTGGCCCTGATGTCGTCCACCCATTATGTTTTGCTGATGGGACGCATGGCTCGGCCTTCGCTCATTGGACAAGCCTTGACTCCCCTCGCGGGCGGTTATCTGTTGCAGACCTGGGGCGCTAGCGGTGTGCTAGCGGGCCTGAGTTCGCTGGCCGTATTGAATGTGCTTTTGGTGTTTTTGCTCATTCGGCTGGTGTGAAAAGAACAGCGCTGCCCCTGCGACAGTATCAGCCATGCACGCTGGTCAGATACTCAAACAGCTTGGCCGCTTCCGGCGCCAGTTGCGCCTGACTTGCGACCCCCACGAACAAGGTGCGATGAGCCCAGTCATCGCTCAAGTCGACAGCGATCAGGCGGGTGCCGAGCAGTTCGGCAGCTGCGGCATCTTTCCGGCGAGCCCGGGCGCACGCCGGTCAGGGTGGGCGTTTCCATTGGCGACTCGTTGTCGGCCTTGCACGGGGTGATCGGCATTTTGCTTGCCCTGCGTCATCGCGAGCAGAACGGCGGTGACGGCCAACAGATCGACGTGGCGCTGTACGAGTCGGTATTCAACATGATGGAAAGCCTGTTGCCCGAATACTCGGTGTTCAATGCCGTTCGTGAGCCCGCCGGCAGCAGTTTGCCGGGTATCGCCCCGACGAATGCCTATCGCTGCCGTGACGGTGGTTTTGACTTGATCGCCGGTAATGGCGACAGCATCTATCAGCGCCTGATGGAAGTGATTGGTCGCCGTGATCTGGGGGCCGATCCCGAGCTCGCGCAGAACCACGGCCGAGTGCTGCAGGTCGAGCGCATCGATGCCGCCATCTCCGAATGGACCGCGCGGCTCAGCCTCGACGAAGTCTTGTCGATCCTGACCGAGGCGCGCATTCCGGCCGGCAGGATTTACAACGCTGCCGACATTGCCCAGGACCCGCATTACCGGGCGCGCGACATGCTGCTCGATAGCCAGCTGGACGACGGCACGCCGGTGACCTTGTCCGGCATCGTCCCCAAGCTGGGTACCACGCCTGGCAGCGTGACGCGCTCGGCGCCGACCCTTGGCCAGCATACCGCCGAGATTCTTGGTGAGCTTGGCATCGACGCTGCGCAGCAAGCCGTGGCATGGCGTACCCAAGTCAGGTCGAGGCGCTGTCCCGGGCAGTCCGTGAGCGTTTTCCGGCGCTGCAACTGACCCTGCATTTCCACAATACCCGTGGCATGGGCCTGGCCAATGCGCTGGCGGCCATCGAGGCCGGGGTCGATCGTTTCGATTCGTCCCTTGGCGGCCTGGGCGGTTGCCCTTATGCGCCGGGGGCCAGCGGCAATGTGTGTACCGAAGACCTGTTGCACATGCTGCAGTTGATGGGCTTCAACACCGGGGTAGATCTGGACCGGGTGCTGGCAGTTGCCGCGCAGTTGCCGGGTTTGGTCGGCCACGACATTCCCAGCCAGATCCTCAAGGCCGGCAAACGACTGGACTTGCACCCGATACCCGCCCACGTCGCCAGCCTGGAAAAACAGGTGCCGTCGGCCCGCACCCCGGAGCTGCACCCATGATCGATCATCTCGACCACCTGGTGCTGACCACTATCGACCCTGTGGCTGCCGAGGATTTTTACGTGCGGGTCATGGGCATGCAGGTGCAAACCTTCGCCGGTGGGCGCAAGGCGTTCGCTTTCGGTCAGCAGAAAATCAACTTGCACGTGCGTGGCCACGCGACAGCCTGCCCGTGAGCATTGCTCGCCCGGCCTGGGTCACGGACTGGCAGGACCGCCCCGACACGACGCCGGAACAAGTGGTGGACGCCGCCCGGGATGCCGATGCCGTGATCACCAACAAGGTGCGTATTGGCCGGGCCGAGCTTGAGCAACTGCCGAACCTGCGATTCATTTGCGTCGCGGCCACCGGTTACCCGGTTTATTTCCGAGGGCGGGGCGTTGATCAACGTCATCGGCAACGGAGTTGCCACGCTGTTCATTGCCAAGTGGGAAGGGGCGCTGGACGAAGGGAAGCTGGCGGCCGAATTACACAAGGGGTGTGCCCGTGAGCTAGAGGCACAACACTGAACGAGTTGTCGCAAGACAGCCCCAAGACCACTCAGTCCACGAAAGCTGAGTGGTTTTGGGTTTCTAAAGAGCTGCCGGGCGCGGAGTTGAAGGTGTGCCTCGAAAGGACAACTGCTGCACCGCTGCCTCGAAACTGCAAGGGCAAATCGAGCTTGCCCGGTTGAATCTGGAGCAGGGGCGTGAACATCCATTGTTCATCTGCGCCCGGCAGCGCGATCAATCCCGAGTCTGGACCTCGGCGCTGTTTCTTACGTTATAAGCGCTCACGCCCCGCGACGTTTTCCTCGAATGTTCGGCGACTGCTTACTGATCCCATTGGGGTGCATGACATAGGTCTCCCGTCCTGAAACAGGTTCAGGACGGGACACTCGGCCATAAACAAGGGCAGCTCAAGGCTGCCCTTTTCCCAACCTGTTCCCTAGGCCGCGGTAAACAGCTTGTGCGGATCCATGACGAATTTCTTCGGCGCCCCGGCATCGAACTCGTGGTAACCACGCGGCGCGTCGTCCAGGCTGATCACCTGCACGCCGACGACCTCGGCAATGTTGATCCGGTCCCACATGATCGCCTGCATCAGCTGACGGTTGTACTTCATCGTCGGGGTCTGGCCGGTGTGGAAGCTGTGGGATTTGGCCCAGCCGAGGCCGAAACGGATGTTCAGGCTGCCATGCTTGGCGGCTTTGTTGACCGCACCCGGGTCTTCGGTGACATACAGACCGGGGATACCGATATTGCCGGCGACCCGCACCACGCCCATCAGCGCGTTGAGCACATCGGCCGGGGCCTCGTGCTGCGCGCCGTCATGGCCGTGGCCGCGGGCTTCGAAGCCGACCGCATCGACCGCACAATCGACTTCCGGCTCACCGAGCATGTTGGCGATTTGCTCGTGCAGCGGAGTGTCCAGGGTCAGGTCGGCGATCTCGAAGCCCTGGGCCTTGGCATGCGCCAGACGCAGCGGATTGACGTCGCCGACTATCACCACCGCCGCACCCAGCAGACGGGCGGAGGCGGCAGCAGCCAGTCCGACCGGGCCGGCACCGGCGATATACACCGTGCTGCCAGGGCCGACGCCGGCGGTCACCGCGCCATGGTAGCCGGTCGGCAGGATATCGGAGAGGCAGGTCAGGTCGCGGATTTTCTCCATTGCCTTGTCGCGGTCGGGCAGCTTCAGCAGGTTGAAGTCGGCATACGGCACCAGTACGTATTCGGCCTGGCCGCCAACCCAGTCACCCATGTCCACATAGCCATAGGCCCCGCCGGGGCGCGCCGGATTGACCGTCAGGCAGACGCCGGTGTGCTGTTCCTTGCAACTGCGACAACGGCCACAGGCAACGTTGAACGGCACCGATACCAGGTCACCGATCTGCACGTTTTCCACGTCACGGCCCTTCTCTATGACCTCGCCGGTGATCTCATGGCCAAGCACCAGCCCGACCTGGGCCGTGGTCCGGCCACGTACCATATGCTGGTCGGAGCCGCAGATATTGGTCGAAACCACGCGCAGGATCACGCCATGGTCAATGCGCTTGCCGCGCGGGTCTTCCATTTTTGGATAGGGGATGGTCTGCACCTCGACCTTGCCTGCGCCGAGATACACGACACCACGATTACCAGACATGATTTCACCTCGCTTTTGTTGTTGTGAGAACACGGCCCTTGTACTGCGAAGGGTCGCGCGGCCTTACAGTGCGGCGGTAAATGTCTTGCGTTTGCGCGTGAATGCAGATTGGTTGGAAGTCACCTTCCAACGACGCGTGATTAGCAGTCATCGTATCGATCCTACGCCTGGTATCAGTACTCCGCGAGGGCATCTAGCGCCCAATCACCATCCCGGTTGGCAGGGCTGGCGCAGGAGCAACGGGCGCTGAGTGCCGTGTTTGCCCCCATCAAAACACAGTGGTAATAATTTTAATCTGCAAAAAAGTTTTATTGACTAAAAAATAATACCGAGTAATTATTTCCCTGCATCTGCTTTCACGCAGAGTCATTTTGCAGGGGAAACCCGATGAGTCAGAACACCGTGCCGTTGCTGGCCAGTCTTTATATCGAGACGAATGAATCGTCACTCGACAGGCGCTTGGCGCCTTTGTTTATGCAGGGCTTTCCGGCCGAGCCAAAACGCCGCGTCACCTGGAACAACTGGATGCGTCCACCGTTCAATCAGTGGGGGTTCCGTAATCTGGCGCGCCTGCGTCCCTCCATTGATGTGGAGGCGGGTAGCGGACCCGTCAGTGTCCTGAAGGAAGCTCCGCAAGCGCTGGATGAACTGCACTTCGACAGTGAATGTGGTCTGAGCGTCAGTGTCATCGATCACCTGGTGGCCAGTCAGACCGACGCCTTCTTGGTGATGCAGGGCGACACCGTGCTGTTCGAGCGTTACTTCAACGGCCAGCGTCCCCGCGACCGGCACGTCATGTTTTCGGTGACCAAGTCGCTGATCGGCACCCTGGGGGAGCAACTGGTCTGCGATGGCATCCTCAATCCGCAATTGCCGGCGGCGTATTACGTGCCCGAACTGTTGGGCAGCGCGTTTGGCGATGCCACGGTGCGCCAGCTGTTCGACATGGCCGTGGGCATCGACTACAGCGAAGTCTATGACGATCCCAACTCTGAAAGTTCGCAGTACGGCTACGCCTGCGGTTTCCAGCCGGCACCTGCGCAGTACGCTCAGTTCGAGTCGCTGTATCAGTACCTGCCGTCGCTGAAAAAACGCGGCAGCCACGGCGGCTTTTTCCATTACGTGACCGCCACCACCGAAGCCCTGGCCTGGGTCATGGAGCGCGCCTCGGGCAAGGCCTGCAATCAATTGCTGCAAGACCTCTGGAGCCAGTTGGGGTGTGAGCGCGACGGCTACTTCATGGCCGACCCTTGGGGGCGTAGCGTTGCCGGTGCCGGTTTCAACGCCACCTTGCGAGACATGGCGCGGTTCGGTCGGCTGCTCGCCAACGACGGTCGTCATGATGGGCTGCAGTTGCTGTCGACCGAGACGGTTGCACGCATCGCCGCCGGCTCCGATCCGGCGATCTACGCCAAAAACTCCGAATTCTCCGGCTGGACCCCCGGCGCTTCCTACCGCAGCCAGTGGTACGTCTTCAACGACCACAGCCAGGCGGTCATGGCCGGTGGCATTCATGGCCAATACCTGTTCGTCGATAAGCCGTCCGGTGTGGTGATCGTCAAGCAGTCATCGCTGACCGAGGCCGTCAGCCTGTTCGATGCTGACAGCGTGCGCATGCTGCGTGCTATCGCCGCGCATCTTAGCCACTGAAACGCCCCATAAAGACAAGAATTTTGCGTCCTTTTCACCTGGCTCGGCCAGGTGTTGGCGGCGCTCTGCGCCGCCATTCACTGCCCTGTAACAACAATAATCACACAGGAGCTTCATATGGTTTTCATGACGCGTTTCTCTCGAGCGCTCTTAGCGGTCGGCTTACCCCTGACCGCCCAAGTCGCGCTGGCGGGCTACACCTTCGAGGATGGCAACCTCAAGGGTGAGGTCAACTTCACCGCCGGCGGTGCGACCCTTTCCACCCGTAACGTCAACTTCGGCAGCGGCCGCGTCGATGCGCGCAGTGGCAAGAATGGCGGTACGAAAATCGACTGGCAGGAGTTCTACGTCAAGCCCGGCGTCAAGCTGGAATACGCCCTGCAGCCAGACTTCAGCCTGTTGGCTGGTGGCTCGCTGGTGGCGGCAACCACCTTTGGCGATGGCGATGCCGGCGGCTTCACCCGAAGCTCTGATGGCGACGTGGCCACCGAAGAACTCTACGGCGGTTTCCGGGCCGGCGAGTGGACGCTGACTGCCGGTCGCCAGAACTACATGATCGGGACGGGCTTCATCGTCATGGACGGTAACCTCGACCAACTCAAGGACGGCGCCTACTGGCTTGGCCCCAGAACCGCCTTCAAGGATTCGGCCATTCTGGCCTGGGATCATGGCGCGTTGAAGACCCAGGCCTTCACCTTGCGCACCGACGACGATCTGGGTGATTTCCGCATGACCGGCGTCAACCTGGATTACAACCTCGACGATCAGGTGACGCTGGGGGCCATGGCGATGAAGGTCAATGCGCTGGGGCCCAAGGGCAGTACACTGCCACGACGCCGGGACGGGATGCAGGTGTACAACGTGCGTGCGTTGAAGGCCAAAGTACCGGGCGTGCCGGACCTGACGCTGAATGCCGAATACGCCGTGGAGCGGGGCAGTGGTGAAGGCGTGGATTACGATGCCAACGCCTGGTACGGCCAGGCGGAATATGCCTTCAACACGTTACCGCTGACCCCGGTGCTCGGCTATCGCTACGCTAGTTTCTCCGGCGACGACAACCTCACCGACAACCGGCAGAAAGCCTGGGACTCGCTGAGCAAGGGCTTCGTCGACTGGAGCACCTGGCTGGTGGGGGATGTCGTCGGCAACTACCTGCTGTTCAACAGCAACGAAAACGTTCAACAGTTCTCGCTCAAGACCCACCTCAATGAAACGCTGACTCTCGGCGCGATCCACTATCAGTTCTGGCTGGACGAGAAAAACTACATGGGGGCACCCGTCAGCGATCGACGCTTTGCCGATGAGAGTGTGGTTTTCCTCGACTGGACCCCGACGCCGTCGTTCTATACGTCGCTCTCCTATAACTGGGTCAAGCCACTGGCCGCTGCCAAGCAGGTGTTCGGCGATGACCAGAATTTCAGTGCGCTGGAACTGTATTTCACCTACCGCTATTAAGTGCCGCGAGCCTTCGCGGCCGCGCAGGAGTGCTTAACCATGAACACGTTTTTGCGTAACACCTTATTGGGCGCTGTAGTGTCGTTGCTGGCCAGCGGTGTGTGCCTGGCTGAAGAACGCACGGTGCGGATCTACAACTGGATCGAGTACCTGCCACCTGAAGTGCTCAAGAGCTTTCAGGAGGAAACAGGCATCCGTCCGATCTACGACGTTTTTGACAGTGTCGAAACCCTGGAGTCCAAACTGCTGACCGGCAATTCCGGGTATGACGTGGTGTACCCGGGCAGCGCCAACCTGAGTCACCTGATCGCCGCTGGTGCGGTCCAGCCGCTGGACCGCAGCCAGCTGCCGAACTGGCAGCACCTGGACCCGGAATTCATGAAAACCCTGGAAGCTGCGGGTGACACGGGCAACCGCTACGCGGCACCGTACTTGTGGGGCACCACGCTGATTGGCTACAACGTCGACAAGGTTCAGCAAGTCTTGGGCGCCAATGTGCAGATGAACACGTGGGACATGATCTTCAAGGAAGAGAACCTCGCCAAGCTGGCCAGTTGCGGTGTCGGTTTCCTCGACGCGGCCAACGAAATCGTGCCCATCGCCTTGCATTACAAGGGCCTCGACCCTAACAGTCAGAAGCGCGAGGACTACCCGCAGGCTCAGGCGGTGATGATGAAGATTCGCCCGCACATCACCTACTTCAACTCCTCACGCTACGGCATGGACCTGGCCAACGGTGACATCTGCGTAGCCGTGGGCTGGTCTGGGGGCATCGCGTTGGCCAAGCAACTGGCCGATGCCGCTGGCAAGGGCGTCAAGGTGGAGATGGCGTTACCCAAGGAAGGCGCGCCGATGTGGTCGGACGTGATGATGGTGCCGGCCAACGCCCCCCATACCAAAGAGGCCTATGAGTTCATCAACTACATCCTGCGCCCTGACGTCATTGCCCGGATCAGCAACAAGATCGGTTACCCCAATCCGAACAAGGACGCCACCGCGCTGGTGAACGCCGACATCCGGAATAACCCCAACATGTATGTGCCGGACGAAGCGCGCAAAACACTGTTCGCTCTGCAGCCCATGCCGGCAGCCGTGGAGCGGATCCGCACCCGCACCTGGACCACCATCAAGACCAACCGCTGATCATCGTGGCCCGGCGTCGTGACGCCGGGCTCGCCAGCAACGACCCGTCTCGGCTAGAGCATGAAGCCAGTCTGGGAGGAGGCTGGCGTTCTCAGGCCTGCATTCCGTAAAAGAGCAGCTCGGTGATACGCCTTACCTGAGCGGAGTGTGACTCGATGTCCGGCTGTTCCTGGTTGACCAGCCTGAACAACTGCAGGTGTGAGTAGTCGTTCAACAGGAAGGCGGCCAGTTCGACGTTGAGGTCGGCGCGCAGCTTGCCGGCCTGTTGCAGTTCTCTGAGCAAACCGCTGATTTCGGCCCTGAGCGCATCGTTCATGGCCCGATAACCTTCGGGCAGTCCGTTATCACCACCAAACAGAATCAACGGCAGCAGTTCACGCCAAAGACTGGGATGCATGACTTCCAGGGCGTAACCGGTCAGCAGGCGTTCCAGGTAGCACAGGGCGTCGACCGGATCCTCAATTTCAGGGATCTGGTTGCGGGTGTCCTTGAGGGCGCGCTGGTCGGCGTCGTGCAGGATTTCCAGGATGATTTCCTGCTTGTTGCCGAAGTACTTGAACACGGTGGGCGCCGACACCCCAGCCTGGTTGGCGATCTGTTCGATGGTGGTGTTCTGGAAACCTTGACGCTCGAACAGTTCGATCGCCGCCTTGCTGATGGCTTGGCGTCGTTCGACTTTCTGGCGTTCACGCAGTCCGCTCACGGTAGATCCCTTGTCGCTATGAATAAAGGGGGCGCATGTCGCCCAATCATCCATGCAAAATACTTAATCGGGTAAAATTTTTAAAGCGCTAATTTCTGTAGTGCGCTTTTATCCCGGAAGCGAGAAGTCTCGTTGACGGGTGGCGAGAGTCCTCAGGCTTTATAGTTAATTTTATTAATCTTTTGCGCGCTGTTCAGCGTGCATTGGTCCGCCTGAATCAAGCCGATGCCTGTCGGTATTTTTTCAGTCGATAAGCAAACTGCGCACGACTCAACCCCAGCAGTCGCGCGGCAAACTGGGTCGGCAGATGTATTCGCTGACGCTGTTGGCACCGGACCTGCCGGCACTCACTGCGCAAGTCATGTGGGGCAGCTACAACCTCGATACCGGCGCCTACTTCCTTAACTCTTCGAGCAACGATCTGGCGGTCCAGTACCAGACGATCGCAAAACCTTCGGCTTCCTTTTACACACCGGATGCCATGGCCAACGAAAACATGCGTTGAACCATGGAGCGCCGTGACGAGCGAAAAACTCGTCGCGGTCGCTGGCGATTTTCCAGGCGGGATAAATACATGAACGTTGAAAAAATCTTTGCGAGTACGGTCTGCGATGGAGTGCCTGCGCGCTGGCGTTGTGTCTGTTGGTGAGCACGTCCATGGTTGCGCAGGCCGCAACGTTTGCTGTGCTACAGCAGCCGGCACTGTCGGCCGCCAAGGCCGCGCGCGCGGTATTGCTTGGGCTGGCCCGGGCTGGCGAGCGCCTGGTGGCGGTCGGCGAACGCGGCATCGTGTTGCTCTCGGATGACTTTGGAATGACTTGGCGCCAGGCCCGTGTGCCGGTCAGCGTCAGCCTGACCGCGGTACAATTCGTCGATGCCGAGCAGGGCTGGGCGGTCGGTCATCTGGGGGTGGTGTTGCACACCGAGGACGGTGGCGAAACCTGGCACAAGCAACTCGACGGTGAGCGTGCCGCCGCGCTGGCAGCGCTGAGCAAAATCGCCACGGCCGGTTACAACGAAGGCAACTTCAAATGGTATGAGCTGATCCCTAATGACGGCGCGCTGGGCGCCGTGCAGACCCGTGCACCGCGAGAGCTGTTCAATCAGGGCTGTTCGATGCTGTCGCTGTACGTTTACCTGTCTGATCACAAGGCCGATACCTTGAATCGGGTGGTGCAGGCCAGTGAGAAATTCATCAGCGAGCATCAGGTGCCAGAGGTCAAATTCATGCTGGCCGCCGGCAGCGCCGGTATCGAAGCCGCGACCAATATCGTGGTGAAAAAATCCATGTACGAGATGCTGTTCTGGGTCTACGGCGCGGTCAGCCTGCTATGCCTGCTGACTTTCCGTAGTTGGCGTGCAACCCTTTGCGCAATGCTGCCGCTGATGCTCACCTCGATTCTGTGCGAGGCGCTGATGGTGGGTCTGGGAATGGGAGTAAAAGTGGCGACACTGCCGGTCATCGCGCTCGGCGTGGGCATTGGCATCGACTACGCGCTCTATGTCTTGAGTGTGATTCTGGCTCGAATGCGTGCCGGTGACACCCTGGCCCAGGCCTATTACCAAGCGCTGTTGTTCACCGGCAAAGTGGTATTGCTGACCGGCATGACACTGGCGGTCGCGGTATCGACCTGGGCCTTCTCACCGATCAAATTCCAGGCCGACATGGGCATCCTGCTGGCCTTCATGTTCTCGGTGAACATGCTTGGCGCCTTGATCCTGCTGCCGGCACTGGCCTGGCTGCTGCTGCCGCAGAAGGTCTTCGCAAAAAAGCCTGAGGCGAGTTTGCTTGTGGAGTGGGTCAAGGAGGGCTGAAGGGCTGTAGGGCTCGGCACGCCGGACCCTGTGGGAGCGGGCTTGCTCGCGAAGACGGAGTGTCAGACGACATCAATGTTGCCTGTACCGCCGCCTTCGCGAGCAAGCCCGCTCCCACAGGTCTCGCACATCAGGCCTTGGCCTTTTCCATCAATACAGCCAGTGGGGCCGACCGGGCAATCACGCTGATGATGGTCAGTGCTGCAATCACCAACCCGGGGGAGGTCGCCAGCAATACGCCGGTGGTGCCGGCCCCGGCCGCCAGAATCTGCCCAGCGGCCAAGGGCCCGGCGACTGATCCCAGGCGCCCGATGGCCACTGCCGCGCCGACGCCGGTGGCGCGCACCGAGGTCGGGTACGACGGCGGTGCCAGGGCATAAAGCACCAGTTGCGCAGCCATCACAAACAACCCGGCAGCAAACCCGGCGATGCCCATTGGGACAATGCCCACCGACAGGCCGACTCCGGCCAGCGCCACCAGCAACCCGGCATAGACAAACAGCACCACCTTGATGCCGTTGCAGCGATCCAGCAGCAGCCCGCCGAGCAGGGAGCCGAGGGCGCCGCCGATATTGAACAGCATCTGCACCAGGCCCGCCTGGGGTTTGCTGAAGCCCTGTTCCAGCAGCAGTGATGGCAGCCAGTTGAGCAACATGTACATCACGGTCAGGGTGAAGAAGTAACTCAGCCATAACGCCAGGGTAACGCGAGCCCGGCCTTCGCCGAACAGTGCCTGGCCGGTTGAAGCGCGCGCCACATTGACAGTCCCTTGCTGCTGGCGAAAGGCGCTGGACTCGGGCAGCAGCAGGATCATCAGCGGCACCACCAGCAGCGGTGCGAGACCGCCGATGATGAAGGTCGCTTGCCAATGATCGGTGAACAGCATGGCGACCACCGCCGCCAGTGCTCCACCCAACGGCACGCCGGCATACATGATGCTGATGGCGGTACCCCGGCGCTGCTCACCCACGGCTTCGGCACACAGGGCGATCAGGTTGGGCAGGGCGGCGCCCAGGCCCAGACCGGTCATGAAACGCGCCAGCAGCAGGCTGGAGAATGTGCTGACGTAGGCAGTGCTGAGCGAGAACACGCCGAACAGCAACACGGCGCCGATGAGGATTTTCTTGCGACCGATGCGATCGGCAATCCAGCCGCCGAAGAAGGCGCCCGGCAGCAAGCCGATGATGCCGGCACTGAACACCCAGCCCATCATTTTCGGGTCCAGGGCAAAGGTTTGACGCAGGCCCGCGGCAGCAGTGCCGGCAGCTTGCAGGTCGAAGCCTTCAATCAGTGCAACGATAAAACACAGGGCGATGGTCAGCGTCGTACGACGTGATGGGGTGTCCATGGCGAACCTCATTTATTGTTTTTGTGGGTGTGCTGACGGGTGAACGCGAGCCTGCTCGCCTCAAGCGGTGACAGGTTGGAATTAAGATTAACAAAGATAACTAAAAAATGAACGGTCAAGGATATTCACTAGAAAAAGTCATTAATTCCATTTAAATCAATGAGATGACGTATGGCTTAAGATGGATCTAAAAAATAGATAATAATATTAATGTTCGTTTATCGGTCATTGTGGATTGACGCCACCCTCAGCTCTTTCCATTCTCTGGCCTGAGATCCCTGGGGCAACCTTGGCGATCCCGTTCAAAAAACAACAACAATAAGTGGACATCGAACATGCCAAAGCTCCCTTGGAACGCCCTTGCGGCGACTTCAGCCTTACCTGTTCGCGCACCCCGCCTGGTCCTGTTGGGCTTGAGTGTGATTGCCACCCCGGCGTTGGCTGAAGGCTTTATCGACGACAGCCACGGCACCTTGACCTTGCGCAATTACTACCTGGATCGCGACTACAAGGATGACGGGGCGAAAACCGCGGCCAGGGAATGGGCTCAGGGTTTCATCATGAATGTGGAGTCGGGCTTTACCCCGGGGACTGTCGGCTTCGGCCTGGATGCCCGCGGGCTGATGGGGGTGAAGCTGGACTCGTCGCCGGACCGCAGCGGCACCGAGTTGCTGCCGGTGTCCGCCAGTGACAAGCGCGCGGCGGACGAGTATTCGCGCCTGGCCATGACCGCCAAGATGCGTTTTGCCCAGACCACAGTGAAGACCGGTGATGTATCGATTTTTCTGCCGTTCG
Source organism: Pseudomonas sp. GM79 (assembly GCF_000282495.1). Classification (GTDB taxonomy): domain Bacteria; phylum Pseudomonadota; class Gammaproteobacteria; order Pseudomonadales; family Pseudomonadaceae; genus Aquipseudomonas. The sequence continues at coordinate 22,658 of NZ_AKJE01000078.1, forward strand.
CTTTCGCCAGCCCGTCGCGGCTGTTGCCGCAGACTTTTCGCGGCACCACCCTCAGTTCCAAGGACATCGAGGGACTGACCCTCAACACCGGCTACATCGATCGCATCAACAAGCGTGATTCCACTAACTACCAGCCGATGAGCATCGCCTCCCCGAACCGGCGTTTCAACGGCGCGGCCACTTCATCGCACATGGCCTATGTCGGCGGTGATTATCAGGTGAACAAGGACCTCAGTCTGCGTGCCTATCACGCCGAAGTGGCGGACCTGTACCAGCAGAACACCCTGGCCTTGCTGCACAATCTGCAGGTGGGCGAGGGCACGCTGACCACCGATCTGCGCAGTTTTTTCAGTGACGAAGATGGCAGCGCCAAGGCCGGCAAGGTGGATAACCAAAACCTGTCGGCGCTGTTCGGCTATCGCTTTGGCGGTCATCGCCTGAGCCTGGGCTATATGCACGCCAGTGGCGACACAGCAACGCCTTATGTGTCGGGCACCGAGTTGATGGGCATGAGTGAGCTGACCATGAGTTCGGACTTCCTCAATGCCAAGGAGCGGACCTGGCAAGCGATGTACGACTATGACTTTGCCGCCGTCGGGGTGCCCGGGCTGAAGAGCCGGCTACGTTATGTGCGCGGTGACCATATCGAGCTGACGGCGCTGAATGCCGACGACCGCAAGGAGCGAGAATTCCAGATGGAGCTGGGGTATGTCATCCAGAGCGGTCCGCTGAAGAACGTCGGGCTGATGGCGCGCAAGTCGATCTATCGCAATGACTTCCCCGCTGGCGCAGCGTTTCGCGATGAAAACCAGACCCGCTTTCTGGTGCTCTACACCGTACCGATCTGGTAAGTCGTTTTACCTGTCACGAGGCCGGCCGTTCCCCTGGAGCGCGCCGGCGTTGGCGCTTCAGACCTGGTAGACCTTTTTCAACAACCTGAGCAGTTCTTCGCGTTCCTGGCTGTCGAGGTTGGACGTTGCATCCATGTCGCTCTCGGCCGCGATCAGTTTCAGCTCCTTGAGCAGGGCTTCGCCGGTCTTGCTGAGGAAAATCCCGTAGGAGCGCTTGTCCGGTTTGCAGCGCACTCGCACCGCCAGTGCACGGCTTTCCAGTTTGTTCAGCAGTGGCACCACTTGCGGTGGCTCGATGGTCAACGCCTTGGCCAGGTCGGCCTGCATCAGCCCGGGATTCTGGTCGATGATCGCCAGGGCCGAGAACTGCGCCGGTCGCAAGTCATGGGCCGAGAGCCGGCCAATGAGGTTCTGGAACAGTTTCAGCTGCGCTCGGCGCATGGCGTAACCGATCAGATCGTCCAGGGCGGAGTCCAGCGGCGCCTGGGTTTCGGCGCTGTCGGCAGGGGCCTCGGGGGCGGCGGCAATCTTGGAAGACTTGGCCATTGCAGGGTGAATCCTCAGGCTGGCGGTTAAGAAGACTATCTAGTTTGCCGAGATTGGCCGGGGATAGCCATGACCTCTTTCAGATCTATGGGCGTTGCGCCTGTTTTCGGGACAAAAAATATTCGGTTAATCTCATTAATAGTTAATTGACATAACTAATATTGGGGTTTAGTTTTTACCCATCGTCAAGCCAAGAACAAGAGAGCAACGCCATGAGCAATTACGAAGGTCGCTGGACAACGGTCAAAGTGGAAATCGAGGAAGGCATTGCCTGGGTCATCCTCAATCGCCCGGAAAAACGCAACGCCATGAGCCCGACCCTGAACCGCGAGATGATCGACGTTCTGGAAACCCTGGAGCAGGATCCAGACGCCGGTGTACTGGTGCTGACGGGGGCGGGTGAAGCCTGGACCGCGGGCATGGACCTCAAGGAATACTTCCGCGAAGTGGACGCCGGCCCGGAAATTCTTCAGGAAAAAATCCGCCGCGAAGCCTCTCAATGGCAATGGAAACTGCTGCGCATGTACGCCAAGCCGACCATCGCCATGGTCAACGGCTGGTGCTTCGGTGGCGGTTTCAGCCCGCTGGTGGCCTGCGATTTGGCGATCTGCGCCGATGAAGCGACTTTCGGCCTGTCGGAAATCAACTGGGGCATTCCACCGGGCAACCTGGTGAGCAAGGCCATGGCCGACACCGTGGGCCATCGTCAGTCGCTGTACTACATCATGACCGGCAAGACCTTCGGCGGGCAGAAAGCCGCCGAGATGGGCCTGGTCAACGAAAGCGTACCCCTGGCGCAACTGCGTGAAGTGACGATCGAGCTGGCGCGTAACCTGCTGGAGAAAAACCCGGTGGTGCTGCGGGCGGCCAAGCACGGCTTCAAGCGTTGCCGTGAACTGACCTGGGAGCAGAACGAAGATTACCTGTACGCCAAGCTCGATCAGTCGCGCCTGCTGGACACCGAAGGTGGCCGCGAGCAGGGCATGAAGCAGTTCCTCGACGACAAGAGCATCAAGCCCGGTTTGCAGGCTTACAAACGCTGAACCCCGCGTTGAGATCAAGGCGAGCTGGCTGGGCGATCGAGCGTCCGCCAGCTGTTCGCCCCGGCGCCCAGGCGCTACTGTGAACCCTCGACTGTATTCCCGATAAAGACAACAAAGAGGAATCACCATGCTGGACGTGCCCCTGCTGATTGGCGGCCAGTCGTGCCCCGCCCGAGACGGTCGAACCTTCGAACGGCGTAATCCGGTGACCGGAGAAATCGTGTCACGGGTTGCCGCTGCCACCCTGGAAGATGCCGACGCCGCGGTGGCTGCGGCCAAAGCGGCATTCCCCACCTGGGCGGCCCTGGCCCCTAATGAACGACGCACCCGGTTGCTGCGTGCGGCCGAGCAGTTGCAGGCCCGCAGCGCGGAATTCATCGCCGCCGCCGGCGAGACCGGTGCCATGGCCAACTGGTACGGTTTCAATGTGCATCTGGCGTCGAACATGCTGCGTGAAGCGGCATCCATGACCACCCAGATCACCGGCGAAGTCATTCCCTCCGATGTACCCGGCAGCTTCGCCATGGCCCTGCGTCAACCGTGCGGCGTGGTGCTGGGCATCGCGCCCTGGAACGCCCCAGTCATCCTCGCTACACGCGCCATCGCCATGCCGTTGGCCTGCGGCAACACCGTGGTGCTCAAGGCGTCGGAACTGAGCCCGGCGGTGCACCGGCTGATCGGCCAGGTGTTGCAGGACGCCGGCCTCGGTGACGGCGTGGTGAACGTCATCAGCAACGCGCCCCAGGATGCCGCGGCGATTGTCGAGCGGTTGATCGCCAACCCGGCGGTGCGTCGGGTCAACTTCACCGGCTCGACCCATGTCGGGCGCATCGTTGGTGAATTGTCGGCGCGTCATCTCAAACCGGCGTTGCTGGAACTGGGCGGCAAGGCGCCGTTCCTGGTACTGGAGGATGCCGACCTGGATGCAGCGGTGGAGGCCGCAGCCTTCGGTGCCTTCTTCAATCAGGGGCAGATTTGCATGTCCACCGAGCGCCTGATCGTCGATGCCAAGGTGGCCGATGCCTTTGTCGCCAAACTGGCGGCGAAGATCGCCACCTTGCCCGCCGGTAACCCCAACGCCGAAGGTTCGGTGCTGGGTTCCCTGGTGGACAGCAACGCTGGCGAACGGATCAAACTGCTGATCGACGATGCCCTCGACAAGGGTGCAACCCTGGTCGCGGGCGGCGGGCTTTCGGGCAGTATTCTGCAGCCGACGTTGCTCGATGGCGTCACCGATGCCATGCGCCTGTACCGCGAAGAGTCCTTTGGCCCGGTGGCGGTGGTGCTGCGCGGTGTGGGCGACGAAGATCTGCTGCGCCTGGCCAACGATTCCGAATTCGGCTTGTCAGCGGCGATCTTCAGTCGCGACACCGGCCGCGCGTTGGCCTTGGCCCAACGAGTCGAGTCGGGCATCTGCCATATCAACGGCCCGACCGTGCACGACGAGGCGCAGATGCCCTTCGGCGGGGTCAAGTCCAGCGGCTATGGCAGTTTTGGCGGCAAGGCGTCCATCGAGCATTTCACCCAGTTACGCTGGGTGACCTTGCAGAACGGCCCGCGGCATTACCCGATCTGAGCAGTTGTCGCCGCGTCGGGCGACGCACGCTTGAGAGCGATCGTCGCCCGCGCGCAGGCCAGACATAACAATAACAAGGCTGCCATGCCCCAGTTGACCGCTTTGCAGCGGACCGGTGGCGTGCCTTGATGGAGAACAAGCACGTGAGTTCCGAATTCAGATCGCCACCTCAGACCAAAGCCAGTGCACCGCGCTATCGGCAGGTATCCATCGGCCGTCCTGCGATCGAGGTCAGCGAAGAGCAGGGCATCCTGCATATGCGCTCTCTGGAACCCTTGGCCGAGTTGCCCGTACGTTTGCTCGATCGCCTGGTGCATTGGGCCCGGGTGCGCCCGCAACAGACCTTTATCGCGGCTCGCCAGGAGGGCGGTGACTGGCGCCGGGTGAGTTACGCCGAGATGCTGACCAGCGTCCGCGCCATTGCCCAAAGCCTGCTGAGTTATGGCCTGTCGGCCGAGCGACCGCTGGCGATCCTCTCGGGCAACGACATCGAGCATTTGCAGATTGCCCTGGGCGCGATGTACGCCGGCATTCCCTATAGCCCGATTTCCCCGGCCTATTCGTTGTTGTCCCAGGATTTCGCCAAGCTGCGGCATGTCTGCAATCTGCTGCAACCGGGCCTGGTGTTCGTCAGCGACGCTGCGGCCTATCAGCGGGCGATCGATGCGGTGCTGCCGGCCGAAACGCCGCTGATCACCGTGCGCGGTCAAATTCCTGGCCGCAATCAGGCGAGCTTTGCCAGCCTGCTGGAACAACCCGGCAGTGCCGAGGCCGATTGCGCTTTCACGGCTACCGGGCCGGACAGCATCGCCAAGTTCCTGTTTACCTCAGGCTCCACCAAATTGCCCAAGGCAGTGATCACCACCCAGCGCATGCTCTGCGCCAACCAGCAGATGCTGTTGCAGACCTTCCCGGTGTTCGGCGAAGAACCTCCGGTGCTGGTGGACTGGCTGCCGTGGAATCACACCTTCGGCGGCAGCCACAACGTCGGGATCGTGCTGTACAACGGCGGTACTTTTTATCTGGACGACGGCAAACCGACCGTCCAGGGGTTTGCTGAAACACTGCGCAACCTCAAGGAAATATCGCCCACCGCCTACCTGACCGTGCCCAAGGGTTGGGAAGAACTGGTCAACGCCCTGGAGCAGGACGGCGAGTTGCGCGAGCGTTTCTTCTCGCGCATGAAGCTGTGCTTTTTCGCTGCCGCCGGTTTGTCGCAACGGGTCTGGGATCGCCTGGACCGGGTCGCCGAACAGCATTGTGGCGAACGCATTCGCATGATGGCCGGGCTCGGCATGACCGAGGCGGCCCCGTCCTGCACGTTCACCACCGGGCCACTGTCCATGGCCGGTTACATTGGCCTGCCGGCTCCCGGTTGCGAAGTGCGGCTGGTACCGGTGGACGGCAAGCTGGAAGGACGTTTTCGCGGGCCGCATATCATGCCGGGCTACTGGCGTGCGCCGCAGCAGACCGCCGAGGTGTTCGACGAACAGGGTTTCTACTGTTCCGGCGATGCGCTGAAACTGGCTGACGCCCGTGATCCGCAACTGGGACTGATGTTCGACGGGCGCATTGCCGAGGACTTCAAACTCAGTTCCGGCGTGTTTGTCAGCGTCGGCCCGCTGCGCAATCGCGCGGTGCTCGAAGGTTCTCCTTATGTTCAGGACCTGGTGGTGGCCGCGCCGGACCGCGAGTGCCTGGGGGCGCTGGTCTTTCCCCGGTTGTTTGAATGCCGACGTCTGGCCGGTTTGAGTGTCCACGCCAGCGATGCCGAGGTTCTGGCCAGCGCGCCGGTGCGTCAGTGGTTCAGCGATTGGCTGCAACGGCTCAACCGTGACGCCACCGGTAATGCCAGCCGCCTGGAATGGATCGCGCTGCTCGACGAACCTGCTTCCATCGACCGTGGTGAAATCACCGACAAGGGCTCGATCAACCAGCGTGCGGTGTTGCAGTGGCGCGCCGACAAGGTCGAGGCGCTGTATCGCGGCGAGGAACCTTCCATCCTGCGTGCCGGACCTCTGCCGTGAGCGGCGCGGGGCAGTATTCGAGCTTTGGCGATGTCGCCATTTACGAAGCCCTGCGCACGCCTTGGGTCGACCTCGGCGGGGCCTTGGCTCAGGTCTCGCCGATCGATCTGGGGATCAAGGTCGGGCGCGAGGTATTGGCCCGCGCCGCTGTCGATCCGTCCTCGGTGGACAGCGTGCTCGCCGGCTCCGTGGCTCAGGCCAGTTTCGATGCTTACCTGCTGCCTCGGCATATCGGCCTTTATAGTGGCGTGCCGCAAGAGACTCCGGCGCTGGGGGTGCAGCGCATCTGCGCCACCGGTTTCGAACTCTTGCGGCAGGCCGCCAGGCAGCTGGATGACGGCGTGCAGCTGGCCCTGTGTGTGGCGGCCGAATCGATGTCGCGCAACCCGATTGCCGCCTACACCCACCGCAGCGGTTTCCGGCTCGGTGCCGAGGTGGCGTTCAAGGACTTTCTCTGGGAAGCCCTCTACGACCCGGCCCCAGGCGTAGACATGATCACCACCGCCGACAACCTGGCCCGGCGGCATGGCCTGAGCCGTGAAGAGGTGGATCGCTACGCGCTCGGCAGTCATCAACTGGCGTTGCAGGCGCAAACCGACGGCTGGTTGGAACCGGAATTGGTGGCGGTCGACAATGAGTGTTTTGATCTGGCCGGCTATCAGCCACGAAGTATTCAGTTGCCACGGGGCGTGGACCGCGTGACGCGCGACAGCCATCCACGGCCTACAGATCTGGACGCCTTGCGCCGATTGCGGGCGGTGCATGCCGGCGGTGTGCAAACGGCCGGCAACAGTTGCGCGGTGGTCGATGGCGCGGCGGCCGCGCTGGTGGGGCGAGCTTCTGCGGCGCGGCGTCCGGTGTTGGCTCATTTGCTGGCCAGTTCCGTGGTGGGCGTGGCACCGGAGTTCATGGGCATTGGACCTGCACCCGCTATCCAGTTGCTGCTGCAACGCAGCGGGCTGGCTCTTGGCGACATCGGCTTGCTGGAAATCAACGAAGCCCAGGCGGCTCAGGTGCTGGCCGTAGCGCAGGTGCTGGAACTGGACGGCGACCGGCTCAACCGGCGGGGCGGCTCAATCGCCCTGGGGCATCCCTTGGCCGCCAGTGGATTGCGTCTGGTGCTGACCTTGGCCAGGCAACTGCGCGAGGGCAATCTGCGTTATGGCATAGCCGCCGCCTGTGTCGGCGGCGGACAGGGCATGGCGCTGCTGATCGAGAATCCGGCCTATCAAGGCTGAGGCAGAACGCCGCGACCTCTGCCCAAACCTGGCGTCACTATCTTGCGTTACTATGCAGGCCCACCTTTCTGGAAGTTGCCTGGATGAGTAAGCCCGGTCAAACGGTGCTGGTCGCATTGCGCAAGATGATCGCCTCGGGCGAGCTGGCGGCGGGCGAGCGGTTGATGGAAATCCCCACGGCGCAGCTGTTTGGCGTCTCGCGGATGCCGGTGCGCATGGCGTTCCGCACGCTGGAGCAGGAAGGCTTGCTGGTGCGCTTTGGCGGGCGTGGGTTTCAGGTGCGTTCGGTCAGCCCCGATGACATTGCCGGTGCGGTCGAAGTGCGGGGCGTACTCGAAGGCCTGGCGGCGCGCCAGACCGCCGAGCGCGGGCTCTCGGACGAAGCCCGGGCGACCCTCGAACAATGCCTGGTGCAGGGTGATCAGCTGTTCGACAAAGGGTACGTGACCATAGAAGACCTGGAGGTCTATCACGACCTCAACATGCGTTTTCACGAGGTGATCGTCGAAGGCAGCCACAACCCGGCGATCGCCGACGCACTGGCACGCAACGATCATTTACCCTTCGCTTCGGTGACCGCCCTGGCTGTGGACCGCAACGACATGGTCCGGGAATACCGACGCTTCAACTATGCCCACATGCAACACCATTCGGTGTTCGATGCCTTGGTCAATCGCCAGGGCGCGCGTGCCGAATCGATCATGCGCGAACACGCCAATGCCACGTTGCGCTATGCCGAGGTCTTCGGCTCAGCGAAGGCTGACGAGCGGATGAAGGTCATTCTCCGCTCGGAATAAGCGTGGTTTATCAGATATCCAGCACCAGCAGCGGCGTTTTCGAGCGCGAGCAGCAAGGGGTGAACTGGTCGTTGCAAGCCTGTTCATCCTCGGTGAGGAACAGGTCGCGATGTTCCGGCACGCCCTCCAGAACCCGAGTCAGGCAAGTGCCACAAATGCCCTGTTCGCAGGAAATGGCGATCTCGATGCCCTGGTCTTGTAGCACTTGCACCACGCTCTTGTCGGCCGGCACCTCGAAGACCTGGCCGCTGCTGGCGACCTTGATCGAGAAACTGCCATCGGCGCCAGTGTCGACGGGCAAAGCGGCGAAGTACTCGCGGTGCAAGCATTGCTCGTGCCAGCCCTGCTTCTTGGCCGTGTCCAACACGTGCTGCATGAAGCCGCCGGGGCCACACACATATAAATGAACGTCGCTCTGAGGCGTGGCCAGAACCTTGGCCGCATCCAGCGCGGTGTCGGGTTCCTGATCGAAATGCAGGAATACCCGGTGGGCAAAAGGCGAGTGTTGCAGGCGTTCGACAAAGGCTGCACGGTCCCGTGATCGGGCACAGTAATGCAGCTCGAAATCCGCGCCGCTGTGGGCCAGTCGCTCGGCCATGCACAGGATCGGCGTGATTCCGATACCGCCCGCAAACAGCAGACTGCGCCTGGCCTCATGGACCAGCGGGAACAGGTTGCGCGGTTCACTGATCGGCAGGCGCGTGCCGGGGTGGATCTGCTCGTGCATGGCCAGTGAACCGCCCCGGGAGGTTGGGTCCTTGAGCACGCCGATCAGGTAGCGATGGCGTTCTTCGGGGTGATTGCACAGGGAATATTGCCGGATCAAGCCGCCGGGCAGGTGCACATCGATATGCGCACCGGCGCTGAAGGCTGGCAGCGGTCGGTCATCGACACTGGCCAGCTCGTAGCTGCAGATGTCTTGGGCTTCGTTGTTGCGCGATACCACCAGCACTTCGATCATGCCATTGACTCCTGCGTGGCCCGTTCCTTGGCGATCAGGCGCTCCAGAATGCGACGCGACTGCACGCCGCCAGCGTCGATATTGAGCTTGAGCAAGTTGCGCGCGGGATGGCTGAGCAGGTTCTGTTGCTGGCGTTCGAGCATCTCCAGGTCCTCGCTGAAAATCTTGCCCTGTCCCTCGCGAATGCTCGCGGTCAAGGCTTCATCCTGCGGATTGAAATTGCGCGCCATGCCCCAGAAGTACCAGATCGAGGTCTCGGTTTGCGGCGTGATGAAGTCGACGACGATGCTCGACGCCTTGAACTGCCGGGGAGCGTGATAACCGCCATGGCCGGCATGGGCCACGCCGACTTCGATCAGCACATGGCTGGGTGGGGTGAAGCGGCAGATCTGCCAGCGGTCCACCGGCACATCGTCGGCCAGGTTGTTGCCGCGCAGGGCCATGCGCCAGAAGGGCGGGGGCATGATGTTTTCCATGTGGCGGGCAGTGACCACCTCGTCGCCGTCGACCGTGGTCACCGGCGGCGCTTCGTCGATTTCCTTTTGGCCGATGCTGGACGCATGAACGTAGGTTTCATGAGTCAGGTCCATCAGGTTGTCGATCATCAGGCGGTAGTCGCACTGGATGTGGAACAGGCCGCCGCCATAGGCCCACTCGTCACTGACCGCCCATTCCAGATGATGGATCAGCGCCGGGTCGGCCAACGCCTGATCGCCGGGCCAGACCCAGATAAAGCCGTAGCGCTCGACCACGGCGAATGTCTTGTTGCACGGGAAACCGCGAACCCGCTGCCCGGGCATTTCCACGGTCTTGCCGTCGCACCCCATCACCAGTCCGTGATAGCCGCACACCAGATTGCCGTTTTCCACGTAGCCCAAGGACAGCGGCGCGCCGCGATGAGGACAGAAGTCCTCGACAGCCGCCACCTTGCCTTCGTGGCCGCGGTAAAAAACCATCTTTTCACCACAGATCTGGCGGCCCAGCGGCTTTTCGGCGATTTCATCGGGCGTGCAGGCGACGTACCAGGTGTTCTTGGGGTACATGGAGATTCTCCAAGGTTGTTTGTTGTTATTTAGTGGATCCATTAGTGGTGATTTTTGGCGGTATTGTCAAATTAATTCTGCTTGTTAATGATTTAGTGGATCCATTGTAGGTTTGTGAGCGCTCCCGGATCAGTTCCGGCGGGAATCTCTGAAATCCAGCACCATCCGGTCGCCAGGAAATTGAGCGCACGCTAAGATCGCCTGCAAACGTTTCGACGCCATCGAGGCACTTTCACGGGGCTCTGTAGTGAACATCGACACCCGCATCAAATTCCGTCACCTCGTGTGCTTTCTTGAAATGGCTCGTCAGGGCAGCCTGGCGCGGGCGGCGGATACCTTGGCAGTGAGTCAGCCAGCGATGTCGAAGACGCTCAAGGAGCTGGAGGAGCTGCTGGCGGCAAGCCTGTTTATACGCAGTAAAAGTGGTGTGAACCTGACGGAAGCCGGGGTTGCCTTTTTGCGTTATGCCGGGCCTTCGGTGCAGGCGCTGCGTGATGGGGTGAATACCTTGCGCGGTGGCGAATACGCGGCGGGCAAGGTTCGACTCGGCGTGTTGTCGACAGTGGAAAGCTTGCTGGTGCCTGAGGTTGTACGGCGCTTGCACAAGCGCCATTCGGCACTGGTGGTGAGTGTGGTGACCGGGCCAAGCGCCTATTTATTGTCGCAGTTGCGGGTGGGCGACGTGGACCTGGTGGTCGGTCGTATGACCGATAGCCCGGAGATTCAGGGTCTGACCTTCGAGCATCTGTACAGTGAATCCATGACGCTGGTGGTGCGCCCCGATCATCCCTTGCTGGCCGAGCCACCGGAGCGTAGCGCTCTGGAAGATTTCCCGCTGGTGCTGCCGCTGGCAGGGACGACGATTCGCAAATATGCCGACAGCCTGTTCGTGCAATGCGGCATCAGCCAGTCGCGGCAGCGTCTGGAAACCTTGTCCGTGGCCCTGAGCCGTCGTTATGTGTTGTCCAGCGAGGCGATCTGGATCGCGCCACTGGATGCAGTGCGCCTGGATCTGGCAAGCGGCGAACTGTTTGAGATCAATCTGGGGCAGCGCGAACCGGGTGGTTCGGTGGGGATTTCCAGTAACGCCAGCTTGCCCTTGTCCCTGGCGGCCCAGTGGTGTGTCGAGGTGCTGCGCGAGGTAGGGCAGGCGTATCGCGAAGGGCTTTATCCATAACCGTTTGGTTATGTATTGAAGGTGGCTTTTCAATATTCCCCAGCCTTCTGTTGTTTGAAACTGCGCAGGCAGTACTCCATAAATCAAACAACAGGAGATCGACATGTCTGATGCAGACAGCAGTCGTTTCGTTATTCGTGACCGTAATTGGCACCCCAAAGCCCTGACCCCTGATTACAAAACCTCTGTCGCCCGTTCTCCACGCCAAGCCTTGGTGAGCATTCCCCAGTCGGCCAGCGAAACCAGTGGCCCGGATTTCTCTCACCTGAAGATGGGGCGGTTCGATAACGACTTGCTGCTAAATTTCAACAACGGCGGTTTGCCGGTGGGCGAGCGCATCATCGTTTCCGGCCGGGTCTGTGATCAATATGGCAAGCCAATCCCACATACCCTGGTGGAGATGTGGCAGGCCAACGCCGGTGGTCGCTACCGGCACAAGAATGATCGTTACCTGGCACCACTGGACCCGAATTTCGGCGGTGTCGGCCGGGCTCTGACCGACCGCGATGGCTACTACAGCTTCCGCACCATCAAGCCGGGTCCTTACCCATGGCGTAACGGCCCGAATGAGTGGCGTCCGGCGCACATCCACTTCTCTATCAGTGGGCCATCGATCGCCACGCGCCTGATCACCCAGCTGTATTTCGAAGGCGATCCGCTGATCCCGATGTGCCCGATCGTCAAGTCGATCGCCAATCCAGAGGCGGTACAGAGCCTGATCGCCCGGCTCGACATGGGTAATGCCAATCCGATGGATTGCCTGGCCTATCGCTTCGACATCGTGCTGCGCGGCCAGCGCAAGACCCACTTCGAAAACTGCTGAGGAGTCCGTCCATGCCTATCGAACTGCTACCCGAAACCCCTTCGCAAACAGCCGGCCCTTACGTACATATCGGTCTGGCCCTGGCGGCTGCCGGCAACCCGACACGGCCGGAGGAAATCTGGAATCAGATGGCCAAGCCGGGTGCCGAGGGCGAACAGATTTTGCTGATCGGTCATGTCTATGACGGCAACGGTCACCTGGTGCGAGACTCATTTCTGGAGTTTTGGCAGGCCAATCATGAAGGGGTTTACGACCCGGTCTTCGACTCGGAAAAAGCCTTCAACAGCTTTGGCCGAACCGCCACCACCTTCGATGCAGGGGAGTGGACACTCAATACCATCAAGCCTGGCGTGGTGAAGAATGCCGCCGGGGTGCCGATGGCGCCGCACATCAATGTGTCGCTGTTTGCCCGCGGGATCAATATTCACCTGCAAACCCGGCTGTACTTTGCCGATGAGCCACAAGCCAACGCGAAGTGCCCGGTGCTTAATCTGATCGAGCAACCGCAGCGTCGAGAAACGCTGATAGCGCAACGTTGCGAGGTGGATGGCAAGGCGGCTTATCGTTTTGACATACGTATTCAGGGGGAGGGTGAAACGGTGTTCTTCGATTTTTAAATCCGCTTAGTGCCGAGTCAGTGAGTTCAACGAACCAAGCATGCAGACAACAAAAAGCCGCTGCCACCCTCACAGGGCGGCAGCGGCTTTCAGGTGTTACGGGGTTACTGGCTATCAGGCAGCGCGTAAGCGATCACATAATCGCCGCGATCGGGCGACTGACGCGCACCACCTGCGGTGATGACAACGTACTGCTTGCCTGTTTTCGGCGACACATACGTCATCGGGCCACCCTGGCTACCCACGGGTAGCCGGGCTTTCCAGGCCTCTTTTCCGTTGGCGGAGTTGAAGGCGCGCAGGTAGTAGTCCTGTGTACCGGCGATGAACACCAGGCCGCCCTGGGTGGAGAGCGTACCACCCAGCGTCGGCATGCCGATCGGCAACGGCAGATGCATCTTGATACCCAATGGGCCAGTATCCTGGACGGTGCCAACCGGCACTTGCCACGCGACTTTCTGGGTTTTCATGTCGATCGCGGTCAGTGTGCCAAAGGGCGGTGCCTGGCAAGGGATACCGGCGACCGACAGGAAGCGGTTCTTGTTCACTGCATACGGGGTGCCTTTGAGCGGTACCGCGCCCATGCCGGTGTTCAGTGCTTCACCACCGGAAGAAGCCTTGGCATCTTTCTTCGCCGCAATCATCTGGATCCACAGGCCCAGACGCATGTCGTTGACGAAGATAAAACCGTGTACCGGGTCAGTCGAGATACCGCCCCAGTTCATCCCTCCCAGCGAACCCGGGAAGCTCAGCGAGATATCGGTGCCTGGTGCGGTGTACAGCCCGTCGTAACGCATTTTCTTGAACGAGATACGGCAGAGCAGTTGATCGAACGGCGTCGCCCCCCACATGTCCGACTCGGTCAGCGTCTGTGCGCCGATCTCTGGCATGCCCACCGATTTCGGCTGAGTCAGCGAGTAAGGTTCGTTCGGGATGTTCGACGTTTTGACCGGAACCTCTTCCACCTTGGTCAGCGGTTTGCCGGTGGCGCGGTCAAGCACGAAGATCTGCCCGGCTTTGGTGCCGATCACGACGGCGGGCACCTTGCTGCCGTCAGCTTTGGTGAAGTCGATCAGGCTTGGCTGCATGGGCAGGTCGAAGTCCCACAGGTCGTTGTGGACGGTTTGGTAGACCCACTTTTCTTCGCCAGTGGTTGCGTTCAGTGCAAGAACGGAAGCGCCGTACTTGTGGTTCAGTGCCGTACGTTCCACACCGTAGATGTCGGTGGACGAACTACCCATCGGCAAGAACACGGTGTTCATCGCCGGGTCGTAAGACATCGGTGCCCAACTGTTGGGGGTGCTGCGCACGTACGTGCTGCCGGCAGCCGGAGCTTGCTTGTCTTCGGGGTTGCCCGGGTCGAATGCCCAGCGCATCTCGCCGGTGACGACGTCGAAACCACGGATCACGCCACCTGGCATGTCGGTCTGGACGTTGTCGGCGACACGGCCGCCTACGACCACGGTGGTCCCGGCCATCAGCGGTGCCGACGACAGCTGGTAATAGGAGTCAGGGACGTCGCCGAGACCGGCTTTCAGATCAACCTGGCCATTGTTACCGAAGCCCTGGCAGAACTCCCCTGTGTCGGCGTCCACTGCGATCAGGCGCGCATCGATGGTGTTGGTCAGCAGACGGCGCTGGCAGTTGGCGCCGGCCGGTATCGACACTGGCTTTACAGGTGTGCTGCCGTCAGCAGGCTGGGCGAGCGCGGCGGTAGCGTCGAAGTAGGCGACACCGCGGCAACGTTGCCAAACACGGGTCTTGGCGTTGATCTCATTTTTCCACAGCTGTTTACCGGTATCGGCATCCAGTGCGATGAGGTTGTTGTGCGGGGTGCAGATGAACACCTTGTCGCCAACCTGCAGCGGAGTCATCTGATCTTCGGCGCCATTGCCGTCGCTGATCGCGATGTCCCCGGTATTGTAGGTCCATGCCGGCACCAGCTTCGAGACGTTGCTACGGTTGATCTGGTCCAGAGCGGCGAAGCGGCTGCCACCTTCGTCGTTACCGTAGTGTTCCCAGTTTTTCTGGGCCTTGGCAGGGTCGACCGTTGTCAGGCCTGGGCCGTCACCGGTCGGCGAGACAGGGGCATGGGGGACGAACATACCGGCTCCACCTGCAACCACGGCGATTGCCAGCACACCGCTCAGAGCGTAGTCACTGCGACCGCTGGCCAGGCTATTGGCCTTGCGCAGATGGGGGTAGACCAATGCCACCAACAGGCTCAGCACGCCCAGGGCGAACAAGCGAGAGATCAGTGGCCAGAAATTCAGTCCGACATCGGCCAGCGCCCAAATCACGGTCAGCACCATCACCGCCGCGAACAGCCAGGCACCTTGCAGACGCTGCTTGAAGAGCAGTACGGCAGAGACGAGCAAACCGAAACCGGCGAGCAGGAAGTACCAGCTGCCACCCAGCGTGGCGAGGTAGCCACCACCCGTTGCGAAGAATAATCCAAATACCAGCACACCGAAGGCGACGACCCAGATGGGCCAGCGGCTGACGGATGCCGAAGGTCGAGACTTAGTCATGTTGCATGATCCTACTGACGCATGAACGTTTGTGGGGAGGGTTAAGAGTAGTGAAGGCAAGTCTGAAAATAGTTGTTAACTATTTGGTTAATTGCTCAAAGATATCAAAAAAAGCGAGCCCTGCGACAAATTGTCATTTGCCGGAAAGGAGAAACACTGTTGCGGCGATGGTAACAATCGAGAGGAATGACCCTAAATACGCGGGGCGAGCTTGCGAAGATTGCCTTCGGCCAGATGCGATTGGCCTACCGCAACGAGCAATAGGCAATGGGGTCGATGTAAGCCGACTGCAGGTCCCGCACCGGGATCTCCCAGATGATTTGCTTTGGCGGCGTTTCTTTGTAGGCCGGGTTGTTGAGGTAGCTGTTTGCCACGCCAGAGAGCGCTCCGCCGTCTTTGGCGAAGTTACCCACGGGGGGCGCCCAGTGCCTGTCGATGCCCGCTGCTTTGATCAGTGTGGGCCTTGGGCTCTCAGCTTGGCCAAGCCCTGTGTGATGTGTCCGGCGTTCTTACCGATCGTTTGGAGCGCGCCGCGGACCTTGTCGCCAGCCGCGGCATGGCCTTGTTTCTCAACCAGTGAGGTCAGCTCCATCAGCGCAGCCTCCAGGGCGAGTTGGTTGTGATGCAGGCGTTCAAGAGCATCGGGGAGAGAGTATTCAGGGGAGGGCATCGCTTCGACTCCATTCGAGGGAGTGGAGAGCTTAGCAGCGGGAATGGCTGACAACAAAAAGCCCGCAAATGGCGGGCTCTCTGTATGGGGTCAAATCCTTTTGTCCGTTCAATCTGCGCTCCGTTCTGTGAGCACTTCGTGAAAAGCATGTCGCTGGAACGAAAAAAACCGGCACTTGGCCGGGCTCCCTGTCGATGGGGCCAAATCCTTTTGGCTGACCGCATTGTGCATAGTGGGTGTGACGAAGGTATGACAGGGCGGATACGAAAGCGCGGGCAAAAGCCCGCGGGCGGGCCTCTCCATGAGGATTGATCGGTTATCGGTTAAACCGTTCAACCAATGAGTACTGATGCCCACCAATGCCTTGTCTGCCTCAAGTACCCAGGTCACACCTTCTTGGGCCTGACGATGACCACTCTCCATGGTCTGCACGGCATTGTTGGATGATGTCTGGAGCTTGGTGATCAGGTCATGGATCTGGGTGGTGGATTGCGAGGTGCGCTGGGCCAGTTGGCGAACCTCATCGGCCACGACAGCGACCCCCCTGACCACGTTAATGCGGCACGATCCAGCGGTAAAAGCGTCCCCAGAAGCTTTGTTATGATCCCTTTCTCTGCCATCTGCAGCTGTGTGGCCTGTATCACCAGAGCGCCGGACCGCCGGACCGCCGGAGCACACTGGATGACGATGCTTATCACCCAGTGTGTCGTCTTTTACAGAATGTTCAGCGGGTAGCTGATGATCACTCGATGCTCATCGCTGTCCCGTTGTGTGGACACTTCGGTGCGCAGTGAGGCGTGGCGAAGGGCAACGCTCAGGTCCTTCAGCGGACCCTGCTGAATGACATAGCTCACCGTCAGGTTACGCTCCCACTCGCTTTTGTCGCCTGTGGGGGTACGGATGTTCGAGCCGCTTTCGTACATGCCAAGGAAACTCAAACCCGGAACCCCGACCCTGGCGAAATCATATCCGTAGCGAACCTGCCAGGTGGTTTCTCCGGCGCGCTGGAATTTTCCGATCATCGACTCCGTCATGAAATAGGCGGTGGAGCCGTCACCCTGGTTCAACCAGACCGCGTCGCTGTCGCCGCTAACTTGCTGCAGTCCGGCGGCGAAGGTGTGGCCGTTCAGCAGGTAGGTGAATTGCGCGCTGCTCAGGCGACTGTCGACCTTGCCTTTGGTCACACCGTTGCCGTAGTAGCCAAAGGTGTAGAAATCCGGGTCATGGCCGTTGGCTCCATCGGAGCGGTTGTCGAAGTGGCGCAAGTCGGTACGCAGGGTGCCGGGGCCGACCTGCCAGTCGTATTTGAGACCGAGGAAGTTCTGTTTGTAGAAGTCCTGCAAGTTGCCGTAGTAGTACTGCAAGGTCAGGTCTTTGGTCGCTTTGTAGTCCACGCCGCCGTAATAGAACTTGTTAACGAACTCGCCCGTCTGCGGGTTGTTTGCACCGGGAATGGACATGCCCATCTGGTTGCTTGAACCGCGGCCTTTGACATGCTCCAACTGGCCGAGGGTGAAGGTGACGTTCTCCAGGTCCTTGGACTGGAGCTGCCCGCCATTGAAGGTTTGTTGCAGCATGCGGTCGGTGGACATCACCACCGGCAACATCGGTACCAGCGTGCCGTACTTCAGTTCGGTGTTGGAGAACTTTGCCTTGGCCGTCAGGCCCAGGCTGCCGAACTCATCCACGGCGCGCCCGTCACTGTCGGTCGGGAAGATGTTGCCGTTGAAGTTTTTGCTTTCGGGGTTGTAGTGCCGGCCCTTGCCGGAGTCCAGCCGAATACCGTACATGCCAATGGCGTCCACACCAAACCCCACCGTACCTTGGGTGTATCCGGACTGAAAGTTGGCGATGAAACCCTGGCCCCATTCCTGTGTGTAATTGGGGGCGGCCGCGCCGCTGCGGTTGTCGGCATTACTGAAAAAGTTGCGGGCCAGCACACTGAGCTTGCTGTCTTCTACCAGGCCGGCGGCGTAACCCTGTTGAGCGATGATCAGGCCGCAAATGCCGGCCACTACTTTAGGTGCGCGATTGAAAAGCTCCATCGGAGTCATCCCCATGAGTTGTCGAAAGTTGTGAGAGGCAGTCAAAAGCGGCAGTAAAGTTTTTATTGTTTTTCAGGAGCAGCGGTGGCCGGCAAGACGTGCAGTCTCACGGGCGGCAGGCGGTACAGGATGAACAGCGCGAGCACGCCGAGGCCGGCGCAAAGCAGCAGGCCAACGCCCACCGACTGAGCCAACGCATCGCGTGCAAGGCTCAGCCATTGCGGGTGTTCGAGCAGGGCGGCATCGGGGCGCAGAAGGACCTGCGGGTCGGCGTACAAGGCCAGTCCATCAGCGTGCCCTTTGGCGATAAAAAGACGTTGCAGGTTGGCGCTGTAAAGCAAGTTGACCAGCACACCCATCGAAGCGGTTCCCAGCAGCCCACCCACCAGGCGCAACGATTGGGTCAGTGCGGTGGCGATCCCGAGGAACTGACGCTCGGCAAGGGTCTGGGTGAAGACCGTCAGGTTGAGCAGGATGAAGCCCAGGCCAAGACCTGCCAGCAGGATCAAGCCGAGCAACGCATTGAACGAAGCACCGCGTCCGGCGATGGCCAAGCCGAGGCATGCCAGCAGCAACGCGACAAAACCGCACAGCGGCAACAGGTTTGGATTACGCAAACGGGTGACGATGCGACTGTTGACGATGGCGCCCAGGGTGATGCTCAGCGCGAGTGGCGTAATCAACAGGCCGGCATCCTGCGGTGAGTAGCCATAGCTGCCTTGCAGCAATAAAGGCAGATAGAACAACAACGTAAACATGATCGCCCCGGCGGCCATCGACAGCAGAAACAGCAGGCGCATGCTCGGCAACCCGAGTAAAGCCGCCGGCAGCAGTGCGTGCTGGCAGCGTCGCTCCCAGCGCCATAAGGCCAGGGTTGCTCCGACGCAGCTGACTCCCAGCGCCGCACTCAGCATCAGACTGGAATGCCCCAACCACTCGACGAACAATTGCAGGCAGCCCAGTGCCATGGCGATCAACAACGCGCCGGGCCAGTCGAGGCTGATTTTCGCCCGTTGTTGCGGGCGGTAATAAGGCAGGTAGCGCCAAGCGAAAAACAGCGCCAGACAACCCAACGGCAGATTGATGTAGAACACCGAGCGCCAACCGTAGGCGCCTGTCAGATAACCACCTAAACCCGGACCTATGGCGTTGACCACGCTGAACAGGGCACTCAGCAGCATCTGCCAGCGCAGACGTTGTCGGGTCTCAGGAAACAGTTCCGGAATGCAGGCGAACGCCGTGCCGATCAACATGCCTCCACCGACACCCTGCAAGGCGCGACCGATCACCAGCAACAGCATGTCTGTGGCCACGGCGCAGGCCAGCGACGCCAAGGTGAAGATGAGGGTGGCGGCGATCACAAAGGGCTTGCGCCCGTAGTAATCCCCCAACCGGCCGAAGATCGGGATGGTGACGATGGAGGCCAGCATGTAGCCCGTGGCGACCCAAGCGTAAAGCTCAAAGCCCTTGAGCTCGGCGACGATGCTGGGCAAGGCGTTACCGATCACCGTCTGGTCGAGTGCCGAGAGCATCAGCACCAGCGAGATGCCAAGCATCGCAAGCAAAGCCTGCCTGAAGCTCAGGGGAGGGAGGGTCGCTGCCGTCATCATCTGTTCCTCAGCTCAACGCCGCAACGGCAGCGGCAATCCGTGAGCAACCTTCGTCGAGGGTCTTGATGTCGGTGGCGATCGACATCCGGAAGAACGGCGCCAACCCGTACGCGGTACCGGCCACCACAGCCACACCCTGGCTTTCCAACAGGTACATGACCACGTCGTAATCGGTGTCCAGGCGTTTGGCTTGAGTCGTCGATTTACCCAGCAAACCCGCGCAGTTCACATAGAGATAAAACGCCCCATCGGGTTTGCGGCAACTCAAACCGTCGATGGCGTTGAGTAGGTCCAGGCAACGATCACGGCGTTGCTGATACACCGCCACGCTTTCCTTGACGAAGGCCTGGTCGCCGTTGAGCGCTTCGACCGCTGCAGACTGGCTGATCGAGCAGGCATTGCTGGTCGATTGCGATTGCAGGGTTGCCATCGCGCTGATCAAATCGGCCGGGCCGGCGGCGTAGCCGATCCGCCAGCCCGTCATGGCATAAGTCTTGGATACGCCGTTGACTACCACGGTGCGTGCGGTCAGCGCCGGTTCGATGGCGAGGATGTGCGGGTTGTCCAGGCCTTCATAGCGGATGTGTTCGTAAATGTCGTCGGTCATCAGCAACACCTGCGGATAGTCGAGCAGCACATCTGCCAGGGCGCGCAGTTCGGCGGCGCTGTAGCTGGCACCGGTCGGGTTGCTCGGCGAATTGAGCAGCAGCCAGCGAGTGCGTTCGGTGATTGCGCCGCGCAATTGAGCCGGGGTCAGCTTGAAAGCGTTTTCTTCCGGGCAGGCGAGGGTTACGGGTTCACCTTCGCAGGCCAGCACCATGTCGGGGTACGACACCCAGTACGGCGCCGGAATCAGCACTTCATCGCCCGCGCCCAGGGTGGCGGCGAAGGCATTGAAAATCGCACTCTTCGCCCCGCTGGTGACCAGGATCTGATTCGCACCGTAGGTCAGGCCGTTTTCCCGTGCCAGCTTGTCGACAATCGCTTGGCGCAGCTCCGGGGTCCCGGCATTTTGCGTGTAACGCGTCTCGCCGCGTTCGATGGCGGCGTTGGCCGCTTGTCGAATGTGCACGGGTGTATCGAAGTCCGGCTCGCCGACAACCAGATTGATGATGGACTTGCCTTGTCGGCGCAGTTCGTTCGCACGGTCAGAAGCGGCGCTGCTGGGCGATGGTTTGATACGTTGCACACGGGCGGCGATGCGGGAGGCGGTCACGTGTCGTTCCTCGTTGATGACGTTGACGAGGCCCTACAGTACGAGCCACCACCCAGGCAGCCATAAGACGAGATCGTTCTGGTCGGATAGGAATCGCTTATGGCTGGAACTGGACAGTGTTCGCACCAAGGTGGTGCGATCAAGCCTGTATGCCCGTGGCGGGGGGCGATCAAGGCCGTCACGATCCAGCCATAGCAAAGGCTTATGGTTGAGCCTTGCCCTTAACCACGCGCGCGATGTCTCGGGGCTGGCCTGGCTCTTGCTAAAGCCTATGGGCTGACTCCCTTTTTTGAGCAAGAGCACCGCCACCGTGAACCTGCGCCGTTTGAAGTATTTCGTGAAACTCGTCGATATCGGCAGCATGACCCAGGCCGCCGATGTGCTGCATGTCGCGCAACCGGCACTCAGTCAGCAACTGGCCACGCTGGAAGCGGAGTTGCAGCAACAATTGCTGATTCGGACCAAACGCGGGGTCACCCCAACGGAGGCGGGCAAAGTCCTTTACGGCCATGCACAAATCATTTTGCGCCAGTGCGAGCAGGCTCAAAGCGACATCAATGCCACGGGGCAGGCGTTGTCCGGACAGGTGTCAGTTGGTCTGGCGCCTGGCACCGCCGCATCGACGCTCTCTTTGCCGCTATTGCGTAGGGTGCGCGAACGCCATCCGGGCATTTTGCTGTACGTCAATGAAAACTTCGGCACCACCTTGAGCGAGTTGATCATGAATGGCCGGATGGACATGGCCGTGCTCTATGGCGGGCGCGAAGTCCATGGCTTGAGCTTCGTCTCGCTGCTGCGCGAGCACCTCTATCTGGTGAGTGCCGATCCTGCTGTCAGCGCTCTCGACGAGATCCCTCTGGCCGAACTGGCGGACATGGACATGCTCCTGCCGCGTCCCTACAACGTCATGCGTCGACTGGTGGATGAAGCCTTCCTGCGCATCGGCCTGAGTGCGCGGGTGGTGGCTGAAATCGAATCTTCGATCACCCTGACCGCTGCGGTCGCCGAGCACTTCGGTTCGACGATCCTGCCCGAGTCCTCGGCGCGGGTGATGGTCGCCGCCACCTCGATGCACATGTGTCGCATTGTCGAGCCCGAGGTCGAGGCGCCACTGGCGCTGTGTCTGTCCGGTCACCTACCGCTGTCGGTGCCCGCGCAGGCGGTCAAGGCGATCCTGCTGGAACTGGTCGCCGAGATGCGCGGCAGCTTGATCTGATTGGTCATAAGGACGGCTTATCACCCCAAAGCCAAAGCGTCTTGGTCGTCGTTCGGCGGGCTCGCTACATTGACCCCATCCACTTAAGACAGCTCGACAGGTAGGGGCTCACGCATGGATTCAGAACGCATCAAGGGGTTGATCGATTTGCTCGCTGAATCCGATCTGCTCGAACTGAGTCTGACCGAAGGTGACAGTACGGTTCGTCTTTTCAAGCAGGCCGGAAAGGTTTTGACCGCAGAGCCGTTGACCGGGCAATCGCCGGTATCGGCACCGCCGCCATCCACGGCAGATACCCCGACGGTGCAGGCCATCGAGGTCAAGGCCAGTCTGTACGGCGTGCTGCATCTGACGCCCGCGGCAGGGGAAGCACCGTTTGTCACGGTCGGCGAGCAGGTCGAAGCCGGGCAGACCCTGGCGGTCATCGAGGCGATGAAAATGTTCCACCCGGTCAAGGTCAAAGCCGCCGGACGGATCGCTGCGATCCTCGCCCAGAGTGGCGCCGAAGTCGAAGCCGGTCAGTCGCTGTTCCGTCTTGACTGATCCCAAGCCCATCCTCTTTCAGGTGAATTCAATGTTCGACAAAGTGCTGATCGCCAACCGTGGCGAAATCGCCCTGCGCATTCAGCGTGCCTGCCGTGGCCTGGGGATACAGGCCGTGGTCGTGCACTCCGAGGCCGATCGCCACGCCCAGTACGTGCAAAACGCCGATCAGGCCCTGTGCATCGGGCCGGCGTCACCCGGTCAGAGTTATCTGAACCAGGCTGCGCTGCTGTTCGCGGCCAAGGTCAGCGGCGCTCAGGCGATCCATCCGGGTTATGGCTTTCTGTCGGAAAACGCCGGGTTCGCTGAACGTATCGAAGCGGCCGACCTGACCTTTATCGGGCCGAGCGCCGAATGCATTCGCACCATGGGCGACAAGGTCGCCGCCAAACGGGCGATGCGCGAAGCCGGCGTACCTTGCGTGCCGGGTCCGGACTCGGTGATGCCCACCGACGATGCAAGCATCCTGGCCATTGCCCGTGAAATCGGTTACCCGGTGATCGTCAAGGCAGCCGGCGGTGGCGGTGGGCGGGGCATGCGTGTGGTGAAAGAAGAGAGCGAGTTGCTCGATGCCATCGCGCTGACCCGTGAAGAGGCGCGGCTGGCTTTCGGTAATCCGGAACTGTACATCGAGAAGTTTCTCGGCCATCCACGGCATGTGGAAATCCAGGTGTTGTGCGATGCCCATGGCCACGCGATCTGGCTCGGCTGCCGCGATTGCTCCTTGCAACGTCGGCACCAGAAAGTCCTGGAAGAAGCGCCGGCACCTGGCATTGATCCCGAGCTTATCGCCAAGGTCGGCGAACGCTGTGCGCAGGCTTGCCGACAGATCGGCTATCGCGGCGTCGGTACTTTCGAATTTCTGTATGAGGACGGCGAGTTCTTCTTCATCGAGATGAACACGCGGCTGCAAGTCGAGCACCCGGTGACGGAGATGACTACTGGCATCGATATCGTCCAGCAGCAACTGCGCATGGCCCGAGGCGACGTGCTAGAGCTGCGCCAGCAGGACGTGCAGCTCAACGGTCATTCACTGGAATGCCGGATCAACGCAGAAGACCCAATCACGTTCATGCCGACACCGGGGTTGATTCAGCGCTGGGAAGTCCCGGGTGGCTTTGGTGTGCGGGTCGACTCCCACGTCACCACCGGGTATCGGGTGCCGCCGTATTACGACTCGATGGTGGCCAAGGTCATCACCCATGGCGCCACTCGTGATGAGGCGATGGCGCGGATGCGCCTGGCCTTGAGTGAGCTGGTCGTGGAAGGCATCTCGACCAATATTCCCTTGCACCGCGACATCCTCGAAGACCCGGCGTTCTGTGCCGGAGGCGTGGACATTCATCACCTGGAGCGCTGGCTGCAACAACGGAGTCCGACATGAGTACTGCATTTGTATCGCCGCGTCCGCACATCAGCCTGCTGGGGTCCACGGCTTTATTGTTCGAAGCCCCCGGCGAGCTGGATCTGGCGCCGCAACAACGCATTTGGAGCCTGGCCTTGCAGGCCGGGCAATGGGCCGACATACACGAAGCGGTCCCCGGCATGAACAACCTGATGCTGACCTTTATCAAGCCGCCGCGCGATCTCAATGAGCTGTGCGAGCGATTGCTTGAGGCCTGGGAGCAGAGCCAACCGCTGCCACTCGAAGGGCGCATCGTCGAGTTGCCGGTGGTGTACGGCGGCGAATTCGGTCCGCACATGAGTGATGTGGTGGCGCACACCGGGCTGGATATCGACACCATTGCCAACCTGCATTGCGAGCCGCTATACCCGGTGTATGCCTTGGGCAGCCATCCGGGTTACTGCTACCTCGGCGGCATGGATTCACGCCTGGCCACACCACGGCGCCAAGTGCCGGTGATCAGCATTGCCGCCGGCTCGGTGTCGATCGGCGGGGTGCAGACCGGTGTCTCCGCATCGGCCGGTCCCAGCGGTTGGAACACCATCGGCCGCACCGAAATGTCCTTTTTTGACCCGACCCGAAACCCGCCGGCCATGCTGCGGCCCGGCGATATGTTGCGCTTGCGCATCGAGAGGATCATTCGATGATCGAGATTTTATCGGCCACCGCCCTGGCCACCGTGCAGGACTTCGGCCGCTTCGGCAGCCTCGGTTACGGCGTCGGGACTTCCGGCGCGATGGACCATTTGGCGCTGGCGTTGGGCAATCTGCTGCTGGGTAATTCCAAGGGGGCGGCGGCCATCGAAATTCCGCTGTTTCCATTCGAGGTGCGGTTTGTTCAGGACTGCGCCTTCGCGGTGACCGGTGCGGCTTGCGAAGCCACCCTCGACGGTCAGCCATTGTTGCCATTCTGGGTAGCGCAGGCTCGGGAAGGCCAGGTGCTGAGCCTCGGCTATCCAACCTCCGGCAGTCGCGCTTATCTGTGTCTGGCCGGCGGTGTCGACGTGCCGCAGGTGCTCGGCTCGCGCAGCACGCAATTACGCGGTGAGTTCGGCGGCTTGCAGGGGCGGGCGTTGCAGCAGGGTGACCAGGTCTCGGCGTTGCGTCCCGGCATGAGCGCGCTGCCCACGGATTTTGGGGTCGTGTCACCCAGTCAGGCCTTGCCATTACAACGCGATGGATTGCCCGCGATGCGGGTACTTCCGGCGGCCGAATACGAGTGTTTTCTGGATGAATCCCGGGCGGCATTCTGGTCCGGCGAGTGGAAGGTCACGACCCAGAGCAACCGTTACGGCTACCGGCTCGAAGGCGCGCCGATCTTGCCCAAGGCGCCGATGGAAGTTCGCTCCCACGGCATCGTCCCCGGTGTGATTCAGGTGCCTCACGGCGGGCAACCGATCATTCAGATGCGCGACGCTCAACCCAGTGGCGGTTACCCGAAATTCGGCACGGTGATTGAGGCCGACCTCTGGCGCCTGGGCCAGGCGCCGATCGGCAGCAAGGTGCGCTTTATCGAGTGCAGTTACGCCGAAGCTGTCGCAGCCCTGGAAGACAATTCGCGCTATCTCGCGGAGGTCGGCCGCTTGGTTGACCTTCACGGGCTGGCCTCGCGTTAAGGACATTCAGACATGACAAATCAGGAAATCCGCCAGTTGGCGGTGTGGCTCAAGGAGACTCACCTGGCTGGCGCGGAAATTCGTCGTCCGGGGCTGCATCTGGTGCTCAAACGTAGCGTCGACGAAGTCGCGGAACCGGTTCAAATCGCCACGCCAGAGACATTAAAGGCACCGGAGGAGCAGCTGTTAAAGACTCCAGGTCTGGGCCGGTTGCTGCTTAAGCACCCGCAACAGAGCGAGGTGCTGGTATCGGTCGGCAGTCGAGTGGAGCGAGGGCAACTGGTCGCTTTGCTGCAAGTTGGCGATCTGCTGTTGCCGGTCCGCAGCGAGAAGGCCGGACGGCTGGCGGCGGTATTGACGGTGTGTGGCACGACGGTGGGCTTTGGCGAGGCGTTCATGCGCCTGGACGCGGCATGAGCGGGCGAGGAAAGAAGCAATGAAAATTGATTTGAACGCTGATCTGGGTGAAGGCTTCGGCCCTTGGCGCATGGGCGAGGATGAAGCGTTGATGAGTCTTATCTCATCGGCCAATGTGGCATGCGGCTTCCATGCCGGTGATCCGCTGATCATGGACAACACCGTGCGCCTGGCCAAGGTCGGTGGCATCGATCTGGGCGCCCATGTCGGCTTCCCCGACTTGATGGGCTTCGGTCGACGGCAGATGAACATCGAGCTCAAGGAACTGGCGACCTATGTGGTTTACCAGCTCGGCGCGCTGGCCGGAATGGCGGCGGTCAATGGCCACCGTATGACGCACATGAGCTTTCACGGCGCGCTGGGGAACATGGTCGCGGCCGACTCGGCACTGGCGGAGCCATTGGTGTGTGCGGTGGCGGCGTTCGACCCGACGCTGATTATCAGTTCATCGAGCAGTCGTGCCATCGAAAACGCCGCGGACAAATGTGGGCTGCGGGTCGCCACGACGTTTCTGGCCGACCGCGCCTACGACGATGACTGCCTGCTGGTGCCGCGCAAGGTCCCGGGGTCGGTGATCAAGGAGCCGGCGGCCGTGCTGCAACGGGTTCGGCAGTTGTTGGAGGAGGGCACCGTCACCAGCCTGAATGGCAAGCACATCAAGGTGCCGGCGCATTCGATCCTGTTGCACGGCGACACGCCTGGTGCCGTGGAACTGGCCCGCACCATCCGTCGAGAAATCGAGCTGGCGGGCGGTTGCATCACACCGATTTCGCAGCTGTTGGCGTAACGGTTGCACGGTCATAAGCAGGGCTTATTGCCACACAGTCATTCCGTCTTGGTCCACGGCTTCAGGGCTGGATAGAGTCGAAGTCATCGCGATCACCGAGTGATCCGCACACGTAATACGAGGACAACTTCATGTCATTTTCAGATTACAAAACCGCGCTGGTGACCGGCGCTTCTTCCGGAATTGGCGCCGCCGTCGTCGAGCGCCTGTGCCAGGAAGGCGTGCAGGTGCATGCCTTGGCTCGCAGCGCTGACAAGCTCGAAGAACTGGCCGCGAAAACCGGCTGCATCGCACACGCCATCGACGTCACCGACCTGGCCGGGTTGACCCGTCTGTTTGAAACCCAGCAGTTCGACATTTTGGTGAACAACGCCGGGGTCGATAAACCGGGTTCGATTCTTAAGGCTGACGCCGAAGGCATCGACTTGCTGATCGACGTCAACCTGCGGGCGGTGCTGCACCTGGCGCGCCTGGCGTTGCCGGGGATGGTCGAGCGTGACTGCGGCCACATCATCAACATCAGTTCGATTGCTGCGGCGTACAACTTCGGTGGCAACTCCACGTACCACGCGACGAAAGCCGCCGTGAGCATGCTCTCGCGGCAGTTACGTATCGATGCCTTCGGCAAGCGGGTCCGGGTCACCGAGATCTGTCCGGGCCGAGTGGCTACCGACATCTTCGCCCACGTCCACGGTGACTCCGAAGAGACCTACAAGCGCTTCGTCGAAGGGTTCGAGCTGCCTCAGGCCAAGGACATCGCCGACGCCATCGCGTTTGCCATCGCCGCACCGATAGCGGTCAACGTCGGGCACATGGAAATCACCCCGACCTTGCAAGTGCCCGGTGGTCTTTCCACGGCTCGCCCGCAGGATTACCAGGGCTGAGCGTTTCCCTGCGAAGCACGCACCAGAAGAACGGATCAATCCGTCACACGGTACCCACGTCATGGCTCGCCAGACGCTTTTTATTTCTGCCCTAGCCCAATGCCCGTAGGGATTGACCATGAAGCATGACTTCGATTTGGCCGCGGTTCTGCAAGGCGAATATGCCGAGCTGATCGTCAAGGGCATCGAAATAACTCTACAACTGGCGCTGTTCGCCTGGCTGCTGGCGATGGCCCTGGCTCTGTTGCTGGTGACCGTGCGCCTGACCGGTAACAAGCTCGCTGATCGTCTGGTGGCGGGTTACGTGTCTTACCATCGCAATGTTCCGACGCTGGTGCAGTTGATGCTCTGGTACTTCGGTGTGCCGACCTTGCTGAGCGAATCCACGCAACTCTGGCTGGCGAACTACAGCACCGAATACCTGTTCTCGGTGATTGCGCTGGGGCTGTGTCAGGCGGCGTATTTCTGTGAAGACATCCGCAGTGGCCTGCGCGCCATACCGGCGGGGCAGACCGAAGCCTCCCGGGCGCTGGGGTTGGGGTATGTACGTTCGATGCGCTATGTGATCCTGCCGCAGGGCGTGCGTAATTGCCTGCCGTCGCTGATCAACCACACCGTGCTGTTGTTCAAGAACACCAGCCTGGCGATGGCCATCGGCGTGGTCGAGCTGACCTACGCCACCCGCGAAGTTGAGAACTACACCTTCCGCACGTTCGAGTCCTACCTGGTCGCCACGGTGTTCTACCTGGTCTTTTCACTGCTGTTGATGGGGCTCGGCGCGCTGTTGGCGCGACGCTTCAACAAAGCGCTGGCGAGGTAGGCGGCGATGTTCGATCTTTTCTCGATTGTGCAGCAGAACTGGACCCTGTTTCTGATCGGCCAGTACCCGCACGGCCCTCTGGGCGGGTTGGCGAGTACGTTGATTCTGGCGGCATTGGCGCTGTTGCTGGCGTTCCCTTTCGGCTTGCTGCTGGCGTTGGCTCGGGTGTCGCCGTGGACCGGACTGCGCTGGGCTGCCACGGTCTGGGTGTATGTGCTGCGGGGCATCCCGCTGCTGATGGTGATCTTCTGGACCTACTTCCTGGTGCCGTTGTTGATCGGCCACAACATAACCGGGTTCGTCACCATGCTCTGCACGTTGGTGATTTACCAGAGCGCCTACCTGTGCGAAATCATTCGCGGCGGCATTCAGGCGCTGCCGTCGGGTCAGTACGAAGCGTCCCGGGCCTTGGGCCTTGGGTATCTGCGCACGACGATCTGGGTGATCTTGCCGCAAGCGTTGTACAACGCGCTGCCCAGCCTGATCAGCCAGTTCATCTCGATCATCAAGGAAACCTCCCTGGGTTATGTGATCAACGTCCAGGAAGTGACCTTCGCCGCCAACCAGGTCAACAACCAACTGCTGACCAAGCCGTTCCAGGTGTTTTTCATCCTGGCGATCATCTACTACCTGCTCTGTTTCGGCCTGACCCATCTGGCCGGCTGGGTGGAACGCCGCATCGCTCGCAAGCGTCTGGGCAACGGCGGCACGGCCGTGGCTGCCGACCCCTTGCTGGCCATTGATAATTGAAGAGGGTTGCGTCCATGCATCCAATGATCATGTTTTCGAACATCAACAAGTGGTACGGCGAGTACCACGCACTGACTGACATCACCGCCGAAGTGAAACACGGTGAAGTGGTGGTGTTGTGCGGCCCGTCCGGTTCCGGAAAATCGACGCTGATCCGCACGGTCAATCGCCTGGAAGACATCCAGAAAGGCCAGATCCTGTTCGACGGCCAGGATGTTCACGGCACTGACGCTCACATCAATCGACTGCGCAGCCGGGTGGGTTTCGTGTTCCAGAGCTTCAATCTTTTTCCGCACCTGTCGGTGCTGGAAAACATCACCCTGGCGCCCAGCAAAATCCGCAACCTGAAAGGCTCGGCCGCCAAGCAGCAAGCCATGCAATTGCTGGATCGGGTTGGCCTGGCCCACAAGGCCGGGGCCTATCCGGCGCAGTTGTCCGGCGGTCAGCAGCAACGGGTGGCGATTGCCCGGGCGCTGGCGATGGAGCCGCCAGTGATGTTGTTCGATGAACCCACCAGTGCCCTTGACCCGGAAATGGTCGGTGAAGTGCTGAGTGTGATGAAAGGCTTGGCCAAGGAGGGCATGACCATGATGTGCGTGACCCACGAGATGAACTTTGCCCGTGAAGTCGCCGACACCATCTGGTTTATGGACGCGGGTCAGATTCTGGAAAAGAGCACGCCCGAGAATTTCTTCAGCCAGCCGACGCATCCACGCGCACAACGTTTTATCGCCGATTTGCGCGCTCACTGAGTCGCAACGGTTTTGCTTCTTCTGCCATCCGACTTTCCAATCCCAGGAGTTTTTTCATGCGTATGAAGTATCTGTTTGTCTCGCTGGCGTTAGGTCCTTTGGCTGTTGCGGTCGCGCAGGCCGATCAATTGAGCGACATCATGGCCAGGAAGTCGTTGAGCTGTGGGGTGTACGCCGACGTGCCACCGTTCTCCGCCCCGGATCCGAAAACCCGCGAATTGGTCGGGATGGACGTCGATTTGTGCAAGGCCTTGGCCAAGACCATGGGCGTGGAACTGGAGCTCAAGCCGCTGTCCGTCGAAGCACGGATTCCTGAAGTGAAAATGGGGCGCGTCGACGTGATTTTCGCCAACCTGGCCTACACCAAGACCCGGGCGGACCAGATCCAGTTCAGTGATCCGTACTACATCGCCAAGGAAACCCTGGTGGTGCGTGCCGCCAACGCTGAGCAGCCGAAAAGCTTCTTCAAGGACAAGCGCATCAGTTCCACCAAAGGCTCCACGTCCGAGCAGTCGATCAGAATGGCCGGGGCCACGCCGGTGACATTCCAGGACACCGGCTCGGCCTACATGGCCTTGCAACAGAACAAGGTCGTGGGTCTGGTAACCAACACCATGACGGCCTTGAAGTTGGTCAATCAAGCCAAGGCTAGTGGTGTCGAATTGGCACTCGCCAAGGAACCGATGGCGCTCGAACCGATTGGCGCGGGCATGCGCAGGGATGAGCCGGCGTTCCTCGCCAAGGTCAACGAATCATTGGCGACGATGGAAAAAGCCGGGGAGATCGACGGGATCTGGGATCGCTGGATCGGCCCAAATACCGAGTACAAAATGGTTCGTGAGGACAAAGTACAGAGCCTCAATGACTTGAAGTTCGATCCCCTGCCTTAGATCTCATACACCGCGGTGGACGGGTTTTTCGAGACCCGTTTTGCGCTCTCTCGGCAGCGGGTTCCCGCACGGCGTCAGTTGACCCGCCGCAAGAGGGAGGCGGTGCAGTCTCGTCCCATTCAAGGGTTAAGGAAGTCCTGATAGTTGGCCTTGGTAATCAGCTGATAGGGAATGGTCAACTGTGCCGTATAGGGTTCTTTCCTGATCATCTTCAGTGCAAGGTCGATCGACCCGATGGCCTGGCCTTTGTTGTCCTGGTAAACGGTCACCAGCAGTTGATCCTTCTTGATCGCGTCCAGGCCAGCGGGCCCGCCGTCGCTGCCACCGACCAGGATGTCCTTGCCTGAGCGCATGCCTGCCTGGTTGATGGCCATCGCCGCGCCGATCGCCATTTCATCGGCGTTGGCGGCCACGGCATCGATTTTCTTGCCCGAGACGATCCAGTTGTTCATCAGGTCCATGGCCTTGCTGCGCTGCCACTCGGCGCTTTGTTCTTCAACCACGTGGATATCCGGATAGCTTTTGAGCACTTCCTTCACCCCTTGAGTGCGGTTGTGGGTGGCGTTGTTGGAGAGCAGACCGAGCATGATCGCCAGATTGCCTTTGCCACCCATTTTTTCCGCCAGGTAGCGCATTTGCATTTCGCCGGCCTTGATCTCGTCCGAGCCCACGTAGCCGACACCCGGCGGCAGTTCGGCCTGATCGGGGCGGCGGTTGACGTAGACCAGCGGCACGTGGGCACCTTGCGCGTCGGCCGTCATCTTTTGCGTGGCGGCGGTGTCCACCGGGTTGACGATGATCGCGTCCATGCCCTGGGCAGTGAAGTTCTGCACTTGGTTGAGCTGGCGCACCACATCGCCTTGGGCGTCTTCGAATTGCAGAGTCACCCCCGGCAGATCCTTGGCGTGGGCGGCCATGTAGTCGCGCATTTGCGCCAGGAACACATCGTCTACCTGGGCGATGCTGACGCCGATGCGGATATCGGCGAGTGCCAAGGGGGTGAAGAGGGCGGCGAAGAGGTAGGTCAGGAGTCGTTTTTTCATGGTTTCAGTCCGGTTTTGTTGTTGTTTTTGAACACGTTTGAAATTGGCTCATGCCTGGCGCTTGGCGCTCATCTGCGTTACGCGCTCGGCAAAGGTCGCGTAGGTCCAGCGTTCCGTCAGCGCTTGCAGCATGAGTTGCTGCCCGGTCTGCGGGGCCAGGCCGTGCAGGGGCGGATCGGTGTCCAGGTTGGTGGGAAAGGCGTAGCCGTCGGCGGTGCAGGCAATCACAGCGTCCAGCTCTTGCGCGTCCAGTACCTGATCCGCCAGCCGCTGCAGCAGGCAGGGGTAGAGCGCCAACATCATGCGTTCGCGGTCCACGGTTTCCATGGGCTTGCCGAATGCCGAGGAGATTTGCAACAGGTTGGCCATGCGCTGGCGATCCGGCGTGTGATTGGTGCCGGCAGCGTGAAACAGCGCCGGGTTGAAGAACAGCAGGTCGCCCTTGTTCAACGGCAGCTGTACGGCGTGATGCTGGAAGTAGTCGATGAATTCGGCGCGGCGCCAGGCCAGGTAACCCAGCGCGTATTGCTGGGAAAACGGCAACAGCAGGGTGGGTCCGGATTCCAGCGGCATATCGGAGTGGGCCACGGCCCCTTGCAATGTCAGGTACTGCGACAGCGCATGCAGGGGCAACGGGAAGCGCTCGACCACGTCCTCTGTCTGGAAACCCAAGTGATAGTCACGATGGGGCTGTTGCGCCTGGCCGCCCGGGTGCACCACGTTGACCTGTGCCGTGATTTGAAAGCCGGGGCCCAACCAGGCCTCGGCAATCAGCGCCAGTAGCGGGTTGGCGTAGTACTCGACAAAAGACGACGGCGATTGCAGCGCCGCTTTTTGCAACGAATTCCAGATGCGCCCGTTGCTGCCGGCCTTGGCGAAGTGATCGGCGGTGAGGCCCTGGGCGGCTTCCTTGGCGAAGATTGCTTCGAACACCTGACTGTGGCGATCGACCACGCCCAGGTCTGCATAGCCCTGGCGTACAACCATGACCCCGGGGCCGTCGCGAAACAGTCGGTGCAACTCGCTCTGCACCTCTGCGCGATTGCCATCGCGCAAGGTCTGCGCGTGATAGATCGGCACATTGTTTTGTACGTCGCTGCAGTGGGCATAGTCCTCGGCTTTGACCTGTTGTTCGCAGAGTCTGGCGAAGTCCTGCAACTGCACTGAATCGGCACCCACAAACGCTGACAGCGGCTGATTCATAGCGCGTCTCCCGTCAGGCTCAGCGGGTTGGCGGGCCGTGGGGCGGTGTCGTCGCCGCAGCCGATCACGCCTTGTTCCAGGTCGATGACGGTGCCGGTCATCATTCCCGATTCGCGCGACAGCAGGAACGCAACGCTCTGCGCCACTTCCTCGGGTTTGAGCAGGCGACCAAAAGGTTGCGCGCGCTCGACAGTCGCCAGCCAGCCATCCTCGGCACCATGGTAGCGGCGCTGGATCTCGTCTTCATGGGGCGTGTCCATCCAGCCGATGTTCAGGCCGTTGACCCGGATGCGGTTGTGCAGGGCGCTGAAGGCCACGTTTTTGGTCAGGATCGCCAGGGCACCCTTGGACGCCGAGTAAGCGGTCAGATACGCCGGCCCACCGTGGCTGACGATGCTTTGGATGTTGACGATGGCGCCTTCCACGCCTTGGCTGATCATCAGTTTCAGCGCTTCCTGCATGAGGAAGAACGGTGCTCGCACGTTGACCGCGAACAGGCGATCGAACAGTTCAGGGGAGGTGTCGAGGATGGTGCCGCGGTCCGACATGCCGGCGCAGTTGACTAGCCCATGGAGGGTGCCGAAGCGGGTGCGGGCGGCGTCGATCACTGCACGGCAATCCTCGACTCGCTCCAGGTCGGCCTCGACGAAAAATGCCTGGCAATCGAGTTCCGCCAACTGGCGCACCTGGGCCTGGCCCTGGTCTGCGCGGCGCCCGCAAATGATCAGACCGGCGGCGCCCCGGCGCGCCAGAGTGTGGGCGACCGCTGCACCGAGGCCTTGGGTGCTTCCGGTGACGACAAAGTACTGGTCACGGAACGAGGTAGTGAGGTCGGTTTGAGGCATGTGGTTCTCCTGGCTTCTTGTTGTTATGAGCGTTGTTGTCCTTGCGCCGGCTCGACGCCTGGCGAAACTGAGACTAGCATTGGCAAAACCTCAGTAATGCCCAAAAAAACCTCAAGAAAACCTCAGGCTTAAAACGATGCTCGAACGTGCCAAACACTTTTCCATCAAGCAGATCGCCACCCAGGCGGGCGTCAGCAAGGCGACGGTCGATCGCGTGCTGCACCAGCGCGGCAGCGTGCATTACCAGACCCACCGCCGCATCGAGCAGGCCCTGAACGAATTGGAGGCTCAGGAAAAGAATGGGCTGGCGGCAGGGCGTACGTTCCATGTCGACGTGATCATGCACACGCCGCAACGCTTCAGTGCGGCGGTGCAGGCGGCGATGACCGCGCAATTGAGCAGCCTGGCGCCGTTTCGCATCGCGCCGCGGTTTCACCTGTTTGAAGAAATCGAGCCACAGGCGATGCATGACCAGTTACTGCGCTGCGCAAGTACCGGCAGCCAGGGCGTGGTGCTCAAGGCCGCCGACGAGCCGGCGGTAAACCGGGCGATCAAGCAATTGGCCGCGGCTGGTATTCCGGTAGTCACGCTGGTCACGGACCTGCCGCACAGCGAGCGCATCGGCTATGTCGGCATGGACAACCGCACAGCCGGGCAGACCGCCGCGTACCTGCTGTCGCGGTGGCTGGCGCCACAGCCGCAGGACGTCGCCGTGGTGATCGGCAGTGAGCTGTTTCGCGGTGAAGAAGAGCGAGAGATGGGTTTTCGCATGTGGCTGCGCAGCCGTGCCGCCCATTTGCGAGTAATGGATATCAGCGGTGGCTACGGGGTTTACGATCGCACCTTCGAGCGCGTGATCGAGGCGCTGAAACAGCACCCCGATCTCAAGGCGGTCTACAGCGTGGGCGGGGGCAACCGGGCGATTGTCGACGCGTTCGCCGCACTGAATCGGCCGCTTGAGGTGTTTATCGGCCACGACCTCGACGAGGAAAACCGGCAGCTACTGGCCGAGGAAAAAATCGCCGCGATCATCGATCACAATCTGCAGATCGATGCTCGCCACGTGTTCCTGCATATCCTGCAATTTCATCGCCTGTGGAAGGCCGGGCCGATTGCATCTTCACAAGTGCAGATCGTCACGCCGTTCAATCTGCCTTACTGACTCATCCTGTTTATGCCGGGCGAACGCCCTCGTACGCATCTTGCAGCAGCTGCCGGATGGCCTTTGCTTCAATCGGTCGAGGGTTCCAGTAGGGGTTGGACAAGGCAATGTCCGTCGCTCGATCGAGGTCGGCCTCGGTCAAGCCCAGGTCCTTCAGCCGGGTCGGTGCGCCCAGTGAGCTGGACAGGTCGAACAGTGCCGCCGCCGGGCTGCAATCCTCAACGTTCAACGCTCGGCAAATGCGCGACAAGGCCGGAGCGGCAGACTGGTTGTAGGCAATAGCATGCGGCAACACGATGGTATGGGTCTGAGCATGGGGCAAGTTGAAACTGCCGCCCAGGGTGTGGCAAAGCTTGTGATGCAACGCCATGCCGACGTTGCCGAGCACGGTACCGCAGAGCCAGGCGCCATACAGGCAGTCATCGCGGGCGTCGAGATCGCCCGGGTTTTGACGGATGGTTTTCATGCCGGCGGCAAGCGCCCGAATGCCTTCCTCGGCCATCAGCGACATCACCGGGTTTCCGTCCTGGGCATACAAGCCTTCGGCGGCGTGGGCAATGGCGTTCATGCCGCTGGTGATGGACATGTCGACGGGCAGGCTGACGGTCAGTTCCGAGTCGTAGATCACGGTTTTTGGAAGCACGCGCGGATCTTTGCCGGTGCGCTTGAGGCCGTTTTCGGTCAGGCCGAATACCGGCGTCATCTCAGAGCCGGCATAAGTGGTAGGAATCGCCAGGATAGGCAACCCGGAGTCCATCGCGATGGCCTTGCCGAGACCAGTGGTTGAGCCGCCGCCAATGGCCACCGCGCAATCGGCGCCCAGCTTGCGTGCCAGTTCGCGGGCTTCACGAGCCGTTTCGATGGGCACGTGCATGACGGCTTTGTCGAAAATCTCCGCTGCACGGCTGCCGAGTAATTGGGCAATATTTTCGGCTTGGGGGCGTTGTTCTGGCGTGCAGAGGACTAGCGCACGCTTGGCGCCCAGTCGATCGATTTCCGCTTCCAACTGTTGCAGCGAACCTTGGCCGAAGATGACGCGCGATGGTTGGCCGTTATAAATAAAAGGGGACGTGGGCATATGTCTATTCTCCGCAAACAGGTAGGGATGATGAACGGGTGGCGATAGGGGTCGGTTGATAGGCAAACAATTGCCAATTCATTCCTGTCCTCAGCCAGACATTTAACGTTCGGTTTTGGATCGTTTTAGCCACGCCATGGGAAGTGATATCGGCAACCATTTCGCCAAAGACGATGGCGGTGTCTCCTGATTGATAAACCTTATGAACAACGTGTTGAATTCGGTGATAGACAGAAAGTCCATCACGCAAGTTCTTCAAAAAACTGTCGCAGTTATCCACTTTGCCACTGGAGTGGACATAACTGAGTTCGGGATGAAGTAAACGCTGAATGTTCTCCAGATCATTACTTTGCATCGCTTGATAACGCAGTTCTTCCAACGATGAAATTAATTCAGTAATGGACGGCTCGGTGCTCATGGGACTCTCGGGATTGGCATTGACAATGGAATTGACGACTACGCCTTCGCCAGGAAGAAATCGAATTGCAGGGTATAAAACGGATCGCTGCTGACAGTCCCGTCGGGAGTTTCGCCGGGAGGTTGTTGAGCCCAGTGGGTGATCAGTGACGAGCGCACGCCGAACACAGCATCGGAATCAAGGTAGGGATCACCTTCGCGGAAAACGTGGGTGACCAACCGTTTGTAACCGGGGGCACTGATCACGAACTCCAGGTGTGCCGGGCGCCAGGCGTGGCGATTGAGTGCGGTGAGCATCGTGCCGACAGGGCCGTCATGGAGTACGCAGTGACTTTGCGGCACAACGGTGGAAAAAAAGTATCGGCCGAGCGGGTCGGCTTGTAGCAAGGCGCGCTCGGTATCGCTCGTCACAGGATTATTCAAGTCGCCACCTGCCTGGCTGACCTGAAGGGTAGCGGACGGCACCGGATTGCCTTTGGCGTCACGAATGGTGCCACGCATGTACCCTTTGGCGCCGTGGAGCCCGGCACTGATGTCGGCGCCCAGGTCATACACCGTGGAGTTGTGAATCTGTTGCACGTCGAAGGCTGTCGCCTCAGTGCAACCCGACGGCTTCCTGTCATTCTGAGCCAGCACCAGGGTCGACAGACCCAACGTGTGTGACAGCAGCACAAACTCCTTGCGGTCGGACGAGCAGGCTTTGCCCACTTGTTCGAGAAAATCGATGCCGCTTCGCCATTCTTCTTCCGTGAGTTTGATATCGCGAGCGAAGGCATGAAGATGTTGTACGAGGCTGGTCATTACCTCGCACAAGCGCGCATCAGCGGTGCTGCTATTACGCGCCAATACGGCTTGTGTAATGGTCGCTTCGTCCAGATTTCGCATCTTGACTCCTTGATTTTCTTAAGCCCAAGCACGCTCGGCGATTGGCGAGAAACGTCTTGGGCCGCTCTTTTCA
Source organism: Pseudomonas sp. GM79 (assembly GCF_000282495.1). Classification (GTDB taxonomy): domain Bacteria; phylum Pseudomonadota; class Gammaproteobacteria; order Pseudomonadales; family Pseudomonadaceae; genus Aquipseudomonas. Next base: position 60,211 of record NZ_AKJE01000078.1, read on the forward strand.
GGTCATAGCGCTGCACGTTATAGTTCCGCACAGCGTTGAAAAAGGCCGTCTACGAAATTCTTTATTTCATATATGAAAAAATAAAAACGGAGCACTGAATGGATCGGCTGACCGAGCTGGAACTGTTTGTCACCACGGCAGAGGTCGGGACTTTGACCAAGGCGGCAGAAATACTTGGATTATCCAATGCCGCTGCAAGCAGGCACCTGGTGGCATTGGAGCAACGGCTCAACGTCAGGTTGATCGACCGCAACACGCGACGCCTGGCTCTGACCAACTCCGGTCATCAATTTTATGCGAGCTGCAAGAGCCTGCTCGGTGAGTTGAAGGAAGCCGAGGCTTCGCTCAGCGAATCGCTGGTGCAGCCGGTCGGCACCCTGACGATTACCTCTTCAATCTCGTTCTGCATGCTGCATATCGCGCCGCTGATCCCGGCGTTTCGCAAGAAGTACCCGCATATCACCGTCAAAGTGCTGGGTGAAAACCGCTATTACGACATTATCGACAGCGAAATCGATCTGGCGATCAGGACCAAGGAATACGAGCCGGATTCCAACATCACCATTCGCCGTCTCGCTGAAACGCGTCGGGTGCTGGCCGCTTCACCCGGTTACCTGCAGCGCAAGGGCACGCCGCAGACCATCGACGATCTGGCCAATCACGATCTGTTGATTTACAGCCACGCCAACCAGCCCCGGGTCATGCGCTTTACCAAAGGCGATGAAGAACGGGTGGTCAAGGTCGACCCTATTCTGGAAACCAACGACGGCCAGATTGTCCGCGCGGCGGCCTTGGCCCATGGCGGCATCCTGGTGCAACCGAAGTACATCATCAATGCCGACCTGGTAGCGGGGCGCCTCATCCCGGTGCTGGATGATTGGGACTTGCCGCGCCTGACCATCAACATGGCTTTTCAAAGTCGTCGTTACATGCCAACCAAGCTGCGCGTATTTATCGATTTTCTGCTCGCGGACTTTGTCGAGCACGAGTACGAACGCTACTGGACGCGCTAACGCAGTTTCTCGCTGGACGGAATACACATTTATTTTTTTGATGGTATTCAGTGCAGCAAGTGCAAACTATGCTCCGTTCCGCTTGATCGGTTGAACTTCTCTTGTTCAAAGAGAAGTTGCTCCCTCCGTTTGAATAGTGCTCAACAACACGACAATAAAGGCGTCTGCGTTCGCCTGCGCGTTTAAAAACAAATCTAATAATAAGGAAACGTTAAGCCCATGAAAAACTTTGCCAAGTGCACGGTTGCGGTCAGCTTTTGCCTGCTGGTTCCCAATTTATCAAATGCCGCCAATGAAGCCTTTTCCAGTGATTCGCGCTGGATGACCGGTGACTGGAATGGCGTGCGCAGTGACTGGCTGGACAAGGGACTTGATATCGAGTTGGGTTACACCGGGGAAATGGCCGTCAACATGCGCGGCGGTTATGACAAAGATCATACGGCGCGCTGGACCGAGCAATATGCGCTGGGTTTCAAGGCCGACCTGCAAAAAATCCTCGGTTGGGAAAATTCGCAGTTCCAGTTCACCGTCACCGAGCGTGACGGACGCAACCTGACCAACGATCGCATCGCTGATCCGCGAGTGGGAGGCTACTCCTCAAGCCAGGAAGTTTACGGTCGTGGGCAAACCTGGCGCCTGACGCAAATGTGGCTCAGTAAAGGCTGGCTGGACGGCGCGCTGGACCTGAAGTTTGGCCGCTTCGACGAAGGCTCGGACTTCAACAGTTTCCCGTGCGACTTCCAGAGTACGCCGTTCTGTGGCGCCCAGGCGGCGAACTGGATTGGCGACATTTGGTACAACTGGCCTGTCAGCCAATGGGCCCTGCGCGCACGCTACCAGTTCGCTCCCGAATGGTATGCACAGGTCGGGGTCTTCGAGCAGAACCCCTCGTACCTGGAAACCGGTAACGGCTTCAAGCTCAGTGGCAGCGGCACCAAAGGCGCGCTGATACCGGTTGAGTTGGTCTGGAGCCCCACGGTCAATTCGCTGCCCGGAGAATATCGGCTGGGCTATTACAAGAGCACGGCCAACGCCGATGACGTATTGGAAGATCGCAATGGCAACCCCCAGCCCTCCACTGGCGATCAGTTCAAACAGCACTCCAGCCGTCACGGTTACTGGTTTGTCGCCCAGCAGCAATTGACCGCTCGCGACGGCGACAGCCAGCGTGGACTTTCGGTGTTTGCCAACTTCACTGCACACGACAAGGCCACCAGCCGGGTCGATCATTTCGTTCAGGCGGGCATCGTCTACAAGGGGCCGTTCGATGGCCGGCCAAAAGATGATCTGGGCGTGGGCATCGCGCAGGTCCACACCAACTCGGACTTCCGCCAGCGTGCACGCCTGCAGAATGAACAGAACGGCATTGCCGATTACGAGGATCCCGCCTATCTGCCCCTGCAGTACAACGAAGTGAGCAGCGAGATCTATTACGGGTTCCACGTCACCAACTGGCTCACCGTACGGCCTAACCTGCAGTACGTGAAATACCCCGGTGGTGTGCGGGAAATCGACGCTGCAGTGATCGCCGGTCTCAAGGTCCAGGCGAAGTTCTAGCCCGGCAATGCCCCGCCACGATCAATGGACCCGAACCGTGGCGGGGCTGACTACAGTTTTCCACCCAGCGGAAAACACATTTGCCATAGAGGCATTTTTTTTCCGTTTCAATGGCAGTAGTCTCAATTCCACTGAGCGTACAAATAATTTCAATAAGGTTGACCTCATGTCCAACAATCAAAATGCCTCCAGTGCTTCGTCAAAGATTCTTTGGCGTATCGCAGCCATCACCACCATGGGGTCGCTGGGATTTGGTTACGACACCGGAGTGATCTCCGGAGCGCTGCCGTTCATGACGCTTGATGTCAGTCAAGGAGGCCTTGGCCTGACGCCCATGACGGAAGGGTTGGTGGCGTCCTCGCTGATATTTGGTGGCGCTTTCGGCGCACTGTTCGCGGGTCAATTATCCGATCGCTATGGTCGCCTCGGTGTACTCAAGGCCCTGGCCATATTGTTTGCACTGGGTGCGCTGGGTACGGCTGTAGCGCCTGATATCTGGACCATGGTCATCACCCGTTTCATTCTGGGTATTGCCGTCGGCGGCGCGTCATCGACCGTTCCGGTATTGATCGCCGAGTTGGCGGCCCCTAAACACCGCGGTCGGCTTGTCTGCCAGAGCGAGTTGATGATCGTTTCCGGACAGTGCCTGGCCTACATCACCAGCGCCGGCCTGGCGCATCTGTTCGACAGTCCGTTCATCTGGCGCTACATGCTCGCCATTGCGCTGATCCCGGCGGTGCTGCTGTACGTCGGGATGCATTTTGTGCCGACCTCACCCCGTTGGCTGGTAAGTAAAGGTCGTATCGCAGAAGCCAAAACAACCTTGGCTGGTATCCGTGACACCCAGCGCGAGGCGGACCGTGAGCTGAAGGAAATCATTGCCCAGTGCAACGTCGAACGGCACCACACCGGCGTGCTCGGCAAGCTCAACGAACCCTGGTTGCTCAAGCTGCTCGCCATTGGTATCGGCCTGGGTTTCGTTATCCAGTTCACCGGCGTCAATGCGTTCATGTACTACACGCCGATGATCCTCAAAGAGACCGGCATGGGCACTAATGCCGCACTGATCGCCACCATCGGCAATGGCGTGGTTTCGGTGATCGCCACCTTGATCGGCATGTGGGTGATCAACCGCATGGGTCGTCGCTCGATGCTGCTGCTGGGGCTGACCGTCGTGGTACTGGCGCAAATCTTCCTTGGTGTCGTGCTCAACTTCATGCCGCATTCGCTCGTGCAAAGTTACCTGGCACTGTCCGGCGTGCTGGTGTTCCTGTTCTTCATGCAGATGTGCATCGGCCCGGTGTATTGGCTGTTGATGTCGGAGCTGTTTCCGACCCACGCCAGGGGCTTGATGAATGGCATTTCAGTGAGCGTATTCTGGATCTTCAATGCCATCGTCGCCTTCGTCTTCCCGGTTCTGCTGAGTGTGATGGGTGGCATGACCTTCTTCCTGTTCGCCGTGGTGAACATCGGCTCGATCGTCTTCTGCACGCTGTGGTTGCCGGAAACCAAGGGGCTGACCCTGGAAGAAATCGAACAGCAAATGAAGCAGCGCTTCAACGGCCGTAAATGGCGTGCTCCCGAAGTGCAAGCGTATTGAGAACTGCCATTGCGCATGCCGGCGCCCAACCTTAAAAGCCGGCCGGCCTTCAAGAATAACGATCAAGGATCTCGAATCATGACTGCTCACCTGGACACCGACATCGCCATTGGCGGCCTTTTCGAAGAGGAACATTCCGCCGAAATCGTCAATGCCCGCATCTCTGCTGACGCCAACCCGCGCCTGGCAGAAGTCATGGCGGTGCTGACCCGGCATTTGCATGCAGCCATCAAGGAAATCGAACCCAGCCACGAGGAGTGGTTCAAGGCCATCGAGTTCCTGACTCAGACCGGTCAGATGTGCACCGACTGGCGCCAGGAGTACATCCTGCTGTCGGACGTGCTGGGTGTGACCATGTTGGTCGACGCGATCAACCATCGCCGGCCCAAGGGTGCCACGCCCAATACCATTCTCGGTCCGTTCTATGTGGCCAATGCGCCGCACTACGAGAATGGCGCGAACATCTGCCTGGACGGCAAGGGTGAACCGACGCTTGTCAGCGGACGGGTGCTGGATACGGCCGGCCGGCCGATCGCCGGTGCCACCCTGGATATCTGGCAGACCAACGACGATGGCTTCTACGACGTGCAGCAGAAAGGTGTGCAACCGGACTACAACCTGCGCGGGCTGTTCACCACCGATGCCGATGGCTATTACGCGTTCCGCACCGTCAAGCCGCGCCATTACCCGATCCCTGCCGACGGTCCCGTAGGCAAGCTGTTGGGTGATCTGGGCCGGCACCCGAATCGCGCAGCACATCTGCATTTCATCGTAACCGCCAACGGATACGACCAGGTCATCACACATATCTTCACGCCCGACTGCCAGTACTTGCACGAGGACACCGTGTTTGGCGTGAAGAAAGAATTGATCGCCGAGTTCACCACTCAAAGCGACCCGGCTATCGCCGAACGTTACGACCTGCCTGTGCCGTTCCTGGCGGTCAACTGGGATTTTGTTCTGACCCCGCTCTGATTAACCGACAACTGTCTTTGACCGTTCTCAAACCACTCATAAGTGATCGTCATGCCCACTAAAAATATCGAACTCCTTGCTGCCTATTGGACCCTCGCTGGCGATACCTATCCAGGCGCTCCCAGCGAAATCAGCCCGTTCTCCCTGCAGGATCGAGCGCAAGCCGCCTCGAAAGCCGGCTGGCGCGGCATGGGGTTCGTCCATGCCGACCTGCTGCATAACGTCGACAAGCTGGGCATTTCAACGGTGCGCAACATTCTCCAGGACAACGGCATCAAACACGTGGAAGTCGAGTTCCTGACCGACTGGCACCTGGACGGAGAGCGCCGCGCGGCGTCGGACAAAATGCGCGACGAGCTGCTGGAAATTGCCGGCGAACTGGGCGCGCGCAGTCTCAAGGTCGCCGGTGGTCTGTTCGAAGACGGGCCGCCTGATGTGCCGCGCATGCGCGAAACCTTTGCCCTGTTATGCGACCGGGCTCAACCCTTCGGCGTCAACGTAGTGATCGAGTTTCTGCCGTTTTCCAGCGTCTGCACCATCGACCGCGCTATTGCAGTGACCGAGAACGTGCGCCCTAACGGCGGCCTTCTGGTGGACACCTGGCACGTAGCGCGTGGCGGCATGAGCTTCGATGAAATCGCCAAGATCCCCCTGGAATTGATCAAGTCCATCGAGCTGGATGACGCCAACCACGCCATCGTCGAAACGCTGTTCAACGACTCGACGCACCACCGCAAACTCTGCGGCGAAGGTGTATTGGATGTGCCGGCGTTTATCCAACAAGTGGTCAATGTCGGCTACCGCGGGCCTTGGGGTGTCGAGCTGATTTCCGCCGAGTTGCGCAAGCTGCCCCTGGAAGTGGCGGCAAAGAGAGCCTTTGACACCACCCTGGCGCAATTCGAAGGTATCCAGTTCCCGAATTGATGCGCCGAAGCACGCTGACGTTTCGCTCGTCTAAAACATCGAACAATAGAGTTTCAAGGAGATAACAAATGGTAGGTATCGCAGTTCTCGGCGCCGGTCGTATCGGCAAGATTCACGCAGCCAACGTGGCTGCCAGCAAGTTCGCCAAGCTGGTTGTCGTGGCGGATCCGTTCGCCGATGCCGCTCAGAGTCTGGCCGACGCCTTCGGCACCGAAGCGATGCTCGACTGCGAAGCGGCGATCGATCGCGACGACGTCCAGGCCATCATTATCGGCACCCCGACCCACACCCATATCAGCCTGATGCTGCGTGCCGTGCGCCAGGGCAAAGCGGTGCTGTGCGAGAAGCCGATCGACCTGGACATGGCCAAGAGCCTGGCCGCGGTAGAGGAAGTGGAGCGCCTCAATGGTCGGGTCATGCTGGCGTTCAACCGCCGCTTTGAGTCCACGTTCGCTGAAATGCGCGCAGCCATCGATGCCGGCGATATCGGCGAAGTGCGCCAGGTGATCATCAGCAGCCGCGATCCTGGTCTGGCACCTGAAGACTACATCCAGCATTCGGGCGGTATCTTCCGCGACATGACCATCCACGACCTGGACATCGGTCGCTGGTTGCTGGGCGAGGAGCCGGTCGAACTGACCGCCATCGGCAGCCGCCTGATCGATCCGCAGATGATGGAAAAGTACGACGACTACGACACCGCCATGGTGCAGATGCAAACGGCGTCGGGCAAACAGTGCCATATCAACAACTGCCGCCAGGCGGTCTATGGCTACGACCAGCGCATCGAAGTGTTCGGTTCCAAAGGCATGTTGCAGATGGATAACCTGCGTCCGACGACAATCCGTCGCTGGAACCAGGACGTCACCGATGCGCGCGAACCCCTGCTGAACTTCTTCCTTGAGCGTTATCAGCAAGCCTACAAAGCCGAACTCGATGCCTACATCGAAGCGCTGGTGAAGGGCACTCCGATGCCGACTACCGTGCAGGATGGCCTCAAGGCTCTGCAACTGGCCGATGCCGCGGTCGAATCGGTCAAGACCGGGCGCGCGGTCAGGCTATGAGCTTGAACGGTCATTGGCTATCTCGGACAAGAACACCTGGAGAACATCATGTCTTACAAGCTTGAGAGTGGCGCCACTATTGGTGTGGCCTGCCTGGGGATTACCCACCCACACACGTCGGGCCGCGTCAAAGCCTTCAAGCGCATACCCGGCGTGCAGTTCCTTGGCGCCTACGACGACAGCCCTTTGCTGGAGCCGTTCTGCGATGCGCTGGACTTGCAGGCCCGCAGCAAGGAAGAAATCCTCGCTGACCCGAACGTGCACGTCGTATTGGTGCACCCCAAAAGCTACCTGATGGCTGATTGGGCCATCGAAGCGCTGGAGGCCGGCAAGGCGGTGCTCTGCGAAAAACCGGCGGGCCGCGGTACCATCGACACCACTCGCATCGTCGACGCGGTCGAGCGTACCGGCGGGTTGTTCCAGGTCGGCTACTGCTGGCGCTACGCACCGTCGGTGGAAAAAATGCAGCAGGTTCTGCAAAGCGGTGAAATCGGCAAGGTGCTACAGGTTCGCGCGCACGCTGGCTGTTCCCACGATGAGGCCGACACCAACCACATGAAACAACCGGGCGACCGTGGCGGTGCCTTTTATGTGATCGGCTGCCACACCATCGACCGTTTGCTGTTGCACTTCGGCATGCCCAAATCGGTCAATGCGCGGATTACCAAATTCGCTGGGCAGATGAGCGATTCGGCGCGCGAGGACGCCGTGGGTGCGGTGCTCAACTACGACGATAAGTTGATCACCATCGATTTCATGTCCTGGGACCCGATGCCCTGGACCGAGAGCTGGGACATTACCGCCTACGGTACTCACGGGGTGATGCATTCCACGCCGATGCCGGCGTCATACAAGCTTTACCACGATGGCAAGAACGGCCATCAGCAAGGCTGGACGCACTGGAACGAGAACAGCTTTCCGGAGATCTGGGCGGTGCGTAAAACCGTCTATTCCCCGGAAATTGCCGAGATCGGTAACCCGGTGTATTTCGACCGTGAAGCCGCTGCCTTCGTCCAGTCGTTGCGCACCGGAAGCCCTTCGACGGTGCCGGCCAGCCAGGCGCATAACATCAACGTGATACTCGAAGCGCTGTTCGAGTCCGCTGAGTTGAATGGCCAGGAAGTCATCCTGGCTCAATAGCGACATGTAGTTCTGTAGGCGAAATGACCCCGCCGGCTCTGTAAACAGAGCCGGAAGGGCAGTTGCATCCCCGAGAAATGCCAACAACAAAAAGAAGAGGACACTATGCACAAGATCATCAAGGTTGCCGCGGCAGTATTGTTGGGCCTGGCCGTCAGTGCCTGCTCGAAAAATGAGACCAGCACCAAGGGCACGATTGGCATTGCCATGCCCTCAAAAACCGAAGCGCGATGGGTTTCAGACGGTAGCAGCATCGTCGATTCATTGAAGAAACTCGGTTACGACACCGACTTGCAGTATGCCCAGTACGAAGCGCCGACCCAGCTGTCGCAAATCGAAAACATGATGGTCAAGGGCATCAAGGGCCTGATTGTCGCGCCGATCGACGGTACGACCATGGCCGATGTGCTCAAGCAGGCCAAGGAGAAAGGCATCAAGGTCATTTCCTATGATCGCCTGATCCGCAACACCAAAGACTTCGACTACTACGTCACCTTCGACAACTACCGCACCGGCGTGCTGCAGGGGCAGTCCATCGTCGACAAGTTGCAGCTCAAACAGGGCAAGGGCCCGTTCAACCTGGAAATCTTCGCCGGCTCCACGGACGACAACAATGCCCACGTGGTGTACGCGGGAGTGATGTCGCAGCTCAAACCCTACATCGACAGCGGCAAGCTGGTCATTCGCAGCGGCCAGCAATCCATAGACAAAGTAGCCACTCCAAACTGGGACGGCGCCCAAGCCCAGGCGCGTATGGATAACCTGCTCAGCGCCTTCTACGGCACCGCCCACCTGGACGCGGTCCTGGCCATGAACGATCAGATCGCCACTGGTGTGGTGTCTTCATTGCGCGGTGTGGGCTATGGAACGGGTAAGGCAGCAATGCCTATCGTGACCGGCCAGGACGCCGAGATTTCCAGCATCAAGTCGATCATACGCGGCGACCAGACCTCCACCATTTTCAAGGACACCCGCGCCCTCGCCGATGCCGCCGCGCAAATGATGGATGCGACCTTGAGTGGCAAGACCGTCGTGGTCAACGACTCCACGTCCTACGACAACGGCTCGATGATCGTGCCGACCCAGCTGCTGACTCCACAACTGGTTGATGGCAACAACTGGCAGAAAGTCCTTGTCGATGACACCAAGTTCTACACGCCTGAGCAGTTGCGCTGAGGCAACCCGAGATCGGTGTGTGCTGGCAGGAGAGAAAAAATGACAAAAACAATTCTCGATATGCGTGATATCCAGAAATGCTTCGGCCCGGTGAAGGCGCTGAGCCGGGTCAACCTCAAGGTCGGCGATGGCGAAATCCATGCGATCTGCGGTGAGAATGGCGCTGGCAAATCGACCCTGATGAAGATCCTCAGCGGCGTCTATCCGCATGGCACCTTCACCGGTGAAATTGTCTTTGATGGCGCGCCGCGAACGTTCCAGGGGTTGCGCGACAGTGAGGCGCTGGGCATCTGCATCATCCACCAGGAATTGGCCCTGGTGCCCATGCTGTCAATCACCGAAAACCTGTTCCTCGGAAACGAGATAGCCCGTCATGGCGTGATTGATTGGGATCAAGCGCACCAGCGGGCCCGCGAGTTACTCGCGCGGGTCGGCCTCGATGCCCGGCCGCAGACCCTGGTGGGCAACCTCGGGATTGGCCAGCAGCAAATGGTGGAAATCGCCAAGGCTCTGGCCAAGGATGTGCGCCTGCTGATTCTTGACGAGCCGACCGCGAGCCTCAACGAAAAAGACAGCGACACCTTGCTCAAGCTGATGCTCGAACTCAAGGGGCGTGGCATCACCTCGATCATCATCTCGCACAAGCTCAATGAGATTGGGCGGGTGGCGGACGAGATCACCGTGATCCGTGACGGCAGTACCGTCGATGTCATCGACTGTCGTGCCGAACCTATCGATGAAGGCCGGGTGATTCGCTCCATGGTCGGCCGCGAACTCTCGGACCGCTATCCGAAGCGCGTTCCTGACATTGGCGAAAAGCTGTTCGAGGTTGAAGGCTGGTCGGTCGGCGACCCGGAGCACTCTGGACGTGACCGCATCCGCAACATCAATTTCCACGTGCGTCGGGGCGAGGTGGTGGGCATCGCCGGGCTGATGGGCGCTGGCCGTACCGAATTCGCCATGAGTGTATTTGGCCGCTCCTATGGCTCGAACATCCGTGGCAAGGCGCGTCTCGAAGGGCGAGACGTTGACCTTGGCACCGTGCGCAAGGCCATCGATCACGGTTTGGCCTACGCCACCGAAGACCGCAAGGGCGCCGGCCTGGTATTGGGCGAGAGCATCACACGCAACACCAGCATGGCCAACCTGGCCGCCGTGTCCAAACGCTGGGTGATGAACGAACTGGCAGAGACTTCGGTGGCGGTCGATTTCCAGACGCGTCTGCGCATTCGTAGCCCGGACGTCCTGCAGACGGTGGACAAGCTCTCCGGCGGTAACCAGCAGAAGGTCGTGCTGGGTAAATGGCTGTTTTCCGACCCCAAGGTTTTGATCCTGGACGAGCCCACTCGCGGCATCGATGTCGGGGCCAAGTACGAGATTTACGCGGTGGTCAATCAGGTCGTCAGCGAGGGCAGAGGCGTCGTCATGATCTCCTCGGAAATGCCTGAGTTGCTGGGTACCTGTGACCGAATCTATGTAATGAATGAAGGACGCTTTGTCGGCGAGTTTCCAATCGCAGAGGCATCGCAGGAAAAAATCATGCACGCAATCATGAAAAATGAGGTGATCCAGTGAGCGAAGTCAGCGTACCTCTCACATCCAAACCAACGGCGCTCACGTCATTCAAGCGCGGCGCGCGAGAATACGGTCTGCTGGCATCGTTGATCGTCATCATGGTGTTCTTCCAGGTGGCTACCGGCGGGGCGCTGATGCAGCCGCTCAACCTGACCAACCTGTTGTTGCAGAACAGCTACATCGTGGTCATGGCGCTGGGCATGCTGATGGTGATCGTCTGCGGCCACATCGACCTCTCGGTCGGTTCGGTGGTCGGCGTGATCGGTGCGCTGGCCGCCGTGCTGATGGTCCAGTATCGATTGGACTTCTTTACTGTAACGGTGATCTGTCTGGCGGTGGGTGCACTGATTGGCGCGGCGCAGGGTTACTGGGTGGCGGTGTGGGGCATGCCGTCGTTCATCGTCACCCTGGCCGGCATGTTGATCTTTCGAGGCGCGACCATCGCGATTTCCCAAGGACAGTCGATCGGGCCGTTTCCGCCAGCCTTTTCCGCGATCAGTTCGGGCTTCATCCCGGATGTCTTTGCCAACGAAAACCTGCGCATTACCTCGTTGCTGCTGGGGATCGCCGTCGCAGCAGCGTTCTGGGTGGTCGAGTATCGGAGTCGTAAACGCACCCTCAAGAGTGGCGGCAATGTCGCCCCCATGACCCTGTTCGCGCTGAAGAATGGCCTGGTCGCGGCGCTCATCGTGTACTTCTGCTACCTGCTCTCGACCTACCGCGGCATCCCTACGGTGCTGGTGATCATGAGTGTGTTGATCGGCGTGTACACCTTCATCATGAACCGCACCGTGATCGGCCGCTGGATCTACGCGGTGGGTGGCAATCTCAAGGCCGCCAAGCTGTCGGGGATCAACACTTCGCGAGTGACGTTCTTCGCCTTCGTCAACATGGGCGTGCTGGCGGCGGTGGCCGGGCTGATTTTCGTCGCTCGCCTTAACAGCGCGACACCGCGGGGCGGCACCGGGTTTGAGCTGGATGTTATCGCCGCGGTGTTCATCGGTGGTGCCTCGGCGTCCGGCGGAGTTGGCAAGGTGGTTGGCGTGGTGATTGGCGCTTTCATCATGGGGGTGTTGAACAACGGCATGTCGATCATGGGAATTGGCATCGACTACCAGCAGATGATCAAAGGCGCTGTGTTGCTGGCGGCGGTATTCGTGGACGTATATCAGAAGAGCAAAGGTTGATATGGCAGGCATGATTGGCACCGCAGGGAGACAGCGATGATCAAGCACATTGTGATGTGGAACCTGGAAGGTGAAACGCCTGAACAGCACAGGCAGGCTTGCTTGTTCCTCAAGGAGCAGTTTGAAGGGCTGGCCGGGTTGATACCTGGACTTTTGAAGATTGAGGTCGGCGTGGATTTGAGTCGAATCGACTATGCCTGCGACGTGGTGCTCTACAGCGAGTTTGATTCGCAGGAAGCTCTGGATGCCTATGCCTCCCACCCTGAGCATTTGCGGGTGAGGGGCGAGTTGGGGAACTCACGCATCGCGCGGCATCAGGTCGACTATTTGTCCTCGTAGGCGACGGTAGGAAGTGATGAGGGTGGCGGGAGGGGCCAGAAAGTTTGCTCCCCCACCTTCCACCTTTGACCTATTCCGACGATTCGGACGCGCTTTAGCATTAGTTAAATTGAACGCGTGGGTGCTGAGGACATCCACCCTCACACACGAACTGTTGGGGCACGATGAAAGAAGCGCAAAGAAGATTGGCTAATGCACTCAGAGAACTCAAGGCCCCATTCTCTCGATGAGGACTTATCTCAAGTCGATCCTGCGCAATTGATACCGCCAGCTTGATGACATTCCTCCAACTGGCTATGGGCAGACCCCAGTAGTGTGCCTTGGAATGATTCCCTTTTTTGCTCTTGATGCACCCAAAAAACAAGTCCAGAATCAAGTCCATTCCTGCTTAAGGAATTAAATAAACCCCTTATATTTCAATGGGTCGGACGCTAGATGCGAGTCTCGTTTCCCGCTCCAAATATTAAAAAATGGACCTCTGAAAAGAGGTCCATTTTTTTGCGTCAAAGAAAATCCCAGGCCTGCATCTTCCTTGGCATCGACGGCCCTCGCTTTTTCGTTAACACGAAAGGTGCGAATCAGGGCGACCTGTTAGTTCCAACGAGTGGGAATTTCTGATGACTACGTTCTCTGACGGCACTGACACAGCTGAATCTGCAGCCGGGCCGTGAGCATCCATTGTTCATCTGCGCCCGGCAACGCGATCAATCCCGAGTCTGGACCTCGGCGCTGTTTCTTACGCTGTAAACGCTGATCCCCCGCGACGTTTTCCTCGAACGTTCGGCGACTGCTTGATAACGCTTGAGCAGTCGCCTTCGGGCTAAAGCGCCTTGCCGAAGCGGAATGAAGCGCCATAAGCCGAGTCGGGTAAATGGCTGCTGCCATCTTCCCTTAACCTGGACCTGAAGGTACCGCTTTGCGGCTGGGTCCTGTAGAGGCCGCGCTTCTGTAATTCGGGAATGATCAACTCCACGAAATCTTCGAGTGTGCCAGGGCTGATCAACGGATTGATCATGTAGCCGCTGGTGCCGCTAATGCGTGCGTGTTCTTCGATCCGGTCGGCTACCTGTTGTGGGGTGCCCACCAGGATCAGGTCGCTGCCGCGGGTGACCTTGGCAAAACGTTGCTTCACATCCCCGGCGGTCAACGGCTTACCACTGCCATCGGGGTGCATGACATAGGACGTCAGCCCTTCGGTGTGGGTCGACAATGCATCGCTGTCGGCATAGCGACTGATATCGATGCCCGTGTCGCCCGCATAACTGACCAGTTGCGCTTGAAGATGGTAGTTGCTTTGCAACGCGTCATATTTGCGCTGCGCTTCAATTTCGGTTTTGGCGGTGACGATGCGCAATACGGTCAGGGACTTCACATCCTCACGCTGGCGACCGAGAGCCTGGGCCTTGGCCCATATGTCCTCCAGGCCCTGACGGATTTCCTGAGGGTTGGACTTGGCAATGAAGATCAGTTCGGCATGCTTGGCGGCGAACTCGCGACCGCGACCCGACCAGCCCGCCTGGATCAGTAGCGGTGTGCGCTGCGGCGACGGTGAGGTGAGGTGCGGCCCGGCGACTCGATAGTGCTCGCCCACGTGGTTAATCGGCCGTACCCGATCACCCCGGGCATACAGCTGATGAGCTTTGTCCGCGACCACCGCATCGTCGGCCCAACTGCCTTCCCACAGCTTGTACACCACATCGAGAAATTCTTCGGCGCGTTCGTAGCGGTCATCGTGTTTGATCATCTGTTCAAGGCCGAAGTTACGCGCGGCGCTGGACAGGTAAGAGGTCACGATGTTCCAGCCCACCCGCCCGTTGGTGAGGTGGTCCAGGGTGCTGAAACGCCGAGCGTGGGAGAAGGGGTGTTCATAGCTGGTGGTAACCGTGACGCCGAACGCAAGGTTTTCGGTGACCGCGGCCAAGGCGGGAATGATCATCAACGGATCATTGGCCGGAGCTTCCACAGCCCATTTCATTGCGGCATCGGCATTGCCACCAAAGACGTCGTAGAAACCCAGCACGTCGCCGAAGAACAGCATATCGAGGTTGGCCTGGTCGGCAATGCGTGCCAGGTTCGACCAGTAGCCCAACGAGTTGATTGCCAGGCGCTCGTCAGCCGGATGCGTCCAGAGGCTCGGCGCACCTCCACAACCCACACTGGCTTGTTCGTAGAGTGCAAACAACAGAGGTTTTGGATCGGACATCATGGCTCCTGAACAAATTTGAAGGGGCGTTTCTGTATCAACTTCAGCGCATAGATTGAAACGCACTATAAAAACAAAATGTAATTATTTAATGGAATAAGAGCCTTGTATCAGGCTATATGGAACCTAAGCCTCAGGCGCCATCCTTACCGGGCTCGGCATCGCTCAGAATGAATGGCTGCACTTCGAAATACCTGCGATCTTTTGTTCTTGCTCTACGCGCCAGAGGAGTCAGAACGCGTATTGCAGGCGGGTGTAGTAGTAACCGCCGGTGAAGCCGAAGGGTGAAAAACTGCCCCAGTTATCGCCGAACGAAGAGTTGCTTACGCCGATATGGTCCGGGTACTTGTCGAACAGGTTCTGCGCGCCGACGGCCACGGTCAGTTGTTTGTTGAGCGCATAGGCATTGTACGGTGGTCCTCGCGCTGCCTCGACCAGGTCGCGTCGCCATCTACGCCGATTACTTTGATAGTCTGTTCAGCCAGCGCCCGCAACAGCCAGCCTTCGCCACAGCCCAAGTCAAGCGGGGGTGGGGGACCCCACTTGCTCGCGAAAACTGCAATGCCCGCGATACAGATTCTGACCAGATATCAATCCAACTGATGCCGATAAGGTAAGTCCGGCCCGGTCTTGCCGCAGGTCAGGGCGGCGGCGCTGACGGCGAAGGTGAGCATCGCGTCGATCTGTTCGTGACTCAAGCGCTGCAAACCCTCCACCGAATCCAGCTGCTGTTCGGTCAGCCAGGCGATCAACGCCGCTTGGAAGGTGTCGCCGGCGCCCACGGTATCAGCCATCACCACCGCGCAGGCCGGCGCCGACCAACTGCCATGGCGGCGGCTGAATACCGTTGCTCCCTGGCCGCCACGGGTGAGGAATACCAGTTGGCAGCGGTGTTCCAGCCAGCCATGGATCACGCTCTGCGGATCACGCTCGGGGTAGAGCAGGTTCAGGTCCTCGTCGCTGACCTTGATCAGGTCGGCATGCTCGACCAGAGTGTTGATGCGTTCGCGCCACAGTTCGATATTCGGTTGCGGGTTGAGTCGCACGTTGGGGTCGAGGCTGATCAGGCGTTTGCCGCTTTCCCGGCGGACCAGGGCCAGCAGGGTGTCGGCAATCGGCTGCACCACCAGCGAGAACGAGCCGATATGCAACCCACGCACCTCAGCGCCTAACTCAGGTAAATGCCCCGGCAACAGCTGGCGATCGGCACAGCCTTCGCCTCGGAAGCTGTAATGCGGCGAGCCGTCGGCACCGACGGCGACCATCGCCAGGGTGGTCGGTGCGTCGAAGTCCTGCAGGTAGTCCGGGCGCACGCCTTCCTCCTGCAGCACTTGCTGTAAACGCCGGCCGAGGTAGTCGCTGGACAGCCCGGCGAACAGCGCGACGTCGATGCCCAGACGGCGCAAGCCGACGGCGACGTTGAACGGCGAACCACCGGCAATCGCTTTGTAGTTCACTTTTGAAGCTTGAACGTTGACGTCGTTTTCACTGAAGAAATCGAACAGCGCTTCACCACATACCAGATACATAGTCATTCGCTCTTTAAAGGTTCGCTACAAGTTGTTAATAGCGTTCGTAGGCCTGTTAGCGTTAAAAATCTAGCCAAGCAAAACGCTTGGTTAACGGCGTGATTCTTTCTCAAAAGAGAGGAAGTGGGATCTTAATTTGTGATCGTGAAGTCAGCGATATTGCTGGCCGAAATCACAATGTCGGCATTCGGAAGGTCGTTGCGATGAACTTTTTCATAGGAAGTGGCCTCATCGAAACCCAATGATCGCCATCGATCAAGCAGGCGCGCTTCCAGGGTTTTGCGGTCAGCCTGCAGCATTATGGTGGCGTCAAAACAGTCTATTAAGGACGACCATGGGGCGAGGTCTAATAGAAGGTAGTTTCCTTCCACGATGAGATATTTCACGTCAGAGGAAATCAATTGTCCTGCAGCACGGGATATCTCCAGGATTCGATCGAATACCGGAACGGCAACCGCTGGTTCGTTGTTCGCACGAAGCCGTAGCAGCAGACTCCTGAAGCCACCCACATCGAATGTATCAGGTGAGCCCTTACGATCTAAAAGGTTCAAGGATCCAAGAACCGCATCATCGTAATGAAAGCCATCTCCGGGAACAACAGCTGCGCTCCCCGGCATAACGCTATTAAGAGCCTCTACCAAGGCCTGAGAGACGGTGGACTTACCGGCACCAGGCGGCCCCGCTAGCGCAACGACAATTCGATTCCCAGACAGGGCCTTAACGTAGTTAAGTAGCTCTGTACTTACTATTGTGTTTGTTTTGGTAAACATGCCAAATCTCTCCTCAGCAGCCGTCGCTCAGGTTTCCCGTAGGTTCGCCCCTCTAGGGGTTTTCATGCCGTTCGGCCGCTGCGAGCAACTCGCAGCAGCCATTCCCCGCATTAAAGAGGTGGGACCCCTATGTCATTTGACTCAATCGCTCAGTGGTCAATTGGTCAGTGGTCAGCTTGCCAGCCTTTGTACTCCATGACGTTGGCTCGTGTTACCAGTGAGGGTTGAAGCAGTACCGTTGTGCTTTCCAAAGATTTGCCATTCAACAGGTCATAACCCATCGTTACGGCCTGTTGTGCCTGGCCCCAAGGGGATTGAGAGGCGGATGCCTGGATCTGTGTATCGCTTTTGAGCGCAGTCTCTATATCGGGAGCTCCATCCACCGATGCGATAATGATGCCTTTGCGCTTGAGTTGTTTTGCTGCCAGGTCTGCACCTATGGCCTGGGGATCATTGATCGCGAACACCGCGTCGACTTTTGCAAAGCGAGTCAAGTCGCCTTGCATCACGCTGTAGCCACCTTCACGCGAGCCTTTGGCATCCTGATTATCAGACAGTACTTTGATATCAGGTGCCTGCGCGAAAACACTCTTACAGCCATTGACTCGGTCCAAGACTGCTGAGGTCTGCGTACCATTCTGGATAATAACGTTACCCTTGCCACCCAGCTTCTCAGAGATGTACTGACATACAATCCTGCCGGCTTCGACGTTATCGGTCTGTACCGTGGCGTTGGCACCTTGCACCATGACATCTACGCCCACAACCACTATGCCTGCCTTCCTTGCTTTAGCAATCGCAGGCGCGATTGCGACAGGGTCGACGGCGTTGACAAGAATCAAGTCTACGCCCGAAGAGATGAAGTTATCGATTTGAGTGAACTGCTTATTCAAGTCGTAATCCGCCGACACTGAGATAAATTTTGCGGCGGGATTGATATGCAGTGCCTCGGCTTTGGCGCCATCTACCATCGCTACAAAATAAGGATTACCCAGCGAGCCAACAGTTATCCCGACGGATTTCAACTCTCGCGCTTGAGCGCTGCTAAATGCCAGTAGTGTACAAACAGCGGTAAATATTATTTTTTTCATGAGCACTGTCTCTTGTTATTGGAGTGTGGGGGTTATATATGATTCAGGTTCGTGCACCTGACTGCCGAAAGCGATCGAGGGCTACCGCGCCGATGATGACAACACCTTTGATAATGTATTGCCAGATATCCGAAACTCCCAGCAATATCAGGCCATTGGAAAGTGTAGCGATAATCAGGGCGCCAATTAGCGTGCCGACGATAGTGCCGACGCCTCCTGTAAAGCGCGTGCCTCCCAGAATAACGGCGGCGATAGCGTCGAGTTCATAAGACTGTCCCATTTGCAGTCCGTTAGCAGCCATCAGTCGAGCGGAAGTCATGATAGCCCCCACACCCGCCAACAAACCGGATAGGGCATAAGCAAATAACAGGACTTTCCAGACTTTGATTCCCGACAACCGTGCGGCCTCAGGATTGCCGCCCACTGCGTAAATCTGTACGCCTAACACCGTACGTCGAAGAATAAGCCACGAAAGAGTAACCACGACTACCGCGATTACAACCAGCCATGGCACCCCGAACAACGTATCGTTTCCAATGTAAGCAAAGGACAGGTCGGGATTGAAGACCGTTTTGTCTTCGCCGATGAGGCGTGCGATTCCACGCATCGCAGTCAATCCGCCTAGCGTGACGATAAATGCCGGTAGCTTTCCAAAAGCGACCAATACACCATTGACGAGCCCTAGTAGCAGTCCGACTCCAAGCCCCGCAGCGATGGCCAGGGGAGCAAACCCCGGAACTTGCGATACCAATAGCGCCACTACTGCGGAAACAGCCAGAATCGAACCAACCGAAAGGTCGATTCCTCCGGTCAAAATCACAAAAGTCAGACCTGACGCCAATACCACATTGATAGAGGCTTGCTGACTGATGATCGAGAAATTCTGAACCGAGAAAAAGCTCTCGCTCATCAGGCCAAAGCCCACACAAAGGAGTAACAGTACGGGCAGCATGCCCGCCACTCTCATTAGTTGGCGCATTTTATCCTGGGTGGAAGCTCCGGCGATGCTTCGTACACCAGGCGTGGTGAAGTCACTTGCTACTTTGCTTTGCAGTGGGGAAGTCATTGGACTAAGTCTCCGTTGGCTAGAGTCAACCTGTCGCTGCCTGTGGCAGACGCGATAATGGCTTCAGGTGTGATATCAAGACCGCTGTGGCCACCGAGTTCGGTGACAAGTTTACCTTCACACATGACCAATACACGGTCGGCAATTCCAACGATCTCTGGTAGTTCACTTGAAATTATCACTACGCAAACGCCGGATGCTGCTAATGCATTGATGATTTTATATATTTCTGATTTAGCCCCAATGTCGACACCCGATGTAGGCTCGTCGAGGAACAATACTCTGGGCTTCATCTCCAGCAGACGAGCCAACAAAACTTTTTGCTGGTTACCTCCGGACAGTGCTCCAACATTGATATCTGAAGACGCTTTGATATTGAGTGCCTGGATTGCTTGTTCGGTACGTCCAGTTCCGGCCGTTCGGTCCACAAACCCCGCAAATCGAGCATCACTTCCCACAACACATACATTGATATTGTCGTGGACACTCATGTCGAGAAAAAGGCCCAGTGCTTTGCGGTCTTCTGTCAGATAGACGATGCCTGCGTTACCTGCATCGCGAGGAGAGCGTATGACTACAACTTCGCCGTCCATCTCAATCTTTCCGCCTGAGTACGCATCGACGCCTGCGATTAATCGGGCAAGTTCGGTTCTTCCAGAACCCACCAGTCCTGCAATCCCGAGAATTTCGCCGGCGTACAGATCGAAACTGCAATCCTGAATTTTGAAGTCATCTGTAAGATTGTTAACACGTAGTATCGGTTGCTCGTAAGAGCACAAAGAACGCTCATGGGCGTAGAAGCCGGAAACATCGCGGCCAACCATCATCCGGACCAGGGTTTCAGCTGACAGCGTGACGCGATCCAGCGAACCAACGTAACGACCGTCCCGGAGCACCGAAACACAATCGGACAATGCGTATATCTCGGCCATTCGATGGCTGATATAGATGATCGCGACGCCATCATCACGTAGCTGCCGAATCAATGTAAAAAGGCTTTCGGTCTCTTTTGTGGATAGCGGCGTTGTAGGCTCGTCCATCACCAGGATTCGCGTATCGGCATGAATTGCACGCGCGATTTCAACAAGTTGTTGGTCCGCAATCGACAAGGTGCCGACCAGTGCGTGTGGATCAAATGTGACGCCAAGTCGCTTTAGTACTACGAGCGCGCCTTCGGTCATTGCCTTGCGGTTTATAACTCCACATCGACGAATCTCTCTACCCAGGTAGATGTTCTCCACCACGCTCATATTTGCGCACAAGCTGAGCTCTTGATAGATGACGGATATGCCATGGCGCTTCGCATCGTTCACGCCATAGTTTCGAATATCACATCCGTCGATTCGTATAGTGCCACTGTCGGCGACATAGGCCCCCGATAGTATTTTCATCAGAGTGGATTTTCCGGCGCCGTTTTCGCCCATTAGCGCGTGGATTTGTCCAGGGAAAATACTGAGGTCAATGTCATGCAGGACGCGCACCCCATTGAATGACTTCGAGATGGAATGCATTTCCAATAGGGCAGGAGGGGGGCTTTCAGATCCAGTGCTCAGCATAGCTGTTAACTCCTTATCTACCGATTTGAGAGGCAGTTGAAACCTCCCATCGGTGTTCTTGTTTGAGCAACATAGTCGAAAGGAAAGCGCTTGCGCAAGCGCTTTCCTTTTCGTTCGAGGAATTCTCAAAAAAGCACTTCAACGTCCATCCCCTAGGGAAGCCCCGATCAAAGAGCACATGAAAAGGATGTTAGAAAAGCGCTTGCGCAAGCGCTTTCGTCTCGGCTATGCTTTTTTCAACAAGCGCTGCTGCGTCCATCAATTGGTTCGCAGGATGATCGCTACGATAATAAAAAGGAGTGCCCGGCTATGCTGCATAGCGGATTCCACCATCTCGATTCACAGACTTCAGATGCGCTGCGCATCTCGCTGGGTCTTTCACGAAATTGCGGGCTCGCCCCGGCATCAATTCCGAGAGCCATCGACGCATTTTCTCGCCGTGAGCTTTACAATAGGTAGCAACTGGACATGAGTTCAGCGCTATCCATCAAATCACGTGAGAAAGGAGTGATGCACAGTGGGTGCAAAGATGAGCGATGTCGCGAGAGCCGCGAACGTATCAATGTCTACGGTATCTCATGTTCTCAACGGTACTCGTAAAGTACATCCTGACACCGTCCGTAGTGTGAATCAGGCTGTAGAGTCCGTAGGCTATATTCGAAACTCACTCGCTCGGTCTCTGGCTCGCTCCTCTTCGGGTTCGGGTGCTATCGGCGTGGCGATTGCTACGCTTTCAAACTATTACTTCAGTGAAACAGTACGTGCCATCGAAGCGGCATGCGCGAAAAGCGGATTGATGATGATACTGGTCAATACGCAAAGAGATCCGGAACAGGAACTCAAAGCGGTCAAGGCACTGCATGAGCGACGTGTTGACGGGATTGTACTCGCTTCGGAATATGATCCAGAAAATCGAGTATTTAATTACTTAAAAGCCAACAAGATACCCACGGTTCTCATCGATCGACTTCTCTCGACGTCTTTTGATCAGGTGGGGGTAGAGAATAAGCACTCCTCTCAAGAGTTGATTGCACATTTGATTAAGCTGGGTCATCGGCGTATCGGGATGGTATCCGGACGATTGACTCAGTCTTCTTCTCATGAGCGAATTGACGGCTACCGTGCGGCTTTAGCTGACGCTGGAATTGAGTACGAAGATCAATTGGTTTGCTGTGGTGAATCGGCGATTGCGCCGGCAATGGAAGCCACGCGCCGTTTGCTATCGCTAGAGCACCCGCCCACCGCAATAATGACTGCAAACAACTTGATGACCATTGGTGCAATGCAGGCTCTTCGTGAAGCGGGGCTTGAGGTGCCAAAGGATATCGCGCTGGTTGGCTTTGACGATTTCGACTGGGCGGATGCTTTTAGCCCAAGACTGACAGTTGTAGCGCAACCTCTCGAGGAGCTCGGAGCCCAGGCTGTGAAGCTTTTATTGAAGCGTATCAAGCAACCTGAGGGTAGACGTCAGACTATTAGATTGAAACCCTCTTTAATCCAGCGAGATTCTTGCGGCGCTCCAAAATGACTGTACTCAGGGTTTCGTCCTGAGGATCTAGCGGTGCAGACGTGAATTATTTGATGCTTGTCCACGTCTCGCCGCCTGGATAACTTTGAAACTAAATGACTGGCACCTGGTTTCCATTTGTCATGCACGGATATGCATGTTTGCAGTGTTTTCTGCTTGAGTGCCCCCGCGTTCGGTTTTGTTTTCTTCAGGTTTCAATGATTTCGTTATAGAGATAGACATTTATTTGAATCGCGATGGAGAACGCTAGCCCTCGCGGGAGTAAATCCGATAATGGGTCGTAACTGCACAATGCAGGGCTTATTCCTGTGATGGCGCTTCTGCGTTTGCAGAATTACAAAACGCCCACATTTGAATGGCAAGAAAAGAGTTGATTGAGACGGCACAAGCCGTATTGGCGAAGAAGGGCTGAGCATGAATAACTACAACAAAACGAATGATGTGACTGCACTGCCGGCATGGCGCAATCTGCTCGACCATCGGGAGAGCATGAAAAATTTTAGTATGCGCGATGCCTTTCGAGATAACAGTAAACGCTTTCAAGACTTTTCCTTGGCGGGCTGCGGGCTTTTTTTGGATTACTCCAAAAACCTCATCACTCACGAAACGCGTTCATTGCTTGTAAACCTTGCTCGCGAGGCAGGCGTGGAACAGGCCGCGCGTGCCATGTTCAGTGGAGAGAAAATCAACTGCTCCGAAGGGCGTCCAGTGCTGCATACGGCGCTGCGGCGACCAGTGGGGGACGCTTTGATGGTCGATGGTCGCAACTTGATGCGCGATGTGCATGGAGCCCTGGCGCAGATGACTGACGTTGTGAGTCGTATCCATAACCATCTGTGGCGTGGTTACAACGACAAGGTCATCACCGATGTCGTAAACATTGGTATTGGTGGCTCATTTCTGGGCCCGGAGCTTGTCTCTGAGGCGCTGGCGCCTTTTGCTCGGCATGGGGTGCGGTGCCATTATCTAGCTAATATCGACGGCAGTGAGTTCCGAGAGGTTACAGCCGGACTGAACGTAGAAACAACGCTGTTCATCATCTCCAGCAAAACCTTCGGTACTCTTGAAACCTTGAAGAATGCACAAGCTTCTCGTAGCTGGTACTTGGCTAAGGGCGGGACGGAAGAGAAGCTATATCGCCATTTCATTGCTGTGACCAATAATCGCCAGGCAGCGCTGGATTTCGGCATCCGTGAAGCAAACATTTTTCCTATGTGGGACTGGGTCGGTGGCCGTTACTCACTATGGTCTGCAATTGGCCTGCCGATTGCGCTGGCCATTGGCATCGCTAACTTCAAGGAACTGCTATCCGGCGCGTACGCTATGGATCAGCATTTCCTGAACGAACCATTGGAACAGAACCTTCCTGTTCTTTTAGCGGTACTCGGCGTTTGGTATCACAATTTTTGGGGTGCGCAAAGCTATGCTTTCTTGCCCTATGACCATTACCTGCGCAACTTCGTTAAGCATCTGCAGCAGATGGACATGGAGTCAAATGGTAAAAGTGTTCGTCATGATGGCACGTCAGTGTCTTGCACCACGGGCCCGGTAATCTGGGGCGGCGTGGGGTGTAACGGACAGCACGCTTACCACCAGTTGCTGCATCAGGGAACGCCTCTGATTCCAGCTGACTTCATTGTGCCTGTGGTCAGCCACAATCCAGTGGCTGATCATCAGGAATGGCTGTATGCCAATTGCTTGTCTCAAAGCCAAGCGCTGATGTGGGGCAAAACCCGCAGTGAAGCTGAGGCAGAGCTAAAAGCCAAAGGCCTTTCATCCAGTGAGATTGAACGACTGGCACCGCATAAAGTGATCCCCGGTAACCGGCCAAGCAATACAGTTGCTCTTGAGATCATCAATCCACATAGCCTTGGTGCGCTGATCGCGCTTTATGAGCACAAGGTCTTTGTCCAGGGCGTAATTTGGGGAGTCAATTCGTTTGATCAATGGGGCGTGGAACTGGGCAAGGAGCTAAGTAACAGCGTGCATAGCCTCCTGACTCGCTATGACGCGCAACCGGCTGATGATTCCTCGACGCAGGGTCTTATAGATTTCTTCCGAGGACGTCATCGGGGGTAGAGCCTCATAAGATTGGACGGGACTAATGCCTTATCGTTAGCTCGTCTGGTCACTTTGCGCCGGCAATGCCTGGATTCTTCTCATTGGTTCAGCGGTGCCTTTTCTATTCGATTTAACTTGGTATTTCCCTTTCGAAAACCGGTGCGTGGGAGTTAACCGTGTACTTTGATTAAAAGCGTGCTGTTCGCGTCGACCTTATCCAATAAATATAACAAACAAAAGGTGTTATGAATGAACGTTAAAACTCTCAGCGCAGTTCTGGGTGCGTCCTTTGCTGTCGGCTTTTTGCCCGTTGACGCGTATTCAACAGACTTCAGTGGTTATTTCAGAACCGGAGTTGGAGATTCGACTCAAGGAGGGAAACAGTCGTGTTTTCAGCTACCGGGCGCGCAATCCAAATACCGTCTTGGCAACGAATGTGAGCAATATCTGGAGCTGGATTTGCGCCAGGATCTGCTTTCACTGGACGACGGCTCGGTGGTCAGCGTGGAAGGCATGGCACAGTTTTATAACGAGTATGGCCATGAACCAAAATTTGACGGGGAGCACGGCTATACGCGGATGAGTCAGCTCTACGCTGAGTGGAGCAAGATGCCGGCATTGAATGGCGGTTCTTTCTGGGCGGGCCGTCGTTACTACAACCGAAACGACATCAATATTTCCGACTACTTCTACTGGAACCAAAGCTCAACAGGCTTTGGGTTCGACCAGGTCGCATTGGGAGATCTGAAATACAGCTACGTGTTCTCACGCAAGGACAACGTCTTTCAAAAGGATTTTGTTACCCGTCAGGATGTGACCGTCAGTGGATTCAACACAAATCCCGGTGGCGAGGTTCAACTGGGCGTCAGTTATCTGGACAAGCCGAGCCGCGAGAATGCTCATCAGGGCTGGTCAGTGGTTGCCCAGCACAAGCAGGTCGCGTTTCTTGGCGGAGTCAACAAGTTCGCTGTTCAATACGGCCGAGGGCCGGGCACCGCATTGGGCTACACCGGTGATACCACGTTGGATGAGAGCAACAAGAGCTGGCGGCTCGTGGAGTTTTTCGACTGGCAAATGACTCATGCTTTTAGTGGTCAAGTTGAATTGGTCTATCAAAAAGACACGCGCCCTGATGGTGATGATCAGAACTGGTTATCCATTGGTGTTCGGCCAATTTATGCGTTCACGGACCAGTTCAAGTTGATCACCGAAGTTGGGCGCGACCAGGTTGAAGCTGCAGACGGTACCCGAAAACTCACTAAGTACACCATCGCGCCTACCTGGTCACCGAAGGGCCCGGGATTCTGGGACAGGCCGGAATTTCGTCTGTATTACACCTACGCTACCTGGAACAAGGCTGCGCAACGCGCCGCCAGCTTGCAATCTCCGGGATCGGCGTTGTCTGATACCGGTGCGTTTGGTACAGACCTGCAAGGCTCCAACGTAGGTGTTCAGATCGAGTATTGGTGGAAATAAATCCTGAAATGACAGGGCTGACAATCAGCCCGGATCTGCTTCAACAACGGCGGATAGCGAGGGCAATCCAACGCTTCCTCTCAAACAGGAAGGGTGTGGTGAACCGCGAGAGGAAGTGAGCGAGTCAGATGATGCTGAACGTTGTGACGTTCAGCACCATAGTCGCTCGAACATTGAAATCCTATTCGAGTTGGAATGTGAAATAGGGCGTTGCGTTAGATGGAAATATACGAAATGCGCACCCGTCTCTTTGAGAGTGCGCTTGCCGTCGGCCAGGCACTGGGTGGGCAGGTCAGCTTGCTGCATGGCGGTATCGAGCGTATCCAGAGCCGCGCCCAGGGACGTTGGTTCCTGGGCGTAGCGACGAGCCAGGGGCCAGACGCCAGACGCGTTGCTGGCCCGTGCTTCGTCGCTGGCCGATCAGGTGCAGGTGCTGGGGCGTGATGTCGGCTTACTTCGATCCAGCGCCGATCTGCCAGACGTAGGGCGGTTCGGTGCTGTTGATTTCCCAGTCGCCGATAATGCGTTCCTTGTAGATGAGGGGGTTGTGCGAGGCCGCGGTGCGGGCGTTGCGCCAGTGACGATCGAAGGCCTTGCCGGTGCTGGTGGCCGAGGCGCTGAGGGCGTTGAACAGGTCACTGGTGGCGCGCAGCACAAGGTCAGCGATCACCACTTGGGCCTGGGCCGATTCCAGTTCGGCGGCGATGTTGGCCTCGCGTTCGGCGACTTCGTCATGGGCGAAGCGGCTTTCGTACGCCACCTGCAAGGCGGTCGCCGCGCGCAGGGTGGTGGCGTGTGCGGCGTAGACCTGCGCCGATGCCTTGCCCACCACTTGCTGCACCTGGACGTCCTGGCTGACGTGGCTGGCATTGCCGGTGCTGAAGATGCGCGTGCGCTTGCGCACTTCTTCCGTGATGTCGTGCACCGCGGCACGGCCGGCACCGGTCTGAACCGCCAACAGCACCAGTTGATAGAAGGCCGTCTGGTACTTGAAGCGGGTGGCGAAGTCGAGCAGGTTTTCAGGCTCCACCACGGCGTTTTCGAATACCGAGGTGCCGCTACCGGTGGTGCGCTGGCCAAAGCCATCCCAATCGTCACTCTGCGAGATGCCCGGTTGTTGCACGCGGACGGCGGCAATCACGTCGGCACCGTTGTCATCGCGCTGGGCATAGAGGTCGATCCAATCGGCGAAGATGCTACCGGTGCTGTAGTACTTGGTGCCGTTGACTACCCAGTGTTCGCCCAGACGCGAGACGCGAGTGCCGACCTGGCCGATCTTGACGCTGCCGATTTCGGTCCAGGCATTGCCCACCAGATCACCCTCGACAAAACGCTTGAACCAGGTGTCCTGTGGTGCGTCAGCCTGGGCATTGAGGCGGTCTTCGACAAAGGCAAAGTGACCGCGCAACGCCTGTGGCAAATTGGAGTCCGCTTCGGCCAATTCGATCAGTAACTCAAACAGCTGGGGCAGGGAAGCGCCAGCGCCACCGTACTGGATCGGCACACGCACGGCGCCAAAGCCGGCTTCCTTCAGCCATTTCACTTGTTCAAAGGGCAGGCTGCGGCTTTGCTCGCGCTCCAGTGCGCCGGCGGCGATGCGTGCAAAGATCGGCCGGAAGCGCTCGGCCAGGGCCTGGTAGTCGGTACCGGTGGAGAGGGGGTGTGGCAGGTGTTGTTGCTGGACTGTCATGGTGCAGCTCCTTATGGAAGGCAAGAGAAGCAACAGAGCGGTCGATCTGCTGCGTACTGCTGTCAGTGCACAGGTCGTGCCTGGCGCTGTAAAAAGCCGTTTTACAGGGCGTGCGGGGTGTCGACGGCGCTCACTCCTGTCGCCTGCCGGGCAACTTGTTGAAGCGCTGACCGCCCGACAACAGCGGCCCGGGCGGGGCTTCGTGCCAAACGCCACGAGACAACTGTTGTGAGTGCAACAGTTGATCAACAGCCTGTCCGTTGGACGACACTGCGGCGTTTTACGAAAACTGTATAACTAATTGATTCATATTGAATTATTGAAGTGGCACGGTTGCTGCTCTAGTCCTTGTGCAGGTGCCGCGGTGGCCTCTGCCACCACGAGGACGGGCAATGGGCAATACACTGAAAGTGGTCGCGGTATCCGGGAGCGTGCAGCGGCCTACGCGCACCCTGGTGCTGCTCAAGGCGCTGATCGCCGGTCTTGCGCAACAACTGCCGATTGAACTGCACCTGATCGAGTTGTCCGAGGTCGGCCCGCAGTTTGCCGGGGTGCTGCGCCGTGAAGACTTGCCCGCTGCGGTCGAGGCCGATCTGCAGGCCATTGAAACGGCCAACCTGCTGATTGCTGCCAGCCCGGTATACCGCGCCTCGTACACTGGACTGTTCAAGCACCTGTTCGATTTCGTCCATCACCAGGCGTTGAACAACGTGCCGGTGTTGCTGGCCGCCACCGGTGGCTCGGACCGTCACGCCCTGATCATCGATCACCAGTTGCGCCCGCTGTTCGGCTTTTTCCAGGCCCTGAGCTTGCCCATCGGTGTGTATGCCGCCGAAGCCGATTTCACCGATTACCAGATCACCAGCCCGCAGTTGCTCGAACGCATCGAGCGCGCTGTCGAGTCGGCGGTACTGAGCCTCAATCCGACTGTTCAACCGGACACCAGCGCAGCCTGACGTCCCGGGTCAACCCTCATTTCAACGAATCATGGAGTACATGCAATGAGCCAGAACAACATCAAGTTTGCCTACTGGGTTCCCAACGTCAGCGGCGGCCTTGTGGTCAGCAAGATCGAACAGCGCACTAGCTGGGACATCGATTACAACCGCAAGCTGGCGCAAATCGCCGAAAAGGCCGGCTTCGAATACGCTTTGTCACAGATCCGCTTCACTGCCGGTTATGGCGCCGAAAACCAACACGAATCGGTGACCATCAGCCACGCACTGTTGGCCGCCACCGAGAAGCTCAAGGTGATCGCGGCCATCCTGCCTGGCCCATGGAGTCCGGTGCTGGCGGCCAAGCAGCTGGCCACCATTGACCAGTTCACCAACGGTCGCGTTGCGGTGAATATCGTGTCGGGCTGGTTCAAGGGCGAATTCCGCGCCATTGGCGAACCATGGCTGGACCACGATGAGCGCTATCGTCGCTCGGAAGAATTCATCCAGGCGCTGAAGGGCATTTGGACCCAGGACAACTTCAGTTTTCATGGCGATTTCTACCGCTTCCACGACTACACCCTCAAACCCAAGCCACTGCAGCAACCGCACCCGGAAATCTTCCAGGGTGGCAGCTCGCGCGCGGCGCGGGACATGGCTTCGCGGGTCTCCGATTGGTATTTCACCAACGGCAACACTGTCGAAGGCATCAAGGCCCAGGTCGACGACATTCGGGCCAAGGCCGCGATCAATGGCCACTCGGTGAAAGTTGGGGTGAACGCCTTTGTCATCGCCCGTGAAACCGAGGCTGAGGCCCGCGCGGTGTTGCAGGAAATTATCGCCAAGGCCGACCCCGAGGCCGTCAACGGTTTCGGCAGCGAGGCGAAGAACGCCGGTGCCTCCAGCCCGGAAGGCGAAGGCAACTGGGCCAAGTCCACCTTCGAAGACTTGGTGCAGTACAACGATGGTTTCAAGACCAACCTGATCGGTACACCTCAGCAGATTGCCGAACGCATCGTCGCACTCAAGGCGGTGGGCGTGGACCTGGTGCTCAGTGGCTTCCTGCACTTTCAGGAGGAGGTGGAGTACTTCGGCCGCAAGGTGTTGCCGCTGGTGCGTGAGCTGGAGCGCGAGGCTGTGGCGACCAAAGCTGCGGCACTGGTGTAAGGGACGGGAAAGGTCATGCCGACATTCATCGATAACCCGCAACCCGTCGCGGGTACCTTGCCGCAGTGGCTGCAACATCAGGCACGTCAGCAAGGGACGGGCATCGCCCTGCGCCATAAGCGCCTGGGGGTGTGGCAGGTGCTTACCTGGCGCCAACTGGCCACTGAGGTTCAACGCCTGTCCACGGCCTTGCAGGCGCGTGGTTTTGTGCCTGGTGCGACTTTGGTGATTGTCAGCCGCCCGCGGCCGGAGGCATTGATCGCTGCCCTGGCGGCACAGTGGTTGGGCGGCGTGGCCGCGCTGTTGGATCCGCTGGAGGCTGCGGCCGCACAGGTGCCGCTGTTGCGTGAGCTGCACAGTGAATGGGTGTTCGCCGAAGGCCATGAGGAGATTCAGCGCCTGCGCGCCGCCGGACTGGCGCCCAGGCTGCTGATGTACGCCGACGGCCGCGGCCTGGCTGAGGTGAGTCAGGCCGGTGACACCCTGGCGTTCGCACAACTGCTGCAGCAGGGTAGCGATCACCGGCTGGAACCCCAGGCCCGAGCCGAGCGCACAGCCTTTGCTTTCTATCGTTTGGACGCGGTGCAGGGCATCGAGCAGCAGCGCATCAGCCACGCCGAGTTGCTACTGGAAGGCCGGCGCCTGGTGCACAGCGAGCAGCTGGGGCGGCAGGACGAAGCCCTGGCGGCGCGAGCGTTTGCCGCGGGTGGTCAAGCGCGTTATTTGCTGGCGCCTTGGTTGATTGCCGGCTTTCGCCTGAATTTTCCGGAAAATCTGGAGACCCGCGATCAGGACCGGCGCGAGCTGGGCCCGACGCTGGTGGCCGGCACCCGGGAAACCTACGAGCGCCTGCATACCCAGGTCCTGGCCCGCTTGCCGGAGCCAGGCAGTTGGCGCCGGCGTCTGGTGGATTGGGCGCTGGTGGCGCACCCCGGTGCGCTGCAACGGCACCTGGGGTACTGGCTGATCCGCCGGCCGTTGCGCGATGTCCTCGGCTTTTCTCGTACCCGTGCGCCGTTGCTGGTGGGCGAGGCACTTGCACCGCCAGCCCTGGCGTTTTTCCAGGCGTTGGCTATTGAGGTACGCACCTGGCCGGATCCGGCACAGTGGCACCGCCCCGCGCCGTGGCCAGCTCCGCTGGTCAACGGCTGGATCGAAGACAGCACGCAACCGGCCTGACAAGGACATGATTCATGGCACAAACACAGGCGACAAAGGTTGAACATCTGCTAGTGCTGGAAAACATCGGTTTGTCGTTCAAGGGCGTCAAGGCGGTGACCGACATCAGCTTTGCTGTGGCAGCCGGGGAGATTTGCGCCTTGATCGGCCCCAACGGTGCGGGAAAAAGCTCACTGCTGAATGTGATCAACGGCGTGTACCAGGCCCAGCAGGGACGCATACGCTTTGCCGGAGAAGAGCACCGGCACATGCGCCCGCATGATGTGGCGGTGCGCGGTATTGCCCGCACCTTTCAGAACATCGCCTTGTTCAAAGGCATGAGTGTGCTCGACAACGTGCTCACCGGACGCACCCTCAAGCGTCGCAGCAGCTGGATTGAGCAGGCCCTGCGCATCGGCCGCGCTGCGGGCGAAGACGACCGCCAGCGGGAGGCGGCCGAACGGGTCATCGATTTTCTGCACATCCAACAGTGGCGCGACACCCTTGTCGGCAAGCTGCCCTATGGCTTGCAGAAACGGGTGGAACTGGCCCGTGCCCTGGCCTCCGAACCGCGCTTGCTGTTGCTGGACGAACCGATGGCCGGGATGAACGCCGAAGAGAAGCAGCAGATGAGCCGGTTCATCGTCGACATCAACCGTGAGCTGGGTACCACCGTGGTGTTGATCGAGCACGACATTGGCGTGGTCATGGGCATTAGCGATCACGTTATGGTACTCGACTACGGCCTCAAGATCGGCGACGGCCCGCCCGATGAGGTGCGGCAAAACCCCGAGGTGATTGCCGCTTATCTCGGCACGCGCCACTAACCCCCGAGTCGACAGCGCCGCCAGCTATCGGGTGGCAGGGGACTCTTTGCCCGCAAAACAGGAAGGCTCATGGAATTTTTCTTCGAGGTGCTGATCGGCGGGCTCTTGGCCGGGGTGATGTACGCCCTGGTGGCCATCGGTTTTGTCCTGATCTACAAGGCGTCCGGCGTCTTCAACTTCGCCCAGGGCGCGATGGTGCTGTTTTCGGCGCTGACCTTTGTCAGCCTGCTGGAGCGCGGGGTGGCGTTTTGGCTGGCGTTTGTCATCAGCCTGTCGGCGATGGTGCTGCTGGCGGTGGCGGTGGAGCGGGTGGTGTTGCGCCCGCTGGTCAACCGTTCACCGATCACCTTGTTCATGGCGACCCTCGGCTTGTCCTACGTGATCGAAGGGTTCGCCCAAGTGCTGTGGGGCGCCCAGGTACATGGCCTGGAACTGGGCATCAGTGACGAGCCCCTGGAACTGGGCGGCATGCTGCTGTCGCCGTTCGACATTTTTGCAGCCGTGACTGCCGCGTTGCTGGTGTTGGCACTTTCGCTGCTGTTTAACAAAACCCGTATCGGTTTGTCGTTGCGTGCCGTGGCCGATGACCCGCTGGCGGCGTTGGCCGTGGGCATCCGTCTGCAACGGGTCTGGGTGTTGGTGTGGGCGGTGGCCGGGTTTGTCGGTCTGGTGGCCGGCCTGCTCTGGGGCGCGCGGCTGGGGGTGCAGTTTTCGCTGTCGCTGGTGGTGCTCAAGGCCTTGCCGGTGCTGATCATCGGCGGCTTTACCTCGATCAGTGGCGCGATTGTCGGCGGGTTGATCATCGGCGCCTCGGAGAAGCTGGCCGAGGTATACCTGGGCCCCGTCATCGGCGGTGGTATCGAGAACTGGTTTCCCTATGTGCTGGCGTTGCTGTTCCTGCTGGTGCGGCCGGCCGGGTTATTTGGTGAACGCGCAATCGAGCGGGTTTAAGGAGAGGCGTGATGTTTTATCAGGAAGCCGGTCAGTTCAGTACTCGCTATGCCCAGGACCGCCGGGTATTTTGCCTGCGCCAGGACCGTTACGGCTTGGTCGGCTTGCTGCTGTTGGCCTTTGTCGGTGTGCCGTATCTGGGTAACGACTATTGGTTCAGCGCCATTCTGATTCCGTTTCTGGTGCTGTCACTGGCCGGGTTGGGGCTGAACCTACTGACCGGCTACGCCGGGCAGTTGTCGCTGGGCTCGGCGGCCTTCATGGCGGTGGGCGCCTTTGCCACTTACAACGTTGAGCTGCGGGTGCCGGGCTCGCCGTTGTTGTTCAGCATGACCCTGGGCGGGGGAGTGGCAGCGCTGGTGGCGGTGCTGTTCGGTCTGCCCAGCCTGCGGATCAAGGGTTTCTATCTGCTGGTGTCGACCCTCGCCGCGCAGTTTTTTGTGACCTGGGCGCTGACCCGCTTCAGCTGGTTTTCCAATAACAGCGCTTCGGGGGTGATCAGCGCACCGCGCCTGGAGATTCTTGGTGTGGATCTGAACTCGCCGGTGGGGCGTTACCTGCTGACTCTGGGCGTGGTGGTGGCGTTGTTCTGGCTGGGCAAGAACCTGGTGCGCAGCGAGCTAGGGCGTAACTGGATGGCGGTGCGTGACATGGACACCGCTGCTGCGGTGATGGGCATTGCGTTGTTCAAGACAAAGCTGCTGGCGTTTGCCATCAGCGGGTTCTTTCTCGGGGTGGCCGGGGCGCTTTGGGCCTTCACCTACCTAGGGACCGTGGAGCCCCACGGTTTTGACCTGAATCGATCTTTCCAGATCCTCTTTATCATCATTATCGGCGGCCTGGGCAGCATCCTCGGCAACTTCCTCGGCGCGGCGTTCATCGTGTTGTTTCCGGTGCTGCTGTCGAACCTGGTGGCCTTGTTGCCGGCCGGGCTGATCGATGCCGGACAGATAGAAAACCTGCAGAAGATGGTATTTGGCGCCCTGATCATTGTGTTCCTGATCAAGGAGCCGGAGGGCCTGGCGCGCCTCTGGCAGAAGTTCCGCGAACGCGCTCGGTTGTGGCCGCTGCGCTACTGAGCGACTCGGCGTAAGTGCCGATTGCTCTGTATCCCTTTGGTTGACCCTTCACTTGATTACTTGATAAGGAAAACATTGATGTTGAAACGATCTCTACTAAGTAGCCTCGCCCTGGCTGTCAGCCTGAGCACTGCCACGTTGACCGCGCAGGCGGATAACGAACAGTACTTCCCGCTGCAGAGCTATCGGGTCGGTCCTTATGCCGCCGGTGGTACCGGGTTTTTTGGTGGTTTTATCGACTACCTCAAATACGTCAATGCCAATGGCGGGGTCAACGGCGTCAAGCTGACCTGGAGTGAGTGCGAAACCGAGTACGTGGTCGAGAAGGGCGTGGAGTGCTACGAGCGTCTGAAAAAAGGCCTCAATGGTGCGCCGGCTGCCGCCACTAACCCGCTGTCGGTGGGCATCGCCTATGCCACCCTTGAGCGTTCGACCGCGGACAAACTGCCGCTGATCACCATCAACCACGGCCGCACCGACTCCACTGACGGCAGCGTTTTCCCCTACGCCTTTCCCTTGCAGCTGAACCCGTACTCCGAAGTCTCGGCGATCATCAACTACATCGGCCAGCAGGCCGGGGGGCTGGACCAGCTCAAGGGCAAGAAGATCGTCACCCTGTATCACGGCTCGCCCTACGGCAAGGAAACCAATGAGGTGTTGCAGACCCTGGCCGACAAGTACGGGTTCAAGCTGACCCTGCTGGAAGTGCCCCATCCGGGTAACGAGCAGCAGTCGCAATGGCTCAACATTCGCCGGGAAAAACCCGACTGGGTGATTCTGCGCGGCTGGGGCGTGATGAACCCGGTGGCGTTGAAAACCGCGCAGAAAGTCGGCTTCCCGGTGGATCACATCATCGGCAACATCTGGAGCAACTCCGAGGACGATGCCGCCCCGGCCGGTGCCGCCGCCAAAGGCTTTATTGCGATCACCACGCACCCCTCGGGCACCGATTTCCCGGTCTTGCAAGGCATCCAGCAGCAGGTGGTGGCCAAGGGCAATGGTGACCTGGCTGATCCGAAACGCTTTGGCACCGTGTATTACAACCTGGGGGTGGTGAACGGCATTCTCAACGTTGAGGCCGTGCGCATTGCCCAGGAAAAATTCGGCAAGCAGCCGCTCACCGGCGAGCAGGTGCGCTGGGGCTTCGAGCACCTCAAGCTGGACGATGCCCGCCTCAAGGAGCTGGGTGCACTGGGCCTGGTGCAACCCTTGCAGCTGTCATGCTCGGACCATGAAGGGGGCGGTGCGGTGCGCTTCCAGCGGTGGGATGGCAGCCAGTGGAAACTGATCAGTGACTGGGTGCAGGCCGACCGTGCCTTGCTCAGACCGATCATCGAAGCCTCGTCGCACCAGTACGCCAAGGAAAAGGGCATCACACCGCGCGATTGCAGTCAGGACAGCTGAGATGTGAATCGGGAGGCGTCCCGGTTTTTTTGGGGGAGAGCAACATGAACCAAGTACCGATCTTGCAGATCGACGCGATTGA
This sequence comes from Pseudomonas sp. GM79, assembly GCF_000282495.1. GTDB lineage: Bacteria > Pseudomonadota > Gammaproteobacteria > Pseudomonadales > Pseudomonadaceae > Aquipseudomonas. The sequence continues at coordinate 95,334 of NZ_AKJE01000078.1, forward strand.
AGTCCTGTACGAACAGGCAATCCTCGCCGTGCGCGGGGTATCCCTGGCGGTGCCGCAAGGACAGATCGTGGTGTTGCTGGGGGCCAACGGTGCTGGCAAAAGCACCACCTTGAAGGCCGCCGCCAATCTGGTGAGGGCCGAGCGGGGCGAGGCGGTGCAGGGGCGGATTATTTATCGAGGCGAGGATGTCACCCGCAGCACGCCCCATAGCCTTGTTGCCAGCGGCCTGGTGCAGGTACTGGAAGGCCGGCATTGCTTTGCCCAACTGACAGTGGAGGAAAACCTGCTGACGGGTGCATTTGCGCGTCAGGTGTCCCGCGGGCAACTGAAGGCCGATCTGGAACGCATCTACAGCCAGTTTCCGCGCCTCAAGCTGCGGCGCAAAAGCCTGGCCGGCTACACCTCCGGCGGTGAACAGCAGATGGTTGCGCTCGGGCGGGCGCTGATGGCCCGGCCACAGCTGGTGTTGCTGGACGAACCTTCGATGGGCCTGGCACCGCAGATCGTCGAGGAGATCTTCGAGATCATCCATCAGCTCAATCGGCGCGACGGCGTGAGCTTCCTGATTGCCGAGCAGAACATCAACCTGGCTCTGCGTTACGCCCAGTACGGCTACGTGCTGGAAAGCGGCCGGGTCGTCAGCGAAGGCACGACCGGGCAGTTGGCCGCGCGCAGTGATATTCAGGACTTCTATCTGGGGGGCGGGACAGCGGGTAAAGGAGCAGCTGCTTGACCGCTAGCACCAGTCAGATCGACAGGTTGACCACTTTGACCGTCCGGGCGTCTTGTGCCGGGCGGCGTTTGTTCACCACCAGCTCACCAACCTTGATCAGCATCGCGCGGGTGATGTTGCGACTCAGCCCCAGCAGGCTGGCGGTGTGTACCTGGTTGTAGTGGCTGAAGCGATAGGCCGCGCGCAGCAGCGCTTCCTCGACCCGCTCGTGGAGGGCGCCGCTTTCTTCCTCGAACAGCTTCTGGAAGGCTTGCTGCAACAGGGCGTCGGCACTGTCGTCCTGGACGGTATTGCTGGCGTCCTGGCGTTCGATACGCAGGTTGGACAGGTGCAGGTCCTGGACACGGATCAGATTGTTACGGCAGATCAACAGGGTGTGGTGAATGACGTTTTCCAGCTCGCGAATATTGCCCGGCCATGAGTAATTCACCAGCTTCTGTTCGGCTTCGGTATCCAGCACCACTTCGCCATAACCCAGCCGACGACTGTACTCGGCGATGAAGTGGCGGATCAGCGGCAGGATGTCGCCCGGTCGCTCGCGCAGCGGGCTGAGCTCCAGGCTGACCACGTTCAGCCGGTAATAGAGGTCTTCGCGAAAGTGCCCGGCGTTGATGGCTTTTTCCAGCTGCACGTTGGTCGCAGCCAGCACCCGTACATCGATGGGGATGCTTTTGCGTGAACCCAGGCGAACCACTTCACGCTCCTGCAGCACCCGCAGCAACTTGACCTGGATCGGCATCGGCAAGTCACCGATCTCGTCGAGGAACAGCGTGCCGCCGTTGGCTTCCTCGAACCAGCCGGCCTTGGCGCTCAGGGCGCCGGTGAAGGCGCCTTTTTCGTGGCCGAACAGTTCGGCCTCCACCAGGCTTTCGGAAAACGCGCCGCAGTTGACCGCGATAAACGGCTTGTTGCGACGGGCGCTGAGGTTGTGCAGATGACGGGCCACCAGTTCCTTGCCGGTCCCGGTTTCGCCGATGATCAACACGCTGGCGTCACTGGGCGCGACCTGTTGCAGGTGCGCCAGCAGCGCCTGTGATTTCGGGTCTTCGAAGACTTGCGCAGTGGCGCGTATCGAGGTGGCCAGGGCTGGTGAGGGCGGCAGCGTGAGTAGTTGCATGGTGGGGCCTATGAGTAAAAGGACGGAGTGGGTAGCGTCTTGTTGAGCGCCCAGTCACCCAGTTCATGGAGCTTGTAGTCCACGGGGTCGTGCAGGGTCTGGGTGCGCAGGTTGCGCCAGTGACGATCAAGGCGCAGCGCGGCATGGGTGGCGCGGGCGCCAGTCACTTCAAACAGGCTGCTGGTCAGGTCCAGGCCGGTGCGGGTGGCGGCGACCTTGGCGGTGGCAATGGCCAAGGCCAGTTGGCCACGCTCCTCGGCGCCGAGCCGGTGCTCCTTGCTCCAGGCTTGGTCGAGCAGGGCGTTGGCGCGTTCAGTGAGCAGGCGCACGCTTTCCAGCCCGACCCAGAATTCGCCATAATGGCGCAGGACATAGGGGTCCTGATTGGCCTGGCTGACGTTGGCCTTGAACCAGGGGCGCGTTTCCTTGAGGGTGTAATTGCGGGCCTCTTCGAACGCGCCCTCGGCAATGCCGAGGAAGATATTGACGAAGGTCAGTTGGGCGATCAGCGGGCGCAGGCAGGCAAAGGGCGTGCTCAGCGGGCCGGGATCTAGCAGCAGTTCATTCTCTTCCACGCGCACCCGTTCGAAGGTGGCGCTGCCGCTGTCGGTCTGCCGTTGGCCGATGTTGTCCCAGTCGCCGTGCAAGGTGATGCCGGTGCGATGACTGGGAATGGCGGCGATCAACAGCTTGCCGCTGGTGGATTCATCCAGCGCCGAGGCAATCAGCATTTCCGAATCGGAGGCGCCGGAGCAGAAACTCTTGCGCCCGGAAAACTCGCGATAGCCTGCAAATTTTTTTGACAAGGTGCGGGTGTCCAACGGGTTAAGGGCATTACCCCAGAACCAGTTGTTGCGCGCGGTCTGTTCGAACCAGGGCTGCCACTGTTCGGGCCGGGAAAACAGCCGTACCGTGGCCAGCATCAAATGCTGGAAGCCGAACACATGGGCGATCGAGCTGTCGACCCTGGCGAACTCGCGCACCACTTCCAGGGTGTCGCTCCAGCTGGCGCCAAGGCCACCGTATTGCTGGTCAATTTTCATCGCCAGCAGACCGCAGCGGCGCAACTCGTCGCGCTCGGCTTTCGGCGTGCCGCCCAGATGGTCGCGTTCGGCGGCGGTTCGGGAAAACTCGGCGGCGAGCGTCCGGGCGATCTGCAGCGGGGTTTCAAGTCTGGATGTATGGATAGCGGTCACAGGCTGTCCTCAGGCTGTTTTCCGCAAGTCGGCGGCATTGGCGGTGAACAGCGGTGCGGCCCGTTCGACTGCCAGGCGGATGCGTGTTTTCAGCGCTTCGCTGCTGATCTGGTAATTCGTGAAATCGGCCTCCGAGGCATACACGCCAAGGGGCAGGGTCACCGACTGGAAGAAGCTGAACAGCGGGCGCAACTGATGATCGATTACCAGCGCATGCCGGTCGCTGCCACCGGTGGCGGCCAGCAACACCGGGGTGTCGATCAATGCGTCCTGGCCAATCAGGTCGAACAGGTGCTTAAACTGGCCCGGGTAGGCGCCACGGTAGACAGGTGCGGCCACAACCAGCAGGTCTGCCGACTCAATCGCACTCAACTCGTACTCAACGGTTTCCGGCAGCTCCTGACGGGACATGGCGCTGCCCAGTGGGCGGACAATGTCGCCCAGTTCGATGATGCGGCTTTCGATTGGCAGGTACTGGCTCAGCTCGGCAACGATGGCCTGGACCAGCACCAGGGTGCGCGACGGACGATAGGTTCCACCGGAAACGGCGACGACTTTAAGTGGGGTGCTCATGGGGTCTGTTCCTGTTCGAGTTGCGGGATGTGCAGCCATCAGAGCAAGAGTTGTTCCAAGGTTAAAATAACTATTAAAAACAATAAGATGGATTAACATGTTATCTCGGCTGCTGTTGCCCGGGCAGCTAACTGTTGAGCGACTGTTGCCTGAGCAACAATGGCGCTTCTGTTTACCGGGCAACACTGCCGCATCCATGAATTAAATGTAAATGATCTAAAAAACATCAAGTAAATACTTTTTGGTTATTAGCTTAAGGCTTTGTCTGGTCGCCAGTGCCGGGTGAGTCGCCTTTGGCTGGCCTTGGCAGGCCGATATCAGCGGGGAACGCCTCTCGCTGCGGCAAAGTGTTGCTCAGCCAATAGCGGTTCAGCATCACTGTTGGGCGGGCGACAGTGCAGTCGACCCAGGCCGCCGACGCCGAATCGAGCCAGTTGCCGAGATATCACTGACCCAGTCTGACTCTTCGCGTACCATTGCCTGTGCTGTATTTGTGCCGATTTGGGGGGGCATCCTTGCGTCGGCACGTGGGTCAATTCGGCGTCGGCGTCTACAGTTGGGGATTGATCACGTCGACCGCCCTGAGTTTGGTTTTCGTTCCGGTGGTGTTCAGTTTTATGGACGATTTGCGAAGATATCTCGCGGAAAAACGAGGGCCATTATTGACCGTTCCATTGCTTCGGTTCGTCCTCAGTATCTTTCCGATCCCGCAGCCTTAACATGCGCACTGATGCACCGGCGCGAAAGTCACCTAGGCCGCCGCTTCGTCGCTTCTTGCAGCTGCATTCGGAAGTATCAGCTCAAATATTCGTCCAGGTTGCTGGATTCTTCTGCAAAGCGCTCGATCAGAAATTCGAGAAGGGCGCGTACGCGAGGTGCCATATACCGGCACATGATCGGCGAGGCCGCTCGGCGGCATCCCGAAATCGCAAGAGAGATCGTTGCGCGCGGCCATGAAGCGGCCGGACACGGTCCTCGCTGGAGTTCCCAGTATGCGATGAGCCGCGAGGAGGAGAAGCAGTTCCTCATCCAGGCAGCCAGCATGGTCGAAGAAGTCACAGGCCAGCGACTGATAGGCTACAACTGCAACTGGCTGCGGCGTGGTCCGAACACGTTGTCGCTGCTACAAGAGTTGGGCTACGTCTACCACATCGACGATCTGAGTCGCGATGAGCCTTTCATCGAACAGGTCAACGGCAAGGACTTCGTCGTGGTGCCATATACACTGCGCAATAACGACATCCTGCTAATTGAAGGCCGCAACTATTCGCCGACCCAGTTCCTGGAGCAGATCAAGCTGGATTTCGATCAACTCTACGAAGAAGCCTGCACACGCCGTCGCATGATGTCGGTCAGCGCTCATGACCGCATCAGCGGCTCGCCGCAGATGGTGAGGGTCTGGGACGAGTTTCTGCGTTACGCCAAGAGCCGGCCGGGGGTCGCATTCATGCGCAAGGACGAGATTGCACGCTACATCCAGAACAGCCCGCTGACTCCGCGCGAAGCTGAAACACTATAAAAACATGCTTTCTGCCAGCGGCGCTTTGGACAGCGGAGTCAAATGTCCGCTCTTGGGATCTATACGGTAGCCCAGCACCTGAAACGGCTTGTTTGCCAGCATTTCAGGCAAGATTACCGCGTTCCCGATGCTGATTACCGATGCCTTCCAACACGTTCGTCCTGAACGTCGCGAAAAGTACGGCAAAGAGTTTCATCATGATCCGATGCACAAATGGTTCATGCTTTTTATCCTCGTCACGCCGTTGATCTGGTCGTTGCAAGGCATGCCGGATTTCGTGACCTGACCATTGGTGTCAGTGCGTTGAACATTATTGGCTTGCCGGTCATTTCCCTGGGCCTGCTGATCATGTCCAACCAGAAGACACTGCTGGACAAGAAATATCGCAACAACCTGTTTGAAAACATCGCGCTGCTCTTTGCTACAGGCCTCGCACTGTGGGTCGCCTGTTGGGCGTCGATCTGTTTACCTGACACCGAGCCGCCAAGGGGACGCAACGTCTCCTCGGCGGCCAACGTTCAGTCAGTCACGGAACCCTGCGGTATTCTCCCGGCGAAACTGTCCACCAGGCTCGCCACCACCATCTCTCCCATCCGCGTGCGGGTCTGCAGCGTCGCACTGGCGCGATGGGGCTGCAGTACCACGTTCTCGTTGCCGAACAGTGTCTCGGGGACGTTCGGTTCATCGACAAACACATCCAGTGCCGCCCCCGCGATCTCTCCAGCGGCCAGTGCCGTCACCAGATCGACCTCGTTGACCAGCTTGCCCCGCGCCACGTTGATCAGATACCCGTCCTTGCCCAGCGCCTGCAGCACATCGGCATTGATGATGGCTTCAGTCTTGTCGGCAGCAGCCGCGAGAATCAGCGCATCACTGTGGCTGGCCAGCTGCTTCAGATCGGCGATGAAGGTGTGGTTCACGTCGCTCATGGGTTGTAAATCGGTGTAGCTGATCGGGCAACCGAACGCCGCGGCTCGGGTCGCCACTGCACGGCCGACCCGGCCCATGCCGACGATCCCGATGCGCATGCCCGACACCTGACGCGCCAACGGCAACGGGGCCAACGGCGTCGGGCTATGGGGCCATTGGCCCGAACGCACGTAACGATCACTGGTGCACAGGCCTCGGCACACGGCAATCAACAAACCGATGGCCAGGTCGGCGACATCTTCGGTCAGCGCCCCGATGGTCGCGGTCACGCGGATCCCGCGATCCCTGGCGTAAGCCAGGTCCACCGCATCCGTGCCCACGCCGTTGACCGCCACCACTTCCAGTTTCGGTAGCTGCGCCATCAGCGCCTGACTGATACCGGTATGCCCGCCGGTGATCACCCCGCGAATGTTCGCGCCGTGTTCCTGCAAATAAGCCTGCTTGTCGGCCTGCTGGAAGTAGCGTCTGACGGTAAACAGTTCATCGAGCCGCGCGTTGATTTCGGGGATCAGGATCGGGCTGAGCTGCAAGATTTCTGGTTTCATGTAAACCTCCCGTAACGGAATAAAGAGCCGGTTCAACCGCGACCGGCAAACGGCATGGCGCTGGCCATGACGGTCATGTTCAGGACGTTCGCCTCCAGTGGCAGACCGGCGATGTAGCGCACGGCGTCGGCCACATGCTTGACGTCCACCATCGGCTCCACGGCGATGGTGCCGTTGGCCTGGCGCACGCCTTTGGTCATGCGCACCGACATCTCGGTCAGGGCGTTGCCGATGTCGATCTGGCTGCAGGCGATATTGAACTCCCGCCCGTCCAGGGCCAGTGATTTGGTCAACCCCAGCACCGCGTGTTTGCTGGCGGTGTAGGCGCTGCTGAAGGGGCGCGGGGTATGGGCCGAGATCGAGCCGTTATTGATGATGCGTCCACCCTGTGGCTGTTGCCGGCGCATCAGCCTGAAGGCACCACGGGCGCAGAGGAAAACGCCGTTGAGGTTGGTGTCGATCACGTTTCGCCACTGCTCGAACGTCAGCTCATCGAGCGGCACTGCCGGGGCGTTGACCCCGGCGTTGTTGAACACCACATCGAGTCGCCCGTATACCTCGGTGAGGGTGGCAAACAGCGCATCGACACTGGCCGGGTCGCGCACATCAGTCGGCACCGCCAACGCTTCGTGTCCTTCGCTGAGCGCCCATTCGACCAAGGCCTGCAACGGCTCCGGCCGACGTCCGGCCACTACCAGGGTGAATCCGTCGGCCATCAGCGACAGGGCCACGGCGCGGCCGATTCCGCTACCGGCGCCGGTGACCAGGGCCACTTTCAAAGGACTGTTCATGTTGTTATCTCCTTTCTCAATTCACGAGGGCGTGAGCCGGGTTCAAGATCGTGGACCGACGCGCATTTCCAATTGGCCGATGCCGTCGATCCCGGCGTTGATGATGTCGCCCGGTTGCAGCACATCGACGCCTGCCGGGCTGCCAGTCATGATCAGGTCACCGGCCCGCAGCGCTACCGACTGTGAGATGCGGCTGATGATTTCACTGACCGACCAGATCTGGCTGTCGAGGCTGTCGCGCTGGCGCTCTTCGCCGTTGACGTTCAGCCACAACTCACCATCGGGATGTCCTGCCCGCGTGATCGGCACGATGGCGGTCATTGGCGCGGCGCCGTCGAACACCTTGGCACCTTCCCACGGCAAACCATTGCTTTTGGCCGCGCGCTGGACATCACGACGGGTCAAATCAAGGCCGGCGGCATAGCCCCAGACATAGGCCAGCGCCTGACTCTGCGGAATATTGGCACCGCCTTCACCGATGGCCACGACCAATTCGATTTCGTGGACAAACTCTTCGGTCAACGGCGGGAAAGTCACTTCACCCGCCGCATCCACCACGTTGCTCGCCGGTTTCATGAAGAACACTGGCGGTTGGCGGGACTGGCCTTGGGTATCTGGCCAAGGGTAGTTGCGGCCGACACAAAACACCCGGCCAACGGGAAAGCGCTGCTGGCTGCCAGCAACCGGCAAGGTCACGGGCAGATCCGGGGTAAACACATACTCGGTCATCGTCATTTTTGTAGTCGTCCTGTTAGAAGCGTCAGCGTACGGCGGCAATCTTTTGCGAAGTTGGACGAAAGCCGCCTTGTGTTGGAGAAAAACGGTTTTTTTGACTCAGCGCGCCTTGAGTTCGATGCGATACAAGCGACCGAGCAGCAACGAATAGGACAAGGTACCGACCAGCGCCACGCCGCCGATGAACCAGAAGGCGTAGGCAAAGGAGCCTGTCGCGTGGACGATGCCGCCAATCACAATCGGAGTGACGATCCCGCCGATGTTGGCGGCCAGGCTGGTGACTCCGCCGGTCAGTCCGATCAATTCCTTGGGCGCGACTTCCGACACCGCCGCCCATGACGACGAAGCAATTCCTTGGGCGAAGAAGGCAATGGTCAGCACGGCAATGCAGATCACGTTCGAGTCGGTGAAATTCACCAGCACAATCGACATCCCCAGCATCGATCCGACTACCAAAGGCAACTTGCGAGCGAAGGACATTGAATAGCCACGGCGAATCAGCAAGTCGGAGATGATGCCGGCCAGCAGAATGCCGACCGTTGCACCCACGAACGGCAGCACCGCGAAGATCCCGGCCTTGATCATGGTCAGCTTGCGTTCTTCGATCAGGTACGTCGGGAACCAGGTCAGGAAAAAGTACAACGCCGAGGTGCTGGCGAACTTGCCGATGCAAATCGCCCAGATCTGCCGATAACTGAACAGCTCGGCGATCTGCCGCCAGTTGAACCGGGTGCGTTCCTGACTGCTCTTGACCAGTCCGCCACCGGCTTCGATGTACTTCAGTTCTTCCTGGCTGACGTTCTTGCAGCTCAGCGGATCGCGGTATACGTAGAGCCAGATCACACCGAACACAATGCCGAGTATCCCGGTGCTGTAGAAAACATGGCGCCAGTCATAGGTCGTGGCCAGCCATAACAGCACGCCGGTAAACAGCGCCGTGCCCAGATATTGGCCGCACACGTAAATGCTGCTGGCCAGGCCCCGTTCGCGGGCCGGGAACCATACCGTCACCGCACGGCTGTTGGCCGGAAACGCTGGAGCCTCCATGGCGCCGACCGCCAGGCGCAGCCCGAACAGCGAAGCGAATCCTGTGGCAAAGCCCTGGCACACGGTGACCGTCGACCAACTGATCAGCGATACCCCGTAGGTGAAGCGGGAACCGAAGCGATCGGCAATAAACCCCGCAGGCACCAGGGCGAGGGCGTAAGTCCAGGCAAACGCGGAAAAAATCAGGCCCATTTCGATCTTGTCCAGGCCCAGGTCCTTGGCGAGGAACGGTGCGGCAATCGAGATGTTCACGCGGTCGATGTAATTGATGATGGTCGCAATCAGCAGCAATGACAGCATGAACCAGCGCCGACGCGTCGGCAGTCGCTGAGGCAACAGGGCGTCCCGGGCGCCGGCACTCACCGACGGCGCGGTGGACGGAGAGGTTTGCGAGTTCGACATGAGTAGACCTTTTTATTGTTAGAAGAATCGAGATGTTCGCGCGCAGCCGAAGCCGTGCCCGCAGTGCCGGGGCAGAGCAATCGCTACTTGAATGAGAGGCGCGGACAGCCGCTGTCAGGCGCTCAAATACGCCTTCGGACTGGCTCGATCGGGGGAGGGTTGGCGAGAGGGAAAAACAGGTTCATCACTTGCGCACCTTTTGATTGTTTTTGGAAGGTTCGGGCTGCATTGGCTATCACAGTGGTCGTACAACTTCTCAAAATCAACGGAGGCGTTAGATCGTTTTTTCTTCTAAAAAAGGCGATGAATACAGGTGTCCAAGAAAAAACAAATCAGCGTATTTCCTTGGTTATGCTTTATTTGTTTCATAAGTTAATGTTTTTAAATGATTAATTATCTTTGTGTGCATGTAGATTTTTTGGACAGGCGACACATCACACACGGATACAATTAATTCTCTATATTGCATTGTCATCCTATGACGTGTTGAAGCCAGCGGTGTCTGCCTTCACAATCACCGCGGTCGCCGCCTGCATCGCGGCGCGACGACAATCTGTCCATGTACCTGTAGAGGATCCTCAGGCGATGTCGTCACCGAGTCGAGTGCCCACTTACGTCATGCAGCAACGCAGCGAATTGACGGACTTTTACATCCGCGACAAAAAGGGCCGGCACGCCGAAACCAGTCCGCATCGCCATGAGTATTTCCAGATCCAGATTAACCTCGGTGGCGATACCGTGCAGCACATCGGCAATGTCGAACGTCCGTTTCCGCGCAATACGCTGGCCTTCATCCTGCCGCATCGCGTGCACGTGATTCCGCATCCGGCCGACAGCAATTTCATGGTGATCAATTTTTCCCAGACCTTCCTGCTACCGCACTTGCAGTGTGACCCGATGGATCTGGAGGAGGTCTCGATTCTGCTGGCGCCGGAGTTGTCGCCGTTTCGCTTTCAGGAGCATCTGGATTTCATTCTGGCCGATGAAGACTTCAGTAAAGTCTGTGCCCTGATCGAGCAGATGCGAGTCCTGGATGAGAACCGTCAATTTGGCACTCGCGAGATGCTCAAGGGGTTGTTGCTGCAACTGGTGGGGAGCGTTTGTGCCTTGTATGCCGAGCCGCTCAAACGACTGGCCGAAGAGAATGCCGCCGAAGTAAGCCGGCGCGACGCGCTGAGCAGGATGTCCGAATACTTGCGCAAGAATATTGCCGACCCCGATCTCAACCTGATCAAGGTGGCTGCTGCGACCTACCTGTCACCGACGTATCTGACGCACTGGTTGCGCAAGGAAATCGGCAAGACTTTCACTGAGCTGGTGCTCGAACGCAGGATGCACGCGGCACGCAATTATTTGCTCAATGGGACACGACCGGTGGGGGAGGTGGCGAGGTTGTGCGGTTTCGCTGACGAAGCTTATTTCTCCCGACGCTTTCGCCAGATACATGGCCAGCCTCCCGGGCAATTCAGACGTCAGCAACTCAATCCCGATACTCCGCAGTCACCGTCCAACACGTGATCGACAGTTGTAGGTGATGTGGCGGTAGCTACGAGGTCGATTTGGGCGCACCGGATTGGCCGAAATCGGAGCAGGTACTCAGGCGCTAGATTGGTATTGCATCCATCCAGTCCAGTTTGTCGTTACGCGAGGTCAAGACCAGTAGCCGTCAAAGTCCAAAAAAAATAGGCCCTGAGAAAATTCTTCGCCATCGCTTAATACGTTCAGCCATTAAAAAAAGCAGCCCTTTGGCACCGATAACATCGTTTCTCGGGCGTACCGTTTTTCAATATATTGGTCGCCAGATCTGGTGAATGACTAAACATTCACCACCCTCAGTGCGAGTAGTCTTAATGAACAATAAACCTGACAAAGCAGGGCTAGATAACGCCGGAGCGGGGACCCGAGCGGTCTGGGGTGGGGAGCAAGTCAGGCACCCCTACAACGCCACTCAAACACCGATCGTGGTCAGCGCCGCTTACGGTTATGACGACATCGACGTCTGGTACGACGTTGCGTTGGGCAAAACGCCGGGCTTTATCTACAGCCGCATGAGCAACCCGACGGTCGAGACCCTCGAAGCAAAAATTCGCGAGTTGGAAATGGCCGAGTCCGCCGTGGCCTTCAGCAGCGGCATGGCGGCAATCAGCAGTGTACTTTTCACCTTCCTGGCCAATGGCGATCGTGTGGTGTCGACCAAGGACAGCTACGGTGGCACCAACAAGATTTTCGAAGAATTCCTGCCGCGCACGGGCGTTGAGGTGACCTTGTGCGAGACGTTCGATCACGAGGAGATCGAGCGTGAAATTGCCAAAGGCTGCCAGTTGTTGTACCTGGAAACGCCGACCAACCCGACCTTGAAAATACTCGATATCCAGCGTTTGGTGGCTGCGGCCAAGCGCGTCGGTGCCGTGGTGGTGGCGGACAACACCTTTGCCACGCCGCTGAATCAGAACCCCTTGGCGTTAGGGGTGGACGTGGTCATCCACAGCGCGACCAAGTTCCTCAGCGGTCATGGCGACGTGCTTGGCGGCCTGGTTTGCGGCAGCGAATCCTTGATGGCCAAGGTTCGTCATTATCGGGAAATCAACGGTGCGACGCTCGATCCGTTCTCGGCCTACATGATTATCCGGGGCATGAAAACGCTGGTGCTGCGCATGCGTCAACAGCAACGCAGTGCCCGTGCTCTGGCGGAGTTCCTCTGCACCGAACCGCTGGTGGAGTCGGTCAATTATCCCGGCTTGCCCGGTCATCCGAACCACGCTGTGGCGTGCACGCAAATGTCCGGCTTCGGCGCCATCGTCAGTTTTGTTCTGGTCGGTGGGATGGACACGGTCAAAGTGCTCTTGCCACGTCTGCGATTCGCCCACTGCGCGGGCAATCTCGGTGCAGTGGAAACCATTTACGGCCCGGCCCGGACCACCAGCCATGTCGAGAACACGCTGGAGGAACGACTGGCTCTGGGTATCTCCGAAGGACTGGTGCGGGTCTCAGTCGGCATTGAAGACACTGACGATCTGCTCGACGATTTAAAGCAGGCGTTCGCCTTTGTCAGGTGTTCGCGCGATGAGCTGGCACAGGCAAACACACAGCACTCAAACAACAAAACGTGCATCGAGGCAGCAAGCTGAAGTTTTAACGTTAGTACCTCACGACAAGGCCGTTAGTGAGGCGTTCATGAAGTGGAATAATAATAAAACCAGTGGCGACCTGTTTTGACTCTGCCCCGTGACTCATCGCAGACGTTATTGCGCGCCCTAACAACTTTCATGAGAGCAACCATGTCCATAAAAGAAGAACAACTCAACACACGTACCGGCTTTAAACAGGAAATGCAGACGCGCCATATTGTCATGTTGGCATTGGGTGGCGTCATTGGTACCGGGCTGTTTCTCACGTCCGGGTACACCGTTAACCAGGCCGGTCCGTTGGGTGCGGTCATCGCTTATATCATCGGCGCACTCATGGTTTACATGGTCATGATGTGCTTGGGCGAATTGGCAGTGCAGATGCCGGAAACGGGTTCGTTCAGCACCTACGCTACGCGTTTTCTCGGACCCGGCACCGGCTACACCGTGGCGTGGTTGTATTGGCTGACCTGGACTGTGGCAATCGGCTCTGAATTTACCGCCGCCGGTATTTTGATGGCGCGTTGGTTTCCGGATACGCCTGTATGGATTTGGAGTGCGCTGTTCGCAGGCTTGGTGTTTCTGACCAACGTGATATCGGTGCGCTTGTTCGCTGAGACTGAATTCTGGTTATCACTGGTCAAAGTGGTGACCGTGGTGGTGTTTCTGCTAATCGGTGGTGGCGCGATTCTCGGCCTGCTGCATATCGATCAGGCTCACAGTATCGGGCTGAGCAACTTCACTCGCGAGGGGCTTTTCCCTACCGGTTTCATGTCAATTGCCATGACGTTACTGGCGGTCTCCTTTGCGTTCTCCGGCACTGAATTGATTGGCATCGCCGCGGGTGAAACCAAGGACCCCCAGCGTAATGTGCCGCGTGCCATTCGCACTACAGTGCTACGCCTGGCAATCTTTTTCGTGGGGACCATTTTTGTCCTGGCGACCTTGTTACCCCGTGAACAGGCCGGGCTCGTAGAGAGTCCGTTCGTCACCGTGTTCACCTACATCGGGATTCCGTACTCCGCAGACATCATGAATTTCGTGATCATCAGTGCCTTGTTGTCGGCTGCCAACTCCGGTTTGTACGCTGCTTCACGGATGCTCTGGACCCTGAGTGACCAAGGTCACCTGCCCAAGCAGTTCTCGGCCCTGACCCGCATGGGCACACCACTCAACGCCATTATCGTCAGCATGGCCGGTGGCGCCGCATCGTTGCTCAGTAGCGTGTTTGCCGCCGATACCATCTATCTGGCACTGGTGTCGATATCTGGGTTGGCGGTGGTGGTGGTGTGGATGAGCATTGCCGCGAGCCAGATTGCTTTTCGCCGTCACTATGTAGCCAATGGAGGCGATGTCCGCGATCTTAAGTTTCGCGTCCGGGGTTATCCGTGGGTGCCACTGGGAGCGCTAATCTGCTGCAGCCTGGCGTGTGTCGGGATTGCTTTCGACCCTGAACAGCGGGTAGCTCTGTACTTCGGTTTGCCATTCATCGCCTGGTGCTATTTCGTGTATTACATTACCCGCAAAAGCCGCGAGCGACGCTTGTCGGTTACCCCCTTGGCACAACCTTCCGATGCGTACTAGGCACTGTCGACGGGGTGGGCAAGCGTGCTCGGTGGAGGGGGGCATTGAGGCTCAGACCATGAAGCAAAAGACGTTACCCCCATTGAACTGGTTGCGGGCATTCGAGGTGTCCGCCCGTTGCCTGAACTTCACTCACGCTGCCGAAGAACTGTTTTTGACCCAGGGTGCGGTAAGCCAGCAGATCCGCCAATTGGAAAACCATCTGGGGGTGGCGCTGTTCAAGCGCTTGCCCCGTGGCCTGGGGCTGACCGAGGAAGGACAGGCCTATCTGCCGGTTGTGCAAGATGCGATCACTCGACTGGCGGTAGGGACCAACGAAATTTTTGGCCAGCACAAACGCCGGCCGATCAAGGTGCGCGGCAGCCTGGCGTTTTTCGTGCACTGGCTGGCGCCCAAGCTGGTGGGCTTTCGCCAGGCCCATCCACAGGTCGACATCCGCTACATCAGCAACATCTGGGTCAAGGAACTGGATGGTGAGGATGACATGGAAATTCGCTGGGGCCATGGTCAATGGCCCGGCCTGGTGTCGCAGCGCCTGACTTGGGACACCCTGTTTCCGGTCTGCTCGCCAGCCCTGATGGCGAACTCGCCGCTGACGGTGCCGGCGGACGTGGCGCACCATCCGTTGTTGCATGTCCTGGGTTACGAAGAGGGTTGGGGTTACTGGTTGAACATGGTCGGTGCGGATACCGTCGATTCGTCGACAGGCATGCAGTTCGACACACTGATTTCCACTTTGCGCATGGCCGAGTTGGGACAGGGGATTGCCCTGGCCCGGTCCTCGATGGTTGATGAAATGCTTCAGGACGGGCGACTGATCGAACCCTTCGACCAGCGCATCGAAGCCAGCGAGTCGTTTTACCTCGTACGCGGTTCCGGGGCCGACCAGCACCCCGACGCGGTCATGTTTTCCACCTGGCTGGTCGAGCAGGCACATCGTTTCAAATGAATGGCCGGAGCCAACCATGCGCTATGTAAGTACCCGAAATTCGGCCGTTCAAGTCGATTTCGAAAGGGTCGTGTTGTCTGGGATTGCAGAGGACGGTGGGTTGTTCGTGCCGCTCGAACTGCCACTGTTCGAACCGCAGGACATCGCCAACTGGTCGACGTTGCCCTATGACGAACTGGCCTATCGAGTGATGAGTCCGTTTGTTGGCGAGACGATCTCCGAGGCGGACCTCAAATGCATGCTCAAGGAGGCTGGCAGCCAATTCAGCCATCGGTCCCTGGCACCTTTGCATCAGGTAGATCGCAACGAATGGGTGCTGGAGCTGTTCCATGGGCCTACCCGTTCCTCGAAAGATTTTGCCGCCCAGTTGCAGGCACGGCTGGTGCAGTACTTTCTGCGCAAACGCGGGCGCCGCGCGGTGGTGCTCGGTGCCACCAACGGCGATACCGGGCTGGCGGCCATCGAGGCATTCAAGCACTGCGACGAAACGGATGTGGTTGTGTTTTACCCGGAGGCAGGTGTACCGCAAGACCAACTCCAGCACCTGCAAGCGGTGGCGCATCCCAAGGTTCATCAGTTCGCTGTGAATGGCAGCTTCGATGAGTGCCAGACCATCGTCACCCGGCTGTTCCTGCAGTGGCCGTGCATGCAGCACGAGGCGATTAGTTTCAACTCCAGCAACTGGGTCAGTGTGTTGGCACAACTGGTGTTTTATTTCCACGCCGTGCTGCAACTGGGGGGCGGTCAGCGTCCGATCGGTTTCAGCGTGCCAGCCGCGAGTTTTGCCGAGGTCTATGCCGGCTACATCGCGCAAAAAATGGGCTTGCCGATCATCCAGATGATCGTTGCGACCAATCAGAATGACGCGTTGCATCAGTTGTTTCTGAAGAACCACTACTCCCGGTTGCCAGCCAACAAGACCTTGTCGCCGGCCATGGACCTGTCGATCTTTTCTAACCTGGAACGTTTTCTCTGGGAGCTCTACGGGCATGACGATCGGGCCGTGAGCGCGCTGATGGCAGCGTTCGAATCCAACGGCGAGATGACCATCGCCAACGAGTTCTGGTTACAGGCGCGGATGATCATCGACTCTTACGCGGTCAGTGATGAGGAGACGCTGAAGGAAATCACCTCGCTGTATCACGACACCGGTTACGTTATTGACCCGCATACCGCCACCGGTGTCCTCGCGGCCAGGTTGTATCGCCGAAGCCTGGTGGCGCCGATGGTTACCCTGGGTGAAATCTCGCCGGCCAAATCGGCGGTGCTGCTCGGCGAGTTGGGGATCAGCACGCCGGCGCAACACAGCCCGGTCGCGAAGCAAGGGCCGGCGCAGCTTTACCGGATTAAACCGGACGACCTCGACACCATCCATCAGCTGCTCGGCGCGCTGTGAAGGCGCGGAAACAGGAGGCCAAGTGAAGCGAATTCTGGACCCTCTCGATGAACACATCATCGCGGAACTGCGGCTCAATGCCCGGGCTGCCCACGCCGAGCTGGCGGCGAAGGTCAATCTGTCGCGCAATGCTGTGCGTCAGCGCATCGAACGGCTTGAGCGCGACGGGGCGATACAGGGTTATACGGTACGCACGGGGGAGGGGCGACAAGCTTCTTCGAACATCAATGCGGTGATTTTTGTCTACCGCTACGACCGCATGCGCGGCGCGGAAGTGCTGCAGGCCCTGCGGGCAATACCGGAAGTCATTCAGTGCGATGTGATGAGTGGCGAGTTCGATCTGATGCTGCGGGTCGGCGCTGCCAGTCCGGAGCGGGTGCATAAGGTCTGGAATGAAATCTCCGCGTTGCCCGGGGTGGAAAACACCGTGACCTCATTCGTGCTGTCGTCCGTCGTCTAACCTTTTTATCGTTCTGAAAAAAGCCAACCTGTGTTGGCTTTTTTTATGCTTGGCGTTTTGCCCGGGTGCAGGTCATAACGCCCACAAAATAGAGCAAATTGGCCTATTCCACTGCCCTGGTCGCGCCCCTAACCTAGAGCCCAACAACCCATCACCCGGATCAAGGGCATAAAAAAATGACTGAATACAAACTGGCGCTTGTCGGCTTCGGCGGTGTGAACCGGGCATTGGCTCAGCTGATTGCCGAACGTAACGAAAACTGGAAAACCGAACTGGGTTTCACTCTGAAAATCGTTGGCGTGACCGACCTGTTTCTCGGTTCGGTGATTGGCCGCGAAGGGCTGGACGCCGCGTTGCTGACCAAGCTGCCGGCAGTCAAAGGTGCATTGGCGCAGCTTCCGGGTGGCGAAGCAGATGCCCTCAACGAAGCGGTGATCAAGGACTGCGGCGCAGACATCATTGTCGAAGCCACTTTCACCAATCCGGTAGACGGCGAGCCGGCCACCTCCTTCTGCCGTTGGGCGCTGGAACGGGGCAAACATGTAGTCACCACTAACAAGGGACCCATTGCCTTGCACGGCGCCGAGCTTAATGAACTGGCTCGATGCAATAACGTCGCCTTTGAATACGAAGGTGCGGTGATGAGTGGTACGCCGGTTATTCGCCTAGCCAAGCAGTCGTTGGCAGGCAGTTCGATAATCGGTTTTGAGGGGATTCTCAACGGCACGTCCAACTTCGTTCTCACCTGCATGGAAGGCGGCCTGGGGTTTGCCGATGCGGTCAGCAAAGCACAGGACCTAGGGTATGCCGAAGCCGATCCGACTGCGGATGTCGAGGGGCATGACGTGCGCCTCAAGGTGGTGATCCTGGCCAATGAACTGCTGGACGCCAAGCTGAACGTCAGCGATGTCAGGTGCAGCGGTATTTCCTCACTCGACCTTGGCGACATTGAAAAAGCCCGGCAGGACGGGGCTCGCTGGAAGCTAATCGGCGCAGCCATGCGTCATGCCGATGGGGCGATCAGTGCCAGTGTCGAACCGCGTCTGTTGAAACACGATCATCCGCTGGCCGGTATTTCCGGTGCCACCAATGCCGTGTCGTTTACCACCAATCTGCTCGGCGCGGTGACGGTTTCGGGGCCGGGGGCAGGGCGCATGGAAACAGCGTTTGCGCTGCTTTCGGACATCATCAGCATCCACCAGTCTGTTGCGTGCAACTAGGAGAAAGCCTGTGAATCTATCACGTCTGTCCCTGGCTATTGTGGAGCCGAAAATCGAAGTCTTTAACCCCTTTGACGGCACCGTCATCGGGACCGTCGCGGATGTCTGTGCGTCGCAAGTGCCACAGCTGCTGGAGACCGGACGCAGCGGTGCGCGGGTGTGTGCCGGGTTACCGCGTCATCGTCGGGCACGCATTCTCGAGCAGGCTGCATTGAACATCGAGCTTGATGCCCAAGCGTTTGCCCGGCTGATCGTCGACGAAGCCGGGAAGACCCTCAAGCAGGCAGAAAAAGAAGTCAAACGCTGCGTCAACACCCTCAAGCTTTCTGCCGAAGAGGCCAGGCGTAATGCCGGGGAAGTGGTGCCTTTCGACGCCTATGAGGGTTCTGAGTCGCGCCAGGGCTGGTTTTCCCGCGAACCCCTGGGGCTGATCGTCGCGATTACCCCGTACAACGATCCGCTGAATCTGGTGGCGCACAAGCTCGGTCCCGCCATTGCCGGCGGCAATGCGGTGATTCTCAAACCGTCTGAGCTGGCGCCGTTGTCGGCCATCAAATTGGTGTCGTATCTGGTCATGGCAGGGTTGCCCGAATCGGTGGTCACGGTCGCCACTGGGGGGGCGGAACTGGGCAAGGCCTTAGTCGCATCCCGTGAGGTGCGGATGATTTCCTTTACGGGCGGCTTCGTCACCGGGGAGCAGATCGCACGCACCGCCGGCCTGAAGAAACTCGCCATGGACTTGGGCGGCAATGCGCCGGTGATCGTCATGGGCGACTGCGACCTTGAATCTGCCGTCGAGAGTTGCCTGTCGGGAGCCTTTTGGGCGGCGGGGCAGAATTGCATCGGTACTCAGCGCCTGCTGATTCAGGCACCGATTTATGAAGCGTTCCGTGAGCGTTTCGTCAACCAGGCCAAGGCGCTTGTGAACGGCGATCCTATGCGTGCCGACACTGATATCGGCCCGATGATTACCCCGCAAGCCGCGCAGAATGCCGAGCAAGTGGTGAACGACGCGTTGCAAGAGGGCGCCACATTGCTCTGCGGCCATCGGCGCCAAGGCTCGTGCTACGCCGCTACGGTATTGGAAAACGTCGATCATTGCAGTCGGCTGTGGCGCACCGAAGTCTTCGCGCCGGTGGTGGTTTTGCAGCTTTTCGAAACCTTCGATGAGGCCATCGCATTGGCCAACGAGCCCGAATACAGCCTGCATGCGGGGATCTTCACCAATGATCTGGCCACGGCCATGAGCGCCGCACGAAGAATCGAAGCCGGGGGTGTGATGATCAACGACTCCTCCGATTACCGCTTCGATGCAATGCCGTTTGGCGGCTCCAAGTATGGAAGCCTGGGCCGGGAAGGAGTGCGCTTTGCCTATGAGGAAATGACCCAACCCAAGGTGGTGTGCCTGAACACGCTGGGTTAATCGATTTGAGGAACATCTCATCAGGTCGTTTTGCATTGGGAAGGTCTGGTCACCCGCCCAATGCATTTTTTCTGGCGTTAGCTGCATTCAGTCGGCTCCCATGCCGGCGCAGAGCGTGTGGTTAACTGACTGCACAATTAAAGTTCTGCAGGAAAATCGAGTTGTCACTGCGACGCCAGGCGAGTGTCAGCCGGGCGATGGGTGATACATCATTTATCTCTTTGAAAACCACCCCTGCGGCATGCACTTGCTGCATCGAAGCCGGTACAAGCGAAACCCCCAATTCTGCCGCTACCAAATGTACGACAGAGGCAAGTTGTGGAGCGCTTTGTCCCAGGATCGGGTCGACACCAGCATCGCGGCAAGCAGCGATAACGGTGTCGAATAAGGTAGGTCCTACTTCTCTGGGATGGGGGCAAGTCGCAATTGTTGGCTCCGTAGGCACTCGGAGCTGCTCGGCGGCTCAAATCATTCAGGAGTCGGCGTAAGCGTCAAAAGCGTACCTCCTTGCCGAGCTGAAGCGTAGGCCGCGTCCATGACCTGCATGATTGCCTCGGCATCGCGTAATGATGCAATTGGCTTGGCCCCGTTACGGCATTCAGCAAGCACTTGCTTGACGAACAGTGGGTAATAGACGTCTGTGTCCAGTTGTAGTCGGCGGCTTCGAGTGCCGGCCGCGAGGTTCTGTCGATCCCTTATTTCGATTCGGTCGGGACCGGATTTGGCATACATGTGATCGGATGAAAGAGTGAAGGAGAACTCGCGCTGCTCGTCGGCGGTACTGGGGAAACTGTATCCCGTTTCCACAACACCGATCACGCCATCTTCAGTCTGCAGGGTCAATAACGAATAGTCTTCGACGGCACCCCGATGTGTCAGTGAATTCATGATGGCTGAGACTCGCGAGACCTCCTTACCGGTCAATAGTCTGAAGAGATCTATGAAATGCGTAGCCACGTTGATCGTAGATCCGCCTCCTGAAAAAGCGGGATCGATGGCCCAGCCTGAGCCTGCAGTTTCATAGCGAGCGGGCGGACCTACGATGAAGCGGAAAGACATGTAGTTGAAGTCTGCGGCCAAGCGTCCCTCAGCATCTTGCAGAGCGCTAAGCAGTTCACTCATGCGGAAGATCAGTGGCACAGCACAGTAGAGATTGGCTTGCTCGGCCAGCTCACGCAGTCGTGTGACCTGCGCCATGTTGATGCCGCAGGGTTTCTCCAGGGCAAAGGGGATGTTTCGTGCGATCACGGCCTCTGCCAGCGACGGCATTTCCGAATGCCTGCCGAACACGAAAGCAAAATCGACCTCCTCGCGCTCAAGCAACTCATAGGATGAGCTATACAAAGGGCATTTGAATCGCTCGGCAATGGCCTCGCCCTTCACGTGCTCCGAATCCGATACGGCCACCACTTGAACCCCATTGGCCTCAAGAGCATTCAGATACAGTGGGACATGCCAATGGCTGACCTCCAGTAACGCAACTTTCATACGTACTCACTCCTGGCGCGGTACAAGCAGACATTTGGAATGTTCGGGTTGAAAATGATCGCGCTATAGGTTTCAGCGACTTTGGAATCATTCATGGTCTTTCCCTTTATTCGCTTCGATGAAAACGGGTCGTTTTCCCCGTTTTCGCTGAAGCGCTTTTACGTCAAATGGCCGGTATCTCTTGCTGGCGGCAACAATAATTCGGCATCGACTGCTGTTACGTTATCGGGGTGGTAATCGAACCCAAGGAAGCGCAGTGCAAGCAACGCCTGACCTTTGTGCATGGGGCCCCCGTCCTGGGTACGACAACCTCGTTTACGCGCAGCATCGCAAAGCGGTGTCGATTCCGGCGAGTTGATGATGTCCACAACGAGGGTACCGGGCTCGAGCCGCTCGGGGTCCACAGGCATAGGATCATTTTTGCTCATGCCAAGCGGCGTGGCATTGATCACGATTTCATAGCCATGTGGGTCGGGTGGGCCGGAATGCGTGATGCAACCTGTTTCGGCAGCAACGGCTTTCGCCAGATCCTCAGCTCGGTGTTCGTCGACATCGGAGATAGTCAGCGATCGAGCACCCGCCGACGCGACGGCAAATGCGATCGCTCTGCCTGCGCCTCCAGCACCGACCAAAAGAACATTTTTGTTCGCTGGATGGTTGCCTTCCCATTGCATGCCAAGAACACAGCCGAGGCCATCGAATACGGCGCCGACCCAACGTCCGTCTGTCTCGCAACGAATGACGTTGATTGCACCGACTTGACGCGCAGTCGGATGAAGTTCGTCGACAACATCCAGCATCCTTTGCTTATGAGGCATGGTGACCAGGATGCCGGCGAGATTGTTCAGCGCTCTGGCACCCTTCACGAACGCGGACAGGTTATCGGCCTTGACCTCCAATGGAATACAAACCGCGTCTGCCTGCTGTTCTATAAAGAGTCGGTTGAATAATTGCGGAGACTTGGCAGCCGTCAGCGGATGGCCGACCAATCCATAAAGCCGAGTTGTTCCTGTGATATGTGAGGCCATGGTTGCCTGATATTTGATGTTGACGGGAAGAGGCGTCCTGGCGGCTTCTTGGGTCATGCACAGCGTCGATGGCTATGCATTGGCAAGTGCCGACCGCAGGATGCTGCTCTGCCCGTCGGGCCTGTGTGGGTCGCGAAAACCTAATGGTCGCACCAGTGTGATCGTCGAAAGTCGTTACGAGCGCAGTTGGCTAGCCAGATCCTTCGGTGCGTCTGTCTGAGCTGTGCCCTGCATCGCTTCGGCCCGCATACGATCGTATTCTTCTTTGGCAATAGGCACTGCGTTGCGTTTGCCGAGATCTTCAAGGCGAATCCGGTATGTTTCACGTGTAGTGAACGCCGCGATCGCAGCGATAACACAGATACCTAATGTAAGAGAACCGATTTTTAGTGGGATATTCTCGGAGCCGGGGGGCGCTACAGTAACGAAGATTGCCGGGAGAAACGCAGTCATCGCGGTCCCTATGTTCTGTCCGATGGCCATACCGGTCACACGCACCCGCGTACGGAACAATTCGGGAAAGAGGCTCGGGAATACGCCGTTGAAACCCTGATAGGCGACGCCCCACATGAGTACGGAGAGAACCAGCGAAAGCCACAGGTTGTGGACGCTGATAGCGTACAGGTACGCGTACGAGAGCAGTCCTGCGCAGAGAACGCCAATAATGACTGGGGGCCTGCGGCCGATCTTGTCTGAGAGATTACCAACGAAGGGGATCAGGATCACCGCGCACATGTTACCCAGCAGAGGTATCCACAAATAGACGCCTGCAGGGAAACCGATGCCATAGGCCGGTTGAACCGCATAGGTGGCGCCGAATACCGAGGCGACAATGGCGATCACCGCAGCAAGTGCCATGCAGATCACACGCAAGAGATCACCCCAGCTCTGCCGGATGACTTCGACAACTGGCAGAACAGTAGCTTCGCCTTGCTTTTTTTGTTTGGCAAATACAGGTGTCTCGTCGACCTGGCGGCGAATGATATATCCCATGATGACGACAACGACGCTGAGCAGGAACGGAATCCGCCAGCCCCAGGATGCGAACTGATCCGCAGGCATAAAATGAGCGAGAGGCAAGAAAACTGCTGCCGCGAGCAGTTGCCCGGCCTGAACCCCTTGGAGGGTAAAACTCGCGAAGTAACCACGGCGACCGGACGGAGCGTGTTCGAGAATCATGGAGCTGGCGCAGGAGATCTCCCCGGCCACCGCAAAACCCTGAATCAGGCGCAACGTCACAAGCAGCAAGGGCGCCCAGATCCCGATCTGCTGGTACGTTGGCAGCAGCCCGATGCACATCGTCGAGAAGCCCATCAGGAACATGCAGTAAACCAGAACCGTTTTACGGCCGTGGCGATCACCCAAATGCCCTAGGACAACAGCGCCTATCGGCCGGGCGATATAGCCCACACCAAAGCTTGCCAGAGAGGCAATGATGCCGACCGCTGGGTTATCAGACGGAAAAAAGAGCTGTGGAAACAGCAAGGCCGCCGCGGTCGCATAGATAAAGAAGTCGTAATACTCCAGTGCCGAGCCGATCCAGCCGCTAGCTGCGGCTTTCTTTGACTGGCTTTTGGAATGAGCGTCGATCGGTATGCTCTGATTCATAACGTGTCTCCGGTTTCTCAATTGTTGTTATTGTAACGACGTTCCATCAGTAATTCTGTTACCGAAATTGCCGCCTTGTCAAGGGAGAAGTCCCCTTGGGCGATCAAGCGGGACGCTGGTGTTTGTGCGGTGCTGAGTTCATACGTCCGACGTCGTCGCCCAGCCGAGCGAGCACGGCAAAGCCTGCTCGTGCGTTCGGGCGAACAGGGCGCTAGAGGATGAACAGGTTCCCAAGCGTCAAGCTGTCGCCGCTGTTGCTCATACAGAGAGCAATGACCCCAGCGACAGGTTTTAACGTTGTAGATTGCTCTGCAAAATTTTGGCGCGTCAGCAGCACAGAGTGACCTTAAGGCGCATTAGCCCGCGCCTTAAGAGAATCGGAAA
Source organism: Pseudomonas sp. GM79 (assembly GCF_000282495.1). Classification (GTDB taxonomy): domain Bacteria; phylum Pseudomonadota; class Gammaproteobacteria; order Pseudomonadales; family Pseudomonadaceae; genus Aquipseudomonas. Next base: position 119,587 of record NZ_AKJE01000078.1, read on the forward strand.
TCAATTCGTCTGCATGCCGACGTGCACGTTTGCCAACCTACAAGCTATCTCTCGAGAGAGAACCGTCGACGAGCCTCGAAATGTTCAACGGATTTGCGTTCTTTAGAGCATCGGGAAGCAACGCGTCGGGGTAGTTTTGGAAGCAGACTGGCCTCAGGAAGCGATCGATGGCCAAAGTGCCGACCGAGGTGCCGCGACTGTCGGAAGTGGCAGGATAAGGACCGCCGTGCACCATTGAATCGCAGACCTCGACACCCGTTGGGTAGCCATTGATGAGGATGCGGCCAACCTTCATCTCCAGCAAAGCAGTCAACTCTACGAACTGCGTAAGGTCTTCTGGCTCGCCAATCAAGGTTGCGGTCAATTGTCCGTGAAGGGCATCGATGGCAGCGTTGAGTTGCGCCTGGTCAGCGACCTCGATGAAGATGGACGTGGGGCCGAAGATTTCCTCTTGAAGAACTTTATCGCCGTTAAGCAACAACTCTACGTCGGCCTTGAACAACTGTGGCTGGGCCTGGTGACCCTGTTGGTTGCTGCCAGCCAGGTGCGCGATGCCGGGGTGCGCGTGCAAGTTCTGCAAGCCAGCCGCATAGCTACGCAGGGTGCCTGCGTTGAGCATTGTTTGTGCAGGTCGGTCGCTGATCAACGCGGCCACGCTATTCTGAAAGGCACTGAATGCAGCCGAGCGAATGCCAACGACTAGTCCGGGATTGGTGCAGAACTGCCCACAACCTTGAACCACCGAGGCGGCAAGATCGTGAGCGATACTGTCGGCTCGACGCGAGAGTGCCTCGGGCAGGATCACTACCGGGTTGATGCTCGACATCTCGGCGAAGACTGGGATGGGCTCGGGGCGAGCGGCGGCCATGTCGCACAATGCTCGACCACCTTTGAGCGAACCGGTAAAACCAACTCCCTTGATGAGCGGGTGTTTTACCAAGGCTTCGCCTACGCCACTGCCATAAATCATGTTGAAGACACCGGCGGGCATGCCGCTGCGCTCGGCAGCCCGGATGATCGCGTTGGCGACCTGTTCTGCAGTGGCCATGTGGCCGCTGTGGGCTTTGAATACTACCGGACAACCCGCCGCGAGGGCCGAGGCGGTATCGCCGCCGGCCGTGGAGAAGGCCAACGGAAAATTACTGGCACCAAACACAGCAACCGGACCGATTGCGGTGCGGTACTGGCGAAGGTCAGGGCGTGGCAACGGCTTGCGAAGTGGTAACGCTTGGTCGATGCGAGCTCCATAGAAGTCACCACGGCGCAGTACGTTTGCAAACAGGCGCATTTGACCACTGGTTCGTGCGCGTTCGCCCTGGATGCGAGCTACAGGCAATGCTGTTTCACAGCAAACCAGTGCAATAAACTCATCGTCCAAAGCCTCTAGCTCTTCAGCAATGGCATCGAGAAATTCAGCCCGTTTGCTCGCGCTCAGGCTGCGGTAGCTGGAAAAGGCGTTGTTGGCTGCATGGGCAGCGTCCTCGATTTCTTGCGGGGTCGCTTGGTGAAAGGCATAGGGTAAGGTCTCCCCCGTGCCGGCATCCACACTCTTGACGATGATACTGCCGGCGGCGCTGCGCTGACCGCCGATAAAATTCTGGCCGGTAATGAGGGACATGGTTGTCTCCAGATTGGATGTGCAAGAGATAAGGCTGGGCAAGGCGTTCCCAGGACTGAAAATCAGGTGACGGCGCCGATCTGCCACGGCACGAACTCATTTTGTCCGTATCCGTGTTGTTCGCTCATGCTGCGTTCGCCCGAGGCAATGCGCAGCATGGTTTCAAAGATCGCTGCACCGCACGCCTCGATGGTCAAAGTGTCTTCGGCTATTTCGCCGCAGTTGATGTCCATGTCTTCTCGTTGACGAGCCCATAAGGCGCTATTGGTCGCCAGCTTGATTGATGGGGCAGGGGCACAGCCATAGGCCGATCCGCGACCGGTGGTAAACGCAATCAGGTTCGCACCACCGGCGACCTGACCGGTTGCGGAGACTGGGTCATAGCCAGGGGTGTCCATAAAAACCAGCCCGTTGGCCGTGACGGTCTGGGCGTATTCGTAGACATCCATCAGGTTGCTCGAACCAGCCTTTGCTACAGCGCCCAGCGACTTTTCCAGAATGGTGGTCAAGCCACCTGCCTTGTTGCCGGCAGAGGGGTTATTGTTCAACTCGGCCCCCATACGCTCGCAGTAGCGTTCCCACCAATGAATTCGAGCGATAAGTTTTTCGCCAACCTCACGGCTGACAGCCCGCCGTGTCAGCAAGTGTTCGGCACCGTATATTTCTGGAGTTTCGGAAAGAATCGCGGTACCGCCGCAGGCGACCAGGCGATCCACTGCATTACCCAACGCTGGGTTGGCAGTAATACCGGAGTAGCCATCCGAGCCGCCGCACTGAAGCCCAACGATCAGATGGCGAGCACTGACCGATTCACGCTGAATCCGATTGGCCTCGCCAAGCAATTCCTTCACATGGCCAATGCCACTGGTGATGGCCTTGGACGTACCGCCACTGTCCTGAATGTTGAACGTGCGCAGCGTATTACTACGGGTGAGTCCTTGTGTCGTGAGTAATGAGTCGATTTGGTTCGTTTCGCAGCCCAACCCGATCACCAACACGGCCGCAAAATTGGCGTGGGTCGCATAGCCGGCCAATGTCCGGCGCAACATGCTCAAACCGTCGCCTGCAGGATCAACGGCGCAGCCGGCGGAATGCGTGAGAGCGACAACACCGTCGACGTTTGGAAACGCTTGCAGTGCGGCGGGATTGATGTCCCGACGAAAATGGTCTGCGATGGCCCGGGCGACTGTGGCAGAGCAATTCACTGATGTAAGAATGCCGATGTAGTTGCGCGTCGCGACGCGTCCATCCGGGCGTACGATACCCATGAATGAGGGGGCTTCACTCGGCTTGACGTTGGGCTTCGCATCGACGCTAAAAGCATAATCTCGAGTGAATTCCCCCATCGCCAGGTTGTGCACATGGATGTGCTCGCCTGCTTCTATGTCGACAACAGCAAAACCAATGATTTGCCCATAGCGCCTCACCGGTTGACCGGCTTCGATACGCCGGGAGGCAACTTTATGGCCCGGGACGATCGCTTGCCGGATGGTCACGCCTTCTGGCTCAAGGATTTCCCCGGCGAGTAGCGGTCGGCGTGCAATCAGCACATCGTCCAGCGGGTTCAAGCGCAGCACAGCTGCTGCGCCGGTTTTCATGATCAGTTCCATCGCATCCTCACGGGCTGCTGGGTGGTGCGCGGTCGCTAATAGCGTCGCACTTTTGTGCCGGCACTATAGGATTCATAGAAATGGCTGCCTAATGAGAGCTTTCGATTGCTCGATAACTTTGCCTCATCGACTTTTACTGGGGTCGCTGCAGTGCCTCTTCTCTGTAGCCGTTTGCCGCAGACTGGCGAACTCTAATAAGGTCGCAACAAACATCCGCGTTGGCTCTGACAGGGGCTCATCCTTGCGAGTGATCACACCGTAATCCTGGGACTCAACTTTGAAGGGCGTGTTGAGGATTTTCAGCTGGCCGTTTTGCAGTTGCGACTGGACCATGGACTCGGGGAGCATGGCGAGCATGGGGCCAGACTGAAGTAACTGCAGGAAGGTTTGCATGGAAATCGTCTCCACTGTGTTGGTTGGCGGGACGATCTTGAACAGCGTGAAAGCGCGCTCCATGCGTTGTCGGATCGGCGTATTAAAGGGATACATGACCCATGGCCATTCGCTGAGTGCTTCAGTGGGGACCTCCTCGAGTCGGCACAAGGGATGTGTGCTGTTCGCGACAAGACAAAAGGGTTCAGGTCCCAGCGATGTAAATTCGAAAGGCTGACAATCCTCATTCGTGAAGCGCGCGATGATCAAATCGAGTTTTTTTTGTTCGAGCATTTCCAGCAGTTGGTTACTGGTTTGTTCGATCACCTCAATAGAAAGTAGGGGGCGATCGCGTTTTATGCTGGCGATCGCTTCAGGCAGCACCACTGATGTTGCTGCGAAAATGGTGCCGATTTTTAAATGGCCATGCCCGCCTTTTCGCAGCTTGTTGACTTGGTCGACGAACGATTCCGCGTCTTCCAAGGTAATACGCGCATAACGGGCCACGAACTCTCCTAGTTCAGTAAGGACCAGGTTGCGCGTTTGACGCTCAAACAGTGGGAAACCCAGGAGTACTTCCAGATCGCGAAGCAATTTACTGATGGCCGGTTGCGTAACATTCATCTGTTCTGCGGTCGTGTGCATATTGCGGGTCTTGGCCAAGCTATTGACCAGTACCAAATGTTTGATCTTCAGCCATCGGGTGACACTGCCAAAAGTAATTTGATCGTTTTCCATCGGATAAGGCCTTGTCTGTCGATAACGAAACAGCATTGATTAGTGAGATTCTTTCATTGGGATTTACGGGGGCGGTCCATTACTTTTACGGCTCTGATGGCTGACTGATCTGGAAGCTCTATGTCGAATCTGAAACTGACGCGCGAAAACACCCTGCCAGTGGATGGCCTGGCCGGAACGCTGATCGGCCGCGCCTGGATTCCGGGTGCGATTGCAGGCCCCTCGCCGGTGCTGCTGCGTGAGGACGGTGTGTTTGACCTTTCTGAAGTCTTTTCGACAATAAGCGAACTGCTGGAACACGCCTCGCCGCTGTTGGCTGTTCGTCAGGCGCCTGGCAGGTACATCGGGACCGTCGAGGAGCTGCTTTGGAACACCGGCAACCATTCCGATCCCGGCAAGGCATCTCTGTTGCCCCCAGCGGATTTGCAAGTCATCAAGGCGGCTGGGGTGACCTTCGCGTCCAGCATGATTGAGCGGGTAATCGAGGAGCAGGCCCGAGGTGATGCTGCCAAAGCTGAAAGTGTTCGCCGCTTGGTGCAAGAAGCGATAGGCGATAACTTGCGGGCAATCAAACCGGGCTCGCCAGAAGCGATGCGCCTTAAAGCTGTGCTGATCAAGCAGGGCATGTGGTCGCAATACCTGGAGGTCGGTATCGGCCCGGACGCGGAGATCTTCACGAAGGCACCGGTTCTGGCCGCAGTGGGCAGTGGCTGCGAAATCGGAATTCATCACAAGTCTGAATGGAACAATCCAGAGCCGGAAATCGTGCTCGCGGTAAACAGTCGAGGCCAAGTGCATGGCGTCACCTTGGGCAATGACGTCAATTTGCGTGATTTTGAAGGCCGCAGCGCACTGCTGTTGAGCAAGGCCAAGGACAACAATGCGTCCTGTGCGATCGGCCCGTTCATTCGTCTGTTCGATGAAACGTTTACCCTCGATGACGTGCGCAACTGCGTCGTGGATTTGCAAGTTCAGGGCGACGACGGCTTCATCCTTAAAGGCAGCAGCTCCATGGCACTGATCAGCCGTGACCCGTTGGATCTCGTGACCCAGACTGTCGGCGGCGACCACCAATACCCTGATGGCTTCATGCTTTTTCTCGGGACCTTGTTTGCGCCTACCCAAGATCGTGAGGCGCCGGGAAGCGGCTTTACGCATAAGCAGGGGGATGAGGTCAGCATAAGTAGCCCGTTGCTGGGCACGCTTCGCAACACAGTCACCTATAGCCACGAGGCTGCGCCCTGGACTTTCGGCTTGCGAGCGATGATGCACAATCTTGCTGCCCGCGGGCTTTTGTAAGTAAGGCAGGGGGGGAGATGCATTGGGCGTTCTTCCGCAAAGATTGAACATACGCAGACGCACGTCTATTGATAAAAGAGCCGAATCCGAAGGGTTCGGTTTTTTATATCCGTCAGGCGTTCCCACATCCTGGAGACCCGGCTGCGTGGCCAGCTCCGTCTCGATAAGGCGAACCAGGTACAAGCAGGTTTGACTTATCGGGTGGCGCCTGCATACTATTGGAACGTCGTTCCAGTACGAACAATGTTGCTCACATTCACCTCATTGTCAAAGATAAGTCGAGAAAAATATGAGAGTCGTCAAAGGTGCTGTTGACCGTTGTCTGGAGGCTATTGAGCTGCTGGCACGTGAAGCTCGCTGGATGCGGATGTCTGATATCGCAGCCGAGCTGGGCTTGGAAAAGGGGCCCGCTCATCGAGTGCTTGCTCAGTTAGTCGAGCAAGGGTGGGCAGAGCAGGATGAAGCCACCTCGCAATACCGCTTGACTCTCAAGCTTGCACTGTTGGGGCAGCGCTATTTACATGGGATTGGCTTGCCTGAATTGGTCCAGCCGATCCTTGAACAAGTGGCTGTTCAGTGTCACGAGTTGGTGCGGCTGACGGTGGTCAACGAGGGCACCTTGTCCTGGCTGTCTTCGGCCCAAGGTGCCGCGCCGGGGCTCATGTATTCGCCGGCCATGGATAAACCGATCAATCTCTACGCCACCGCCAATGGCAAAGCCTGGCTGGCTTCAATGCCTGATGAACTGGCCATTGAGCATGCGCTGCGTAGCGGATTGGGGAAAGCTGAAGCCGGGATGGGGCAGGGGCCGAAAGCGATCAACAGCATCGAAGGTTTGTTGGCCGAGCTGGCGCTGACCCGAAAGCGCGGGTATGGCTTGGTCATTGAGGAAGCCGAGGCTGGTGTTTGGGCGATTGCCGTACCGGTCAAGCTGATTCCGTCCGGTACTGTGGTCGGCACGATGAGTATCGCCGGCCCGGTCTTGCGCATGCAGCCTGAACGTTATGACGAATTGCATGCTCTGCTGGAAGATGCAGCCAACAAGCTGGGTACGGTTTGGCCGCGCCAGAACAGCGTGCATGCGGAGAACGTATGAGTCAGCTCGCACCTGCATGGACCGAGGCGGGGTCAGGGTTGGAAGTCGCCGCTGCCGCTCTGGTCCGTGCACGGCTAGAGGGTGTTCGGCTGGCATCCTTGCCAGGCCCGAACCTGCCAAGCAGCCTCGCACAAGGTTTTGCCATCCAGCAGCATGTGGGGCCATTGGCTGGAAAAACCATGGGGGGGTGGAAGTGTGCGTTACCCCCGGCTGGCAAGTGGATCGTCGCCCCGATCTACAGCGACAGCATTGTAAAAGGCGAACGTTACCGACTGGCCGCCGACGCCGATAAGGCGCGCATCGAACCTGAACTGGCGTGCGTCCTGGCCCATGATTTACCGGCTCGTGTCGAGCCTTATACAACTGAACAGATCGTTGCTGCGATCAGCGACGTGCACTTGGCATTGGAAGTGATCGACTGCCGTTATACCGATCCACACACACTGCCGTTCGAGCAATTGCTCGCGGATGGTCTATTCAATCATGGCCTGGTACTGGGGGCGCCAATCACGCTGTCGAACGCTGCCAGCATGCCCTCCGAACTGGATATCACCCTGAGCGATGCAACGTCGGAGCTTCTGAATATCAAGGGCCGCCATCCGGACGGGGATCCGTTATTGCCGATCGTCTGGCTGGCCAATTTTCTGTCTACACAAGGGATAGGGCTGCAAGCAGGGCAGGTGATTATCACCGGGTCCTATGCAGGTGTTCTCGATGTGCCCGTTAATCAGCCACTGCATGTCCAGTTCGGCGAAGCGGGCTCATTGTCTGTCCATTTCTCAACGCTGGAGGAGTAACAAATGCGCTTAGTTCGTTTTGGTTTACCGGGGCAGGAACAGCCGGGAGTTTTGGATTCGCAAGGGATCGTGCGAGACCTTTCGGGCATTGTCGACGACATCGATGCGTCGGCCCTGAGCCCGACAGTGCTGGAAAAACTGCGTGCTGTTGACGTTGAAAAGCTGCCGGTGGTGGCGCCTGGCACACGTCTTGGTCCATGCGTAGGCAGCGTACCGAACCTGATTTGCATCGGCCTGAACTACTCCGATCACGCGGCTGAAACGAATACACCTATCCCCAGCCAACCGGTGGTCTTCAACAAACACACCGCGTCCATCAGCGGACCCAATGACCCGGTCATTTTACCAACGGGGGCTCAGAAGCTTGATTGGGAAGTCGAACTGGCCATCGTCATTGGTACGCCTGCCTGGCAGATTGATGAGTCGCAGGCCTTGGATCATATTGCCGGTTATTGCCTGGCCAATGATGTTTCCGAGCGGGCTTATCAGCTTGAGTACGAAGGTCAGTGGACCAAGGGAAAAAGCGGTTTTTCTTTCGCACCACTGGGACCTTGGCTGGTCACCCGTGACGAAATTGCCGACCCGCAGGCAATTGACCTCTGGCTCGACGTGAACGGCAAACGTCTCCAGGCCGGTAATACCCGTACGATGATTTTCAGCGTTGCACATATTGTCGCGTACCTCAGTCGCTTCATGCCGCTAATGCCGGGTGACGTCATCATTACCGGTACGCCACCAGGTGTGGGGCTCGGGCAGAAGCCGCCGGTATTCCTCAAGGCGGGTGACACCATGCGTGTCGGTGGCCAAGGCCTGGGTGAACAATTTCAAACCGTGGTTCCGTACGTTGCTGAAATGGGGGCTGCATGGGTCGCCGGTCGCCATCCCAATGTTGACTGACTATCACTAGAGGAAACGCTATGAGCTTTGCTGGAACAGGTGTAGTCGCAATCTGGCACGATCTTTTGCCCGAAGCGCGGGACGAGTTCTATGAGTGGCATAACCGTGAGCACATGCCTGAGCGGGCTGGAATTCCGGGGTTTTTGCGGGGGCGCCGATACATCGCTTTGGATGCAGGGCCGACCTATTTCAACCTCTATGAGGCTGACACTGTGCAGGTGCTGGGAGGGCAGGATTATTTATCGCGTCTCAACACTCCGACGGCATGGACCCAGCAGTCGGTGAAGTCCTATCGCAACGTCGCGCGATCCATTTGCGAGGTCACTTACACGAGCGGTGTGGGGCAGGGCGCGTATTTGTTAACAGTCCGTTTCGATGTTGTCGAAGGGCGACATAAATCGGTTTCAGACGCATTGCGCCAACGCGTGCTTCCTCCCCTTGTTGATACACAGGGTATTACCGGCGTGCATTTGTGTGTGGCTGATGAGGCCGTGAGCAAAGTTGAAACCGCAGAGAAAAAGGCCCGCTCTGAAGGGACCCAGATACCGGCCTGGATCGTCATGATCGAAGGTTGTGCGCCTGACTACGTTCGCGTCGCCGGCGAGTCTTTTGTGGCCGAGCTAAAACGGCTGTTGGAGGGGCAATCGATGGGACCAGAAACCACGCTTTATCAATTGGAATACACACGTTGCAAAACGCCGGGGAGTGCGGGTTGATCGCCGAGCGTTAGAGCACGTTTTAACTTTCAGTCATTGTTATTACGCAATTCCCCACGAGCGTGCCAATACAGGCATTGAGTCAGGCTCGCGTCTGCGCACGCTCGGGTTTTGCTTAAGGTGATATTAACCAATTATCAAGTTGCTCAATAAGGGTTATTACAAGACAGATAAGGGAACTCCGCAGTCGCTCGGAAGTTAGCTCTTCGAGTTGTCTGTGCATGCGTTGTCACGAGCTAAAAATCGCAACAAAAACAATAATAACTCATTGTGAGAAAACATCATGCGCTACCCTGTTATTTCCCGCAGCGTGCCTGCACATCAATCTCTGATCAGTCTGACTCTTGTGGTCTGCGCAGGGTCGTCAGTGGCTGTTCAAGCCGATCAGAGT
>NZ_AKJE01000079.1 GCF_000282495.1 Pseudomonas sp. GM79
CGGCACAGTCAACATTGATGTTGCCTGATACACCGCTTTCGCGAGCAAGCCCGCTCCCACATGGATTGCGCCTTAACTGACTGGCATTGGCCAAATGGCTGCCTTTTTTGTTTCTCACGTGAGCACACCAGCTCCTACAGCGAGATTGGTGTTTGCACAGGCAGTGTCGGATCCAATACAAGAATATTTATTCCACCATTTGCATATTAGGAATATTTATTCCATAAATAGCCCTCCTGAAAATAAAAATCCAAAGGACCCCGGCTATGCGCGAACTCGGTATCGGACTCATCGGCACAGGTTTCATGGGCCGCGCCCACGCCTTGGCCTTTCGCAACGTCAGCGCCGTTTTTGAATTGCCGCTGAAGCTCAAACTGGCTGCCCTCGCCGACGCCGATCCGCAGCGCGCCCGGCACTGCGCCGACGCGTGGGGCTTCGATGCCGCTCACAGTGACTGGCAACAGCTGATCAACGATCCCAAGGTCAATCTGATCGCCATCACAACCCCCAATCATCTGCACTACCCCATGGCCATGGCCGCTCTCGCCGCCGGCAAGCCGGTGTACTGCGAAAAACCGCTGGCGGTGAACCTCGAACAGGCCAGCGCCATGCGTCTGGCCGCTAAAGCTGCGGGCGTGGTGACGCGGGTCGGCTATAACTACCAGCACAATCCGATCATCGGCCTCGCTCGGGATTTGATTCAAAGCGGAGCGTTGGGACAGATCATCAGTTTCCAGGGCGAATTCAGCGAAGACTTCATGGCCGATCCCGTTTCACCCTGGTCCTGGCGCTGTGACGCCGATTACGCCGGCGGTGCCTTGGCGGACCTGGGCAGTCACTTGCTGGCCATGGCCCGTCATCTGCTTGGCGATATTCAGGCGGTGTGCGCAGATACCCAGACCGTGCATGCGCAACGCCCCGTTACGTTAGGTGGCCAGGAACGACGCGAGGTCGCGGTCGACGATCAGGTCCACGCGTTGCTGCGGTTCGCCAACGGCGCGCGCGGGACGTTCAGCAGCAGTTGGCTCAAACACGGTTACAAGAATCACCTGAGTTTTGAAATCAGCGGCACCCGGGGCACCCTGGCGTTCGATCAGGAACGCTTGAATGAACTGCGGATGTATCGCGCAGGGCAAGGCGGTTTTCAACGGCTATTGGCAGGGCCGGATTTACCGGGTTATGCCGCTTTCAGCCCGGCACCGGGGCATCAGTTGGGTTACAACGAACTCAAGACTTTGGAAGTGCATGAGTGGGTGATGGCGCTGGCCGGCCTCGGTCAGGACGGGACAGATTTCGAGCAGGCATGGGAAGTCGAACGCCTGGCGACAGCGATTCGTTTGGCGGCACACGAGTCGCGTTGGGTCAGGATCGAGGAAGTCTGAATCGCCGCTCGGGCGACACCCGCCAGTCGCAGAGGGCCACTGGCGGTAAACGCCATTAACCGGAGCAAACTTACTGAGTGACGCAACGGGTCAGGGTCGTGGTCCGCGTCACCTGCCCTTCTGCCCTCATATCACCCTGCACATCGGTGTTTTCGGAGGTCTGGCAGGTACGAACCGGTGGCGGTGGCGGCGCAGCGGGTGGTGGAGGTGGCGGACTGGCGCAACCACCCAGAATCGCCGCGCAGAGTAAGAGCGACAGTGGCGAAAAAATATGTATCCCAAGGCTGTTCATAGGCTGACCCGCGGTGAGTAATCGACATTTTCCGCGACACAAAAACCACACCGCCTACCCGCGGCCCCGTCACAGAAAAGAAATACCTCGCATTCCTTATAGCCCAGCCACCCGCCAATGCCAGAAAAACGCCTAATAGACTGTGCTGGCGAAACCATAAGCAGCGGGAAACAAGTCAGCGCCTACAACGCACTGGACCGATGCAGACCAATGCTCTCAAGCTCGTACCGCAACTCTTCAATCAACGCCGTCAACGCCTCCGGCGTCCTGAGATTCACCATGCTCAACCCGCTGACCACCAGATCCACCTGCCCCGTCGCCGGATGATAAAGCTTCACCGTCAACGAATTATCCCCGGTGAGCGCGCACTCACAGGCCAACGGCGAAAAACTCCGCTCCAGTTGCATACGCAATTGCGCCAGATGATTCATCCCGATTCACCTTGGCGACGACCTGAAATCGACTCCACGCTTGAACTGTTCGCACCCATGTGGCTGTTCCTTTAGCTGCTTCGAAGAGGACGCGATACCGGCTCGAAGCCACGTATCGCACCCTCACAGCCTAGAAAAACCAGCCCCTGAGCAGAACATCAAATTGCACCATCCCAACTAGTGCATTTGCATCTTAACGTTGCCCCTTTGGCCGCCTCTCGCTGGAGAACAGACCTCGTTCTCGAGCCCATACAATCGCCTCGCTGCGGCTGTGCACGTCGAGTTTGGAATACACCGTCGAAACATGATTGCGCACCGTATTAGGCGCCAGTTTCAGGCGTGCGGCGATTTCCTTGTCGGCCAGGCCTTCACAGATCAAGCCGAGCACATCGCGCTCTCGCGCGGTCAGTTCGGTGAACGACACAGTGGGCAACTGCGGTGAATTGACGTTCTTCACGTTGGCGAGTTTTTCGATCAGCGTGCGGCTGAACCAGGAGGCATCTTTCATCACCTCTTCAATGGCTGACACCAGTTCCAGCTCGGTGCGTTTGCGCTCCGTAATGTCCATCAATACCAGCAGGTAGCAAGTGCCACCCTGAATGTTCACGGTGTCCGCCGAGACGGCGCAATCGATCAGCCCGGCATCCTTGCGGCGCACCCTGACATCGACGCGATCCACACTCCCGGTTTTCTCCAGGGCTGCAAACAGCCGCGTGCGAGCGCCTGCGTCATCGATGAAACCGAGTTGCGCCACGGTCTTGCCGAGCACCTCTTCACTCGGGCATGCGAGGGTATCGAGAAAGGCTTCGTTAACGTCCATCACCACTTGATCGTCGGCGCTGCACACCAGGATCGGTATCGGGGTGAGACGAAAGGCTTTGGCGAACCGTTCCTCGCTCTGGCGCAGGGCAATTTCGGCCTTGTGCCGCAGCTCCATATCGACGAAGGAAAACAGAATGCAAGCTTCGTCATTGAGCTCAAGTGGTTGCCCGGCAACGATCACCTGTTTGCTGCCACCGTCGGGTAATTGCAGTTCGGCCTGCATCTGCGGAATGGTTGCCCCGTCACGCAAACGCTGCTTGGCCAGGTCCTTGTTTTCAGCGCGCTCCAGCACATCCAGCTCATAGGTCGAAGTGCCGATCACCTGATCGCGGGCATAACCGGTCATTTCCAGGAAGCCCTGGTTGACTTTGATGTAGCGCAAATCGCTGAGGCGACAGATCACCGCCGGGGCCGGGTTGGCATTGAAGGTCTTTTCGAAACGCTGCTCGGCGCTGGCCCATTCGGTGACGTCGTTCATGATCAGCACCAACGACTCCGGCTCGCCGGCGCGATCCGCCAGCACCATGCTGCGCACGCTGTGGACCCAGGTGCGTTCGTCGTTTTCGACTGGCGTCAATTCAACCAGTACATCGTTGAACATCTCGCCGCGGGCAACACGGCTGATCGGATAATTCTCCGTCGCCACCGGGTGATTGTTGCGATAACGCAAGGCAAACCGCTTCGCGTATTCCTTGGCATTGGCCCCCAGCTCACCGATCCGACTGACGCCGTGCATGGTCAGCGCGGCGTCATTGGCCCAGAGGATCGTCTGGTCGAGCTCCAGCAAAATCACCCCGTCGGACAGCCCGGCGATGATCTGCTGCAACTGGCGGCGATTGGTTTCGGTGGTCAGGACGTCCTGGCTCATTGGATCTCCACGATTGCGGCGGCGCCGTTACGCGCGGCCCTGTGAAGATTACGACCGCGGGGGATTGGGATAGTGCTGAGGACTCATCCGCCGGGCTGATCGTTCCCACGCTCCGCGTGGGAATGCCTCTAGGGACGCTCCGCGTTCCAGCTCTCGAAAGGGACGCGGAGCGTCCCGGGTTGCATTCCCACGCAGAGCGTGGGAACGATCAACTATTGCACTTGCAACGATGCATCCAGCCCCGCCAGCTTATCCGGATTGCGCATGATAAAAATCCGGCTCACCCGCCCCGCTTCATCAAAACCAAACGTCATCGACGCAGTAATGACCCCGTCCGCCTTGATGATCACGCCTTGTGCCCCATTGATTTCGCTGGGCAGCCATTCGCAAGTATGCCAATAGACATGCAAAGACTGACCAATGAAATCCAGCACGCTGGTAATGCCAGACAAGGTTTCGCGGATGGCCGAGGCCTTGCCGCCGCCATCGGCGCAGAGTTCGACGTCTTCGGCCAGCAGCGCGGTCAGGGATGCGGTTGAGCCGCTGGCGATGGCGCTGTGGAAGGCGCTCAGCAATTGGTCCTGACGCGCCGGCTCCGGCTGATAGCGGATTTGCCCGCTACCCAGACCGACCTTGGCTCGGGATACCAATTTGCGACAAGCCGCTTCCTGGACCCCGATCGCCTCGGCGACTTGCGCGTAATCCATGTCGAAAATTTCGTAGAGCAGGTACGCGGCGCGTTCCTTGGGAGTCAGCCGTTCCAGCAAGAGCAGGAACGCGGTGGACAATGACGAGGCCAGTTCATGCATGTGTTCGGGTGAATGCTGATGGGTGGTGTGAATCGGCTCCGGCAGCCAGGTGCCGATGTAGTCGACCCGTGACGTGTGCGCCGAGCGCAGCAGGTCAATGCAGTGCCGGGTGCAGGCCGTGGTGAGCCAGGCGGCCGGCGTGGCGATGGAGGCCCGGTCGGCCTCCAGCCACTTGATGAACAACTCTTGCACCACATCCTCGGCTTCGGTGCGCGAGCCGAGAATGCGATACGCCAGACCGAGCAAAAAGGGCCGGCGCTGCTCGAATACAGCGGCGGCGTTTTCAGCGGAGTTCATCGATCAGTGCCTCGACACCTGCAAACGGTTCCACAGGTTGATCATGCCGATCTCGGCCGTCAAGGCACCGATCTGAGCATCGTTGAAATGCTCGCGCAAGTCGCCGCGCAGGCTGGCGTAATCGGTCTTTTCATCGAGTACGGTCAGGGCTTCGGTCCAGGCCAGGGCCGCGCGTTCCGAGGCGCTGAAATCGCTGACATGGCGCCAGACAATCAGGCGATCCAGGCGCTCGTTGGTTTCATTGGCCTCGCGCGCCTCGCGGGTGTGCATCTTCACGCAGAAACCGCATTGGTTGATCTGCGAGGCACGCAGGTGCAGCAGGTGTTTGAGGGTCGGGTCCAGGCCATGGCTGTCGAGGGTGACATGGACCTGGGTCAGGCTTTCGAAAACCTGAGGGATGGATTGCAGCAGATTGACCGGTTGGGTGTTGGACGACATCGTGTTGCTCCGCTATTTAAGGGGTTCAACAGGATGACGATTGAGGATTCAGGTTTGTGACGTGGGGGACGTTTTTTTAACGCGTAGAAGCAAAAGATCGCAGCCTTCGGCAGCTCCTACGCGCCTGTGGGCGCTGCCGAAGCCTGCGATCTTTTGATCTTCAAGCCGCCAATTCACCGCTGGCAATCGCATCCGACGCAGCCAACATCGCCCGCAACAACACCGCACACCCGGCAGCCAAATCATCGGGTGCGGCGTTTTCGATTTCGTTGTGGCTGATACCGCCTTCGCAAGGCACGAAAATCATCCCCGCCGGGCCGAGTTCGGCGAGGAAGATCGCGTCATGCCCTGCCCCGCTGACGATGTCCATGTGCGATAAACCCAACCCTTGCGCCGCGCCGCGTACCGCTTCGACGCAGCCCTTGTCGAAGTACAGCGGCGGGAAGTCGGCGGTGGGGGTCAGTTCGAAGGTCAGGCCGTGTTCCTCGCAGGTGGTTTCGATGACCTCACGGACTTCGGCGATCATTGAATCGAGTCGCGCCGGTTCCAGATGACGGAAGTCCAGGGTCATGCGCACTTCGCCAGGAATCACGTTGCGCGAGCCGGGGTAGGCTTGCAGGCAGCCGACGGTGCCGCACGCATGGGGCTGATGGCCGAGGGCGGCGCGATTGACCGCGCCGACGATCACCGAGGCGCCGACCAGAGCGTCCTTGCGCAAGTGCATCGGCGTCGGGCCGGCGTGAGCTTCGACGCCGCGTAATTTCAGGTCGAACCATTTCTGCCCGAGGGCGCCCATTACCACGCCGATGGTTTTGTGTTCGTCTTCAAGAATCGGGCCTTGCTCGATGTGCGCTTCGAAATACGCACCGACGGCATGGCCGCTGACCTTGCGCGGCCCGGCATAGCCGATGGCGTTCAAGGCTTCGCCGACGGTCACGCCCTCGGCATCGACCTTGGCCAGGGTTTCTTCCAGGGTGAATTTTTCCGCGAACACGCCGGAGCCCATCATGCAGGGAGCGAAGCGCGAGCCTTCTTCGTTGGTCCAGACCACCACTTCGAGCGGCGCTTCGGTTTCCACCTTCAGGTCATTGAGGGTGCGCAAGACTTCGACCCCGGCGAGCACGCCGAAGCAGCCATCGAACTTGCCGCCGGTGGGTTGGGTGTCGATGTGGCTGCCGGTCATCACCGGCGGCAGGTTCGGGTTGCGCCCCGGACGGCGGGCGAAGATGTTGCCGACAGCGTCGATGCTGACGGTGCAGCCGGCTTCCTCGCACCAATTCACGAAGATGTCCCGGGCCTGGCGGTCGAGGTCGGTCAGGGCCAGCCGGCAGACGCCGCCCTTGACCGTGGCACCGAGTTTGGCCAGATCCATGAGCGACTGCCACAGACGGTCGCGGTTGATGTGCTGATGGGTGGACTGCAGAACGTCTATGGCAGCGTTCATGGTGATCTCCTCAGGCAGTTGTTATAGGTTTCTTCAGGCGAATTTTGGTGTCTTTGAGGCCGCCTTCGCGAGCAAGCCCGCTCCCACATGGGTTTTGTGAACACTGGAGATCCACTGTGGGAGCGGGCTTGCTCGCGAAGGGGCCATCCCTCACACCGCCGATTTCACGGCAGTAGGACTCGGCCGCATCACACTCAACCCGTAATAAATCAGCCCACCAAGGGCCGAGCCGGTGAACCAGCCGTAGCTGTAGAACCAGCTGAACGCATCGCTGCCCAGCGACAACAGCGTCAACGCTACCGGCACGCCGAACGCGATAAAACCGAACCAGTTCCACGCCGGGTAAACGTCATCACGGTAGAGGCCCGCCAGGTCCAGTTGCTGTTTCTTGATCAGGAAATAGTCCACCACCATGATCCCGGCGATCGGGCCCAGCAGGCTCGAATAGCCCAGCAACCAGTTGGAATACACCGTCTCCAGGCTCAAATCCGAAACGATCAGTCCGAGCTTTTTCAGCAACTCATGGGCCATCAGCGCCAACCCGACCAGCCCCGTGAGCATCACCGCTGTGGTGCGGTTGATGACCTTGGGCGCGACGTTCTGGAAATCGTTGGTCGGCGACACGATGTTGGCTGCGGTGTTGGTCGATAGCGTGGCGATGATGATCAGTGCCATGGCCAGGGCGACCCAGACCGGGCTCTGGATATGGCCGATCAGGGTGACCGGATCAGAGACAGTGACGCCCACCAGTTTTACCGACGCGGCCGTCATCACCACACCAAGGGAGGCGAACAGGAACATGGTCAGGGGCAAGCCGATGATCTGCCCGACGATCTGATCCTTCTGGCTTTTCGCGTAGCGGCTGAAGTCCGGAATGTTCAGCGACAAAGTGGCCCAGAACCCGACCATGGCGGTCAGCCCGGCGGCAAAATAACTGACCACGCTGGCCCCTTCCGGACGCTTGGCCGGGATCGCCAGCAACTCGGTCATCGACACGTTTGGCATCGCCCACACCAGCAGCCCCACGCCCACCAGCACCAACAACGGCGCCGAGAGGGTTTCCAGCCATTTGATCGAGTCCGCGCCGCGAATCACCACCCACAGGTTCAAGGCCCAGAACACCATGAAGCCGATCACCTCACCGGTGCCGCCGAGGGCTTTCCAGTCATCGAACACCGAACCGAGAAACAGGTGAATGGCCAGCCCGCCGAACATGGTCTGGATGCCGAACCAGCCACACGCCACCAGGGCACGAATCAGACACGGAATGTTGGAACCGAGGATGCCGAAGGATGAGCGCAGCAACACCGGAAACGGAATGCCGTACTTGGTGCCGGGGAAGGCGTTCAGGGTCAGCGGGATCAGCACGATGATGTTGGCGAACAGAATCGCCAGCAGCGCTTCGCCCACGGTCAGGCCGAAATAGGCGGTGAGCACGCCGCCGAGGGTGTAGGTCGGCACGCAGATCGCCATGCCGACCCATAACGCGGTGATGTGCCATTTGTTCCAGGTTCGTTCGCGCACCTTGGTCGGTGCCATGTCGTGGTTGTAACGGGGACTGTCGAGGACGTCGCTGCCGGCTTCGAGCTCAAACAAGCCGTCGCGCTCGGTCACTTGCGATCTGATCTGTTGCATGGCCGCTCCACTGTTCTTTTGATTATTTTTGCTCATCAGGGGCTGGCGCGAGGGGCGCGAGCCGGACGATGGCCGGAGAAACTGACAACTTTCATGGACCGGCCAAAGGTGTCAGCGGCGGCATCAATAAACGTGCCGGGTGCCCCGCTAGCGCATCGGGCAGTGCCATAAAATTTCGCTAACCAACTGATGTTAATCAGCTTTATTTATCCAACTATTGAATCCGCGGTGAGTTGCCATGCCACTCAGGCCGA
This sequence comes from Pseudomonas sp. GM79, assembly GCF_000282495.1. Taxonomy (GTDB): domain Bacteria; phylum Pseudomonadota; class Gammaproteobacteria; order Pseudomonadales; family Pseudomonadaceae; genus Aquipseudomonas. Next base: position 8,673 of record NZ_AKJE01000079.1, read on the forward strand.
ATGTCAGGCAAGTTGTCCGAACAGTCAGGACTCAATCTGGTGCGTCGATCTTTTTTGAAAGATTGCGCATCAACCATAGACCATCCTCAAGCGGCTGATTTCACATAGAAAATCTCGTCTATTTTTGGAACCTGTCAAGTGCGTCAAAATGGTGAGAGGCCTCACCATTTTGGTGATTTTCAGTTTTTATCGTTATTTATCAATCAGTTAAATAAGTAATAAGCTTATAAAAAATATTCTTGCTCAATCCACAAACTGCAGCTAGCGTCTATTCTTGACAGCGCTGACAGGAATACACCGATTGGCGTCTGCTTCATATAAAACATTTAGAACCGGCATCAGTCGGTCAATGCCTGCGAGGAACTCGGAATGTCTCTGTTGATCCGTGGCGCCACCGTTATTACCCATGATGAAAGTTATCGCGCCGACGTCTATTGCGCCGACGGCGTGATCAAAGCCATCGGTGAAAACCTCGATGTTCCCACCGATGCCGAGGTGCTCGATGGCAGCGGCCAATACCTGATGCCCGGCGGCATCGACCCGCACACTCATATGCAGCTGCCCTTCATGGGCACGGTGGCCAGCGAGGACTTCTTCAGCGGAACCGCGGCAGGGCTTGCCGGCGGCACCACCTCGATCATCGACTTCGTGATTCCCAACCCGCAGCAATCGTTGATGGAGGCGTTTCATCAATGGCGCGGCTGGGCGGAGAAGTCGGCGTCGGATTACGGTTTCCACGTCGCCATCACCTGGTGGAGCGAGCAGGTCCGCGAGGAAATGGCCGAGCTGGTCAGCCAGCATGGGGTCAACAGCTTCAAGCATTTCATGGCCTACAAGAACGCGATCATGGCCGCCGACGACACATTGGTGGCGAGCTTCGAGCGCTGCCTGGAACTGGGCGCCGTGCCGACCGTGCATGCGGAAAACGGCGAGCTGGTCTATCACCTGCAGCGCAAATTGATGGCCCAGGGCATGACCGGGCCGGAAGCACATCCGCTGTCGCGGCCTTCGCAGGTGGAAGGTGAAGCCGCGAGCCGGGCGATCCGCATCGCCGAAACCCTCGGCACGCCGCTGTACCTGGTCCACGTCTCGACCAAGGAAGCCCTCGACGAAATAACCTACGCTCGCGCCAAGGGCCAACCGGTCTACGGCGAAGTGCTGGCCGGGCATCTGCTGCTGGACGACAGCGTCTACCAACACCCGGACTGGCAGACCGCCGCCGGTTACGTGATGAGCCCACCCTTCCGTCCTCGTGGCCATCAGGAAGCCCTTTGGCATGGCCTGCAAGCGGGCAACCTGCACACCACCGCCACTGACCATTGCTGCTTCTGCGCCGAGCAAAAAGCTGCCGGCCGTGACGACTTCAGCAAAATCCCGAACGGCACCGCGGGTATCGAAGACCGCATGGCGGTGCTCTGGGATGAGGGGGTGAACACCGGGCGCTTGTCGATGCAGCACTTCGTTGCCCTCACTTCCACCAACACCGCGAAAATCTTCAACCTCTATCCGCGCAAGGGTGCGATTCGAGTGGGCGCCGATGCGGATCTGGTGCTCTGGGATCCGGAAGGTACGCGGACGATTTCAGCCAAGACTCATCACCAGCAAGTCGACTTCAACATCTTTGAAGGCAAGACCGTGCGCGGCGTGCCGAGCCACACCGTCAGCCAGGGCCGAGTGGTGTGGGCCGATGGTGATTTGCGGGCCGAGCGTGGTGCCGGTCGGTATGTCGAACGGCCGGCGTATCCGGCGGTGTTTGATTTGCTGAGCAAGCGGGCTGAGTTGAATAAGCCGACGGCAGTGAAACGCTGAGATCGAGGCCTTCGGCCTTCGCGAGCAAGCCCGCTCCCACAGGGGAACGCATTCCAATGTGGGAGCG